>JAAVDV010000024.1 GCA_014801595.1 Bacteroides sp.
AAATCTGGTCTTTGCGGAAGCGTGTCATATCAAGAAGGTGGGTATTATGGGTTGTGAAAACCAGCTGCGCCGATTTGCTTGAATGGAACAGGCTTATAAGATATTCCACCAGACGGGTGTGCAGACTGGTTTCCACCTCGTCAAGAAACATCACCTTATTGTTACGCACTACATCCATGACCGTCAGCATGATCTTGAATAGGATTTTTGTACCCTCTGACTCCTCGGTGTTGAAGTCAAAAGGCAACGACGGATTACGGCGGTGGAACGTGGTCAATTTACCGTCTTTATATGTAAACTCAACTATATCACTGTCTGCTGCTTTCAAAACGTTTAATAAGTATTCCCGATTATCATTCAGAAGTGTATTATAATAATCTGAAATATCATATATTTGGAATGTTGTGGAGAAACTTATATTAATGTATTTATTCAGATCTTCATTTGATAATCTTGTTCCAATATCATATTTAGGATTATCTTTTATGCTGAACACCAACTGTTCATTGAACCATCGGTAAACTTCCTTCGCTTTTTCCCTGTCCATCTGGCTTGCACGTGATATGAACAGGGTCTTTCGTGAGGTGTTTGACGCGACATCCATAGGACGGCGTATCACGGTGGTAAACTCATATTTCTCTTTCTTACCTCCGGCTTTACGCTCGTCACGGGAGAAAATCAACGCCCTTCTTCCTTTCGGATAGTAGTACAGGCTTTCCGTAATTATCTCGTCACGGGTGCAGGTAAATGAATACTCATGTTCGATGCCGTCAATGATGAAACGTATGTAGAACTCACTCGGAGCATTCTTGTCACCGAATTTAAAAGGCTTAAACCCGAAACTGTCACCTTCATTATAATTATGGGAGTCAAGTATCATATCGACAGCCGCTTTGATGGCTTTGATGATATTGCTCTTGCCCGAAGCATTTGCTCCGTAGATAGCAACGGTTTTGAGTAGTCGTTCATTACCGACATTGAAAGTATTGTCGTCAAGGGCACGTGCTTCCTTTGTCTGGATATTGGCAGCCTGCATATCCAGAATTACTTTCTCATTTATTGAGAAGAAATTTGTAAGAGCAATTTCTAATACCATTTTGAGGAGCGTATTTGTGAATCTATTACAAATATAGCAATTTAATTCGGATTAGCCTCTATTTTAAGGCTAATTTTTTATTCCTATCGGTCAAATTCGTAAACTACGAGAGGTGTGGCGGCTCGTGTTTCCGTCGGCAGGATCTTACGGACACGAAAAAAGGTCACGATTTCGTGTGAAAATCGTGACCCATCTGTGATTCGCCTGAAGCCGGATAATATCCTTGTAACTAAGTAGTATTCAGAATATTGAAATACCGCACTTTCCGTTGTTCACGAATTATACACGGCATAATTTCAATGTTCTTCCCCATTGTTTCCATTGGGAATACAAAGATAATAAATAATATTTGAATGAGTAATAGAAAGTCGTTATTTAAACAGCAAGAGTACCAATTTTTTCTCTAAAGCTATTAACAATTTCTTCTTTTAATTCAATGAACGAGGAAATATTATGATCTTCAAATAGTTTTAAGACATTTTCTGCTTTTGTATTCGGATTGGTTTGCGGAATAGTGCCAATATTAATTGCTTCTGAAGCTAGTTTTAGGAGATCCGTTTCTATCTTTAAGAACGAAATTGATTGAGAAAGAGTAAAATACATTTCATTGCATTCTACGAAATCTTTAAGTCTTTGAACATCCTCTCTAAATTTGACCACAAACTTCCAATAATGAACTATACAATTTTCATGGCATACTCCATCACAAATTTCTTTATTAGAGAAGTCTATGTTCTCCCGACAATCATATGAATAAAACGATTTAATTTTATTGAATAAATTGTAAACAGAATTCATTTGTTTGCACACTTCCTTAAACACATCCAACTGTTTGCTAAACACATTTGTGTACTGAATCCTTAGTTGTTCTAGTTGGACATCCATTTGAGCTTGGATTCGTCTTGTGCTTGAATCAAGTTTCGAATTAAATGATGCTAAATCTTTTGCAATGTCCGCATCAAACTTTTTAAGACGTTTTTGAAATACAAGATTTATCCATCCTTCCCCAACAAGTCTTAATATAATTAAAACAATGCCAGAAGAAATTAGACTCTCAAGACCTATGCGAATATATTCATTCATACTTAAGCCAATTTTTTTTCAGATTAATTCCAATTATTAAACATACTTACTATTTTAATTTTAAAACCTTTCCACTCGATTTGTTCCTCTTGCGAGTTGGTGATGACGAGTAGGTTGTCGCAGTGGAGTTCTTCGGCGGCTTTGACGAGGGCATCGAGTTCACGTTTTCGGGTTTTCTCCGAGGATATATCGTAGCATACTTGGATAAGCTGCTCGACCTTACTTCCTTTTCGTGTGACGAAATCAATCTCCTTATCGTTGCGTGTTCGGTAGTAGAACAGAGTTTTACCGGGAATATATCCGCGACGTAAAAGCTCCACAAACACTTGGTTCTCCAACAGTCTGCCGAGGTTCTCACTGAGATTGAAAGCCGTGCTTTGCACGAAACCGTTGTCAACGACATAAACCTTGCTTGGAGCTTTCTTCATCAGCTTCATCTTGTTGTTGAAACGTGGAAGATAGAAGAATAGATAAGGCTCAGCCAGATAGTCGCAGAATTTCTTTGTTGTCGTAACGCTTGACAGTCCTAACTCTACGGCAAGATCATTTGCAGAAATCGGATTACAGAAGTTGGAAAGTAGGTAAGTGGCAAGATTATAAAGATCAGTCGTGTTCCTGACCTTGTGTCGTTTGGCAACATCTTTCAATAATATGGAGTCAAATAGAGTTGACAGGTAGCTTTTGGTGATGTTGCGTGCTTGTATAGTTTCGGGATAGCCACCATTACGCATATAATCGTCAGCGACAACAATAGCCTGGGCCGACTGTTCTTCAAGATTGGGATTGACGTTTTTCCAACGCATCGTTTCCTCAAGGCTGAAGGGAAGCATTTCAATCTGGAGATATCGCCCTGTCAATACAGTCGCCATCTCACTGCTCAACATCTTGGCGTTGCTACCGGTAATAATCAAATTCTTACCTCTGCGATATAGTTTGTTGACCCATAAATCCCAATCAGGCAAATTCTGTATTTCATCAAGCAGCATGTATTCATAGCCCGGATACACATCATCAAGCATCTGCATTACCAAATCCTCGTTCCAGTTTTCCAGTAAAAGATTATCATCAAAATTGAGATATGCAAAGTTCTTACCCTGCAACATGAGCAATGCAAACACCGACTTACCGACGCGACGAGGTCCCGTAATCAATTTGATTAACGGATTGGCGAGTAACTCATCAAAATCATATCTGGTGTCTCGCTGCTGATAGGGACGCGCCATCAGCTCATCGCGCTCAGCCCTTTGATTGAGTATTATATTTTTCATTTCGCAGTCGTATGAGACTGCAAAGATAATCAATTTTATCCAATAAATTCACTGTACTGGATAAAATAGTATGTTTTTTATCCAGTATAAGATGTTGTGTTGAATAAAAGTAGGAAGCACAATATCCCGACTTGGCGCTTACTCAACTTTAATTCTCTGTTTTAACGTGTCTATGAATCCCGGAATGTCGGATGGATTGAAGTAGACCGGAAAGATGCTCTTTTTCCATGCGCGGTTGAACGTAATCAATACTCCTTCGGAAGGATATAGCTCTTCACCTTTTGTATTCAATACTATCGGAAATGTAGCGTGTCTTTCTGCAGCTTGTTTAAGGGTNGCCTCTTCTATGAATTTAATTTCTTTGATAGGATACTCAATTTTGCGTCTTCCTCTGTAGCAGCATCTCAAAGTGTCATCAGACGTAATCTCTAAATAGCTATCTCTTACCAGATTCCTGNTATAGAATATGCNATAAGCAGCTATCGACAGACAAGTAATGGTAAGCGTAAGCCCAAACCATCCGGCGGCGGAATTTATACCGANATACAAGGATAAAAGCGCTATCATAACGGTGAATACGACCATCGTTATGGTATTATTCTTTATCGCTTTCTCCGAGAAACTAAGCTCAAATTTCTGGTTTGTCATGGCGAGAGAGAGTTGCAATGGTATNTCNGGTTAGTATGATTTGCCGTGTAANGACTTTTTTATTCATGCCCCCATTTCTTTAAAAAAATCTTCAACTGAATCGCAGTGGTAAACGCGACCGGCTTTGACGTCTTCCAGCGCTTCATCAATTCCGGTTTTTCTTCTGCGGGCAGGCTTTGAGATTGTTACGCTATCGAACTTGGCTAACAATTTCTTGATAAGGGATGCTTCCTTGGGATCTGTGATTGTTAATGTTATCTGCGTCATAAGTAAGTCGTCAAGGGCACGGGCTTCCTTTGTCTGGATATTGGCANCCTGCATATCCAGAATTACTTTCTCATTTAGTGAGAAGAAATTTGTAAGAGCGATTTCTAATACCATTTTAAGGAGCGTATTTGTAAATATGTTTCAAATGTAGCAATTTAATTTGGATTAAGCTCTATTTTAAGGTATTNTTTTATTCCTATCTGTCCATTCAATATCCTCTCTAAGATTGACTGTTTTAATATAATATCCTGTTAACTTCGATAGAAGCTCGATGCGTTTGAATCGTCTCAGAGCATGGCTGCAATCTGTTTTTCCACAGCCGTGCGTATGAACGAGTTGATTGATACTCCAGCCTGTTTTGCGAGGTACGCGACACGGGAGTGGATGTCGGGGGTAAGACGCACGTTCAAAGAACCGGAATAGCTTTTGTGAGGCTCTATTCCTTCTTCTGCACAATATGCAAGGTAATCGTCAACTGCCTCATGAAAGGCGTTAGTGAGTTCCGCAACACTCTCCCCCTCGAAATTTACAAGTCCGTCAATGCCTTCGATTTTACCGAAAAACACATTATCGGCTTCGCTGAAGGCTACCGAACCTATAAAATCCTTATATTTCAGTGTATTCATATCAGTCCTTCATTTTTAAGATAATCATAAACCTGTTTCATCACATATCCCTTGATAATATTGCCGGGATGTGGCTTGTGAAGCATTATCGGCTTCAAACCGTCACCCTTGAATATTACACGGGAGCCAGANGTCTTGCCCTTGTTGCCCGGAACATATCCCAATGCAACAAGCAGACGCCTCATTTCTTCCCACGTGAAATCGCTGGGCAATGTTGAGAACCGGGCTATCAATTTTTCTTTTGTTCCCATTCATTATAATTTGGCACAAAAGTAACTATTTTTCAGTTGCAAAACAAGTCTATGATACGGAAAGTTTTCGGCAGTGACGATGATAGGTGTGATAAATAATTAATAGAGATAGGATACAACATGAATTGGATCAGATAAGGTAGAAAAATAGCGTGCTAATCACAGTTAATTCATTAAAACAGGTCGGAGTGAGAACCGGTGCGTATCATGAGGAGCGTAAGTGCGTTGTCGTTTTGCTCCCAAACTAAAAGCCAGTCGCTATTGCGGCCATTGATATGGCACTCCCATTGTCCGGCGTAGTTCCCGGATAATTTTATTCATACCCCCATTTCTTTAAAAAAATCTTCAACTGAATCGCAGTGGTAAACGCGACCGGCTTTGACGTCTTCCAGAGCTTCATCAATTCCGGTTTTTCTTCTGCGGGCAGGCTTTGAGATTGTTACGCTATCGAACTTGGCTAAAAGTTTCTTGATAAGNGATGCTTCCTTGGGATCAGTGATTGTTAATGTTATCTGTGTCATAGGATATAAGGGATAATTATAAATAAGAAAAGAAGNTGAAAGAACTNCNGTTCTTTCACCTTCCCAGGNTACTTNTTGGTGATCCGCGTGGGGCTCGAACCCACGACCCCAACATTAAAAGTGTTGTGCTCTACCAGCTGAGCTAGCGAATCATCATTTTTAAGGGACCTGCGAAGAGGTCCCCTGAAGCGCTTCAAGATGGGCTTGAACCAACGACCCCCTGATTAACAGTCAGGTGCTCTAACCAACTGAGCTATTGAAGCGGTTGTTTTGCTTCGCTTGGAAGCGGTTGCAGATTTAAGCATTGTCTGCGTGCTTTGCGCTTCAAGATGGGCTTGAACCAACGACCCCCTGATTAACAGTCAGGTGCTCTAACCAACTGAGCTATTGAAGCGTTTCGTTTGCGTCATCGGGTCTCTTCCCGAATTGCGATGCAAAGTTAGGCATTATTTTTGATATTACCAAATTTTTTAGGAAATTTTTTAAGAAAAAATGTGCGCCCGCCGGTAAAGATAGTTGACCGACGGACGCAACCGTATGATATAACTGCTTTTACATACCTGAGCCCTGTCCGGCAGCGGCCGGCGAGGAGGCACCGGAGGTTGAGAGGTCGTCGTTGGCGATACGGGAATTGACGCTCTTGACCATGGATTGAGTCTTGCCGAATTTCCAGGTTGCGGAGATTCCGATGCGCCAGGCCGCCATGCGGTTTATGGTGTGGGTGGTGAAGTTGGGGTCGATGACGGTATTTGAGAATTTGAAATTCTTCTGCGCGAAATTGGTGGCGTTCAAGGTCAGGCGAAGCGATTTGTCAGCCAGGAAATCGCGTGAGAGGGCGAGTCCGTAATAGAAGAAATCACCACCCTTGGACTGTAGGCCGATCTTCCCCCATGTATAGCCGCCATACCAACTCAGATTCATATCCGCCGGCATGTGCCATTCGCCGTTGTGATTGATATTGCCCGTCCAGCCATGGTTGCTCAGGTCGAGCGGATGCGACGTGGTGATGGATGTGTATCCACCCATTCCATTGAAGGTCAGTCGCACGAATCGGCTGACGTTCGCCATCAGGAAAATGTTAAGATTGACATCCTCCTTTCTTCCGACATTGGCATTAGTGTTGACCACCGTGTTGCCGTCGAGAAATGCGTATCCGGCTATGGCGTTGCCCGTATGGTTGTAGTCGAGACTGATGGTGGTTCCGAGTATCCGACCGAAATTGCGGTAGCTCAGGCTGATCTTATTGATGCGTTCCGAGCGTAGATCGGGATTTCCCTGCATAGCCTCCGTCGGGCTATAGCTTAGGCGGTAGGGGTTGACCTGTTCGAGCGACGGACGCGAGATTCTCATGCCGTAGTTCACGCCGAGGGCATGCGCGGGAGAGAAACTGTAGGTGACTCCGGCGTTCGGCACGACATCGTCAAGCGTATTGGTGAAATCATCCATATCTCCGTAGTGATAGCGGATTCCCATACGCGTATGCTCATACCTGACACCGGCGTTTGCGCTCCAGGCTCCGTAATTGGCGCGGTAGAGGAGATAGAGTGCATAAATATCCTGGGGTTGTGAGATGTCGGTGGATTCGGAGGGTATCGGGGTGAGGGTCAAAAGATCGTTTGACCCTTCGGCGGTGGAGATGGCGGAATTACGTCGGAAGATACCCTTTGCGCCGGCTTCAATCGCGGCATGAGATGAAAGGGTGTTGGAATAATCCAACTGCAGGGTATGTGTGCGGTTATAATTGTCGTTATAGGTGGAATGTAGGATGAAAGGTGTCGAATAATTGACGAAATCGCCATAAGTCTCGGTCAACGGATTCGAGGATTTCCCGAAATCAAACTGATAGCTGAGAGAAATATAATTGTCAGGACGATTGAAATTATGTTGCCAAGCCGCATTGGCGGTCAGTGTCGAGAAGGAATAGCCGAGCGATCCATCCCGAGAATAGATCCATAATGTAGAGCCATCGGGAGCCAGCATCTCCGTGTGGTTGTCGATAATGCTCATGGAGCCGTCGACGTCGGTATAGGCGATACTGAAATTCAGCAGGTCATTGTCCGACGCCTCCCATGAGCCGGAGAGGTTGGCGCCGATATATTCGAATTTTCTGCGGGTATCGGCGGAGGAACGCATCTCATTTCCTCCGGCGCCCGGGGCATAGATAGTGGAATTCTCATAGGAGCCCGGAGCCGAGGTCCACTTCTGATTCATATAATTGATATTGGCGTTGAGGGTCAGACGGTTCCATTTGGCGGCTCCGAACGCGCCGGCGAAGATATCGCGGTTGGTCAGCGAAGCGTTGAGAGAGCCGTTGTAGCCCGCGTCACGGCGTTTACGCTCAGTGACGAGATTGATGATTCCGCCGGTGCCCTCGGCGTCATATTTCGCGCCCGGATCAGAGATGACCTCCACCTTGCTTACGGCCGAGGCCGGCATAGCCTTCAGTATGGTCGAAGCGTTGGCCGAAAGGGTAGGGTCGGGGCGACCGTTGACATAAATCTTATAATTTCCTTCACCCTTGAGAGTGATGTTATCCTGACCGTCGACAGATACCAAGGGCACCTTGCGCAGCATGTCGAGCACCGACTGACCGTCGGAAGATGGATCCTGCTCCACATCGTAGGATATCGTGTTGCCCTCTACTTTGACCATAGGGGCATCGGCGGTGACGACGAGTTCCTGAAGATTACGGGCCTCGGCACCGTAGGCGGCCTTCTCAAGAGAATCGATCTGAGCCTCGGACAGATCCTGTGCCCATAGCCGGGAAGCCGGCAGAATCAGGCAACAAGAGGCTAATACAATGTATTTCATAGTAAATTCCATAATAAATCAGCAAGCATGTTTCATCGGTNAATCATACTTGACGCTGCAAAGTTAATCAAAAAATTAGTACTATGCAATACTTAGTACTAAAATANTNNNATATNTTTATCGCGNNCAACATCCATANAANGGAACCGTAGATGAAGATATTGAGGAAGNNATGGAGGCGTATATANACGATAAGCTGCGCGGGAATAAGGTCCCACGCAGCTTGTTGCAAAAGAGGGTAANTTATATGAGTGTTATTCTGCGGTCAGCTCAATCACACGGCTATTGGCACGCGAGGNGGTGAAGAGGTCGAGGCCGACCTTCATGAGATAGTCGCCGGTAAAGGTCATGCCGTTCTGCGCGAATGAGGAGGAGGTGCCGGGCATAAGATTGATTTCAGTCACCTTATAACGTTTCTCNGGATCGAGACCCTGCAGTTTGACGGCGCGGAGNTTCTCCTTATATCGGGGATTGAGGTCATAGGCGAACACCACGCCCATGTTNCGGGAATCATCGACATACTCCACCGCCGCATGGTTTCNGTCATAGGGTGATACGAGTCGATACTGCGTTCCATCCATAATGGCGGGGTTGAGGCGGTTCCAGTTCTTTATCGCATCCTGGCAGTAGGTGAGTTCCTCGGCTGTGAGTTCATGCAGACCGATGTCAAAACCGAGTTTACACATAGAAGCCACGTCAGTGCGGAATTTTACCGAGGTNTCCTTGTTCCAGCTCGTCACGTGAGCGGCCATGGCCTTGGCGGGGAAGAACTGCGAGAATCCCCANTGGATATAGATTCTCTCGATAGGATCAGTNTTGTCGGAGCACCAGAACTCAGTGAAATACTTCAGAGCCTCATAGTCGCAACGGGCTCCGCCGCCGGAACATAGCATCATCGGTACATCGGGATACTTATCCTTGACACGCTTCATCACATTATAGACACCGCGCACGTGATCGACATAGAGATTACCCTGCTTATCCTTAAGATAGGGTGAATAGATGTTGGTGATGGGGGAGTTGCAATCCCACTTGAAGTATGCCACCTCCGGATTCTCTTTAAGGATATCGTCGACTACGCCGAACACATAATCCTGCACCTTCGGATTGCTCAGATCGAGCACNAGCTGATTGCGATAATAATAAGTGTCGCGGTTCGGCTGCTCGATGACCCAGTCNGGATGTTTCTCGTAAAGCTCACTCTTGGGATTCACCATCTCAGGCTCGATCCATATCCCGAACTTCACGTCCGCATCCTTCGCCGCATCGACGAGGGCCGGGATTCCGCCGGGAAGTTTCGAGGCTGTNGCGTCCCAGTCGCCGAGACCCGCATGGTCATCCTTTCGGGGATACTTGTTGCCGAACCATCCGTCGTCGAGCAGGAACATATCCACTCCGAGGTCCTTGGCCTCCTTCATAAGGTCGGCGAGAATCTGCTGATCGAAATCGAAAGCTGTGTTCTCCCAGTTATTGAGCAGGGTCAGACGGTCGCCCATGCCATCCTTNAGGCTATAGCGGCGTGCCCAATCCTGNAGATTGCGTGAGCCCTGCGAGGTTCCGTCATAGCTGAGAGTGAAGATAAACTCCGGAGTGGTGAAAANCTCATTGGCCTTCAGCTCATAATTGGAGGCATAGGGATTGATGCCCGGGATAACGCGGAGATTACCCACATTATCAACCTCAAAGGTGAATCGGAAATTGCCGGTCCAGCCCAGAGTGCCCATCAGCACCTCACCCGAATTCTCCTTTACCTCGCCGTTGATGCCTACTTCGAAGAAGGGGTGGGTCAGCATGGCNGCGCGTGAACCGAGNTTNGTGTCGACCACCTTCTTGCCGAACTGCAGTTGCTGGCTCGACATCTGCGCCTCCCTTGCCCAGTCGGAGCTGAACTCAGTCAGATAATACTCCGCCTCATCAAAATAGAGCATTGCCGAAGCATAGTTGGAGAGNGTCACCGGGCTCTTCTCCGAATGGGAAATCTCGCTCCANGTCTTGATGACATTCTCCTTCGGGTATGCGACATAATTAAGCGTCACGTTGAAGGGATACTTGTTATCGCGGAGACGTATGGAAGTCATCGTGCCGCCGTCGACCGGGGTGACGCTTGAATCCACATAATANAGATAGGTGGTCATATTGCCGTCGGCGTGGGTCACGCCGAGTGCNGGTTCAAAAAAGTCCTCGTTGCCCGAGGTCGCGTATGCCTCCCATCCGCGTGTCGATACCGAGCCGTCGGAGCCGGCATACTTCGACCATTCGAGATTGCGTGTGTCGGTGTCGTGCATAAGCTTCGGTCCGAGATATGTCTGGTAGAGACGACCGTTGGGAGCCACCTGCAGTATGAGGTCGGTATTGTCAGTGGCGATGCGGATAGTCTTCTGCTCGTTCTGAGCGGCTGCCGGCAAAGCNATTGCCGCCGCAGCGAGGATAGGAAGTATAGGGTTCATATTTTATGATGGGTATTTATGTCCTANTTTATGGGTTAAAATTTGAATGATGCGGAGAACTCGATTGTGAAGGGGCGGAGNTAATTGCCGCTCATNTAATAATTCTTATACTTGTCGGCATCCTCCTTGCTCAATAGCTCGGCACCGTTGATCGTGCCGCTCGCCCCCTTCTGATTGAGGATATTGATNGCGGTCGCTCCGATNGTCAGATATTTGTTGACATCCCAGCTCACGCCGCCGAAAGTCTCCCATCGGCCATTGAAGTAGAGAGCGTTGGTCAGATTGGCATANGTCTTNCCGAAATATCTGAAAGACAACCAGAAACGCACCTTNTCGGCAAGCGTGTAGCTCGGATCGAGCTCAAGAATCACCTGAGGAATCTCCTTCACGATATTGCCGTTGGCATCCAGNTCGGGTACNCCCTCGAAAGGCGACTTTATGAAATAATTGCTGTAGGTCGGCTTCTGGAGGGTGAACAGGGCGTGGAGGTTGAACCCCTTGAAGGGGTGGAATTCCGCNGTNGTNGTCCATCCGAGTGTCTTGATACCGTAGATGAGGAGAGTCGTTTTCGACTGGGTCGTACCCGGTTTGGTTACATTCTGCTGGTCGATATTGTTCGATTTCGCGATATACGTTATCATNGTCGCCGCGTCCATCCAGCTGTTTCGGTAGGTTACGCCCCCTCGGATCAGCGGAATGGTGACACGCTTGTACTGCTCCTCGGTCGGGCCTGTCCCGGCATACTCGTTGATTCTCGGGAAACGGGTGGCGACCGTCGCGTCGGCGGTGATTCCGAAATGGTTGTTGAGGTTGTAGGTGCCCTGGAGCGTGAGTGCGTAGTTCAACTTATTTTTCACCACGCGGTGAGGCTGTATGGTGACCGTGTGCTGATTTCCCTCCGTATCGGTATATGTATGCGTGTCGCCGATATGGAATCCGGCGTATCGGGAGTAAGGCACCTGATCAGCCGACATCCTGTAATACTCCAGGCGTCCTCCGAAATAGAGGTTCAACTTCGGTGTCACCTGCCAGTTATCAGTCAGGTAAAGCGCCAGCTTATTTTCNTAACCCTTCGTATATTCCGGGCTGAGTTCATTGAATCCCCGGAATTGGTCGGAAGAGNCGTCGGCGTAACGTTTTGTCAGCACCTCGGGATACTCGTTGACCGTGGCGGTCCATTGGAAGGATGAGCTATGGTAATCCAGATGATAATACCATTCGTTCAGTCCGAGGCGCAGGTCATGATTGCCGAACCTTTTTGTCAGCTCGCCGGTCAGCAGCGCGTTGCTGACCTTGCCGAAATGCAGCCAGGTGCGCCGCCCTTCGGCCAGACCCGTGTAAGGGGAGTCGCTGTCGCCGAGATAAAGGGCATCGGCGGCGGTGGCCTGAAATATAGTCGATCCTCCGAAATCCACATAATCCGCTTTCGGGGCATCCATATACTTCGCGTTGAAGTCGAGCTTATATCCGTTGCCGAGATAATAGTCGAAGAGCAGCGTCACCTCGTGGGAACGGTTGGTGGTGAAGTCGCCCCAGCGGCCGGTCTTCATCGAGCCGTCGAGCACATCCATATATTTGAATTCTCCCCCTGCAGGGGCATAAGAGGATGTGCCGAGAGAGAAGCCGGGAATCTCCTGCACACTCCCGTCGCCCACATATATGAAAGGCGCGGAATTCACCATTGATCCCAGACCGTTGCTCTGCGCATATTTATACATAAGCGTCAGGCTTCCCCGGTCGAACAGGCGGGTCAGCGACGCACGGTAAATCTGCGTGCGGTCAGAGAAATCGGTAAACTTCGGATCAAAGCTGCCTGGGTCGAAATTCTGATAGACCGAGGCCGACCATAGCCATCCGTCGCCGATTCCGCCCGAGGCTGCCAATTCAAAATTCTGCCAGCCGAACAGATTGGTGCGATAATTGGCCTTCCCTTTGAAATCCCTCTGCCCGAGGGAGGAATGGCTATCTACCGAATAGGCGATATTACCCGTTTTGATAGCCGACTCCTGAGGCGACATGAGGTTGACTTCGCCGAGACTCGCGTCGCTTCGCCAATGGCGTGCGAGCTGGTGGACAGCCGAAGAATATACAGCCGGAAGGCCATTCTCATATACTGTCACATCCTCGCTCGGCAGGCCTATCTGGATTTCCCGGGGTTTGGTCGCATCGGAGGCATTGAGCATAACATTGCGTTGCTCACCCTTCTCGCCGGGCAGGGAATCCGTGGCCTCGCGGGTTTGCCCCGTCGCATATGCGGGTATGGATGACACCGCGAGGAGAGGCAGGGCGTAATATGTGAAAATTGATTTTCGGATTGGGTTCATGAGTTTATTCATGATTAGGTGTGATTGACTGGTGCAAAATTACGTCATGCCCGGCCCGCTTGTCAATATCAGGTAGCGGATAGGTAGTGGATTAGTAGCAACAATTTTCTATAATTTATTGTTAGATAATTAACTAACATAAACTGACGAATAAATTCAAGTAGCGTATGAAAGCGAGAGAAGACTTCGGATTCCTTATCGGATTGGCAAGCAGGGCAGCCCTGACGGTCACGCTGTTTTTATTCACCGGCCCGATGCTTTATGCCGCCGGGGATGAAACGTCGGACTCGCGGGTGCTCCTGCGCGAACTGGAGGAAGCGTTGGAGCGCAGGGGGGAATATGCGGCCAAGAAGGAGCATCGGATCGACAGCCTCAAGTCGCGCCTTCATTCGCGGATGTCGGATGCCGACCGTCTCGACATCTACGACAAGCTTTATAATGAATATCTCGTCTATAACTACGACTCCACCATGAGCTATGTCAACAAAGCCGGGGAAGTGGCGTCGCGTCTCGGCGGCTACGACCGTCGGGCGGCTGTAGAGATCCACCGTGCGCTTTCGCTGGCAACGTCCGGACAGTTCAGTCAGGCCGTCGGAATACTCAGGAGTCTTGATTCGGGTGCGCTCGACAGCAAGCTCCGTGAAGAATACTACGTTGCCTGCGAATGGACCTACGGCGTATGGGCCGACTACAGCGAAGGATCGGCTTTTGCCGACGAATACCGGGGAGAGAGCCTGCTGTATCTTGACTCCCTGATAAATGTCACCCGCCCGGGTTCGGCGGAATATTCCTATCGTCTCGGAGAGAGGGCATTGAGAGAGCATGATTATGCGCTTGCGATAAAAAATTATACCGAAGCGTTGGATAAATTGCCCGTAGCCACGCGTCTGTATGCCCAATCGGCCTACGCCCTCGGGGTGGCATATAAAGAGACGGGGGATAACGATAAGTATCGGCAATGGCTGATAAGAGCCGCCATTTCCGATCAAGAGAATCCTTTGAAGGAGAATCTGGCCCTTCAGCAGCTCGCCAAGCTTATCACGGAGGAGGACGGGGATGTGGCGCGTGCCAACAGATATCTCGAATACTCCCTTGAAGATGCCATCTTTTTCAACAACCGGCTAAGGATGGTGGAGATAGCCGAGAAGATACCGGGGATAACCAATGTCTATCAACAGCGCATCGCGGCGCAGAATCACAGGATGCGGATCTATCTTATAGTGATAGGTATTCTTGCCATAGGATTGGTCGTGGCCGTGTGGATAGTGGCCAGAGAGAGGAAGAGATTGGATAAACTCAATAAAATGGAGACGGACTACAGCCGTAAACTGACGGAATTGAACCATAAGCTTGCCGCGACCAACAAACGGCGCGAACAATACGTCAGTCTGTTCATGGACCTCTGCGCAGGCTACATTGATAAATTCTCCAAATTTCGCCAGACTGTATCGCTGAAGCTCAAGGCCAGACAATATGAGGAACTTCAGCGGCTGACCTCGGGGCGGGCGCGGCCGACGGAGACGGAGCTGAAAGAGGTGTTTTTCAATTTTGATTCGGCATTTCTGCGGTTGTATCCCGACTTTGTGGAGGACTTCAACAGATTGCTGCGTCCCGGGGAGGGGATATACCCCAAGAGCGGTGAGATGCTGACCCCCGATTTGCGTATATTCGCGATGATACGCATGGGGATAACCGACAGCACGAAAATCGCCACGCTCCTTTTTTATTCACCGCAGACGATATTCAACCGGCGGACGCAGGTGCGCAACCGGGCGATCGACCGTGAGACGTTTGAAGAGGAGGTGCGCAGGATCGGATAAAAAGAGAGCCGGCCCCGGAAAGGGGTCGGCTTCAGTAATCGCTTGCGGAGAAGCGATTAAAAACGGTTTAGTTGGCGGGAGTGTGGGGCTGCACGTTGACGAACTTGCGGCCTTCCTTACCGGTGGTGAACACCACTACGCCATCGATCAGAGCGAAGAGAGTGTGGTCCTTGCCCATGCCGACGTTGAGGCCGGGGTGGTGCTGAGTGCCACGCTGACGCTTGATGATGTTGCCTGCCTTGCAGTTAGATCCACCGAAGATTTTCACGCCGAGGCGTTTGCTTTCTGATTCGCGGCCGTTCTTCGAACTACCGACACCTTTTTTATGAGCCATATCTCAGATGAATTTTAAGCGTTAATATTCTTGATCATCACTTTGGTGAAGAACTGGCGGTGGCCGTTTTTACGGCGATAGCCTTTGCGACGCTTCTTCTTGAAGACGATCACCTTCTCACCTTTCACGAGGTTTTCGAGCACCTCGCCTGTTACCTTTGCACCTTCCACGGCAGGCGCACCGACCTTAACGTCGCCGTCGGCATCAATGAGGAGCACCTTGTCGAAAACGACNTCNTCGNCCTNCTTTGACNTNNTCGCCGAGNNANTGNACATACAGNNANTTGCCTTCTTCAGCCTTGAACTGCTGTCCCTTGATTTCTACGATTGCGTACATCGCTTTAATAAAGAATTAAAAGTTGGTCCGGCAGGCGGTTCCGGGATTGATAGGGAACGCTTTGAGAGCCTGTTGGGAATAAATCGCACAAAGTTACAAAATTTTCTTCGGATGTGCAAGAGAAAACTTGATAAAAAGATGGAAGCGAGGTAAAAAGAGGTGGCAAGGGAGGTCTGAAAAAGATTATCTAATAAGGTGTTGAATAAAACAGCGGGGAATTTTGCAGAATCGGGGAATTTTGTTAAATTCGCAAAGCGAAATAAACTTTAACAAATTACTTTATACCATTACTTGACACATGAAAAAATTGCTACTTACGGTGCTTGCCACGGCACCTGTCGCGTGTGCGATAGCGGCTGTTCCGGCCGG
>JAAVDV010000025.1 GCA_014801595.1 Bacteroides sp.
CCTGTGCGGGTGCGTGGATTGAAACATAATAGGTAATGTTATTTGGTTCAGTGGGATTAGTCGCACCCTGTGCGGGTGCGTGGATTGAAACAGGGCTGTTCCGTCCGCCATATACATAGCTTTCCGTCGCACCCTGTGTGGGTGCGTGGATTGAAACATCAGCGTGATGCCGTGCGTGCGCGTGCCATTTGGTCGCACCCTGTGTGGGTGCGTGGATTGAAACTCAGTATCTTGACGTTAATCATGCTCATTGCCATGTCGCACCCTGTGTGGGTGCGTGGATTGAAACAGCCCTACCGTGATTGACTGCGCGTAGTACTCCGTCGCATCCTGTGCGGGTGCGTGGATTGAAACATATAATCGATGATACCCTCCACATGCGCCAGCGTCGCACCCTGTGCGGGTGCGTGGATTGAAACAGCGACGGTTGCGATTACACCCTCGATATCGAAGTCGCACCCTGTGCGGGTGCGTGGATTGAAACATGTGAAAGACTCTGATGCTTATTATGCCATATACGCGTCGCATCCTGTGCGGGTGCGTGGATTGAAACTATATTGCCAGTGAGGATATGGAACCGGAGCAGAGGTCGCACCCTGTGCGGGTGCGTGGATTGAAACTCGGCAGTCATCAAGACGTCCTGCTCGAACGACTGGCGCACGCTATACGGGTGCGTGGATTGAAACACACGCCCCGGACGCAAGTACGAGACAGCCGGAGGTCGCACCCTATGCGGGTGCGTGGATTAAAACATCGCATCACGCCGCGTGATTGAGCAATATATTTGTCGCACCCTACATGGGTGCGTGGATTGAAACAACCGAGAGATACAACGTATCATCGACACCCCGTCGCACCCTACACGGGTGCGTGGGTTGAAACCCCAAGGAGAATCCGATCGGCAAGATTCCGGTTGTGTCGCACTCTACACGGGTGCGTGGATTGAAACGTATGACGGACGCGGTACCCCCGCCAACTTGCATGTCGCACCCTATGCGGGTGCGTGGATTGAAACCTTACTTTCCTCGACGCTCATATCAGAAAGGGATGTCGCACCCTGTGCGGGTGCGTGGATTGAAACAGGTTGGTGACCGCTGTCGTCGAGGCCACCGCGAAGTCGCACCCTGTGCGGGTGCGTGGATTGAAACTTGGGATAGGACATTGACGATGTGCCCTGCGGTCGCACCCTACACGGGTGCGTGGATTGAAACGGTAGCGAAATTACTCTGACTTACAGAGGACATGTCACACCCTGTGCGGGTGCGTGGATAGAAACATCCAAGCGTCAGACTCAGCGAGAGAGGTCTCAAGTCGCACCCTACATGGGTGTGGGGATTGAAACCAGGAAGGGAGCGAGCTTGCGGGACTTGGCGAGGAGTCGCACCCTATACGGATGCGTGGATTGAAACACGTGTGGCATCATCTATGATGAAACCTAGGTCGGGTCGCACTCTACACAGGTGCGTGAATTGAAACAGGCGTGCGCAAATATGCGTTGACCGCAATGGCCATCGTACCTTATTTGGATGAAACAATGAGCCATATCGCAAAGCGAAAGTGTTTGACGTAGCACCATCTACGAGTGAGTGGAGTACACAGCACTTATGATGAGCAGCGCGACATTCTCGCCGATTTCATCGTGGATTGAAATGATGGATTCTGCACAATCTTAGATTCTGATATTCTGGTGCGCCTTGTATGGGCGCGCGAATTGAAAATTCAGCTGAGAGCAAACTCTCAAAGGTCAATACTCAATATATTCAACGAATTGATTGGAGTATCCGGAGTAATTTATTAATTTTGTTGGCTCAAACAGTGTGTGACATGATAATACAGGAGGATTGAATATAAAAGGATGTTGACATATCTTAAGTGCGAGAATGGTTTATCCAAAATAGGAGAATGGAGAGCCGGATGCTGGGTCAATATAGAAGACCCTACACCCGATGAACTCACCATGTTGGCTGCTGAATTCGGATTGCCGGAAGATTTCCTGACTGATATATCCGATGTCGACGAGCGGCCGCGAGTGGAACGTAACGAGGGTTGGATGTGCACGGTGATGCGTATTCCTATAGAATACCCCGATGCGGATATCCCGTTCACCACCGTGCCGTTGGGTGTGATGGTGAAGGATGATTACATCGTGTCGGTATGTTTCCATAAGAGCAATCTCATATCTGATTTTATCGAACACACTCAAAAACGTAATACCGATATCCGCACCTCTCCGGATTTCATACTTCGTCTGCTGAAAAGCTCCGCTTTCTGGTATCTGCGTTACCTGAGAGACCTGAAAAGATTGGTGGCCGAGGCCGAGAGCGATTTGCGGAGGAGTATTCGTAATGAGGATCTGCTGCGTCTTATGAGTCTGCAGAAGTCATTCGTGATTTTCGCCACATCCATCAGCGGCAACAACATTCTTCTTGACCGCATCAATATGCTGTATTGTCAGGAGCTTGATAAGGAACTGTTTGAAGATGTCAGCATAGAGCTTCGTCAGGCGGAGTCGACCGTCGCGATCGCCACCCAGATGCTCGACCGCACGATGGATACGTATGCATCCGTGATATCCAACAATGTCAACGCCATAATGAAACGCCTGACCAGCATATCCCTCATCCTGATGATACCCACGCTGATCGCCAGTTTTTACGGTATGAACGTCGATGTCGGCATTTCGATGGATAATCACTATGCGTTCGGCGTCATCGTGGCGATCGGCTTTTTGTTGGCGGTCATAACATGTCTATGGATGCGCAAGATCAAGTGGCTCTGACCGGCGGTGGGAGAATAATCACTTGAGAATAAGGTAGAATATACGGTCATAGCCGATTGCTATTGCAGATTCGATAGAACGTTCCAACTCACGAAGACTTGTATTTTTAGGCGTGTCAGGTTTGATGTTCTGTAATTACCTAAATTCATCTTTTAATGAATTCAGATAATAGAACTCTGTTGGACCCTCGCCTATGATTATTGTGGTGTGGCTGCGTGCCGATACGGCTTATTTTGATTCCCGGTGCGACTTCAGCGCATAACCAAGAGTCAGCATCAGACGACTCGACCTCAAAGGACATAGTCTGCCGTGCCTATATCGAAAGATAGTTTTCAGTCCAAAACTCGCGTATCATTTGTAGATGTATTAAAAATTCGAGTCGTTTTCGTAAGTCGGCTACGAAATTAGGCTAAATTTTGGGGATAAACAAGAAAATTCAGAGATTAGTGATAAACCCTGACCGACAGATCAAAAGCGAGTATATCTACCTGCATCCGCACACCTCTGCGACGGACATGCGTAAGGGACTAAAATGGTGGATCGACTATTACAATATAGCAAGACCTCATAGCGTAATTGGCGATATGAATCCGAGACAATGTTACCAATCGAATCTCCCATCCGCGGCGTGACAGCCTCAATCAGGAGGGGGTGGTTAATGGTGAATCACCTACCTGATTGAGCCCGCCGCGCCTCCCCGAAGCAAAAAATAATAAAAGTTAAAAACTAGTTCGCAAAATCCACGGAGTCATGCTCTAATTTAGGAGACTACTATAAAGTCGTAGGATTCCTAAATACATTAAAAGGCATAATGTACGATAGATTTTCTTATCCGTAAGTATTTAGCCACATATCTTCGGATGTGTGGCTAATACAATTAATTACGTTAGTAGTTATTCATTAGATTTGTCAAATTCGTCTTTTGAAATTTCAAATATCGTCTGGCCCGGAATGACATTATCAGTATTGAGATTAAATACAAGCTTTTGTGAGTTTGTGTCGGATAAATTTAATAATTGAAAATCTCTTTTTCCAAATAGTTGTACAAATATGAAGACAAAGCTTTTAACTTTATCAATTGTGATTGATTCGGAATTAGATAGTGGTATTATGTAAAAGAATCCTTTGTCAGCAAATTCAAGGCACCCCAACGCAAAAGGACATTTGTCATTATCTTCGTTACGTATATAAACAGAAATTTTGGGGTGCTCTATGAAATCGTGTGTAAAATATATAACAGGCGGAAGATCGCAAAGTGATGGCTTTTCAATTCTTATCCAATCTATCGATTCTTTAAACTGGTTAATGGACTCTGTGTTAATAGAGCTAATGGCATATTTCACAAGGCATTGATAAACCTTTTGTGGTATAAAGGTCCCAAAGGGAGAAATTTCTAACTTTAGTGTGCCCGGAACATTAGAATCATAAGTCAGATATTCTTCTAAACGACTTTCTGTTTTCAATTTAACAACTTCATTTTCGTTATAGATTTCACCATCTGAGCCTTTAACTTTAGGAGTTCCTGTCTTACCTTTTATGCCATATAGCGGAAATAATACTGATTGAAAATTAAAAAAATGTTGTTCAATACTTGAGAAAAAATCATTACAATTGTTACATTCTTCTAAACAAATAATTTGTTTATTTCCTAAGAATTCAGAAATTGCATGTGCTTTGCTTGAGAATTTTACATCTGGTTTTGATCTTCCACAAAATCTACAAATACGATTTTCTTTTTCTCCAATATTTATTTTTTTACTTCCGTCAAGGCTATAAAGATTGTATGAACAAAGGTGAGTCATATTTAATATTAAGTATTATGTTGGTTCGACAGAACTTGTTTCCGATACTGATGGAAAAGCAATTTCACCTAAACATCTCTCCATATAAACTATGGAATCTAATTAGCTTTTTCAGCAAGCGTCTGCTTGATGAATATTTGGTCTTCTTCGCTAATTTGGAGAAGAGTATAGAGTTGAGCGTCAACATCCTTATCAAAGTCGATTATACCGTTATCGTCTGAATAGTTGATGATGTCTGGGACTTTCTTTGCTAAAGAGGTTAAAGCTTCATCGGTAAGCAAGAAAGCGAAGCGGATTAGCTCACTTGTTGCGTACTTGAGGAAGTTCTGAGCTTCGCGCTCGGTATCGAATGTTTTTAGAGCGACACGTGAACGGCCAAAAGCACTGTAATTATCAATTACAGCAATTTGGTTGCTACGTTTCTGCCCTCCGGCATTCGCACTTGAAACAATAACCTTCCATTTGTCGAGTTGGTCAAGACCAGTAGTTATTACGCTTCTATCAGCTACATACCAACGAGCACGTCCCGCCTTACCTGCCTTATCGTTAGTAAACAGTTTAATTTCGTGAGTAGAGTCAAAATAATCACCCTCGTTGTATTCTCTGACAAGAGAGGGATTTTTTTCAACAAAATCACTTTCAATGGAGAATATTGAACGTGGAAGAATCGACTCATGCAAACACGCATGAATAGAAATAAAGTTATCTAACCTTTCTACTATTTGACTTGCAGACGGATTAAGAGCAAAAAGTTCTTCGCCAGGATTCTCTGCTTGGACAATAATATCCACACCGTTAAGGGAATATATATAAGTAAAGCCATTGGTTACTTTCTTGGCATCTTTAAATACAATTGAAAGGCCATCTGCAATGCCTACATCTTTGAAAACGTCGTTAGAGTCCGGAAAGAATTTAAGCAGTTTAAGGTGTGGATCATTTATTTGAGCCAAACCAAACTGTTCCATTCCTTTTCCAGAGCGATGAATCCACCGAGCACCCGGATAAATAAGAGATGAATATTGGCCTAATTTATCCGCTAAAAGTTGGAAGTATTGAAATATACTTACACTAGTCTTTTGCCCATTGGCGGTTTCTTTCTTAGCAACTACCTCTTGATAAGGAGGGTTGCCTACAACAGCTTTTATCTTCACGTTTTTACCTACGAGATCTTGAACCTTTTTTATGAAAAGGTCTTGTTGGTTTCTAACTTTGTTTATAAGGTCATCAGGCACCCACGAATTAAACTTACCATTGAGAAAGCCAAGCAAAGTACGGCGTGTGATGTTACGCGCCATCTTAGTTTTGCAGACTACAAAAATATTTTTTTCAACGGCTTCATTCCAAATTGCAAGGTGTTCTTCAAGCGTTTCAGGTGAAGTCGTCATGGATTTAATTCTTGACCGATAAATATTATAGGTTAGCCAAAGAGGGTACAAACCTGTTTTAGAATTGATTTCAAGAAAGCGAGAGTCTATATTGAAGACATCCGAAGTAATAGGATCTCTGTCAATATAGCGAGGGTCATTCAAAGGCTCAGAATAATCACGATTGTAAAAAGTATAACCTCCAAGAGTGTCGGTCATGTGCATATTAACGACTGACCAAGGAGTAAGAACTGTTTCTTTATCCGGGTTTTTGAAAGTCTTGAAAATCTCGGTGATACGTGCTATTCGTTGTTCAGGGAGCATATCATCAGCATTGCGCACCATTTGACGTATTCGTTTAGCCGCTGCGATGAAGATATCAGGGTCGTAATACTTTTTTAGTTTTCGGAACTCCACTTTAGAAAGAGGTAAACGTTTGATGATTTTCTTTCCCTCAGTATTGGTTTCCTCATAAGTACATATTGGCATAAATTCATCCCAAGAAGCATCATCAACTATCATCTCAAAATTATCAATAGTTATCTCTTGTTTAGAATCGTCAATATCAGCACCATATATAAGCAGAGGCATACGAATTGAGATAGAGCGTAAAACTGACTCTGCATTTCTACGCATTTCCTTTCGCTTCTTTGCCTCCTCAATAGCTGCCAAATCTTCAGGAGTACGGTCTTTGGGCTTTTTCTTTTTTGCTTCCTCGGCTTTTTTGTATTGCTCATTATCGAGGCCTTGCTGATTCACAGGAACTTCATTTTTGGCTTTCTGAGCTTTGGTTCTACCGATAGCATTACCAATTCGGTTGAACTCATCTACGTCAATATCTGATAGTTTGAGTAGTTCGTCGTTATATAGACCGTTATCTTCAAAACCACTTCTTACAACGCGATCTATATATACTTTTTTGACACGTTCCATTAGACGGTTAGCGTCAATACGCTTCATTTTACTCCCCGGTTCTGAAATTACAGAACAGAAATTTAAGAACTCTGCAAGCCTATCCTTTTGTTCGGAATCGGCCTTGCCTGGTTTAGTATTTACCCTTGCTACTTCTGCAAGTACAGTAAGGGTGCGGTCAGGAGCAAAATCGAATACATAACAATTTTCTTTCATCAAGCCACCATACTCCCAAGGTGTTTGAACGCGAAATATTGTTTGCATATATGCAGCAGCGGCAGTGTTGAATGTCCCCGAAAGCATAATAACTCCTGTCCATTCCGGGACACTTACTCCAGTGGTTAATCTTCCGCATGAGAGCGTAATTGTTTCAGTCGCAAAAGGATTATCACCTATTGCCTCTCGAAGTTTAGTCAGGGCATTGTTATAACGTCGTTCTTCATCGTCTTCGGTAACATCCATATCACCGGCAACATTAACGATTTTAACTCCGCGAGCCCCAAAATTTTCGTGATTTAGGAGCATTTCTTCAAGAGCAGCGGCTTCCTTAACACCCGGCACCATCCATAGTGTATGCCGGAAAATACTACGGAATCTTTTGTTGGCAAAAGGATAAAGAGAGTCCTTATCTTCAGTTGTAAGAAGGTCAAGGAAATTTTTTATATAATCACAATGAACTAAATTGCCATCGTCATCTGTGCGAAAAAATTCCCTGAAATTAAAAGCAACCTCCTTATCGGCAAACTGTTTTTGAGATAAAAGTCTGCCAAGATCATAAGTATAGATGTTCATTGCAGGCAAAGTGCCGTAAGGGTTAAAATCGCCCGGATGGTCGATTTCCCATTGGCGTTTTGCTTCTTGTTCCATCGTATAATCCCAAGTGAAAGTTTCCTCGTCGGTAAACTCATTTTGGATATTAAAAGGGGTGCCTGACAAAAATAATACTTTAGTCTTCTTTTTAGTCAGTTCTTGCAAAACTGCTTGACCTAACTCTGTTTGTGTACCTTCGTGTGCTTCATCCACAATGATACAATCCCAATCGTTAGCAAATAATTCATTGTTTTTATCATATTTGCCTCCCGCTTTAGATGAACCTCGAAGGTCTTGCATAGAGGCAAAATAAACATAACTGTTTGGCTCTGCTTTCTTAGCAAATTTCTCAACGTAATCAAAAGAGATACTTGCTGCTTTAGAACCATAAATCCACCGTACTGCAGCATCAAAGAAGATTTTGTTAAAATCTTCAAACCAACTGGCATTTACGACAGGACGATGTGTAAGGATAAGGGTTCGCTTGAACTGCATTCGCTTTACAACATCTAATGCAGAAAGAGTTTTACCAAAACGCATTTTAGCATTCCATAAAGCGCGTTTACCTCCCTTACGGAAAATATCAACAGCCATTTGAATGGCACGAAGTTGTTCATCACGAAAATCAATCGGCTTCTGAGCCGGTTCAATTTCGTCAGAATTAAGCATCTTTCGACCTTGCTTTATGGCTTCTATTGCTTTAATGACGTGTGTTGGGTCGCACTCTATCCATTCGGTAGCTTTTCCATCAATATTAAACTGACGCTTCTTGAATCCTGAATTTATGAGGACTTGGTGGATTTCTTTATCGTTGAATTTGATACCATCTTCAAGAGAGAAAGCCGGAGTAGCCCAAACGAGGTCATAATGTATGCCTGCGGTTTGAGTATATTGATTTATTCGAGTGCGAGCAGCTTTGCGAAGCTCCTTGCAGTCGTGAGTAAGTTGATTTGGCCAAAGATCACCATTGTAAGTTGCTTCGCCAATCTTAACAGCTCCTCTATGAGCAGGGTCATTTATGCGAAAAACATAAATGAGACGAGAAGATGGTGCTTTAAATAATTCTACCATAGCCGATTATTTTATAAGGTCGATGAATCGGATTTTTTGCTTTGCTTTGGATGCGTCCCAGTCTTTTATTAAAGCGTATGTGCCGTTATGTTTTTTTATGTCGCCTGATTTGCACCCCTCGCATTGGGATATGGTTTCGGTCTCTCCAAAAAGGTTGTAAACAACAGTGCGACGCTCGCCACACGAATTAGGAATTACACCTTTTAGCCCGTCCATTTGCCAAATATTCCAAGAAATTATGTAGGCGATATAAAGCAATGATTTGAGCTGCGGTTCTTTACCGAACTTTGCGCGGTAGTAATCGAGGAAAGTGTAAAGAAGTGCTTCGCGGGCAAGCACGAGGTTATCGCCTTGCCATTCATAACCATATGTGCTNTTATAGGCGGCTTGNGCGCCCTTCAGCCATTCTGAAGAGGTGNAAGTATTTTCGCTGACCACACGCAGCTTCCTGTCGAGCAATCCGATACGTTGTTGGATGGGGATTGGTTGTCCCGATACTGTNTCATATCGGCTTACCAGATACGGGGCCTCTCCGCATGTGATTTCAAGGCGTTTTTCATTTACATAATTTCGCCATGTGCGCCCCTCGGGAAATGAAATAGGATCAGTGTTTACTATCCACGAATGAGAGCCGTCGGTATTATCTATTTCCGTATTGAACACATTTTCCCGACCGAACCAAGNGTTGTCGATAAGATTATTCTGTTTATTGCAAATCCAGGAAGGAGTGAACACNTCCGCCATCTCNCGGCTGCGTTGCTGGCGGATATCGCGTGATTTTACGGCACGCGGTACAATCACGTTTCCATTGACTCCGGTGATGGATTCAATCGTGATGGGATCGTGATATTGATATCCCATGCCTAAATGAGCGTAGTTATCCGTGCCCCAGAATATATTTACCTGATGCTCATCCGTGCTTCTCGTATGATCTTTTAGAAGGGTATTCAATAAGTCAGGAGACATGCGAAGTATCTCATCCTCCTTGATATCGATCTGAGGATAAGCAGGGTTATTCAGGTGTGCTATATCGGATAAGAATCCCATCGGATTAGGTGACATTTGGTAAGAGATACTTAATCTTGGAGANTGCTGATAACCAAAGTGTTATTAAGCCTTAACTGTGGGTTTGCTAAACCTCGTGTAATGATTGACTTGAGAATATTTGTATTAGCGATAGAAAAGAGAAATCTGCCTTTTATATATGTGAATCCAAATATTTTTACTAAATTTGTAACTGATTAAGTATCTCTTACCAAGAGTGTGTGATGAATGCTCAACAAATGATTATCGGACAATTACTATAGCATTCCGGGTAATTCAATCATTTGTTTCAATTTTGATTTACAGGCAGATATATAAAAAAGTCCGGGAGTTGCCGCTACAAAGCGGCAACTCCCGGCTTGGATAGGGTAGTGTGGTGTTTCTATAATCAGTATTTGGAGGTGGAGGGCTGGAAGAGCTGGTCGATTGCTTTGGAAAGCTCGGCCGATGCATCGGCAGTCTCATCTTCCATTACATCAACGCCGTCGAGCACCCATGTGTTGGGCAGGAAATGACGTACCTCCATACGCACTTTTTCGGCGGGTTCGCGGGTGGAAATCACGGGCACGATACGTTTGCCGGTGAAGTCATAATCGTCGAAGAATGTCAGCACACCGTTCGGGAGTGCCTCCCACCAGTTGGGGGCGATCAGCAGTATGCGCTCCACATGGCGCATGCCGCTATATTTGCCGACCAGCTCAGGGCGGCGGTGCAGGCGGTTCTCCTCCTTGGTGATGGCTTCGAATTCAGCCTGATTGTCGGGATAGATTTCCACGGGAGTGATGGCGAATGAATCGGCATCCACACCCTTGGCTTTCAACATCTCAAGGGCCTGATTGGCGAGCTTCACGCTATTGGCGCTCTCTTCCTTACCCTTTCTTACGAAATATGCAACAAGTACTTTNTCTGTGTTCATAGTATTTTTTAATAAGATTTCTTTAAGATTGGTCTTTCATCTTATATAAGGTGTCAGACGTGNGTTTTGTTCAAAGGCAGGATGTGATAAGAGACGGAAAATATATCCATAATCACTGGAGGGTTGCAGATATGTGTGGAAATTACCAACAGAGTCTGCGCTCAGATAAATAAGCCACTAATCGGAATAATACAGCTATATNGAATCATTGCCGCTATCATTTTTTCTTTTTGACGGAGAANCCGAAGGTGCCGAGGAGGTCGCCGAGAGCGTAGTAGCCCCCGTGGACGTAGGCCATCAGTCCGGCNTTCTTCAGGGAGAAGGCTCCGGTGGCAGGATCGATATAGCGGTCGTCGGCACGGACGCAGAGCACTTCGGCTATCATCATNTCGTGNCTGCCGAGACGCATGATTTCCTTCACGCGACATTCNATCGCCAGCGGCGACTCCTCGATAGTCGGCGATTGCACCATCTCACCCNTCAGCGGCGTGAGCCCCGTCTGTTNCCATTTGTCATAGTCGCGCCCTGACCGCACGCCGGCCCAGTCGGTGGCGCGGGCCATCGACTCGGTGGTGAGATTCAGCGTGAATTCCATATTCTTCAGGATAAGAGGGTAGGAGTGGCGTTCCGGTCTCACACTGATATAGAGCATTGCGGGATTCGTGCAGATNGTTCCGGTCCAGGCCACCGTGAGCATATTCCAATCCTCGGGAGATGAACCGCAAGTGACGAGCGCCGCCGGGGCAGGATAGACCATCGTCCCCGGTTTCCATGTTATTTTTCCCACGTTATATATAGTCGTTATCTGATTTTGTAAGAGAAGGCCCCGCCCGGCCGACGGGTGTCGGAGGAGCGGGGCCCGNTATTGTTCTTCTATCTGAACGCGACGTTCAGGGAGGAGTCAGATTATTTCACGCCGAGGTCGGCGAGCACCTGATCGATATGCTTGTCGGCCTTCTCCACGGTAGCCTCATAAGCCTCCTTGGAGGGCATATCCTCACGCACCTCGATGTAGAACTTGATCTTAGGCTCTGTGCCTGAGGGACGGATCGAGATCTTGTCGCCGGCTTCGGTGAAGAACTGCAGCACATTGGAGGTAGTCGGGAAGTTCATCTTCTCTACGGCTCCCGTGCGCAGGTCAGTGCAGTTGAGGTCGGCGTAATCCTTGACNGTCACAACGGGTGAACCTGCGAGCTGCTTGGGCGGGTTGGCGCGGAATTCCTTCATCATGGCAGCGATCTCGTCGGCACCGGTCTTGCCCGGGCGAACGACGCTCACGCCACGTTCGCGCGAGAAACCATATTTGGAATANATTTCGATAAGAAGCTCATAAAGGTTCATATCCTTATCGGCGGCCCAGGCGGCGATTTCCGCCATCATCGACACAGCCGANACGGCATCCTTGTCGCGGACGAAAGTCTCGGCCAGGAAGCCATAGCTCTCCTCGCCGCCGCCGAGATAACGCTCGGTGCCCTCCAGATTGCGCATGACATCGGCGATCCATTTGAAGCCGGTGAAGCAGTCGTAGCATTTCACGTTGTTGGCTTCGGCGATACGCTTGATTGTCTCGGTNGTGACGATAGTCTTCACGCAATACTCATTCCCCTTGATCATACCGAGTTCCACGTTGCGGGTGATGATATAATAGAGGAAGATCATCACGATCTGGTTGCCGTTGACGAGCTGATAATTACCCTCCTTGTCGCGCACGACGAGACCGACGCGGTCAGAGTCGGGGTCGGATGCGAGCACGATGCTGGCGCCTGTCTCCTTGGCCTTGGCGATTGCCATCGACATGGCCTCGGCGTTCTCCGGGTTGGGGGATACGACAGTCGGGAAATTGCCATCCTTGACATCCTGCTCGGGGACGTGGATTACATTCTTGAAGCCCCACTTGGCGAGCGAGTCGTAGATAAGCATGGAGCCTACGCCGTGGATCGGGGTGTAGACGATCTTCATGTCGGCGTGGCGGGCGTCGGCCTCGGGGGAGAGGGAGAGAGCGTGGATCTCCTCAAGATAAGGCTCGTCGACATCCTTGCCGATGATCTGGATGAGATCATTGTTGGCTTCGAACTTGATCTGGTCGACCGAAGTGATGGCGTTTACATATGCGATCGTCTCGACATCGTGGGGGGCGATCATCTGGGCGCCGTCGGCCCAATAAGCCTTATAGCCGTTATATTCCTTCGGGTTATGGGATGCCGTGATGTTGACACCGCTCTGGCAACCCAGGCGACGGATCGCGTAGGAGACCTCCGGAGTCGGGCGGCAATCGTCGAAGAGATAAGCCTTGATGCCGTTGGCCGAGAAGATGGCGGCTACCATTTCGGCGAATTTACGCGAGTTGTTGCGCACGTCGTGACCCACGACCACCGAAATCTGCGGGAGTTCCTTGAAGCAGTCCTTGAGGTAATTGGCCAGACCCTGGGTGGCCGCGCCCACGGTATAGATGTTCATTCGGTTGGTGCCTGCGCCCATGATGCCGCGCAGACCTCCGGTGCCGAATTCAAGGTCCTTATAGAAGGAGTCGATCAGCTCCGTCTTGTCGGGGTTGTCGAGAAGGGCCTGTACGGCCTTGCGTGTTTCTTCATCGTATTGCGGACCGAGCCATTTCTCGGCTCGCTCGATGCAGGTTTTCAATAATGCGTCGTTATCCATACTAAATATTAAAGGTTTGATTCCGCAAATATAACAAAAATAAGGCGGAAATGCGCATTGCGAAATAAGAAAAATTGCGAAATGGGATTATTTTTACTAATTTTGTATCACCCAAACTCCAAGTAGACATTTACCATGATATTGTCAATGACCGGCTTCGGCCGCGGAATCGCCGCCTCGGCCGACAGGAAAATAACCGTAGAGATAAAATCCTTGAATTCCAAGCAGCTCGATCTCTTCATGAGGGTGCCATCCTCATTCAGGGAACTCGAGATCGAGGCACGTTCGGAAATCGCCCCCCTGCTCGAACGCGGCAAGGTGGAGCTGACCGCCGGCGTGGAGAACACCGGCCCGACCGCTTCGGCCACCCTCAATCTCCCCGCCATAGAGGCCTACCGCGCCCAGATCGAGCAGATGGCCGACCGCCTCGGCATAGATCGTCCGGCCGACTGGTATGCCACTCTCCTGCGCCTTCCCGACACGCTCCAGACCAAGGTGGAGGAGATGCGCGACGACGACCGGCGAGCTTTTCTCGACGCTGTCAAGGCGGCAGCCGAGGCTCTGACTGATTTCCGCATCACCGAGGGGCGCAAGCTCCATGCCTTCTTCTGCGAGAAGATAGCCAATATCGGCGAATTGCTCAAGGAGGTAGAGCCCTTCGAGAAGGAACGCGTCGGCAAAATCCGTCAGAGGCTCGAAGAGCAGCTGGAATCCCTGCGCGGAATCGACTACGACAAAGGGCGGCTTGAACAGGAACTCATCTTTTATATCGAGAAACTCGATGTCAGCGAGGAGAAACTCCGCCTGCGCTCTCACCTCGATTATTTCCTCGACACTCTCGGGGCTGCCGACTCGCCGCGTCCGGCCGCCGGGCAGGGAAAGAAACTCGGATTCATCGCCCAGGAGATGGGACGCGAGATAAATACCCTCGGCTCGAAGAGCAACAACGCCGACATGCAGAAAATCGTCGTCAGGATGAAAGATGAACTCGAACAGATAAAGGAACAGGTGCTCAACGTATTATGAACGGAAAGGTAATCATACTCTCGGCACCCTCCGGCACAGGGAAGTCGACCATAATCTCCCGCATCATCTCCGATCCGGCCTTGCGCCTCGGATTCTCCGTCTCGGCCACGAGCCGCGCGCCGCGCGGGGAGGAGGTCGACGGGCGTGAATATTATTTCATCTCCAACGACGAATTCCACCGCCGCGCCGACAGGGGGGAGTTCGTGGAATGGGAGGAGGTCTATCCCGGAACCTGCTACGGCACGCTGCGCTCCGAAGTGGAACGCGTGACGGCCGACGGCCACAACCTCATAATGGATATCGACGTTAAGGGTGGCGTCAATGTCAAGAACTGCTACGGCGACGAAGCCCTCTCGATCTTCATCCTCCCGCCGAGTCTGGAGGAACTCGAACGCCGCCTGCGCGGACGCGCCACCGACGGTGAGGAGACGATTCTGAAACGTCTGGCCAAGGCCGAGTATGAGCTCGGGTTCGCTCCGCGCTACGACCGGCAGGTCATCAACGACGATATCGAGCGCGCGGCCGGGGAGGTGGCGTCAATCATCCGGGAGTTTATCAATAAATAAGTATAAGGGAGAATGAGGCATATCGGAATATTCGGCGGGACATTCGATCCTCCTCACGAGGGGCACCTCGGAGTGGCGCGCGCCGCGCTCCGCAGCGGCCTGGTCGATGAGGTCAGGATGATGGTGAGTCCGGAGAATCCATTCAAGGCGGGGCGCCGCATGACGCCCGCCCGTGAGCGCCTGCGTATGGTCGAGCTGGCCATTGACTCGCTTCCGGAGGATGAACGCCCCCTTATCCATGCCTCAGACTTCGAACTGTCGTTGCCGACCCCCACTTATACCATCGACACTCTTCATGCCCTTGGCGCCGCATATCCCGACTGCCACTTCCACCTCATCATAGGTGGCGACAATCTGACAGCCTTCAGACGCTGGCGCGGACCCGATGAGATAATGCGCGACTACGGCCTCATCATCTATCCCAGGCCGGGAGATTCCGAATGGGATCCGACCCTTCTGCCCTCCGGATGCGTTATACTTGAGGATGTGCCGCTTTTCCCCTACAGCTCCACCGAAGTGCGACGCGTNGCCCGCGAGGANCCGGAAAGACTTCATGAGATGTTGCCGGGGAGGGTGGCCGAATACGTGCTGAGCCACGGACTCTACAGAACTGAAAGCCATGAACACAGAGAATAAAGACAAGGACCTGCGCACCCGCCTGCTGGGTGTGACCGCCCTCGCGGCGGAATACTGCATAACCGTCGAGAACGCCGCCGAGTCAGAGACCGAGGAATTCGTGGGTGCGATGGTGCGCCTTCTTCCGCGCCTGTATCTTGATTTTATCGATATAGATCCGGAAAAATTCACGAATCATCAGCAATCCGGCCTGANTGACGATGATGNCCCGGAGGATGATGACCCGGATGCNTTCGATCCCGACGCCCTTGTCGCCCTCGGCGAGGAGGATGAGGCGTATTACGCCACATACGTCGACGAAGACTACTATAACGCCGTGAGGCGACATATCGGGCAGCTCCTCGGGCCCGACGATGTCTTCCTCGAAACATTCGAGGAGGATATGAAATACAGCGACACTCCGATTGCCGCTTCCGTATCCGAATGTCTGGCCGATATCTTTCAGCCTCTCTATAACTTCATCTCGATCGTCCGCGATTCAGAGGGGGAGCATCTCGAAGGGGCCTACCGGCAATGTCACGAGGAATTCATCTCCTACTGGAGCCAGACGCTCTGCAATGTGATGCGCCCCCTCAATAACATCCATTTCAAGAAATGATCCCCCCTCCCAATAAATACTCCCGCCATGGAAAATACTGAAATCACACCTTCCGCGCGTATCGCCTCCCTTCTGGAGAGCAGCGTATGCAATTTCTTCGCCATCTCAGAGATGGCCCTCAACCTCGATGCCCACGGTTTCACGCGCCTTGACCCCGCCGCCACATGGACCCTGCGTCCCGGCGGCCGATACTACATGACGCGCAACGACACTGCTATATTCGCCTTCATCTGCGGCTCGCGACCCGCCGCCGAAGGGGGCTTCCATATAATCGCCGCCCACAGCGACAGCCCGGGCTTCAAGCTCAAACCCAATCCCGAGATCTACGGCGACGGGGGAGTGGTCAGCCTTAACGTCGAGAAATATGGTGGGCCGATCATGTACACCTGGTTTGACCGTCCGCTGTCGATCGCGGCCCGCGTGATGCTTCGCGGGGAGGACCCGCTGCATCCCCGGATGGAGCTCGCCGACCTCGTGAGGCCGGTGGCCGTCATNCCGGATCTGGCCATNCACTTCAACCGTCAGGTAAACGACGGCGTGAAGCTCTCCGTGCAGAAGGATATGAAGCCGGTGATNGGCTATATGGATAAGGCCCGTTTCGANGAGGAAATGGCCAAGGGGGGCGTGGTCAAATGCGCCATCGCCCGCGAACTTGATGTCGAGCCTGATGAGATTCTGGCCATGGAGGCTGTGCTCTATCCCTGCGAGGCATCGACCTACGGTGTCGGTCTCNNCGAGGAATACATCGTCTCCCCGCGTCTCGACGACCTCTCTATGGCGTTNGCCGCTCTCGACGCGATGATCGAGACAGCCGACGCGACGACCGACGCGACACGCGTCATGGCCATATTCGACAATGAGGAGACCGGCTCAGGCACACGTCAGGGAGCCGCCGCCCCGACCCTGCGTCATATCCTGCAGCGCATCGCCACGGGCCTGGAGCGTCACGTCCACGAGGAAATCTTCGCCGATGAACGCGCCGCCGATATGGCTCCCGCCGGCTACGACCGGTTCATCCCCGACCCGGAGCCCTTCCTGCGCGCCCTGGAGCACACCTTCCTCATCTCGGCCGACGATGCCCACGCATGGCATCCCAACTACAGCGAGAAATACGACCCGACCAACCATCCCGTCATAGGGGGAGGTCCCGTCGTGAAGATCAACGCCAACTGCAAGTACATGACCGACGCGCGCGGCGACGCCATCTTCCGCGCCCTCTGCCAGAAGGCCGGGGTCAATTGCCAGTACTTCGTCAACCACGCCGACGTGGCGGGAGGGAGCACACTGGGCAATATCCTGACATCGCAGCTCGATATCGCCGGCGTCGACATGGGTTGCGCCATCTGGGCCATGCACTCGGCCGCGGAGACCGGCGGCATATCCGATCTCGATGACACGACAGCCGTTTTCCGGGAATTCTACCGTTCCTGACAAACGCTTATTTTTACCTCCCGGCGCCGGATGGTATATAAAAATACCTCGGAAAGGGGGGAATATCACGAAAAATATGTAATTTTGCATTCGGATTCCGAAAACGCACATTTTTGGCGCGGAATTTGTTATAGCAACATATAGAAATAATTTAAATAGAAATGAACGTAACTTACACCCCGCTCGACAACGTGAACGGCGAGATCACCGTCACAATCGAAGAGAAGGACTATAACGACAAAGTAGAGAAGCAGCTCAAGGAGATTGCTAAGAACCGTCCCGAACCCGGTTTCCGTCCCGGCAAGACCCCCATGGGCATGCTCCGCAAGAAATATGGCGATGCCGTCAAATATGACGTCATCAACAAGGAGGTCGGCGAGAAGGTCTACGACTATATCCGCGAGAATGATCTCCGCGTGCTCGGCAATCCCGTGCCGCAGAAGATGGAGAAGGATCTCGACCTGAACGACAAGGAATTCACATTCAAGTTCAAGGTCGGCGTGGCTCCCGAAATCGACACCCACGTCAACAAGGATCTCCACATCCCCTTCTACACGATCACCGTCAGCGACGAGATGGTCGACAACGAGGACAAGCAGTTCCGCAAACGTTTCGGCAAGCAGGTGAGCGGCGAGGCCGTAGAGCCTAACGCACTCGTGAAGGGCGTCATCACCGAGCTCGACGAGAACGGCGAGCCCAAGGAGGGTGGAATCGTGGTTGAGAACGGCATCGTGGCTCCCTCCTACTTCAAGGATAAGGCTCAGGAGGCTCTCTTCGACGGCAAGAAGGTAGGGGAGAGCGTAGTGTTCAATCCCGCCGCAACTTGCGAGGGTAATGAGAACGAGCTCGCTTCCATGCTCAACATCGACAAGGCAGCCACGGCTGAACACCACGGCGACTTCCGCATGGACATCAAGGATATCATCGTCGTTCAGCCCGCAGAGCTCAATGAGGAATACTTCGAGAATCTCTTCGGCAAAGACAAGGTGCACAACGAGGAGGAATATCGCAATGCCCTCCGCGACATGATCGCCAACGCTCTCAAGAACGACAGCTTCTATCGCTTCACTATCGACGCCAAGGATGATGTCCTGAAGGCTGTCGGCGAGCTGGAGCTCCCCGAAGAGGTGCTGAAGGAGTATCTCATGCAGCGCGACGAGAAGATCACTCCCGAGAATGTCGACGAGGTGTTCGCCTCCATGCGCGGCCAGCTCGTCTGGGATCTTGTCTCCGAGGCTATCGCCAAGCAGTTTGACGTCAAGGTCGAGGAGGCCGACGTTGTCAACCTCGCCAAGGCAGCCGTTCAGCAGCAGCTTGCCCAGTATGGCATGGCCAATGTGCCCGCCGAGATGCTCGACAAGTATGCGGCCGAGGTGCTCAAGGACCAGAACCAGCGTCAGCGCATGGCCCAGCAGAGCCTTGAGTTCAAGGTCTACAACGCCATCAAGGACAATGTCAGCCTCGACGACAAGGAGGTGAGCGTCGACGAGTTCCGCGCTCTCTTCACTCCCGCCGAGATGGCAGAGGCTACGGCCGAGTGATTCCGGATCCAAAGATAACAATCACATACGATAGATAAAACACGCAAGACACATCCCGGACCGCTCGGCGCCCCAAACGTGCCCTGCGGCCCGGGATGCCGCTTAAGGAGAGATGGAAAAAACGCCGCTCTCCTGAACACTGTCAAATAAAACACACCCCTTTAAGAAAATGATGAAAAACGATTTCAGAAACTTTGCCGTCAATCATCTCGGCATGAGTTCCAATACGCTCGATTCCTACGTTAAGTTCGTCGATGCCCATGCCGGCGCCGTCTCGATGCCACAGGCCGATTATCTCAATCCCTACATTCTTGAGGAGCGTCAGCTCAACGTCACTCAGATGGATGTATTCTCCCGCCTTATGATGGACCGCATCATATTCCTGGGCACCCAGGTGAGCGACCAGAGCGCCAACATCATCCAGGCCCAGATGCTCTATCTCGACTCCGTCGANCCCGATAAGGATATCTCCCTTTATATCAATTCCCCCGGCGGCAGCGTCTACGCGGGTCTCGGCATCTATGACACGATGCAGTATGTCAATTCCGATGTCTCCACGATCTGCACCGGCATGGCCGCCTCGATGGCCGCAGTGCTCCTCGTGGCCGGCGAGAAGGGGAAGCGCTACGCCCTCCCTCACTCCCGCGTCATGATCCATCAGCCCCTCGGCGGAATCCAGGGTCAGGCATCCGATATCGAGATTACGGCCCGCGAGATTCTCAAACTCAAGGATGAACTCTATCGCATAATCTCCGACCATTCCGGCATGTCGTTCGAGAAAGTGGCCGCCGACTCCGACCGCGATTACTGGATGATCGCAGCCGAGGCCAAGGAATACGGTATGATCGACAAGATTCTCGTCAACAACCGTAAGAAGGAGGCGTAAGAATGGCGAAGAAAAAGAACGAACCGCAGAAACGGTGCATGATGTGCGGCGCCCTCGAAGGGGGCGACACCCGTGTCGTGCAGGTGCTCGACGGGCTGACTCTCTGCACCGACTGCATCGACTACATCGACGCCGCCCGCGACCGCGCCGTGGCCGAGGATAAGGAATCCTCCGCCACAGGCGTACACGCAAAGGAGGATATCCCCACTCCCCATGAGATCCGTGATTATCTCGACCAATACGTCATCGGTCAGGAGGANGCGAAGAAGTATCTCTCGGTGGCCGTCTATAATCACTACAAGCGCATAGCCCAGGAGGCGGCCAAGGATAAGAACGCTCCCAAGAGCTCCCTTAAGAAGGCGATAGCCGAGAGCGGCGACAATGATGTCGACATCGAGAAATCGAATATCATCATGGTCGGTCCGACAGGCACGGGAAAGACCCTTCTTGCAAAGAGCATCGCCCGTCTGCTCGACGTCCCCTTCGCTATTGTCGACGCCACCGTGCTGACCGAGGCGGGCTATGTCGGCGAGGATATCGAGTCGCTGCTGACGCGTCTGCTCCAGAACTGCGACTACGACGTGGAGCGTGCCGAGAAGGGCATCGTATTCATCGACGAGATCGACAAGATCGCCCGCAAGAGCGACAACCCCTCCATCACGCGCGATGTCAGCGGCGAGGGTGTGCAGCAGGGTCTGCTCAAACTTCTCGAAGGTTCCACGGTGCTCGTGCCACCGAACGGAGGGCGCAAACACCCCGACCAGAAGATGATCGCCGTCGACACGAAGAATATCCTCTTCATATGCGGCGGAGCCTTCGACGGCATCGAGCGCAAGATCGCCAACCGCATGAACACGCATGTCGTAGGCTACGGCAAGGATGAGACGCTGAAGAAGAAGCAGCGCGACAACCTTATGCGCTACGTCCTTCCGCAGGATCTCAAGAGCTTCGGCCTTATCCCCGAGATTATCGGCCGATTGCCGGTGCTGACCGCCCTTGATCCGCTCGACCGCGACGCTCTTCTGCGCATACTGACGGAGCCGAAGAATGCTCTTGTGCGCCAGTATAAGCGTCTCTTCGAGATCGACGGTGTCAAGCTTGAGTTTACGCAGGATGCGCTGGAGGCCATCGTCGACAAAGCCATCGAATACAAACTCGGCGCCCGCGGTCTGCGGTCGATCGTCGAGACAGTGATGGTCGACGCCATGTTTGACGTCCCCTCGATGAAGGTTGATGAATTCACGGTCGATGCCGCATACGTTCACGACCGTCTCGACCGCGCCAACTTCGACAAGATGAAGCTTGCCGACTGAGAAAAATTAAGTTTGTTGATAAAAAAAGTTGCTGGATTAGTTGTTAATCCAGCAATTTTTTTTAACTTTGGATATTGAATCCGAAATGGGCCGCCCCGCGCAATGCTCCGGCGGCGCGGATGCACTCAATGATTCTCAAACTCCCAACGATCTAATGGCAGACGGCAATACTATTACAGAAGCTTTAAAGCGTCACTTCGGTTTCGAATCCTTCAAGGGTCAGCAGAGGGAGATAATCTCCGATCTGCTTGACGGCCGCGATGTGTTCGTGCTGATGCCGACGGGTGGTGGCAAATCGCTCTGCTACCAGCTCCCGGCCCTGATGTCGGAGGGAACGGCGATCGTCATCTCCCCGCTCATAGCTCTGATGAAGAATCAGGTCGATGCCGTGCGGGCCCACAGCGGCGACGATAGTGTGGCCCATTTCCTCAACTCCTCCCTGGGAAAAGGGGCGGTGGAGAAGGTCAAGGCCGATGTCCGCGAGGGGAAAACCAAATTGCTCTACGTCGCCCCGGAGTCACTGACAAAATCCTCCACAGTGGAGTTCCTGCGTGAAATCGGAATCAGTTTCTACGCTATCGACGAGGCCCACTGTATCTCGGAATGGGGTCATGATTTCAGGCCGGAATACCGGCGCATCCGCTCGTTGGTCAACAAGATCGGCCGGCGCCCCATCATCGCGCTGACGGCTACGGCCACACCCAAGGTGCAGCACGATATCCAGAAAAATCTCGGCATCAAGCGTGCCCGGGTATTCCGCTCAAGTTTCAATCGGCCGAATCTCTATTACGAGGTGCGCCGCAAGACGAAGGAGGTCGACCGCGACGTCATCCGTTTCGTCAAGGCCCATCCCGGAAAATCCGGAATCATATATTGTCTTTCCCGCAAGAGGGTGGAGGAACTCGCCGACCTTCTGCGCCTGAATGATATCAGGGTCCACGCCTATCATGCCGGCATGGATCCGGCCACACGTGCCGAGCGGCAGGATGATTTCCTCTCCGAGAGAGTGGATGTCATCGTGGCGACGATAGCGTTCGGCATGGGCATCGACAAGCCCGATGTGCGCTATGTCATCCACTACGATATCCCCAAGAGTCTCGAAGGCTATTATCAGGAGACCGGCCGCGCCGGACGCGACGGGGGAGAGGGCATCTGCGTGGCCTTCTATTCAAAGAAGGATCTGCAGAAGCTTGAGAAACTCCTTCAGGGTAAAATCCCCTCCGAGCAGGAGATCGGGCGCCAGCTGCTCATGGAGACCGCCAACTATGCGGAATCCGCCGTCTGCCGCCGTCGCATCCTGTTGAGCTATTTCGGCGAGACCATGCCCGACGACAGCTGCGGCAACTGCGACAATTGTCGCAATCCCAAACGCCGCATAGAGGCCGGGCATGAGCTCCACGAGCTCCTCCGGGCCGTGAGCGCCACCGGACAACGCTATAAATCGGAGTACCTCGTGGCCTTCCTGACGGGACGCATCACGGAGGAGAGCCGCCAGCAGGGACATGAGTCGATGCACACCTTCGGCGCCCTGCACGGGGTGGAGGAGCATATTCTCAACAATCTCATCCAGCAGGCCGTCATAGCCGGCTATCTCTCCAACGATATGGAGAACTACGGCATCCTGCGCCTGACTCCAGCCGGCGAGAAGTTTATCGAGAAGTCGGGCTCATTCATGATAACGGAGGCCATCGACTTCAAGGAGGAGGAGCCGCAGACCCCGGCTGCGGGGGATGCTCCTGACCCCGGGCTGCTTGAAAAGCTGAGGGAGGTGCGCGCGCGGGTAGGCCGTCGTCTCGGGGTGCCCCCCTACGTGGTGTGTCCCGACACTTCGCTTGAGTCCATGGCTACCCTCTATCCCGTCAAGGAGGCCGACCTTGCCAATATCTCCGGCATCGGGCAGGCCAAGGCGAGGAAATTCGGATCGGATTTCTGCAATGTCATCTCCTCATATGTCGAAGAGCGGGGAATCATCCCCCCGGTCAATATCCATGTCCGCACGGTGGCCGATCCCGGGAAGGTGCGTGTCCGTATCATCCAGGGCATCGACAGGAAGGTCGACCTTGAGGAGATCGCCGAAGCCTGCGGCCTGGAGTTTGAGGAGGTCATTTCCGAACTGGAGGTAATAGTCGGGGAGGGCACCCGCATGAATATCGACTACTATCTCGATAACAATATCGACGAAGATGACCAGATGGAGATTCTCGACTTCATGCGCTCGCTCGACAGCGACGACCTCGAAGCCTCCATACAGGAATTCGGCGATGACTTCACGGAGGAGGATATACGCCTGCTGCGGGTGAAATTCCTATCCTCCTGGGCCGGCTGAGGCAATGATTATTCAACTCCCTGCGCCGTCGGCATATAATTTTTGCGGCATGGCGGCGTTTATACCTTTGGAGCCCCGGAACAGGGAGGCTCCGGCAATGAAGTCGGAATTGACTTCAATTTCAAAAAAGAACTATTCCAAAAAGCATGAAGACCAAACTTCTTCTGGGTGTCGGCCTCGGAGTCTGTGCGCTGGCCTGGGCCGCCAAGGATCCGGTCATTATGACCGTCAACGGTGTCGACGTCCCTAAATCGGAATTCGAATATCTCTACCATAAGAATTCCCAGCAGCAGCTCTCTCCCCAGCCGATCGACGAATATGTGGAGATGTTTGTCAATTATCGTCTCAAGGTTGCCGACGCAGTGGCGGCCGGTATTGACACGACGGCGGCCTTCCGCCAGGAGATGGCGCAGTATCGCCATGATCTCGCGGCTCCCTATATGGCTGATTCCGTCTATCTCGACCAACTCGTGAATGAGGCCTACGATCGTTCGCGTCAGGAGGTCGAGACGAGCCATATCATGATATTCAAGAAGCCTTCGCCGATGCTCAACGAGCGCGCCGTGGCTACGCTCGACTCTCTGCGTGGCGTGGCACTGGCCGGAGGAGACTTCGCCGAGCTCGCCCGCGAATATTCCGAGGACCGCGGCACGAAGGGGCGTGGCGGAAGCCTGGGCTTTATCTCGGCCGGCCGCTTCCCCTATTCATTTGAGAAAGCCGCCTTCGCTCTCGCTCCGGGCGAGGTGTCGCAGATTGTCGAGAGTCCCGTCGGCTACCATCTGATAAAGTCGGGCCGTCATCGCCCGGCGCGCGGCACTGTCCGCGCCGCCCATATCCTCGTGCTCGACCAGAACGGCACCCCCGAGGAGTCGGCCGCCCGCAAGGCCCGTATCGACAGCATCTATCAGGTCGTGAAGGCCAATCCCTCGAAGTTTGAGGAGATGGCGCGGAATTACTCCGACGACAAGGGCTCGGCCCGTCAGGGAGGTATGCTTCAGTGGTTCGGAAGCGGCATGATGGTCGAGGAATTCGACAGTGTCGCCTTCGCTCTCCCGGTAGGGGAGATCAGTGAGCCGGTGCGCACCCAGTTCGGATGGCACATCATTCAGAAAATCGACCGCAAGGATCCCCCCGCGCTTCAGGAGATGAAACCCGCCGAACTCGCGCGCATCTCCAATCCGCAGGATGAGCGCAACGCGCTCGTCAAAAAGCATCAGACGGAGATGCTCGGCCGCAAGCATGGCCTGCGCGTCAACGACGCCGCTCTCGCCCCGCTCCGCGAGCAGGCATCGCAAAAAGGGATCGACTCCACATTCTATGCCCGCTTCAATGCCCCGGAATTCGCCGGAGTCGAGGTCATCCGCATCGGAAAGCGTCCGATAGCCCTGAAGGGTATGCTCGATATGATGCACTCCGCCGCCGCCCCCGCAGGTGAACCCGCGCTCAAGATGCTCGACGCCGCCCTCGATGGTTTCGAGAATCGCGAGCTGACCGAGGTCGAGGAGGCATGGCTTGAGGAGAATCAGCCCGAATACCGCAACCTGCTCCATGAATACACCAACGGTTCGCTCCTTTATGAAGCCAGCGTGCGCAAGGTGTGGGATAAGGCCGCCAAGGACACCGAAGGTCTTCAGGATTATTTCGACCAGAACCGTGCCAGCTATGCCTGGGACGCTCCGCGCGCCAAGGGCATACTCGTTCAGGCCAAGAATGATTCAGTGGCCGCCGACATCTCCCGCCGCTATCTCGAACTCGACAAAGAGGATGCCGTCGCTACGCTCAANAAGGANTATAAGGGTGAGGCGCAGATTGACCGTGTGCTCGTCTACCGTGGTCAGAATCCCATCGTCGACAGTCTGATGTATGGTGCTGGGGAGGCCACTCCCTCCAACGCCGCCTACACCGTATGCTTCATGCTCGACGGTCGTCTGATCGATGCTCCCGAGGAGATCGGCGATGTGCGCGGTCTTGTCACCGGCGACTATCAGGAGGCCCTCGAACAGGAATGGATATCCGAGCTCCGCTCCAAATATCCCGTGACGATCAACCGTAAGGTCCTCTCCAAAGTAAAATAGCCGAAAGGTCTTTTTTAATAGGATCGCAGCGACTTTCCAGCTGAAAGTCGTTGCGATTCCATATTTTATGCATGGTTCCGTATAAATCGTTACAATATGGAATGCCTTCCGGAATTGAAACACCTTTAAGGTATTGTTGCAAGCGGTTGAACGGTAGGAAATTTCGTGGTGAATTTGTTTTATAGGTAGAAAATCATTACCTTTGTGAAATTAAAGGATATAGCTATGGATACAGGAAAAGTGATAAGGATTTCGAATCCATCGAAAGAACTAATGGATTTCCTCAAAAAAGCACAGATCCGCAAGGAGGAAAGTATGGATCGCATCTGCAATAAATATACCCGTCTGCTTAACGACTGATGGATACAATTGAAACTATTATTCCGGATGATAAGGGCAATTACCTTGTAGTTGTCCTTAATTTTTATGATGACATAGACAAAGCCGAGGTTTTTCAGATACCTGAGGAGCTTGCCAATTTTGAAATAGCAGATATCAACATTCAGAAGAAACAGTTGGATCAGCCATTGGCTCCAAAAGCGTTTTTTAGAATGTGTGATTGGCTGATTTCGCAGTTCTGTCTTTATCCAAAGGCAGTCTTTTCTTTCATTTGTTCCATCAGTGAGTTAGGAGTTCGAGGGAGTAGGTGGAGGCCGGAAGAATACCGGTGGAATTTATTTGAGGTCCTGTTCCGTCGAAAACAGCCAGAACTTGATTCACGTAATATCCGCTTTCTTGACATTATAGTTGGGCCTGAAGGTTACCAGACTTATGGCAAGATCTTCTTCAGAGACCGTCATTATGCAGTTGTGAACTTAGTAGAGTCGCACCTTGTAAATAAGTATGTATAAGGTTTTATTGTCTGATTGGGTTTCAGCAAATTTCGGATGAGGGTTACAGGGTGGCGCTGGGCGTAGGCCAAGGCCGTACACTCCCTTTGGCTCCGCGCCGAAGGTCCTTTTGACGGGCGTGCGGGGATAGTATCCGAACTTCGCGCGTGGATGGTATACGAAGAGGGAGGAAAGGTCCGTTATAACGACATCAACTCACTAAAAGCACACTTATGGATACACTCAGTAATCCCGATTCCAACGCCAATCTTCCTGTGCCGCGAGCCTTAGATTCTTTCAAGACGCAGGCTTCGCGCTTCCGTAGCATCTACAACCCCGCCGAGCTTATGAAGAAAATCGGCAAGGTCGCGAAAAAGGCCGGTGCCTCAACCGTGTATCATATCCTGCTCCTCTATTACGCCCTTGCCAACAAGAATATCCCTCTCGCCAAGCGAATGACTGTCATGGCGGCCCTCGGCTACTTCATCCTGCCATTCGATTTCCTGCCCGATATGCTTCCCGCCGGACTTGCCGACGACGGGGCNATNCTNCTCTATGCCCTCAACAGCATATCGGCCTACATCGACGACAGCGTGCGCGCCAAAGCGCGCGCCCGCCTTCACGACTGGTTCGGCCCCGTCGACGTCTACGACTTCACATGAGNGCATCGGCGGGTGGCGTTGACGTTTTTTTTGCAAGCCTTTCCGCGATTATATCGGAAAATTTTGTAATTTTGTAAATTCTAATACGTTCGATATGACGATACGCCGCCGACCCACTCTCGCTCTCCTTGCCTGCATCCTCGCCGGATACGGGCTTCCCTCATGTGGGGGGGAGGCAGTCAGCGACACGCGCGCGCACGACAGTGAGATCGTGGCCGAAGTCGGCGACTCTATCCTCACGCTGACCGATGTGGAACGGCGTATCCCTTACGGAATCAGTCCCACCGACAGCGCGGCCCTCTTCAACTCCATAGTCGACGGCTGGGTGGAACGCCTGCTGCTCGAAGATCTCGGCAACGAGAATATCGACGATATGGAGAGAATCGAACGTATGGTCGACGAATACAGGCGAAAACTCATCGTCGCCTCCTATCGCCGTTCGCTGCGCGCCTCCCACCGCTGGAGCGTTCCGGAAGACTCCATCCGAGGCTACTTCCGCGCCCATGCGGCTGAATTGACGTTGGGGCGACCCGTGATAAAGGGGCTATACGTCAAAGTGCCGGCCGACGTCAGCCGGCTCCCCGACATCCGGCGCTGGATGATGACCGCCACTCCCGATGCTATCGACGATCTTGAGAAATATGGCCTCGGCGATGCAGTGGAATATTCATTCTTCCCCGACCGCTGGACCGACTGGAATCTCCTCTCGCGCAAGATTCCCTACCGATTCGGCGACCCAGATGAATTCGTGGGGCGGAATCGTAATTTCGAGACTACCTCCGGCGGGATGACCTACATCCTCCATATCTCGGCCTCGCTCCCCTCCGGAGANCCGATGCCATATGAGGTGGCCGCCCCGATGATAGCCGAGATTCTCGAGGGNGAGGCGGGGGAGAGCTATGAGCGCCGGCTTATAGCCGACCTCTACGCGCGCGCCCGCAGGGAGGGGAGACTGCGCGACTATCGGGCCGCATTCGCCGGCCGGAATCCCGCCGGCGACCCCGCCGCCGCGCAGGCATCCGAGAAAAGCAAACAATAACACCCACACATACACCAGACACTATATCTATCCGAATGAAAACCAAACGATTTACCATAGCCCTCCTCCTCACGGCCATTGCCGGCCCCGGCCTTCTCTGCTCCATTCCCTCGCTGGCCGCCCCGAAGAAGAATGTAGTCGACGAGGTGGCTTGGGTAGTGGGCGACGAACCCATCTACCGCAGCGATGTCGAGGATATGTATGCCCAGATGCGCTCCGAGGGGACCTCCGTTCCCGGCGACCCCTACTGCTTCATACCGGAGCAGATGGCCGTAGAGAAGCTTTTCCTGCATCAGGCGAAGATCGACACCATCGAGGCCCCTGAATCGCAGGTCTTCGCTCAGGTCGACCGCCAGATGGACTATTTCGTCTCCAATCTCGGCTCCAAGGAGAAGGTGGAGCAGTATTTCCGCAAGTCCTGGCCCGCCCTGCGTGAGCAACTCGCCGACCGCATGCGCAATTCCTATGTCGTCGAGCAGGTAAAGTCGTCGCTGACAAAGGATGTAAAGGCCACTCCGCGCGCCGTGCGCCGATACTATGAATCCCTCCCCGAGGATTCAATTCCATTCGTGCCGCTGACGGTCGAGGCCCAGATAATCACCCTTAATCCCGTCATCCCGCGTCAGGAAATCGAGGATGTCAAGGCGCGTCTCCGCGACTATGCCGACCGCGTCAACCGGGGAGAGGCTGATTTCGCTACGCTCGCCATCATGAACTCCGAGGATGGCTCGGCCATGCAGGGGGGTGAACTCGGTTTCCACGGAAAATCCGACTTCGTGCCGGAATTCTCCGCCGTGGCCTTCAATCTCAATGATCCCAAGAAGGTCAGCCGTATCGTCGAGACGGAATTCGGCTACCATATCATACAGCTCATCGAGAAGAGGGGGGAGCAGGCCAATGTGCGCCATATCCTCCTGCGTCCGAAGGTGAGTCAGGCCGACCTCGACCTCGCCGTAGAGCGACTCGATTCTCTCGGCCGCGACATCAAGGGACAGAAATTCACATTCGAGGAGGCCGCCGGCGTCGTATCGCAGGATAAGGACTCGCGCAATAACCGGGGCGTGATGGTCAATCAGGCCACCGGCTCCACACGCTTCGAGATGCAGCAGCTTCCCCCGGAGGTGGCGGCGCGTCTTGAGTCGATGCAACCCGGCGATGTCAGCGAGGCCTTCATCATGAAGGATGAACGCCGCAACCGCGACGTGGCCGCCATCGTCAAACTCACTTCCCGCTCCCCGGGCCATAAGGCCTCGATGCTTGAGGATTATGCCATGCTCAAGAATATGTATGAGGCCCAGGAGGAGGAGAATATCATCCGCGATTGGGTCGAGAAGAAAATCAGGGAGACTTACGTGCGCATCGAGGATGGATGGTATCCCTGTGAGTTCCAATACGAAGGCTGGGTCAAATGAGGTCGCCGCAGCATGATCCGAGGCGTGTCGCGGCCGCGCTGCTGATCCTTCTCGTCATCTGCGCCGGCAGCCTCGTGCGCCAGGCATATGCCCAGTCTCCCAAGGGGAAGGCGGAGCTTCAGCAGAAGCGTTCCGCCACCTCCGCCACGTCCCTGACGACGCCACCTCCNGCCCTCCCCGCAGGAAAGACTTCCGGAGCCACACGCGCCGCCGCCAAAGGNAGCGGCACGACCTTGAAGGACTCCGCCGCCGGCGACGGCTTTCATCGTCCGGAGCCGACCGAATCCTTCACTCCCCAGATTCCCGGCTCCAGCCGGCAACGCCCCGACAAGGTATTCCTCGAACAGGCCGACTCGATTATCAAGTCGGCCGTCATCGGCGACGAGGCTGAACGTCAGCTCGTCAAAGGGAATGTCCGTTTCCGGCAGATGGGGATGTGGATGTTTTGCGATTCGGCCTATTATTTCCCTACGCTCAATTCGATGGATGCCTTCGGCAACGTCCGCATGGAGCAGGGCGACACACTCTTCGTCTACGCCGATAAACTCTATTACAGCGGCACCGACCGCTATGCCCGTCTGCGCTGCGGCCCCACGGAGCCGCAGGTGCGCATGATCAACCGTCAGGTGAAACTGACCACCGACAGCCTCGACTATGACCTCGCATCCGACCTCGGATGGTATGAATGCGGAGGGCGACTGGAGGATGAGCTAAATGTGCTGACATCGGTCTATGGCCAATACTCCCCCTCGACCGATGAGGCGGAGTTCTTCCACAATGTCGAGCTTCACGGCGAGCAGAATGATTTCCATATGTTCACCGACACTCTCTTCTATAACACGAAGACCAAGATAGCGCGTATCGAAAGCCCGACCCGTATCGAGACCACGGAGGATGTGATCGTGACGTCGGAGGGCTTCTACAACACCGATACGGGCATTGCCGAACTGATGAGCCGCTCGATGATTCTCCACACCGACAGCCTGAACCGCACCACGACGCTCGAAGGGGATTCCATCGTCTACGACCCGACGACCCGCATCAGCCGCGCCTACAGTTTCAGGATGCCCGGAAAGCATCCGCGCCCGATGGTCATCACCGACACCGCACGCAAGGCTACCCTTATCGGCGGCTTCGGCATCTACAACGATTCCACGCGTGAGGCCCTCGCCACGGAGTATCCCCTGCTGATGGAATATTCGCAGCAGGATACGCTCTATATGCGTGCCGACACGATCCGCACATGGGTGCTCGAACTCAGTCCCGCCGTCCGCGTCGAGCGTCGCGGCGAGCAGCTCCTCCGGCAGATGGATACCGACCCCTCCACGCTCCCCTTCAATGCGGGGTGGACATTCGGAGCCGGACCCGACACGCTGCGTCTCGATCTCCCGTTGCTCGCCCTGCCGGAGGATGGCCGCGACAGGAGAGGGGAGTTCATGACCCCGGTAGGTCCCGCTGTTCCGGCCCGACAGACCGAGGGCGACTCCATCTGGCATATGGCCATGGCCTATCCGAGGGCCAGATTCTTCCGCAAGGATCTGCAAGGGGTGGCCGACACCATTATCTTCACCGAACTCGACTCCCTGCTGCGCATGAACCGTCTGCCGGTCATATGGAGCGAGGAGCGGCAGTTGCGCGGCGATACGGTCGTCGTGCATTTCAACGATTCCACCGCCGACTGGGCGCGCATCCCCTCCAAGGCTATGATGATGGAGCATGTGGAGGAGGATTATTTCAATCAGCTCCATTCCGACAAGATGCTTATGCTTTTCGCCAATGGCACGCTCAGCCGCCTTGAGGCGGAAGGCTCCGTGCAGACCATAATGCTCCCCATGGAGCAGGATTCCACATATAACCGTCTCGTCGACGCCGAGAGTTCCTTCCTTGAGATCGATCTCGTCGACGGCGCGCTCGACCGCCTTAAAATGTGGCCGGAGGTGACGGGCAACGTCACTCCGCTCTTCATGGTGAAACGCAGCCAGAAGCTCCTTCCGAAGGCGGCATGGCTCGATGCCATCCGCCCGAAGCGGGAATGGTATGGCGAGGAGGGATCCGAAGATGTGCGCTGGGATGATGATCTCGGCGAGATCTCTCCCGAACTGGAGGAATATTTCGAGACCGGAACGGTCAGGGGAGGAGGGGGCTATGAGTAGTGATGTGATCCGTCTGCTTCCCGATTCGGTGGCCAATCAGATAGCCGCCGGCGAGGTCATCCAGCGTCCGGCGGCAGTCATCAAGGAGCTTGTGGAGAATGCCGTCGATGCCGGAGCCACCGACATCCGCATATATCTCAAGGATGCCGGGCGCACCCTTATCCAGGTCATCGACAACGGCTGCGGCATGTCGGCCGTCGACGCCCGCATGGCCTTCGAGCGTCATGCCACATCGAAGATTACCCGCGCCGATGATCTCTTCCGGCTCCGCACGATGGGCTTCCGGGGGGAGGCGTTGCCTTCGATATGCGCCATCTCGCAGGTGGATATCCGCACACGCCGCGCCGAGGATACGATGGGGACACGCCTCATCATCAACGGCTCGAAGGTCGAGAGCCAGGAACCCGACATGTGTGAGAAAGGCACCTGCATAAGCGTCAGGAATCTCTTCTTCAATGTGCCGGCGCGCCGCAAATTCCTGAAGAGCGACAATGTGGAGCTATCCAATGTCATGCGCGAATTCGAGCGCATGGCGTTGGTCAACAACCGNGTGCGCCTCTCGATCGACACCGGCACCCGTCAGCTCGATCTCCGCCCCGCCACNTTCCATCAGCGCATCCACGACATCTGGAAGAATAACCTCAAGATGCAGCTNCTCCCCGTCGAGGTCGACACGCAGCTCATCAAGGTACANGGCTTCCTGTCGCGTCCCGAGTTCGCCCGGCGGCGCAACGCCCTGCAGTTTCTTATCGTCAATGGCCGCAATATGCGCCANCCCTATTTCCACAAGGCGATCGTCAGCTGCTTCGAGGGGCTTATAGCCGCCGATACCCAGCCCTGTTATTTCCTCAAATTCGAGGTGGATCCCTCGACGATAGATGTCAACATACATCCGACGAAGAGCGAGATCAAATTCGAATATGAACATGAGATATGGCCCCTGCTCGTGGCGGGGGTGAAGGCCTCGCTCGGAAAGAACTCCGCCGTCCCATCGATTGATTTCACCTCCGACGTGGTCCCCGTGAANCCGAGGGANGAGAGCGATCCCGTNCCGGAGGTCGACCTTCCGGCCGACTACAACCCCTTCGCCATGTATGGCGACACGGATTTCAGCCCCGGTTTCCCCGGCGATTCCACCTTCGGCTCCCCGGTCCAGCGACCCCTTCGCGGGGTGCGGNTCAGTACNCCTCGGGCGGTTCGGGAAGAGGGGAGACCCCCCGTCGTTTCGATGACCCGAATGTGCGCAACTGGGATAAGCTTTATGCCGATTTCATGTCGCANACGCGCGAGACCGTGCCCGAGGTGCAGCCGTCGCGCCCCGCTCTGCCGGGTCTTGAGGAGACGGAGGCCGAGCCGCAGCTCTGCCTGCAGTTCGCGCTCAAATATATCATCACCACGCTGCGCGACGAGGTGCTCGTCATCGATCAGCACCGCGCCCATCTCAAGGTGCTCTACGAGCGTTATCTCGCTACGGCCGCCGCCGAGGGATGCGTCTCGCAGCGCGTCATGTTCCCCGATACACTTGAGCTGACTCCCGAGCAGCAGACCGCCCTGGCCGAGGTGGAGCCNGACCTGCGCCGTCTCGGATTCGAACTCACGCCGGCCAAAGCGAAAGCCGCTCCCGAAGGGGAGGGGAAGGGGGATATNCCGCATGAAGACTCCGGAGTATGGGAGCTATCGGCNGTCCCGGCCGACCTGCACGGTGCCGATGCGAAAGACCTCGTGCTGCGTGTGCTCGACTCCGTATGCGAGGACTCCGTCAATTANGGCTCCGACCAGCGCCCCGTCGACAGCGTCCTGCGTCGCGTGGCCCTCGTCATGGCCCGTTCGGCNGCCATCACCCGTGGCGTGCGGCTGTCNCCTGATGAAATGGAGCATATGGTGGCCGATCTCTTCTCCCTCCCTGACCCGACATTCACACCCAACGGCAACCGCATCTACGCCTCGCTCGATGAATCCTCCCTCCTCCGTCTGCTCGGATAGCTGTCATGTCACTACTAATACCTTAACCTCATGATTCAATTCCTAATCGCACTCGCCGTCCTGATCGGCGGTTATTTCATCTACGGTCTCCTTATGGAGCGCATCGTGGGGCTTGATGCCAATCGCCCGATGCCCGCCAACACGATGACCGACGGAGTCGACTTCGTGCCNCTGCCGGCATGGAAAGTATTCCTCATCCAATTCCTGAATATCGCCGGACTCGGCCCCATCTTCGGAGCCATCATGGGCGTCATGTTCGGTCCAGCNGCATTCCTGTGGATTGTGCTCGGCACGATTTTCGGTGGTGCCGTCCATGATTTCATCAGCGGCGTAATCTCCATCCGCCGCAACGGCGCCTCCCTTCCGGAGATTGTAGGCGAACAGCTCGGCCTCTCCGTCAAGCAGGTGATGCGCGGATTCTCCCTCCTGCTCATGATTCTCGTCGGGGCCGTCTTCGTGATGACCCCCGCCTCCCTCATAGCCTCCCTGACCCCCGAGGGGCTCGACGTCACTTTCTGGATTTCCATGATTTTCATATATTACATGCTTGCGACGGTCCTGCCCGTCGACAAACTCATCGGAAATCTCTATCCGGTCTTTGGCGGGGCCCTTCTCTTCATGGCGGTAGGCATCCTCTGGATGCTCCTTTTCGGCGGCATCGAGATACCCCACGATATGTCGGCCGGACTCTTCAACCGTCATCCCGGGGGGGATTCGACCCCGATTTTCCCCATGATGTTCGTCTCCATCGCCTGTGGCGCGATCTCCGGATTCCATGCCACGCAGAGTCCGATGATGGCCCGCTGTCTTACGAATGAGAAGCTCGCCCGTCCGATATTCTACGGCGCGATGGTCTGCGAAGGTATNGTGGCCCTGATATGGGCGGCCGCCGCCATCGCCTTCACCGGAGGCTATGACGGCATCGCCACCTTCATGGCCGACCCTGCCAACGGCGGAGCCGGGGGACTCGTACACCGCATCTCCCTCGAATGGCTCGGGGCAGTCGGCGGAGTGCTCGCGATGTTCGGAGTCATCGCCGCCCCAATCACCTCAGGCGACACGGCCCTGCGCAGCGCGCGCCTCATAGCCGCCGACTTCCTGCGCATCGACCAGTCGAAGCTTTGGAAACGCCTTGCCGTCTCGATTCCCATCTTCGGCCTCTCTTTCCTCATCATGATGATCGACTTCAATGTGCTATGGAGATACTTCGCATGGTGTAACCAGATGCTCGCCGTCTTCACCCTCTGGGCCATCACCGTGTGGCTGTCGCGGGAAGTCAGGGGCAAGGTGTTCGGNCTCTTCCGGGCCTACTGGCTCACGCTTCTTCCGGCGATGTTCATGACCGTCGTCTGCATCACCTACATCCTCTTCGCTCCGCGACCCGAAGGATTCGGGCTGCCCTACGAAGCCGCCCTCGGCAGCGGACTGGCCGTCAGCCTTATTCTCGGNCTCCTCTTCATGCGCTCCCTCTCCCGACCCCTCGCGCTCACCAAAGCGTAATGATTTCCGGNAGCCNNCCCTGCGACGGTTGCCGGAAAAAATGTTTACCTTTCCGCTCCCATTGGTATCATTGATAGGAAAAGCTGACAACAGCCCCTTGAGATATGCGGAAAATTAGTAAATTTGCACTTAGAATCCGGCCATTCACAAGCGCGGCGTGACGCGATAGCCTCGGAGGAGGCAGCCCCGTCACCCTCGCGGCCCGGATTCCCACATATCAAAAGGTGATTATCGCCGACATCTGCTCCATTCAAACTTGGCCGTCTGAATCAACGAGATGAGGATGCTCGAACGATAGTCTCCGCTCGACTTGATGTATAGCCGTCATCCCCGGCCTATGCGATTCCATTTCCCCCCGGGCGGGGGAGAGGANCGCCATGGTCGTCCCGGGGAGACCACCACTATATGCAAGATCGATGCGGGGCTGTTGTTTTTTCATCCATCTTGTTAGGTAGGCCAAGACCTGAATGGAGGATGACGGAACCGACGGTCCCGCATTTTTGTGTCTGAGCCGAAACCAATCGAGACAACCGCGCCCACCGGAAATGCCATCCGTCGGAAGATCCGCCGATTCAACGATAACCAAACCTTTCAATCTTACCGAGATGCAGAACCCCGACATGCGCCGCTTCCGCGCCACCGACAACACCCTCTACTTCAACACACGCGACGAACTCGTCCGCGTGCCGCTGGACCGTGTCGCCTACTTCGAGACCGACTCCAACTACTGCGACGTCATCTTCATCAACGGCCTCCGCGCCACCCTCCTCACCTCCCTCTCCAACATCGAGCAGATCCTCGACGGGCGTCCGCGTTCGGAGGATGCCNTGTTTATCCGTATCGGAAAGCGTCACATCGTCAATCGCCGGTACATACATAGCATCAANATNCCACGCCAGTTGCTGATTCTCTCGGATCTATGCGGCGGGATGGTGCATAAACTCACGATTTCACGCGAAGCACTCAAATCACTCAAGCAATTCTATATTGATAATCTTCAGTAAACTTTTATAAAATGGAAATAATAATAGGTCGTAAAGGCTCACAGAAAGTGCCTATCACCGATACANCCGTCAGTCGTGAACACTGTAAGGTNACTGATAATGGCGACGGCACATATAAAATCGAGAATCTGAGCCAATCAGGAACAAAAGTCGACGGTCGCGATATAATCTCAGCCACCGCTACNTTGAACAGCCGCATCCAACTNGGCCAATCGTTCAGCGCNACGCTGGTAGAACTCATAGGAGCTCCATCNACATCTGCGTCTACCGCCGGGAAGTCAGCTGCCGGAGAATCTGCCGCATCAGCGACGCNCGAGTCGACGTTATCCGATACGTTGCCNAAAGTGAAGACTTTCAATATNTCCCATCTTGAACCCATATGGGANAATTTCAACCGCGAGAATCTTGAGATGTTGGCCAGACAGCGGCAGGTTAATTTGGCGCGTACAGGCTTCGGTATACTCACGATGTGTACGGTTCCGGTCTCGATTCTTATAGGCTCGACGATAGCTTACNGCCTTCCTGTATTGGGTGTGCTCGGNAATGTCTGGAGTTTTATCGGTATGAAGAATGCCGAAACTCCCGAGCAACGTCAGCGCCGACAGGATGAGTTTGATGAGGCGTGGGTATGCCCGAATCCTAAGTGTGGTCATACTCTCAATGCAAAGAACTATAAGATGCTTGTCCGAAATTTCCAAANCTGCCCATATTGCAAATGTAAATACGAGGTGAAATGAGGTCNCTGTGGGTTGTNCTTCTTATGATGCTTCTCCCGGTCGGCAAGGTGTTGGCCGAAACATATGTCGTATGTGTCGGAATAGCCAATTATGCCGACCCGAAGGTTAGGAATCTCGTAAAGTCGGAACAGGATGCCAAATCCATGGCGGAGTTCTACAAGAAGGGTACGCCGAATGTTATAACCGTCACCGGCCGGTATGCCACAAAATCNCAGATTCTNCAATGTCTGAAGAGTCAGTTCGGCCGGGCAAAGAGAGGGGATAGGATAATATTCTATTTCAGCGGACATGGTTATCCGGGCGGTTTCTGTCCCTATGACATGAGGCGNCCGGAGGATGGACTGACNTATGAAGAGGTGCTGAGGATAATGAAGGCTTCCGATGCCACTGATAAATTCATCTTCGCCGATGCCTGCAACAGCGGGGCGATACGTAACGGAGGATCCGGTGGAAACCCTGAGACAGGTAACGTCATGATGTTTCTCTCCTCGCGGGGAAACGAGATGTCGGTTGAGAAAGCGTTTCAGGCCAACGGTTGTTTCACCCGCCATCTCCTGCGTGGATTGGGTGGGGCNGCNGATTCCGATGCGGATCGTAAGATTACGGCAGCCGAGTTATACCGTTATGTCAGCNTGATGGTCAGAAAGGATAGCGGGGATAGACAGCATCCTGTNATGTGGGGAAAGTTTCCGGAAGATTTGGTGATTGTCCGTTACGCCANNCGTTAAGTTTGTCAATTAATCCCGCCATTTCATCAAACATCATATCGCGATTCACTTATTACGCGATAAAATATCCTATTTTTGTATCCAGACTAATCTTCTTTAACTATAGGGGTTATGCATCTGAACGCTAATACTGAATTGCAGAACGGAAAATTCCGGATTATCCGAGTCCTCGGNCAGGGAGGATTCGGCATAACATATCTTGCGGAGAATGTCTTCTTTGATCGCCTTGTTGCCATCAAAGAATTCTTTCCGAANGATTTCTGNGGTCGTGACGATACGAGCCATCTGNCACTCGGCACGCAGAACAATGCCGAGACCGTCAATAAGCTTAAGGCGCGTTTTCTGAAAGAGGCCAAGAATATCGCCAAACTCGACCATCNCGGTATCGTCAAGATTCACGACATATTTGAGGAGAANAACACCGCCTATTACGTGATGGACTACATCGATGGGGAGAACCTCAACGAGATGGTGAAGCGTAATGGACCNCTNCCGGAAGNCAAGGCNNTAGNATANATTTGTAAGGTCGGTGACGCTTTGGAGTATATTCATTCACGCAACATGACCCACTTCGACGTGAAACCGGCCAACATCGTCGTGCGTAGAAGTGACGATCTCCCCATCCTTATCGACTTCGGTCTCTCCAAACAATACGACCTGCACGGCGATGCCACCTCCACCCTGATGCAGGGTGTTTCTCAGGGCTACTCACCCATTGAGATGTACAATGCCGGAAGTATTTCCACCTTCTCCCCGCAGACCGATGTCTACTCTCTCGGAGCCACGCTGTACTACCTTCTTACTGGTAACGTACCCCAACCCGTAACGGAGTTAGTTGAAGCGGAGTTAGTTATTCCTGACAATGTTTCATCCCGGAGTAAAAATGCCATAAATCAGGCAATGAAGCTCTCGAAATCTCAGCGTACGCAATCGGCAGAAACTTTTATGAAGCATCTTAAAACCGATGATTCTACACAAGAAAACTCCGATTCATCTGAGGATACGGTACTGGTAGAGGATGTAGAGCCGATGAATTCACAGCCTGATGTTTATTCCAATAGAGATGAAGTAAGTAATATCAAATCTCAAGAAAATGAAAATATTCCTGAGCATACAGTAAACCAACCAAATTCTTCTAAAACCGCAAAAGTCCTTCCTTGGATAATAATTGGTGTTTTGGTGGTGTTTGGATTCATAATTTGGCAGGTAAATAGCAATAAAGAGGAGAGCCAATATGCTATTTATTCTTATGAGAATGATTCTGTTGCAGATTTAGGTTGGGACTCACCATTGGGCTTCGCTGTATATAGCGGTGAAGTAATGCGTGATACCTTAAGCGACGGAACAATTAAGAAAATTCCTAATGGTATAGGTAAGGCCGTATTTAAAAATGGAAAGTTTGAAGGTGCTACGTACGAAGGGGAATTCAAATCCGGAGTGTTAGATGGGCACACCATCTACACTCTTCCCAATGGTGATACATTTGAGGGAACATTCCATGACAATCATTATGAAAATGGAAAGTACACGGATAGAGCTTCCGGCGAGTATTTCGAAGGTTCTTTTAAGAATAGTCAGCCATATAAGGGAAAGTGGTTTAGTTCTAATGGAGTTATTGTAGAGTCAATAGGTGAATAATAAATTAGAGTATTAAAAGAAATGTATTTATGAGCTTTAAGAAAAAGGAGATTAAGAGCGGTATAGTACATTTTGTAATAGAATATTTACCAGCTGATGCAAAGTATGTGATAAATGTATATTACAGTGGATATAGCTCATGGAATTATACTTGCATCATAAGAGTTGATGAGAGTAAAGAAAATATTGTTGAGATTTTGGATGGGAAAAATTCTGGAGATCGGTATAAGATAGCCAGTTTTAGAAATTCCTTAGATTTGCCTGATAGTGAGAACTATCGCGTAGCCGATATTAACGGACCGGATAAAGGTATGATAGAAGATGTGGTAGAAATACTTGAAGCCCAGAAGTCCACATGCGCGACTAAAAAGAGCTGTATAGAGGATATGCTAACTCATATAGATAGTTCCTTTAATGACCGGACACAAATTGAAAATGTGGAGGGAAAAGGTATGGATGAAATAGTAAATTTGTTGAATAATATCCGTACCACTCAATTCAAGGAATATTATAAATCGGATATTTGCTTTGGATCATGTAACGACATTGATCTTATGGTAGCTGAGCATGTAGATGAATTTAGTCTTGATGGACATAAAATTTATGGAGTGGTATGTGCTCATGCTGGAGTTGCCAAGAAAGTTCGGAAGAAATTGAAGGAACAAGGTTACTCTGAATTTAAAGATACTGATGCTTCATCTCATGTCGTCTTCCTCGGATTGAAGAGTTCTTGTAACAATCAAGAAAGCGAAGTCTGATTACCTAAATAGACAAATATATTTACATATTATTGGAAATGAGAAGAATCCTATTCATAATCATATTTATGTTGACTCTTGTGGATATAAACTACGGACAGACCCCTGTAAAGCGTCAGACGCAGAAAGGAACAACATCATCCCCAAAAATATCAAAATCAACTCCTAAACCTTATGGGTCCTCCGCCAAGAGTACCGCGGCTAAAGATGGTCAAAGATTTGTTCAAGATGGCGTAACATATGGGGTTATGTCTGTGATAGATAAAACTTTAAAATTAGTTAAAGCTAATAAATCTGTAACTCACTATCAAATTCCATCTCAGCTGAAAGTTAATGGTGTAAATTATACTGTAACCTCCATAGAAGGGCATGCTTTCGAGGGTTGTAGTTCCCTTACGAGCGTGACGATTCCGAGTTCGGTGACGACTATCGAAGGGCATGCTTTCGAGGGTTGCAGTTCCCTTACGAGCGTGACGATCCCGGGTTCGGTGACGACTATCGAATGGCGTGCTTTCGAGAGTTGCAGTTCCCTTACGAGCGTGACGATNCCGNGTTCGGTGACGACTATCGAAGNNCATGCTTTCGANGGTTGCAGTTCCCTTACGAGCGTGACGATCCCGGGTTCGGTGACGACTATCGGATGGTGGGCTTTCCGCGGTTGTAGTTCCCTTACGAGCGTGACGATCCCGGTTTCGGTGAAGGCTATCGGAGTGGGTGCTTTCGAGGGTTGCAGTTCCCTTACGAGCGTGACGATCCCGGGTTCTGTGAAGACTATAGGATCGGGTGCTTTCGAGGGGTGCGGTTCCCTTACGAGCGTGACGATTCCGAGTTCGGTGACGACTATCGAAGACCATGCTTTCTCTGGTTGCGGTTCCCTTACGAGCGTGACGATCCCGAGTTCGGTGACGACTATCAAAGCGTATGCTTTCGCTGGTTGCAGTTCCCTTACGAGCGTGACGATTCCGGGTTCGGTGACGACTATCGGAGAGCGGGCTTTCTCTATTTGCCGTTCGCTTAAGAGCGTAACGATCCCGAGTTCGGTAAAGACTATCGGAGAGCATGCATTTCCTGCCGGTTGTAGAGTGATAAGAGTAAATCCATAGGGAGGGGGTTTAAATATTTAGTTACAAATATGCGGAAATTTATATGTTTATTGTGCGTGCTAAGCGTATTATCAGTCTTTGGTCAGAATACAATTACGCGAAAACATCAGTCTACGCAACAGTCGAAACAGCAGCCTAAGCAGAAACCTCTTAATCAGTCTGATCGAACGCAGAAAACCGGAACACCTACAATTACCGTTGGAGAGACCTTCAAGGATAAAATGGGAGTTGAGTACAAGATATCAAATGTATCGAATAAAATAGTAGAAATTGTAAAAGCACCGATAAATCTACAAAATTTTACGATTCCTTCTACCATCAATTTTAATGGAGTTTCATTTTGTGTGAATTCCATCGGAATGGAAGCGTTTAGGGGTTGCAGGTCGCTTACGAGCGTAACGATTCCGAGGTCGGTGATGTATATCGAAGAGTGTGCTTTCTATGGTTGCAGTTCGCTTACAAGCGTCACGATTCCGAGTTCGGTGACCTCAATTGGAGGGGGAGCTTTCTCTGGTTGCAGTTCGCTTACAAGCGTCACGATCCCGAGTTCGGTGTTCATGATTGGATATGATGCTTTCGAAAATTGCAGTTCGCTGAGAAGCGTCACGATCCCGAGATCGGTAACCTCAATTGAAAAGCGTGCTTTCTCTGGTTGCATTTCGCTTACAAGCGTCACGATCCCGAGTTCGGTGACCTCAATTGGAGACAAGGCTTTCATGAATTGCAGTTCGCTTACAAGCGTCACGATCCCGAGTTCGGTGACCTCAATTGGAACTGATGCTTTCGTTGGTTGCATTTCGCTTACGAGCGTAACGATTCCGAGTTCGGTGACCTCAATAGGAGACAAGGCTTTCATGAATTGCAGTTCTCTTACAAGCGTCACGATCCCGAGTTCGGTGACCAAAATTGGATACCATGCTTTCTCTGGTTGCAGTTCGCTTACAAGCATCACGATCCCGAGTTCGGTGACGACTATCGGAGATGGAGCTTTTCCTTACGGGTGTAGAGTGATAAGAGGAAATCCATAGGGAGTAGGTTTAAATATTTAGTTACAAATATGCGGAAATTTATATGTCTATTGTGTGTACTGGGCGTATTATCTGTCTTTGGTCAGAATACAATTACGCGAAAACATCAGTCTACGCAACAGTCGCAACCGCAGCCTAAGCAGAAACCTGTTAATAAGACTGATCGAACGCAGAAACCTGTCAATGAGACTGATCAAATGCAGAAAATCGCAACTCTTAAATTCACCATTGGAGATACTTTCAAAGATGAAATGGGAGTTGAGTATATGAATGAAGACTCGTATTCTCGACTAATTCCCTTTTCTGATGAAATAAAGGATAATTTGTATCTAATCCGACCTGTATTAAAATAAAATATTGTTAAAGATGGTAAAGGGGTGGTAAATATTGCTTCAGAAAGTATGATGTTTAGTGATAGTATGATAGCGCAAGTGAGAACAGTTATTCAAAATTTATGTTTGAGAATAAGAGTATGGGGTCTGGCTCTTTTGTCACTTCTATTCACCGTATGGGGTATTTTAGTGTATCAATTTGGTATATTAGGACTCCCATTTCGGAATGTGTGTGGATGGAATCATTGTGCGCTGGCACTATGTTATAGTATATTAACTGGTTGGATACTTTACTTCTTTACTTCAGTACTTCCACATATAAGAAATAAAATTGTTAGGCATACATATATTGAGTCTGAGTTATCGGGATTGGTTGTTGAGCTTTCTATGTTTATAGAGAAATTGATTTTAGATAAGAAGGATAAATCAGAAGTGAATATAGATACAATCAGGATTGCGTCTCAAGATATAATCCCATTTTGGAGTATGCTAACTCTGTTAAATGCGATAAATTGGAATACATCTCTGCAACTGACATCAATGCCAAAAACAAAAGATGTTAATGCTAATGATAAACCGGTGGTGATATCTGCTCGAGAACAAGCAGAGTACATTCTGGCTAAGATTATGTTTACTGTCAATTCCATACTTTCTATTCATTGGAATTATCTAACAGATGCACAATTGAGGAATCTCAAAACAATTTCTGACATGGAGTTGGAGGTTAATCCTGTATTTGGAAGATTTGGAGATTTAGGAGATAGGGTAACTTTGGTTAACACAATAAATAGAATTGTTCGGCCCCTACAACAAAGTATTGGGATAAAAGCTCCATCATCCAGTAAGACAAGTAACTGAAGGAATAATATGAATGATGGTAGTTTATAAAAATAATTTCAAGTGCTAAATGTTTATAGATCTACCTATAAAAAGAATCTACTCTTCAAGGTGGTAAACTATAATAAGATTATTTTTGGGTATGTAGCTTTTGCTTGATAATGATTAATAATATGGAAAAAACATCGTTTTACGATTCAAAATTTTACTTAAGAGAGAGGGATCAATTGTTTGAACTTGTTAGGGAAGAATATTGTCCTGAATTTCTTGGGTCGTATAGCTTTCAATGGGAACCAGAGGGCTACAAACATACAATCATTAAAATAGATCCATACATATTGTGGTATACGAAAAATTTAGTGAGAACAAAGGAACCAATGGAGACCATAAATTATATTCCAATTGATACAGAAACTGGACTCCTATGCATGCGAAAACTTGAGAATTTTTTAGAGGATTATTTTGATATACTGCTTCAGATAAAATATGTGAAGAAGAGTAGATGTCGTATGTTGAAGGTTAATAAATATCAATATGTTTATCTAATTAAAGATGATTGTTCCTTTGAGGTTATTAATCATCGGCAAAATGGAAAGTATGAAAGAATAGATTTAGCAAACCACGGAGTATCAATTTATCGGAGTGATGAATCGATATCTTACGGAATACCAATATCTGAGGAAGATTATGAGAATATAAGAGAATTTGTATTCAGAAAACTCCTTGAAATATATGGGATTTTAGCAGCAAAGTTTGTAGAGATGAGGGGAAGGGTAGATGTATAGTCTTGGTTATGATTGTTCTTTTCAACTAATGTTATTCTAATGGTCAATACGCAACTCACATTAAACAAAACTCTTCAATCGGGCAAGTACAGGATTCTCCGTGTTCTCGGGCAGGGAGGATTCGGTATTACTTATCTTGCAGAGCATAGCATTCTGGGAAAAAAAGTTGCTATCAAGGAGTTTTTTCCGAAGGATTTCTGTGATAGGGATGAGACGTTGGCTATAACTTCATTCAGTCAGAATAAATCGGAGTTGTTGGCGCGACTTAAGGCTCGTTTTATAAAAGAAGCACGTAACCTATCCAATCTTGACAATCCCGGTATTGTAAAAATACACGATATTTTCGAGGAGAATGGTACGGCTTACTATGTGATGGATTATATCGAGGGGGAAAATCTCAATGATATTGTAAAGCGTGAAGGGGCTTTGCCGGAAAAACGAGCGGTTGATTATATCCGAAAGATAGGGATGGCGTTAAGCTATCTTCATTCGCGCAAGATGACCCACTTCGATATCAAGCCCGCCAATATAATGATTAGGAGTAGCGATGACATGCCTATACTTATAGACTTCGGGCTATCGAAGCAGTATGATTCCAATGGGGATGCTACTTCTACGTTGATGCAAGGAATTAGTTCCGGTTATTCACCGATTGAGATGTATAACACGGATACTATAACTGCGTTTGCTCCACAGACAGATATATATTCTCTTGGTGCTACCTTATACTATCTGCTGGCGGGTCGGGTCCCTCCGACAGCCACTGATTTGCTAAGTCAGCGATCCCACTTGTCTCCCATCGCTAACAAACGTCTTGACGGGGCTATTAAAAAAGCTATGGAACCGGTCGAATCCAATCGTCCGAGATCTGTTGATGAATGGATGAAGAATTTTGGGCGGCAGACGGGCGGTAAAACCGGAAAAACTAAAAGAAATCGATATAGCCGTCAAAAACGCCGTCGATTTATGTGGCTGGTGGGGATAGCTTGTATTATGAGTCTTTTGGCAGCTTTTGGTTGCTATGGATATATCAACTATTATGCAGAAGTAAAGGGAGGTTATGTTTATAAGAATGGTATCAAATATGAGATTATACAAGGAGACTCTCGATATCTAAAAGTCATCGGAACTAACACTGCAATCATCAATTTAGCACTTCCCTCTAAATTATGGATAGGCAATGGTTTCTGTCCGGTGACGACTATCGGAAAGTATGCTTTCTATAAATGCAGTTCCCTTACGAGCGTGACGATCCCGGGTTCGGTGACGACTATCGCGGAGGGCGCTTTCTCTGGTTGCAGTTCACTTAGAAGCGTCACGATCCCGAGTTCGGTGACCTCAATTGGAGGGTGGGCTTTCTCTGGTTGCAGTTCTCTTACAAGCGTCACGATCCCGAGTTCGGTGACCTCAATTGGAGGGTGGGCTTTCAATGGTTGCCGTTCTCTTACAAGCGTCACGATCCCGAGTTCGGTGACCTCAATTGGAGGGTTGGCTTTCTCTGGTTGCAGTTCACTTAGAAGCGTCACGATCCCGAGTTCGGTGACCTCAATTGGAGGGAGTGTTTTCTCTGGTTGCAGTTCACTTAGAAGCGTCACGATCCCGAGTTCGGTGACCTCAATTGGAGGGTTGGCTTTCAATGGTTGCAGTTCTCTTACAGGCATCACGATCCCGAGTTCGGTGACCTCAATTGGAGATAAGGCTTTCTCTGGTTGCAGTTCTCTTACAGGCATCACGATCCCGAGTTCGGTGACCTCAATTGGAGGGTTTGCTTTCAATGGTTGCAGTTCTCTTACAAGCGTCACGATCCCGAGTTCGGTGAAGACTATCGAAAAGGGTGCTTTCTCAGATTGCAGTTCCCTTACGAGCGTGACAATTCCGAGTTCGGTGACCGAAATTGGGAAGTTTGCTTTCTTTGGTTGCAGATCCCTTACAGGCGTCACGATCCCAAGTTCGGTGACCGAAATTGGATACGAAGCTTTCCCTTCATCATGTAGGATTAACCGAGGGTTCTGGTAATATCGCTAACTGAATCCTCCGATATTCCTGATTTGATATCGTATAAAAAACTGCACCCATACGTTTGGTGATGAGATAATTTCCTCAATCAAATTAAGGATTTTGTCAAACAAGTCTGGTAATAGTTGCATACCGGAATAATCAAGTATATCTTTGTAAATAAAAAACCGAACACATATGAACGACGAAACGACACGTCTCCTTAATGAGACAACCGGAAATACACAGAAAGCTGCCCCGGCACAGCAGAATACATCAGCAGCTTCCGCTAAAGGGAAGAAGGCACAGGGGAAATCATTTGATGCAGCGATGTACGCCGCCGGTGGCGCCGTCGCCGGAGCTGCCGTAGGGGCGGCTGTTACGGCAACCGCCGCTAAAAACGAAGATCCGATTCTTGATGTGGAAAAGCCCGAGGAGTCACCGGAAGCCACAGTCGAAACGCCGGCGGAGGAACAGGTGATACTCGCGAACGATGAGGGGGTGAGATACGCTCATGTTGAAGCCGATAATTTCAACGATGCCTTCGCTCAGGCCCGCTCACAGGTGGGGGCAGGTGGAGTCTTCGAGTATGAAGGACGGCTCTACGGAACATATACCGCTGCTGAATGGAATGACATGTCGGCTCAGGAACGTGCGGATTATCAGGCCCGTGTCAATGAAGTCGCTCCGAGTCATCCCTCCCTCTCCACCCAACACAATGATACGCCGCACTATGCCGGTGTCGCTGAATCTCATGCAGAGCCGATGCACGTGCAGGAAGTGGCGCATAATACTGAAATGATCTCTGCGGAACCCGTAGATAATGAAATTCATGTGCTGGGCGTGCAGGCAGTTCAGACAACCGATGGTGAGATTATGAACATCGCTGTCGTGGAATGTCAGGGTGATCATGCATTGCTTGTAGACGTGGATAATAGCGGAACAATGGATTGCCTTGTGCATGATGATAACCGGGACGGGTATATTCAGCCTGAGGAATTGCATGATATCTCAGAAGCTGGTATCCATGTCAATGATTTGCTTGAGACGCAGGCAGCTCAGGCCGGTGGCTATTATGCCGCCAACGATGATATGCCGGATTATATCAATGATGCGGATTCTATAATGAGTGTCTGATGGGAAAGATTTTCATAGTTTGCCCGGAATGCCGTCAGCAACTCTCCTTCAATGAGGTGCCGGGCTACCAGAATATGGTGGTGGAGTGTCCCAAGTGTCATTTCAAGGCGAACGCGAGTGTCTATCAGAGCGGAGCGAACGCTCGTGGAGGACAGGGTGCAGACGAGATGCCGACGCAGCTTGTGATACCCCCGACCTCAACGCTTGATATAGGTCAGATACGCGTCAAGTCCACCGGTGAAGTGCAATGGCTCAACCCGGGGAGCAATGTCATCGGCCGAAGGGCTCAGACAGGAACAGCCGACATCAAGATAAGCACCGATATGTATATGAGCCGACGCCATGTGCAGATCGATGTGGTGAAGAAGCCCGGCGGCTACGAGCATCGGTTGGTGGAAATCAACTCCACCAATATAGTGAAGCTTAACGGCAAACCCATCAACAGAGGGGATATATTGATTCTTAAATTTGGGGATACGCTGACTCTCGGCACGACAGATATAGTGCTTGAATCAAATTCTGAAGAGGCTACGCGTCTCATATAAACTTTAATGACGAAAGAAATATGATTAGTATCCGCCAACCTCTCTCGTTCTCCGAGATCGGAAGAAAGGATAATCAGGAGGATTATCTTTTTCCGCAGAAGGCTTCGGCTGCCACACGCACATTCATCTTATGCGACGGAATGGGTGGCCANGACAACGGCGAGGTCGCGAGCCGTACTGCCGCCGAGGCATTGGGCGAGTTCCTCTCCTCATGCAATGAGGTCGATATCCCNACGTTTGAAGCGGGACTGGAGAAAGCTTACGAAGCTCTTGACGGNATCGGCTCGGGATCTTTTAAGAAACCGGGCACGACGATGGCGTGTCTATGTCTCAATGAGAATTCNTATCTGGTGGCACANATCGGNGANAGCCGCATCTACCATATNCGTCCATCCCTNTATAACCCGAAGTTAGGTAGCGGCGGNATACTTTATCANTCGTCTGACCATTCATTGGTCAATGATCTGCTCAAAGCCGGCGAACTGACGGAGGAGGAGGCGCGTGATTTCCCTCAGAAGAATGTCATCACCCGGGCCATGCAACCACTTGACAAACGATATAAAGCTGATGTCTATCAATTTGATGATATCAGGGAGGGTGATTATTTNTTTATTTGCTGCGATGGAATTCTGGAGCAACTGACGAATGAAAGGCTCTGCGAAATTTTGGCAATTTANCGCAATGATANCGACAAACTGAGAGAGATAAGAAGGGTGTGCGAAGGGCGTACGCGNGANAATTTCTCCTGTTGGCTNATTCCGGTCGATAAGGTGAATATTCCTTTGGCATCGTCTGCCCGTGATGTNTTGCTCGCCAACGTNGAGAATATCGGTNANNCTATCTCCAANGTNCCGGNTGCCTCATCTGAGGTCGGGGAAACTGCTATTGAACCGACTGTGGAGCAACGAAANGTGGCACGCAAGATTTCCGTCGTGTTGATGATTGATATACTTGTAGCGATTCTGGCTACATGCCTGATTGTATGGTTCTTCTGTTTTAAAGCGTCGGAAGCTCAGCCGGTTTATGAGCAGCTTGATCAGCTCAAGCCGGANATGACTCAGCAGGAGTCATCTGCCGAGCAGGTCGGTACCGCCGCTATCCAATCAGAGGGAAACGCCGCCGAAGAGAAAATTAATAGTAAAGAACCAGAAACTCAGGATCAATCANACGATGCAACTTCAGTCTAATACNGAATTACAGAANGGTAANTTCCGGATNCTCCNTGTCCTCGGGCAGGGAGGATTCGGAATCACATATCTTGCCGAGAATGTNGCTCTCGGGCGTANGGTGGCNATCAAGGANTTNTTCCCGAAGGATTTCTGCGGACGAGATGAGACCACCCGGGCCATCACATCCTTCACCGGGGGTAATTCCGAACTTCTTGAGCGTCTTAAGAAGCGGTTCCTTAAAGAGGCGCGAAATATCGCGGCTCTCGATCATCCGGGAATCGTGAAAATCCATGATATTTTCGAGGAGAACGGCACGGCGTATTATGTCATGGACTATATCGAGGGGGAGAATCTCAACGAGATGATGAAGCGCGATGGCGCGATGCCGGAGGCACGGGCTGTAGGCTACATCAGGAAAGTGGGGGAGACCTTGAGCTACATACACGGCCGCAACATGACGCACTTCGATGTCAAGCCGGCCAATATCGTCGTGCGCCGCAGCGACGACATGCCGATCCTTATCGACTTCGGCCTCTCGAAGCAGTACGACATCCACGGCGACGCCACATCGACCCTCATGCAGGGTGTCAGCTCGGGTTATTCCCCGCTGGAAATGTACAATCCGGCCGGTCTGACCACATTCTCACCGCAGACGGATGTCTATTCCCTCGGAGCCACTCTTTACTTCCTTTTGACGGGCAAGGTTCCACCTGCTGCAACGGAACTTGTCACCGATGTTATTCAATTGCCCTCCTACTTGAATCCTGCTGTCAGAAATGCCATCGAAACGGCCATGAGACCGGGCAAGGCCCAACGGGTAGAGTCAATCGATGAATTCCTATTCTCATTGAATAATGGGAATACCGCTTCTTCAGATGAAAGAAGAGGAGGTTCGACAGTTCCGGATGATGAGAGTACTCGTCTGATTGGTCAGCCCCCAATCGGGTCAAATGGAGGAGGAACGCCTCCTCCAACGGTTGTGCCACAACCTACTGTGGGTAAAAATCCCGGAAGTGCAGGTAAAGCAATTATGTGGATATTCTTGGGTGTGGTTGTGATACTCGGTATTGTGATAGCTTTAACTGTTTCTCAGTGTAATTCCGGTCACAGTACGAATACCCCGGTGACTGATAGCACATGTGCTGTTGATTCCTCTGATTTTGTCGAAAAGATCGAGATAGTAGAGGCTGAAGCGGTTGATACTGCTGGTACTGTTAGATATGATTATGGGGTACCATCTATTTCTACGGATTGCGTAATAAAACAAGTTGAGGCTGGCTATAAATATCGAATGTATGTGCCGAAATATCTGGCTGAAGCTAATTATGTACCTGAGGAGGGTTGGAATATTTATGATAATGGAGAATCATATATTTGTTTTGGAGTCCTCTCTCCTGATAATGGAAACACCACACCGGAAGAGTTGGTAAACCAATTCACAGGGGAGTATCCGTATTCTTACAAGAGAGCTACAGATAGTTGGGCTGTAAGAACAGGTTATGTGGGAAATAGTATGTATTATATGCGTGTGGCACGTGATGGATATAATTATCCGACTTTCATATATTGGGCACCTGCGAACGATGAAAATACTAAGGTTTACCANAAATTGATGGAGAAAATGTCATTGAATTTCCCGATGTATTAANATTTAAACTAATTAGTACTTATGGCAATAGTATTAGCAATTATTATTTCGTTGGTAGTNTATTTAGGCGGTGGTTGGTGTGCTTATAATATCTATGAGTCTTTTCAGGATATTGATACAATGACAATCCAAGGCCTTTACTCATCGCAGATCCTGACATATAACCTTGTCGCATTGNCNTTCAATCTTCTTTTCGGATGGTTGGCNGAGAAAAGAGGAGAACAGTTCTCTGAAATATTCATATGGATCGCGATTGGTGTACCGTTAGCGACATGGGCTGTATGTGCATATATTCTACCCCTATCTTACGGTGCGTCCATTCTCAACACGATAATAAATATCATCGTATTGATTTACAGCGCAACAGTTTGGCTGANCAGAGANCTTTAAGGAGAGNGTAGATNCCACTGTACAATNCAGAGATGTTTACCTTTATGTGGGGAATGGTATCATTANGAGTGAGGTTCAAAGGATCTCTTACAACCATTTTAACATCTTAACGGATTACTTCCGGNTTCCGCATTTTCTTAAGAGGAACTATGATAAGCTTAGATGTAGACCATAGGTAAGGCCTTTTCAAGTGGGGTTTGCAACATTGCAGGTCCGGTCAAGCAAAAACTAAGTGTCGACAGCTATAACGTTGCAGAAATTTTCGGATTGATGGGAATGGTGGTAACTTTGTCCCCGGAATTTGGCAAGAGTCATTCCGACTATGTGAATCTAAATATTAACTTTACTAAGTTGTCCACTTATGGCTACTACAATCTACGGTGAGTACATCTATGCAGTGATCAAGAACGGTGAGGGTCAGCTCACTATGAAGACTTTCCCNGTAGAGCTCTCACATGAGCCAACTGACAAGGAACTATGCGAGTTCTTCCAGTTCTCAACTCATCTTGAGGCGGCCTACTGCTCCGTTCTATACTGTCTCTCCCCCTATGATCGACGTGATCGAGAGAGCCTGAGATATGAAAGAGACGATCGCCGTCTTGCATTCGCATATGCTGAGACTATCAATCATATTTTGCAGGATGACAATGTGGTGGCCATATCTCACCGTCAAGGAGGCTGGAAGGAGTTCAAATGGGATTTCAACGGAGACATTTCCTTCCGTATCGCCTCGAACTTCGGTTATGGTAACAGTAGCTATCTCATGAGTAGGTTCTTCTACAAGGGACTACAACTGACTCCATATAGCAAGTTTGTGGAATATAGGTATGCCAATTATTCTGATATTATGAGATATACCTATGATTATAAAGTAAGCTATGATTCCTGGATACCTATGATGAACGATGCCATCTCATTCTATAATGCTGTCGTTGAGAAGAAAGAGCATAAGATATTCGAATGGCTTGTAAACCATCTGGATAAGATGGTAATAGGCCTGAATAATATAATAACTGCCGAGGAATATTATGCCTTTCCCCCGAAATATGAGAGAATCAGGGAAGATGATCTAATACGCATGAAGGCTGAGAAAGTCAAAGGCTCAATCGACTTTATCCGAAATATTCGCGAGTTGCCCGCACAGGTTAATCCGGAGACTTATGTGGAGAAGATGGAGGTAATTTTGAATAGATACCTGTCCTATTCTGAAAGATCTCTAAGTATGCTGACGGATCGAATTCGGAATATAGACGACGAACTTGATGTGCTTGCTGCCAATCCCCTTATGAGAATATTCGACAGACTCTATCGCTGGCATGGAAGCCAAGAAGACTGGTCAGCTAAACGCAATCGTCCGGTTATGTTGAAATATCTTCATTCAGTATGTCTCCGTCTCAAAATGTCTATGACTAACGAAAGGCTGCTGGCTGCGCATAATGAATATCGGGAGCTCGTAGATCTAAGATATAACTTGCAGGCTAAACGTAGTCAATCTGATGATCTCCTCTCGTTTGTAGAGAGTGCAGTAGAAAAGATTCATGCATATTTAGGGGAACATCAGGTAGGAGAGGCTGCTTGATGCTATAGGTTATTCGACAGAGGTTAGTCTTAACGGCTATCCTCTGTCGGTAATAGTTACCTTAAGAATTCGAATGAGGATGTCTCCAACGAGCATGTCTCCAAACCTGTACCATCCTACGTAAGTATTATTACATGGAGGAGAATCCCGGCAGACGCGTGATAAAGCCAGACTTGACTTTGCTTTCAATCTTTCCTTCATGGCTCTCAATGTATGCAAGGAGGTCATAAGGAAAGATTATCCCGATCTGTCGGTGGCGCAGTTCAAACGCCTTATGTTTGAGGCTTATATCGCCTCAACAATTATTTTGACTGACGGACAATCTCCGCATCTCAAAATAATTCAGAAGATAAATCATCTGTTGACTCAATTAGCAGCTTAGCTGTAACTGAGCGACCTCAAATTTTACTGAACTATTGTAAAATCTTATATATGAAATATTTTATTTTGACTGCAGTTGTTTGCATTGTTTTAGGGTTTGGATTTTCCATCTGGCATGCTTCCGGGACTTCAAAAGCTAGCATACCTGAGTCTGTGCTTATAGATTCTAAGTTGCTGTCGGCAACCGACATCAGGAAGACTCATGCTGATTCTATAGCTGAGTTCATAGAATGGTACGAGGCGATGTGCGATACGATGTGCAGTCTGAGTAAGTTGAGTGAATTCCAAAAAGTCGGTCCCCATATGAATGAGGAAATGTACAGACGATTTTCTACCTGGCATATTAAATTGATGCCTGATGACAAGAAGGCTATAGGTAAAAGCTTCAAAGCGAAACTAAGGCCGATTTGCGAGCTTTCACGAGCCATGATGAATGCCATGGATGTACTTGACTATGAAATAACTTCAGAGCATGTTGATCGTATGGTGGAGATGGGATCAATTGGTTTCGATATAGTTATGGATACTACCATGTATCTCGACCATTACGTGAAATGGTGTGTCGCAAATTATAATCCGCCTACAGTTCAATAATGGTGTATATTGAATTATACCTGTCTTTTAGGTATATGACAAATATATGAAGACATTGAATTTGGGGTATGAGTTGGTCGCATGAGGATGGTTGCAACATCTTCCAATCCATATTTGACAAACGACTTAGACCTTCTTCTATGTTTCAGAATTATTATCGGTTAATATTTATATCTTTATGTTCAAAAACTTCCCATTATAATAGTAGTAATCCTTGACTCCATATGAATTATGTGAGTGTAAATGATATGAATATTTGTAAGTTGATAATCGCGTTGGCTGTCTTGCCCTTTAGCTTTAATGTGGATCTGGAGGCAGAGAATGTGTACGCGGATGAAGTACTTGTCATTGATCCGGATGAAAAATATGAAGTCTATGATCCCGATTTTACGTCAAAGGCTGACGTTGAAAAATCGCAGGATGATGTAAAGGGTGAGATTTTCGATCATATAGAGGAACTCCCTGAATTCATAGGTGGACAGCAAGCGTTGATATCGTATCTATGCAACGAAATTCGTTATCCTGAACAGGCTCTTAAAGATAAAATCGAAGGACGTGTAGTTGTTCGGTTTGTTGTCGATCTACTGGGGAGAGTGTGTGATCCTACAGTTGTTCATGGTGTGCGCTCCGATCTTGATGAGGAGGCTATTCGTGTTGTCAGGAACATGCCTCTATGGCTGCCCGGTCGTATTGGTGGAGAACCGGTTAACTGTTATTTTCTCCTACCCGTAAACTATCGGTTTACACCTCAGGATGAGCAGATTCCTCCGCGATGATCAAGCTCCACGGAAGAAACGGCGTTTGTCGCGTAAGCCCTATGGTCTTTGGTTCTATGGACAAAAATCCCTATTGAATTATGGACAAAAGTTCTATTGAATTCCTATGGGCCAAGCACCGATGGTTTACCTTTTGCTTGCCGAGGTATATTATCCTGAAGTATGACTGATTTATATATGTATATTGCTATGAATGGATTTTTGCTGTTATCGGGAGGATTGGCCGGAATAGGATGTATATGCCTGTTATTGCTCGTGTGCTCTCCGACCAAAGGATGGGCAGGAGAGATGCTGGTACGGTTGGTATTGAAATTCACGGCTCCTAAAGATTCGATTATCTTTAATAATCTGTATTTCCATAATGGGAGACAATCGTGTCAGATAGATCACCTTATCATCTCCCCGAAAGGGGTATTCGTCGTAGAAACCAAGACTTTTCTCGGTGAGGTGTCCGGGGCGGCGTTAGGTCCCAAGATTCACAGGCGTGTACTTGGAATGTCATATTGGATGAGAAATCCTGTTGACCAAAACGAATATCATTTGCGATTTCTTAGGGATAATCTACCGGTTATAAGGTCCTATGTCGGCGCATTACGTTCGATTGTGGTCTATTCCTTCATGACTCGTCTGCGGATTACGGGAAATCCGGGGTTTATCGGCACATTGCGCGATATTCCCTACATGTTGGCCCGATACGGCACCGCCTCTTTGAGTCTTGCCGAACGCGATGCCATAGCAGCGGAAATCGGCAGATTCAACCGACGTTGACAGATGATATGAGAAATCTCTTCGGCCTCTTGCTCAGGTGGAATTATTACAGTATATTTACAAATTGTGCCCATGAAATTCTGAAGTCCCTCGCGACATCTTGGAATAAAGAGCTAAGGGCGATATCTATCCAGAAATTCCTGTGCTGATAAAACTGGTATCAAGAAATATACGTTTCATTTTGACATGAGGTATTTGGTACGTTCGTCTTCCATATCTATCACGGATGGATTCACACTGTTACTCAGGTTTTTCATTTTTTTGATCCATTCAGTAGTTTCTGAATCCTCTTGGACGTGGTCCTCGCTATAATCCCTCATTGATGTGCGTACAACACCTTTGATATTCTCCAGTATAAGAGTTATAAGGGATGCGTCCGCTCCTTGTTCTAATGTTACGACTACCTGTTTCATTACTTTGAATATTTATGTGGTAAAGTTAATCGATTTCTTTGAAAATTCAAAACGTCTATCAGACAGGTCCTGATTTCCTGACCAATGAAACGTCATAAAAACAAAGCTCCAATGCATCCGGGTCATCTTTACCTTTGCCGGTCGTACGGTATTCATTTATATGGAAAAGAAACTTAGAACAAGAAGCGGGAATGGGAAATCCGGTTTTGTAGATATGGAGGGTAAATGGATCATCCCTCCGATTTTTGACAGTGCAAGAAACTTTCGGGAGGGAACGGCCTGTGTATCGATCGACGGTTTGTATGGATATCTCCTCGAAGATGGTTCTTATCTGATTCCCCCCATGTATGAATATGCGGAATCTTTCTGGACAGGAGTAGCTGCCGTAACGGTTAATGGAAAAGTTGGATTCATCAATAAGGAGGGTATATTCGTGATACCTCCTATATTCGACAGGGCGGCTAATTTTTTTCACAGAGAGTTCGCATATGTGGTGCTCAACGGTAAGTCCGGCTGGATGAATTTGGATGGCAGTTACCTCGTAGAGCCTATTTACGATGATTCTTTTCATCATGTTCGCTGGATAGAGGTGATGCTTGACGGCAAACTCGGCGCGCTTTATCCATCCGGCGAAGAAATCGTGCCATGCAGGTTCGATTGCATAAGAGAGGTTGACGGCAGTTTATATCTTCTGGCGGGAGGCGTGTGGTATGTAAAGAAATTCTGAGCCATAGCCGTATAATCCGGATTCAATGCAGTAAATCAATGATTTACTGCATTGAATCCGTTATTCCCTTGGATTTTATCTGAAACGTGGCGATTATTCCCTTGGATTTTATCTGAAATAAGTGGATTATTCCTTTGGATTTTGTCTGAAATAAGCGGCTTATTCCCTTGGATTTTATCTGAAATAAGCAGATTACTCCTTATCGGCATTATCCGATCTTCAGCTTCCGGAATGAATGCGCCGCAGTTGGTTCGTAAATTAAAACGGGTATTTCATAAATAATTCCTCCGGGGATGGTGCGCTTTGACTCGTCCTACTGCACAAATGCTTCGTCAACTAATTATCTGACTCATCTTCTGCAATGTTGCAGAAGATGAACTTCCTTTACATCGACAAATAAGTATAATATTGCAGTTTTTTAGAAGTAGAATAAGAAGTATGTAATTTTGCATCGTAAATCGTTGAGAAAGGGTCCCCGGTAGGATTACTTCCTGACACGAAATCACCAAAGACTATAATACACTTCTTACTTTATTTACTATGCGTTACTTCACAGAAAATCCTGATGAAAAGAAAATTGACCGTGATTATATCGTCACTCTTCAGGAGATTGACGGAAATCTTGAAGTGGTGAATGTTCCTATTAAAAAAATATCGGGTTGCACATCGGCAATGAAGAGAATTGTTGCTGATGAGTCAAAAAGTGTGCAGGATCTCATGGCGACTTTTATCGCTATATTCGGCGACAGGTCGGAGTCAAGACCGTTTGACTACATGGCTCCATACAATTACAATCAGCGTGCCGGCAGATTGTCCAAGTCGGAATTTTCAGTTGCATGGCCGAAGGTTATGACTATGGAGAAAATGAATTATCAATGGGAAGTGGCTGCTCAGAAAGCGAAGTCTGAATGTGAGCGAATCTATGGTAATAGTCTCGATATCCAATTGGAGGAATTATCTCGTCAAAAAGAGAATGAGGCAGTAAAGAGTGTTAAGTATGAGCAGAAAATGGAGTTGTACAAGCGAATCATGCGCTGGATCGAGGCTCTGCAATATACGGCTACTCTCAGTAAACTGAAAAAGCTGGAGAATGTGAAGATGTATTCTACCGAGACTATCGGCTGGACTAATTTCCTTTACAAGATTAACGCGGATATAAATATCCGTGTGCGTACGAATTTCGGCTATGGCAGTGCATCCTACTTCCTGACGGAGGTGCAGTATAAGGGTCTCCCGATCTTATCCTATAATAAATTAGTGGATTATTATTATGCCGATATGACTGATCTCATCCGTGCGACCGAGTCGTTCGATACCACTCGGGTAAGCTGGGAAGTAGCCTTGGACTATGTTGCTAATTTTGTCAGAGAGGCTTCAGTACTTTCGGAGGAGGAGTTTCTCCGTCGATACGTGCTCACCAATGTTCGTAAAATGATGGAGGGTCTGGAGAAGATTAACAATAATCCGATTGCTCATCTTAATACCATCAGTAATATAGAGGTTAAGCAACATGTGCACACTGTCCGTCGTATGCTTGCCAATGAGATTATCCGTATGCAGTGCTTTCAGGAAGAGACAGCTTTGTTATTCAAGGTTGAGAAGATTATGAGTGCTTTGGAGTTTGTGGGTAGCCTTGAGCGATTCGCTGAATCCCTGCCTGAGATACGTCGCCATATAGATCGCATCTATGAGCTTAACCAGACTCTTCTGCCGGAGATACGGGAGGGCTTGGAGCGGATAAATATCCGCATAAATGGCCTTTCTGCTGATAGAAATCTGATTGATCGAGAACTAATTCCTATCAATGGTCGGATGAGTGACTTGATTGCTGAGATAAACCGCAGGAAAGCACTTAATGGTGGCCGAAATATTGATATGGATGTATTCCGCAGAGAGTTTCCTGACTACGACAATCTGTTGAGGCAACAGAATAATCTTTATGTGAAGCGTAGCGACCTCACCAAGAAAATTTCGGAACTATCTAATTTCGCTTCACTTTTGACAACAGCTTTGGCAAATACGGCCACAGAGTACTCCGTAGCCTGATTCGGCGTTGAATTATACCATGAAAGGTATAAATAGCAATTACCGTTTTTTTCTGCGGTGATTGCTATTTGCTATTTATGTTATTTTTGGACGTTTTATATCCCTCTAAGTGGGGATTTTATCAATTAATCATATCTATTTATCCATTAATATATCTTTGTTGGGTCTGCAGCCAATAAAAAGTGTATCTTTGTAGAGAATTTTCTTTATTTATTAACTACATCATGATTTATTACTGTCTTCTCAATGTCCTGAGAAATTTGGTAACGAGTATAGCAGAGCGATAGATCTATTTAATAACCCATAAAATTTGGTATAATGAGTCATATACAACATTCTTATCTTCGTATGATTTTATTATCGCTTCTTATGACGGTACTTCCGACATATGTAGGCGCTGAAAGATTTTTTCTTCATGAGGCAGCGGTCAATCTCGATGTTCCATTTAGAAAGAAAAATAATATCCGTTCGTTTAAAACCAATATCTCCGACTTCTCAGAGGCTGAGATTAAGGAATGGATGGATGATGTCAGGAACAATGCGCAGTTGTTACCTCCGATGAAGTCTGATAAATACGTCTCATCTCTGATAGATCGGATTCTGGATAACAAAGGAGTTACAAGGCTTGAAGATGAAATATGTGGAGGGGTGCGACGTGTGATTTTAAGTATAGAGAGAGGTAATGCTCCAGATATCGTCGCAATAGAATATGCTTTGTATCAACCTGATGTGGCATATGTCACGACAGCGATGTATCCATTCGCCGGTGAATCATATATGTATAACCAATACTGTATGTTTCTGGAATCTGATTTTCCATTCTTGCAGATGGGAGCACGCCCCTTTGCAAGAGAACTTTCTGGAATAGGTATGTACCAAGAGGACTCTTTTGCAATCAGGACTATAGTCCCGTTGGTAGGAGCAGAGGATGATTACAAGCATTTATGGGGGGCCACAAAATGTCTTCCGATATATGGCTATGATACCAGAGATGGGTTTCCGACCATGAATATGCAGCCATATGCGGGAAGGACGGGGTTGAATATTCAACTTGAGAAATTAATGGATATCTACAAATCCAGATCTGTTACCGGAGCTCTATCGACAGAAGTATTATTGTTCGGTCCGACAGACGCTATCTCTACAGAGGTCGGGGAGCCAGCCTGCGCTAAACTGGATATTCTTCGTGAAGCAGCTACGAATGGCGATGAGAGATTTATGGGAGATAATCCCGTAGGAATTTCATTCATCACGATTGATTCTTGTCCAACTCTATGGATGGCATTCTCAACTAAGTTTTATAAGGTGGAAACCCAGGAGACTATCAAAGATATCTTGACTTTCCTTGGAGAATTCAGTTTTCCCTCCTTTAAGGAACCGGATATTCCCGGTATCATGTTTCTTAAGTCCTGGATTAGTGTAAAGGAAGATGATGTAGTGGGGGTAAATTATGGAATGGTCGGTTGTTGCCCGAATGAGATAGATATAAAAGTAATGGCTTGGCAAATTGCACGTTTCCAATCTCTTATAGCCGATCTATAATAAGAAAGTCGTAAAAACTTACTTATGGGATAAAATAAACTAACTTAGAGAACGTATATATGAGAACGAGCTTTTATTTTCTTTTTTGGATATTGATTTATCCAATTCTGGATATCGTCGGTGTACCGAACGGTATATCTTTCTTCGTGGCCTTAGGCGCGATGATTGTGTTGAACCGTATTCTTAACTCCACTATGTCTCCGATATTGGAGTTTGAGAAGAAGTTGCGCGAAATGCCGATGCTCAGTGAAGTGTTTGAAGGCGATGTCAACGCGTTCTTAAAACGGCTTAAAGGGATGAGAAGACTTTCCTTGATCGGAGCATGTTATCTTGTGTTAAATACTCTTGTTCTGTTGTACTGCGTCTTAGTTACAGATGGTAAGGATTGGCTCCTGATGTTGATTTTTGGGTATATAGCCTTAGGAAGCGTGATGAGAACTGTGAAGTATTCTCAGCTCATCTCGAAGATTACCGACAATCCAACGGCGGAGGAATGTATGAACGTAGCTTGCGATGATCTGAATTATGATTATCCGACGTATTATGAGGCTATGACCTCGGGCGGAGTCAAAAGCTATCTTGAGGATAAGCCGAGTCATTTCGGAATCTTCCAGAACGTCTCTATGATTATAGCTGTCATCACTTCCATTCTTGGCATCATCACTTTTATTTCCGGGGTTGTCTTGACATTACAGGGATCATACATTGCCGGATTTGTGGCGGGTACCATGTTGCTATATGGCGGATTGGCGTTCTATTACGGGATAACCGATTGTTTGGAAATCGGAAAGAATAAAGGACTCTTAAAGATGTATTCCTCCCCGTGCTGCTGATATTATAAATCCGGAGGTGATAAGATAAAATCCTTTCGGCTTCTTGCTCAAGTAAAATTATTATAGTAATTTGCAAATAGAAACCACGGTTTCTGAAACCGTGGTTTCTATTTGCAAATTATGCCTATGAAATTTTATGACAGAAAAGAGGAGATTGCTACTCTTCATAAAATACGTTAGAACGCAAAGGAGATATTGTCGTAATCAATCTTGTAACTGCCCAGTGAATCTTCTATTTCACCATCAATATTTCTCTTACTCGTTTGATTATTTCAAGATGCGAGTCTCTACATATGAAATGTGCGAATTGTGATTTCCAAGGATTCTCATCCACAATTACTACAGGATAATTGACAACCCCGTCCTTATGGAATTTACGTACATACATATCGAACATACGTGAAAAGAGTTGACTTCTATATTGTTGAGGAGGAACATCCATGTGGTGTCTGTAAACCTCATTGACTCCATCACAATAGAAACACAGCACCGCAGCCTCTTGCTGTTGTAGGAAATCTGCGAGTATGCGGGCAATACTCATAAGGACCTTATAGCCAACCATACCAGTGCCTGATTTCCTGACCAATGAAACGTCATAAAAACAAAGCTCCAATGCATCCGGATCATCCGTGACTGCAGATATGATTGTATGATCATAATTAGAAAGAGCGACCAGAATGTGATCGCCCTTTTCATTCTCTATGTCGAAGGAAAAATCCATACTATACTTTGATCGAGAATATCCCTCTTTCCATTTCCTTCATCTTCTCCAGCTGTTTATGCTTGTGATTTCTCATAGCTTCAAACAATTTGAGAGTCTTCTGGGAAGGTTCGGTGATTATTATTGGTTGTGTCATAAATTACATCCTTTCTTTTATTTGCAAATTTAATCAAATCTTTAATATGCTACAACTAATTGCGAGAAAAAGTTCGATTTAGTGCTGCCGGTGAGATATATGTGGTGCTCAACGGTAAGTCCGGCTGGATGAATCTGGATGGCAGTTACCTCGTAGAGCCTATTTACGATGATTCTTTTCATCATGTTCAATGGATAGAGGTGATGCTTGACGGCAAACTCGGCGCGCTTTATCCATCCGGCGAAGAAATCGTGCCATGCAGGTTCGATAGCATAAGAGAGGTTGACGGCAGTTTATATCTGTTGGCGGGAGGAGTGTGGTATGTAAAGAAATTCTGAGCCATAGCCGTAAAACCCGGATTCAATGCAGTAAATCATTGATTTACTGCATTGAATCCGTTATTCCCTTGGATTTTATCTGAAATAAGCGGATTATTCCCTTGGATTTTGTCTGAAATAAGCAGATTATTCCCTTGGATTTTATCTGAAATAAGCAGATTATTCCTTTGGATTTTATCTAAAATTGATTATATTTGCACATTAATCAAATTAACTACCTATGAGATATATTCCAAGATCTATTAGATAATTCTGATTAATTATGGGATATGGAAAAGCGTAGAATAGAAAAGTGGGCCGGATTGATATGCTTCATTTTGATTATGGCAGCATATATAGGCTTGGAGTCGCCTGCAAATGCGATAAAACGGGAATATGTAAAAATGCGTGGAGGAATTGTACAGGTTAATTCGCCGGATTCCTCTGCAGCAACTAAGGCCCGGGCTGACATACAGAGATTGATCAACGCCTATGGTGCCGGGGAACAAGAGGGTGACGACAAAATGGAGAGATTGGCTTATCTGGGGGACGCTATACATATCGCGGATTCTGTATTCGGCCGCGACAGCCATGAATGCCTGAATATCATGATTACTCGGATGTTGCCTGAAATCAGAGGTAATATCAAACTCCTGAGTGTATTCTATCAAGCTGTCACTCATTCAATCTCTCCATATTCCGACGATGCCTACGAACTAATGTATCAATCAGCAAGGTATATGGAGGAGGCTGCTTTGGATACAATGGCTATGAAGCTATATTATGGTGCTTCCCGCACGGCCCCGAATAAGGTCCTGTCTCTCAAGGCGGAGATAATGTCAATCGTGTCAGGCCAGAGGGCGAATGGCGGCGATCTGATGAATAAGTTGGAAAGGCTCGTGCCTAAGTTACGACAGTTGTCGCATGAGGAGGAATGTGAGGTACTGTTCAAGGTTAGTTATGAACTGGCACAGTATTATGATAAACTTGGTGAGCCGACTCAGGCCTTGGTAGAAATTGAGAAGTGTGAGTCGTTTATCGAATATGCTCCTGCAGAGGAAAAAATTCTTATGATGCAGCTGAAATATCGGCTTCTGCTTGATTCAGATCATCAGGGCGCGATCGAGTGCCTTGACCGTGCGCTTGATTATGCTCAGAACGAATTTGATCCGGATAAGAATCAGTTGGAGTGGATAGCTGCTATCGCGCTTCAGAGAGGCGACTATGCTATGAATGAGGAACTCGATGAGCTTAAGGCTGTGGGGTATTATTATTATTGTGCGAATCTTTTGGGGAATCCTTTGAAATATTCTACGAGACTTGAGAGATCCATCGGAAGAAGATTAGCGGAATGTACCTTTAATTTCGGATTTGAAGATCTGGCGATCGAAATGTATAACGATATTTTAGCGGGAGCCCAGAAATATGGGCTGGATGAAGCTGACTTGCCGATTGCGCTTGATCTGGCGGAGAAATATCTTGCCTCAGATCGTCCGGAGGAGGCCGGAGAAATATTGCTGTTCTTCTGTGATGGTTTGGAAAAGATTGAGTTTGTCAGTGNAAGATATTTACTTCTTAAGGCTGACTATTTTCTGGCGGTCGGCCAACCGCGTGAAGCTGCAGGGATATTGGAGAACCTGATGAACAAGGATATGCTCGACTCGCAGAGAATTAGGCTGCACCGGAGATTAGCCCTTGCATATACCCAATGTGGTGATTCGCGGATGGCGGAGTTATCCGACACTATCAATATGTATACCAAGCGTGTAATAGTTTCATATATGCGNAACCTGACACCGTCTGCACGTCACAATTGGCTGGAATTCTGCGATGAAGCAATTGAATCGCAACTGAAATTGACTGGGAATCCACGTGCTCTATACAACGCGGCCGAGCTGAACCTGTTCAGGAAAAGTCTGCTGTTCCGCACCTCCACAGCCCTCTCNGATATTATCAAATCCATACCCGAGAATGCTCTGATGATCGAGAGAATCGGAAGGTTAGGTGAAATGCGTAATGATGCCGTAATGCGGGGNGACAGGCAGGCGGCTGAAGCGGCGAAAGAGGAGATGGAANCGCTTGAGCAACGTCTCTCGGCATCTTTCGCTAATCGCGGAAATCTGCTTGAGCGCATAGATTGCNGANTCGAAGAAATATCTTCCGCCATGCCGAAGGATGCCNTGGCAGTGGATTTCATAGAATTNNGGGAGGGGAAGCAACANATGTTGGGAGCCTTNGTTTGGTCTGCGCGCAAGGAGCCTGNGTATNTAGACATTGTCTCGCTCAGTGACGGATATCCGGAAAATATAGGGGAAATTATCTGGAATCGGTTGGCACTAAATATGGTGGGATATGACAAGATATATTTCTCNNCNGACGGTGATTTGAATGCTANTCCGATAGAGTTTTCNCTTATTTCAGATAACGCGATCAATGATGTGGTGAAGCTGCATCGAGTGTTTCATCTTGCAGATGTATCTCCCGACGTCACNATAGGAGATTCTGTGGCTATCGTAGCGGTGGCCGACCATAACTCTCCTCTGTATCCGGGAGCCGATGCCTCAAGAGGCAGTTGGGTGGATTTGCCGGAGACGGAGNTTGAGAAAAATCTGATAATGGAGCATATGTCTCCACGTCATGTCATCGTGTTATATAACGATGAANCGACCGAGAGGCATGTGAAAAAACTGAACGGATCTGATATTTCGACCCTGCATATTTCCACGCATGGAGTCTTTCGCGANCGTTATGATCTTGAGGAGGCTGCCGACAAGCCGGAGTCGGAAGATTATNGGATTGCCTGCCGAATGTTGGCGGCCGGTAAGCAATCCATTGCCGGCCTGATCTTACGCCAAGGAAATATATGGTGGCATACTGAAACTGTGGATAGCGATGAGGATGACATCCTGACGGCGGAGGAGATCGAATTGATGTCTTTCCCGAATCTCAATCTCGTCGTGCTTTCGGCCTGCGANAGCGGTCTCGGCGAGATTGACAGNGACGGNGTGTGGGGNCTGCAACGGGCTTTCCGCATAGCCGGCACCAAGAAACTCATATGNACGCTCTCAAAAGTCGANGACTACTGGACCTCTCAGTTCATGGATGCTTTTTACGAAAAAGNTNCACAGGGTATTAGTNTATATGAGTCTTTTCAGAGTGCGCAACGNTGGTTGCGNCTCGAACTCCCNGACAACCCTGAAATATGGTCATCNTTCATACTCATCGAGTGACAGACCGGCTACAAGGGAGGACTCATAAAANAANAGTTGAAATAACCTGCATGGAAATGGAAGAAACCTACGAAGAGATTGTCAGGAGATGGTACGTGAGGTTGCGACCGAACTTNACGGATTTTCTCATGGATAGATATAAACAGACCAATATGCGGCTCGCCGATGCCGAGAATATTTATCAGGATGTATTNATCGCGATTCATCAGAACATCGCGGAGGGAAGGATCGGGGCGGATTGCGACTGGCGCAATTACATTATTCGNGTAGGTCTGAATATGGCAAGCAAGAAGTATCGGCGAATCGGGAAGCAGGANTCNNTGGATGANACNGANNCNGAGGATGGAGAGAAGTTTNCTGCAAAAGCTAAAAAGATTCACGATCTGCTTAAAGACTTGCCCGCTGAGGAGTGTGAAACGAATCTCTACACTGATCCGGAGGCGCAGGCCCTGTTAGGTGAGGAATTGATTCACACTCCGGAACCTTGCGCTTCTATCATTCGCAATTCATATTTCGGTGATATGACGGACGCCGAAATTGCTGAAGAATTGGCTCCATATCGGGATAACGGGAAATCTGTCGCCGCCAACGCCAAGGCGGTCAAGGCGCGGAGATGGCTCTGTATGCGAGATCTGGTGTATAGGGTTAAACTCGCGCTCTTCAATGCGGGGATTATAGATGACAAACCTGAAAAGTGGAAACGGAATGGATAACAATATAGAACTTTTCGATCGATATATCGAGGATAAATTGAGTGAGAGGGAGCGCCGGGATTTCGATAGGCGACTGCAGGATGATAAAGGCTTCGCGACGGATTTCCGTATACATCTCTTTACCCTGCAGGGGATATGCCGGGAAGCTGAACAGGAGAATGTAGAGTTCGGGCATGCCATGAAGAAGATTTCGGAGGAGGATCTGATGCGTATTATCGGGCGCGCCTCCACAACGGTCCCGCTGCGGCGGAATCCACTGCGTGAGAGATGGGTCTGGGTAGCCTCGGTCGCGGCAATTCTTGTAGCAGGTATTTTCTCTGTAATCAGTGTCCATAGGTCGGCAATGGATAATCTCGACGATGTAATCGTGGCCTATAATTATATACCGGATTCTGACAGGGGATCGGATTACTCGACTTCCGTCGACGGGCTTGTGGATATAGCTGCTCTTGAAGAGGCCTATCAAAAGGCACCGACAGATGACATACAGGCCCGGGAGGATGCCGGCATGCGCCTCGCTATGGCTTATCTGAAGGCCCATGACCGGAAAAAGGCCGTGGAGATATTGACTGACCTCTCTGTTCGCTTCGCCGATGATGAGGAGTTTGCGGCTCAATGTAAGAAGATTCTCAATCAATTGAAACAGTGATCAGAAAACTCATGATGATACTCCTGTTGGCGTTCTCGGTGATGCCGGGACTGGCCACTGACAGGGCATTGCTTGTCGGCATAGGGAAGTATGACCGGATGAAAACCGGATGGACCCTCATTCATGGAGATAACGACGTGGCATTATTATCGCCTTTACTGAGAAAACGGGGTTTCGGTGATATAGTCGTCCTGACCAACGAACAGGCTACAAAAGCCCGGATAGTAGAGGAGTTGACCTCCCTTGCAAAAAGATGTCAGCCCGGAGATAGGGTGTATTTTCATTTTTCAGGGCATGGTCAGCCAATCCGGGATGATAATCATGATGAGGGTCCCTCCAAAAAATATGATGAGTCGATTATTCCGTATGACGCTTGCCGCGACAGCCGGAAGATGAACGGCACGTATACCGGTCAATACCATCTGATAGATGATGAACTCTGTCCGCTGCTTGATGCCGTCAAGCGTAAGCTGGGTAGCGGGGGAGAGCTGTTTGTGGCCGTGGATGCCTGCTTCAGCAGGGGAATCCAGAAGGATGAGATGACCGATATCGATCCCGACCTTATCAGATATATCCGGGGCACCAGCCATGCTTTTACCCCTCCCGGAAGAATAACTGTCAAGTCGCCTAAGGAATTTTCCAAAGGCGCGACCCTTACTGTCGTGACCGCCTGCCGGGAAAATGAGCGGAATATCGAGTATAAGGCTCCAAGCGGTAAGATATATGGCTCCCTTTCCTTCTATATATCCCTGCTACTTAAAAGTGATGCGGATTTCAGCCGCTGGCGGAAAAGCTTCAGCGACAAGGCTTATAAGAATCGGGGCATATTCCAGAGCATCCAGCATCCCTCGATTGAAATATATCCTTAAAAGAGTGTTTACCAATCCGGTGGAAGCGGTATTTCTCAATGAAAGTTAAACAATAGTTGTGCTTATGGAAAAACTCAGACTAAACTTCGATTCGGAAATACTCGGAAGTCCGCGCTCCTATGTGGTGGAGGTCCCTTATCAGGATGGGATAGTAGCGACAAGTGAATTTTGTCCCACGGAATTCATATCAGGCGGCATCGAGCTTATGGCGGCTGTCAGAGGGGAGTCGCTTGATAAATTTATGGCCGACTGCCGTATGCAGCTCCTCGCCATGTCAAAGATGAATGAAGCTGAGACAGAGCTTGACCGCCATATTGGCGGATTGATGGCGGTCGTTATGGAGCATCTGGGCCGAAACAAGGAAATCCTGTTCGGTGATTTACTCCTGTATATAGATTGTTTCAGTCTGCTGCTGAAGGCAGCGGGCTTTAAAAACGACGAGATACGCGAGATATATCCCCGTGTGACAAAAACGATTGTAGATCTCTACCCCGGTTATGTCAATAGCGCCGCAGTCGGTTCGTAAATTAAAACGGGTATTTCATAAATCATCCCTCCGGGTAGAGGGTCGGTTGCCGAGGGTTTATTATCTTTGTAATTTATTCAGACTACCGAACTAATAATATGGGAATAAACAGACTGTTCAGAAGATTATTTGGTAAGGAAGAGGACGTGGCTCCTCAGGAGGAATTTGTACCGGCGACTACTAAGCCTTTGTCTCCTCGTGTTAGACGCAATCAAACTTCTGCCTTGGACCAATTGGTACATGCCGAAAGTTCACCCGGAGAATGCGGGAGAAATACTGAGAGAAAAAATGGATATGATCTTTCAGGCTTACGCCAACAGGTAAGCGAGACTGAGTATATCCGTAATCTCCGTATCGGGCGAAGCTGGATTCTTCCGCAGATGGTGCATATGGGATTTGTAAAGTCAAGAGATAGAATGGTTTTCAGCATCGATCNATTCGAATCCTCAATCCGGGCTAAATATAATGCCTCCGTACATGGTCGGTTTGATGTATGGAATCTGATGAAACGTAACTACCGCGCTATCGCGTATTCCGATGGTAAGACTGAACGTGCCCGCTGGTGGACAAAGGATGTGGCCTACGATGTCATGAAATGGGATTTCAGTCTCGTGGGTAAGGCTTCGCGTGGACTCGACCGAGAAGTGTGTATTGATATCCTCACCCGGTTTCCCTCTTTATCCGATCCCAGGGAGATAGCCGATGCCATCGAGCGGTATGACCGGGCGAGAATGAATCGCCGTCGCGAATTGCACTCATATGTTATACCCGAATCATTCGTAAATGCATATATTGGGGATGGAGCCTATAGCGCGATGATGACTATGGTCAAGGTGCTCGGTCTGCGGCCTGCGGATGATGCGGGCCGGCAAATGGATAGGGATGAATCTATTTCCTATATCAATGGGAAGGCTGAGGAGATGACCGGTTACCGGCTACTTAGATTCTGTGATTCCACTTTTTTCGAATCCGGATTGTTTGATTATAAAAAATATATGGGAGAATCCTGAATTTTCATAATATAAGGCGCGGGCACGCCNCCTCCGGTCAGGATGATATGTCTGAATCGATAGCCTCGCAGTTGTTCGTGCTCCTGCGTCGTACGAATAACGGGCGATACTCTCGATATTTAATTCGCTAAAGTAATGCCCCGAATTATCGTGACCGGATTTTTTTTCTTTTGAAGTTATATCAGATTCCTCATATCTCTCATGCGTGATCATATTCTTGAATCAATTTTCCTCGACCCCGGACTGTGGGATGAGGTGATAGCCCATGGTATCGAAAAGCATATCCCGCGCGATATACTTGAGCGATTGGCGGATCCGCATGAGCGTGCCGAGCTGTGCATCAACATCGGCGAGGGAGAATATNGTATACGTCCGCCTCANACGGGTTATCGGCTGAAGGATGACGGATCCGAGAGGCTGTTTCTCATAAATGACCCGTTGGATCGTATGTTGCTCAACGTCATCTACAAATGGTTGATGCGTCATACGTCTGACATGATTCATCCTGCCTGCCGCTCATATCAGTCGGGTATCGGGATCGGGCAGGTCGTGAAGGATATATCGGCCGAAATCTCGTGCTTGTCGGGCAGGGATGCAGATGCCATTGTCGGCAGAAAATTTGATATCCATAAATATTTTGACTCCGTAAAGCGCGAGCATATTCATCGTGCCCTCTCTGAAGTGGAACGTCGGTATGGCCGGTCATCGGTGATGGATCTNCTTCACCATTACTATGATTCCGATACCTATTACGACTCTCGGCGGCGTGTATATGATGAGAACTATTTCGGCATAAAGCAGGGGAGTGCGGTGTCCGCCTGGTTGGCCAATGTGTTGCTCTTCGGTCTTGATGAGGAGATGTCAGCGCGTGGTGGTTTATATGTGCGTTATTCAGATGATATTCTTTATATCGGTGCTGATTATGAAGCCGCCACTGAGGTGATGCGTGGATATCTATCCAAGATGGGGCTGATGTTGAACGATCGTAAAACCGTTGACATCCGGGCCGGCGAGTCGTTCACTTTTCTCGGATTCGACATTCATGGCTCCGATATTACCCTCTCACGCAAATGGGTCAAGAGTTTTCAAAGGGAGGTGGATCGGTGTACGATTCTTGACTCCGCCACCATCCGCCGCATACGTTCGTCAAGGCGCGGTCGCGATGCCGAGCGGGTGTCTCTCGAAGTCATGCGGAGCGTGACGCGCCGTCTCGCGCGCCGGCTCTTTTATGGCAACGGCACATTCTCATGGGCTACGGAAGTGTTGCCGACGGTCAACAACAGGCGCGACCTGCTGCAGCTGACGACGTATTGTCTTGATGCCCTGCGCGCGGTCTATACCGGAAAAACGGGCATCGGCGGACTCGGCAAATCTGCCTTTGCCGGCATTACGCGCGGTAAAGGACGTAATGTCCGTGCTAACCGTGAGGCCACGCGCCATATTGACATCTTTGAGAACTTCCTGTCAATGGAATGCGGTCGGAGACTTATTCGCGACAGATGGCTCTATCGTGCCGTCACTGCTGACATGATATCCTCGTGCTTTTATCCACTTTACGGCGCATCCCGCGCCACCGGACATAAGCAGCTGTCGCGAGAAAAGATGATCAAGAATCTGGAGGAAATTTACGGCAGTTATCTGACGAGTCGTCCCGATGGCGATATGCAGGGACGATTCTATGCCTACGGGCTGGATGATCTTGATATGGAGATGCTGATAGGGGGCGGCAGTCGCGACGAGGCCCTCCGTAATCTGGAGAGCGATCTCGATGAAAATGTGGATTTCAGTCTGCTGGCCGACAATGACACCGATTGGTATTGGCAAAGCTCCACATATCCGCAACTCGTCCTGCTCCGCAAATGGTTTGGCAATTAATGTTTACCTTCCGGTGGGCGGCGGTATTAATATCCGACACCTTTAACTGATAGATATGAAAATTACCCTCATACAGCCGCTCATGCGGATGCGACCGATGGATACTACCCTCAAGACCCGCATGGCCCCCTCACTCGGACTCTATACGGTGGCTTCAGTGGTCAGAAATGGCAATGACCTCACTTTCTTCAATGAGAATGTGGAGGAGATTGATTACGAGATGCCGACCGACATCGTCGGTATCACTGTCACNGTCGATACCCTCCCGCGCNCAATCGAGATTGCACGCCGCTACCGCAGCAGGGGAATACCGGTCGTGGCCGGCGGTATCCAGATAACCGGTTGTCCNGAGTCAGCCCGCGGACACTTCGACGCTCTCTCAATAGGATTCGCGGAGGGTACATGGCCCGATATNATCAGCGATCTTACGAAGGGGGAGCTTNGTCCGGAATACCGGTGTGTCAGTCTCCCCCCGGAAAAAATCGTCGGACCCGCCTATGACCTGATGGATACCGGAAAATATCTCTACGTCAATGTCGTCTCCACAAGTCGCGGCTGTCCCTTCAAATGCAGTTTCTGCTACAACAGTTGCGCGAATATCCGCGATTCCTACGTCAACCGCCCCGTGGCCGATGTCGTGAATGAAATCAAGTTCCTCAACCGTCGGCACATAATGTTTATCGACGATAACTTCATAGGCAATCCGGCCTGGACACGGGAGTTCCTCGAAACCATAAGGCCGTTAGGATTGAAATGGCAGGCGGCCGTTAGTGCGAATGTGGCCGACATCCCCGGCATGCTTGACCTCATGCGCGATACGGGATGCACCTCCCTCTTCATCGGGCTTGAGAGTCTGAGTCAGGAATCGATCGATTCATCGAGCAAATATCAGAACTCAATCTCGAAATATGAGCGTCTTGTGGCGGAAATCCACCGACATGGCATCATGGTCAACGCAAGTTTCGTGTTCGGACTCGACGGNGACACTCCCGAGACATTCCGCCACACGATNGATTGGATCGTGCGAAATAAAATNGAAACCGTCACATCACATATCCTCACCCCTTATCCGGGCACTCGCCAGTATCGGGAAATGCGCGATAGCGGACGCATCACTTCCGATGACCAGACTCTATACACGACAAGCGAAGTCGTCTTCAATCCTGCCGGTATGACTCCCGACCAACTTCGGGAAGGCTACCTGCGGGTCTATCGGGAGGTCTATTCGCTGCGTAACATATTCCGGCGCATGCCGTCGGCCAACCGTTCGGCCTATCTGATGTTCAATCTGTTCTATCGGAAGTTCGGGCGTCTGACCGAATCCATCTGCCGTTTCATCGGCTACAACCGGGTAGGGTGTGCGGTAGAATACCTCACCCGTCTCGGCCATCCTCTTGCCGCAACAAGCGCGCGGGATAGCTCGCGGCAGTCAGCTGAAGCTGACTGCGGTGTGAATGCGGAGTCCAGGGGTGGGGTGGAGCAAACATTGCGGAGAGAAATGGGCATAATTCGGGACATTTGACCGAAACATTGCAGATTTAATTCGCATGTGGATAAAATGAGGTAATTTTGTGGTGTAAAAATCAAACACCGCCAAAAACGCCAAACGAAAAACTTCATATGACATCCTATTCCATTATGAACACCGCCAAGCAAATGACATCTACGAAGCCGGCCATCTTGACCGAATCCTCCTATGNAGAGGTAGTGAAGGAGTGGTATTTCAACCTCCTTCCCATCTTCACCTCATCCCTCCTCAACCGCTATAGAGGCACGGGCATGAGTCTTGATGACGCGGAGGATATCTATCAGGATATCTTTCTCGCCATCCACAAGAACATGAAGGAGGGCCGAGTGCCGGCCGACACCGCATGGCAGGGTTATATCATGCGCATCGGCTTCAATCTGGCAAGCAAGCGTTGGCGCAGTGTCTCACGCAATGTCTCGATCGACGAGACTACGGAGGAGGAGGGCGACGAACTCTCACTGCGCGCCCGCTCCATCTCCGATGAGAAACTGAGCGAGATTCCCGACGACTCCGACAATCTGTTTCTGGAACGGGATCCGGAGGTGTTGGAGATCATGCACCGCGAGCTGGATTCAATGCCCGAGACGGCAGCGACAATTCTTCGCATGACTTATCTCGCCGGNAAGACCGATGTCGAGATCGCTCTCGCGATTCCNGCCTACCGCGACAACGGCAAGACTGCCGCTGTCAACGCGAAGGCCGTCAAGGCGCGCCGCTGGCTCTGCCTGCGTGATTTCAAGCAGCGTGTCGGGCAATCTCTCTTCCGGGCCGGGATCATCGAATCCGCTCCTGCGGAGAAGACTCCCGCCCGCACCCGTCAGCGTGTGGCTTAAGTTAAGGTTTGACAAATGAAGTAGGGGAGGAGAACCGGTCGCGGTTATCCTCCCCCCTTATTTTTATATAGGTGAAGTATCTTTAGCCGAATTTTGAAATCTTGCGTAGCTGAGGCTCATTGAGCACCTTGATTTTGCGTCCGTCGACGATGATGAGTTTCTCCGTCATGAAGGCCGTCAGCGTGCGGATGGCGTTGGATGTCGTCATGTTCGACAGGTTGGCCAGATCCTCACGGCTCATATAAATCTTGAGGGTCATGCCGTCATCCTCCAGGCCATAGTTCTCCATAAGCAAAAGAAGAGAGTCGGCCAGTCGGCCACGTATATGCTTCTGGGTGAGATTGACGATTTTCGTGTCGGAGCCTCCCAGATTACGCGATAGCTCATGGATGAAAAACATCGCCAGATCATTATTCTGCCGGATGAGACTCTCCACGATATCCATCGGAAGCATGCCGAGGGTCGACGGCTCGAAGGCCATGGCGCTGGATACATAGGGTTCGCCGGCGAAATATGCGCGATAGCCGAAATATTGCACCGGGCGGTAGAGACGAAGTATCTGCACTCGCTCCCCGATACCGCTCTTGTACATCTTCACCTTCCCCTTGAGCAGACACCAGAGCATCTCCGGAGCCTCCTTCTCAGCATATATGATCTGATTTTTCTTAAAATTCTGGATGGTGAAATTCTCGGTCACGATACGCTTCTGCTCGGGGGTGAGGGCATTCCACATCTCCGACATATCCTGACTGATTATCTGCTCGAAGGTACTTTTCTTGATCATAATCGCCTACTTATCCCGACGGAAAGGATTACGTTTCGTTATTGGTTGATAATCAAACCCATATGGGCTTACAGTGCCTCCCCGTGGTCAAAATAATGTTATTAAACACAAATTTACAACATTTAATCGAGATGTGCAACCTTTCAGCCGAAAAGTATCATCCGAACGGGTGAAAATCGTCATATGACAACTCTCCCTCCCTGACCACGGGCGCAGTAGAAGGGGTGGCGGAGATGGCGGCGGTGTCAGCCACGGCGTTTCAGTTTGCCGTTGGGTGTGCGGGGGAGGGATCCGACGATTCTGTATTCCTTGGGTACCTCATGTCGGTCAAGGTGGTTGCGGGCAGCATCCCCGGCCTTGGCGATCAGGGTCGCGGAATCATCGTGTCCATCCCNGGTCGTCATCAGGAGCACGAGCCGGCTTCCCCATTTCTCATCCGCCTCGCCGATGAGCATCACCTCCTCAACGCCGAATGGGCGCAGCGCATCGTTGAGAGTGGCCTCCACCTTTTCCGGATTTACCTTGCGTCCACCGGTAATGATGACGTTGTCGGCGCGACCAAGGATCCGGAAAGTGCCATCCGCCGCGAGATCCGCGAGATCGTTGGTGACGATTCTCTCCCCATACTGTTCGATCACGAGGCACCCTTCGGAAGTCAGGCTGAGAACGACATCGGGGAGCGGACTGAACCGGCTGTCGCCATCGGAGACACGGCGCAACGCGATGTGGGAGGCGGTCTCGGTCATACCATACGTCTCCCATGCGTTGATGCCGGCTTCGGTGATGCGTTGTCGCAGGCCGGGGTCGATCGCCGAACCTCCGAGCAGCCACACCGTGTCGCCGCATCCCTCCTCCGGCAGATGGTCAAGAATAAATGGCATCTGTGCAGGCACAAGGGCCACGAGCGCCGGAAGTCGTCCCTCGAATCGGGTCAGAACCTCCGGTCGGCTTGAGGGGGATTCCCACGTCAACGTCAGCTCACCGACTGATGCGCGCACGGCCATCATCTTTCCGCCGATGAAATCGGCGGCTATGCAGGAATGTATATGAGCCCCGGCGCCGAGGCGGAAAAAGGTGTTCGTGCGTTTCGCGCTCCGGATCATCAGATCCTTAGGAAGCAGGATTTCCTTGGGAGTGCCGGTGGAGCCGGAGGTGCGGACCCGGCATCGGTCTGAGGGGGATGCCCACTCGGCTATAAATTCTTCGTAGGTCATGCTTTCCAGTCGAGTTCATCGAATTGCTTGCGGTCAAGGGGCGCGTCGGGCATGAACCGCATTCGGGCACCGTCGAGAGTTATGGGGAGACGGAAGTTATTGGTGAATAGTCCCCCCGTCCCGAGACCCTGTGGCAACGACGTGTCGAGACTGCCGGTGAACTGTGCGATTGCGTTCAGTCCGACGTTGGATTCCANAGCNGAGGTAATCCACCATCCGGCCCCGACTTCACCGGCGATTCCGATCCAATCCTCAGCTCCGGAGAATCCGCCGCAAAGAGCAGGTTTCAGCACGACATACGCAGGGCGGATGAAATCGAGAAGCTGTTGGCGTTGCTCATGAGTCGGGATGCCGATAAGTTCCTCGTCGAGGGCTATCGCCACAGGCGACACTTCGCAGATGAATTTCATCAATTCCGCGTTCCCGGCGGGGATTGGCTGCTCGATAGAATGGACATCAAGGTCGGCCAATTGTTTCAGCACCGGGAAAACATTGTCCATCGAGAATGCGCCGTTGGCATCGACACGNATTGTCAGTCGGTCGGCATCATATCGGGATCGGAGTTCGCGCAGCAGCGATAGCTCCTCCTCCCACGCTATGGCACCGATCTTGAACTTGATGCAGCTGAAACCCTGCCGGAGTTTCTCCTCCATCCGGCGATGCATCTCCTCGCGGTCGCCCATCCATACGAGGCCGTTGATCTCGATTTCGCTCTCCCCCCNGGTGAAGGGGGAATCGAAGTATCGGCGGCGTCCTCCGGAGGAGAAGTCGCGGAGAGCCTGCTCAAGACCGAACTGAATCGACGAATGGCGCGAGAGATCCGTCGGGCGGCCTATCGCTATATTGGCCAAAAGCTCTATCAGTTTATACTCATATCTATGGTCGGCCTCGGGTGACAGCCCCGGAAAGACGGCTGCCTCGCCGAGACCGTAGACCTCCGGATCGCGTTCGTCCCAGAGTTTCAACAGATATGTGGGCTTCTCTGTCAGGATGCCGCGAGAAGTGCCCGCCGGTTCGCGGAACCGGAGCATATATGGACATATCGCCAACCTCATGGGAACATCGGAAATTGGTCGAAGTCCGGGTCGCGCTTCTCGAGGAACGCGTTTTTNCCCTCCTGTGCCTCATCCATCAGATAATACATCAGAGTGGCGTCTCCCGCGAATTCCATCAGGCCATGCTGGCCGTCGAGTTCGGCATTGAGAGCGCGTTTGATCATGCGTATCGCAAGAGGTGACCGCTTCATGATGTCGCGACACCATTCCATCGTCTCCTCCTCAAGGCGGTCGAAGGGAACTACGGCNTTGACCATACCCATCTCCAGAGCCTCCTTGGCGGTATACTGTCGGCAAAGGAACCAGATTTCGCGAGCTTTCTTCTGGCCTACGCAGCGCGCCAGATAGGATGAGCCGAATCCGGCGTCGAAACTGCCTACCTTCGGTCCNGTCTGCCCGAAGCGGGCGTTCTCCGATGCGATCGAGAGGTCGCAGACGACGTTGAGCACGTTGCCCCCGCCGATGGAATAGCCGTTGACCATNGCGATGACGGGTTTCGGCAGGGAGCGAATGGCNTTGTGCAGGTCGAGCACGTTGAGACGCGGCGTGCCATCCTCGTCGATATATCCGCCGTGGCCCTTGTAATGCTGGTCGCCTCCGGAGCAGAAGGCCTTGTCGCCGGCGCCGGTAAGGATGACGACTCTTATTGAATTATCCTCACGGCAGATGCGCATCGCGTCGAGCATCTCCTGATTCGTCAGCGGACGAAAGGCGTTGTAGACTTTCGGACGGTTGATTGTGATTTTGGCGACTCCCTCTCTCTTTTCGAAGAGGATATCGGTGTATTCCTTGATGGTTTCCCAGGACATTTTGCTTATAATTATNTTAAATGTGATGTTTTAGAAGTTTTGTTATCCGGTCGCTTCGTGGAGTCGGCCGGGGATGGGGTGAGAATTTCCCGAAGCACCTCGGCGCTTTCGGCCGGAGGAGTGGTTATCTCNAGTATCACCGCTCCGCGAGCNTTGAAAAAGAGTTGCAGCGCGTCGTAGAGNTCCTCTTCCGTGGCGGCGTGCAGGTAACCCATACCGTAGGCACCCGCCAGAGCGGCTATCGGGGCATCGGGGTCGGCACAGAAGTAACGCTCGCGGCAGGCGAGGTCGGAGGTCGAATTGATAAACCGGAAGATACCCCCTCCGCCATTGTCGATCACGATAATCTTGAGTTCCGATCCGATGGCCTTCATCGTCTGAAGGGCCGAGAGATCGTAGGCGAACGACATATCGCCAGTCACGAGCACCGTATCTCCGTTATAAGCCAGCGCACCCCCTGCCGCCGTAGATGTCGATCCGTCGATTCCGGAGACGCCTCTGTTGCAGTATTCGGCATGAGGACGGCGATAGAAGGATAGGATCTGAGCGTAGCGCACGGATGTGCCGTTCGACAGGAAGAGATTCACCTTCGGAGGCATCAGGGAGAGAATCGCGCGGAATGCCCGGAAGTCGCTCCATCCGGCGGTGGCGCCTTCGTGCATCACACGCCCGATAGCCTTGATTCTTGCGTTATGCCATAATTCACAGTANACAGCCGGCGATTCGGGNTTTCTGCCGTTGGGGGCTTTGGAGAGGGCGCGTCTTGCACGCGCAAGTTCGGGGGAGAGCGCGCTGAGGAAATAGCCCGGATCACACTCAATGCGGAGTGTCAGGGCCTGAAAGCAGTCGACGGTCGTATGGTTGAAACCGACCGACCAATGCTCGAATCCCGGTGANCCTGCCCGGAGCCGGAGATATTCCTTCAGCATTCTTGACACGAGAGCCCCTCCGATAGAGATGACCACATCCGGATGATATGCTTCGGCATCTTCATCCCGCAGGGTGCATAACACGGAATCGATGGAATAATCCTCCACCGGAAGATGAAGATTCGACAGAGTCTCGGCCATCACGACCACATTGTCATGGGCGCGCATACGGGTCATGGCCCGGTTGAGACGGGCATCGGGGGGCAGGAATCCGGCCACTATCATCACGCGTCGCTCCTTAAGCGTGTTGGCCAGTTCCCTCACAAGATCCTTTTCCGGCTTCTGCGACGGCCCCATCCGACGTATGACCCGAGGTGTACTGCTCAGAGTTCCGGAGACAGTCGCCCCCAGCGGGGGAGAGAGCCGCACATTAATATGCACCGGGCCCTGTTTCGGTGCGAGTGCCGTCAGCATGGCATCGTTGGCTATGCGTGTGTCATACCATCCGGGACGGTCGCCGGCTTCTCGATCGGAGATATCATAGCTCCCCTTGACGAAGTTGCGCAAAGCCTCGGGCTGGCGCAGGGTCTGGGAATCATCCTGATCTATCCATTCGAGCGGACGGTCGGCCGATACCACAATCAGCGGAAGACCCTGATAGTAGGCCTCCGCCACTGCGGGNGCGTAGTTGAGCAGAGCGGTGCCCGAGGTGCATATCAGCACGACCGGACGTCGGCTTACCTGCGCGATGCCCAATGCCACGAATCCGGCCGAGCGTTCATCGGTGACGATTCTTGTGCGCAGCGCCGGTCTGGCGTCGGCGGCCACGAGCAGGGGGGCGTTCCGCGATCCGGGGGAGCATATGGCGTCGCGCACGCCGTGGGCCATCAGTATGTCGAGGAGTATCCTGGCCACATCTTTCGATGTGTCGGCGGAGGGAGTTCCGCCGTCGGCCGGGTCAAGGGGTCTGTAGGGTGAATATATATTCTCCATTTTCCTTACTGCGATAGGGGAGTTAGGACAATATTTAGATTACTTCGGAGAGGGGGGAGTGGAGGCTTATTCGAAACGGGCGGGATGATACCCGAGGATAAAGGCATCGGCGCCCATGGCGCGCTTGCCTGCCGGCTGGAGCGATAGAATCTCCAGCACTCCGTCGGCTGTGCCCGCATAGAGATGCTTCCCCTTGACGAGAGCTTCGCCGGGGAGGAGCGATATATCGGAGGGGATATCCTTCAGGGATGTGGCGAAAATCTTGATGTCGGATGGTTTTCCGCTCTGCTCTATCATTCGCGTCCATGCGGCGGGATATGGAGCCAGACCACGGATGAAATCGTGGAGATTCTTGCGCGGACGCTCCCAGTCTATACGGCATGTCTCCTTGAATATCTTCGGGGCTGCGATAAATTCCCCCTCAGGTTGCGGGCTGGTGGTCAGCGTTCCGTCGATGATTGCGTTGACAGTGTCGACCACGGCCTCTGCGCCGAGCATCATCAGCCGGTCATGCAGCTCTCCGGCATTCTCATCCTCTCCGATTGCGATGCTGCGCTGTGCGATCATATCGCCGGTGTCAATCTCATGTTTCAGGAAGAATGTAGTGATGCCCGTCTCCTTCTCACCATTGATGATGGCATGGTTGATCGGGGCGGCTCCCCGGTATTTGGGCAAGAGGGAGGCGTGGAGGTTGAATGTGCCGAGACGAGGCATACCCCATACGACTTCCGGCAGCATCCTGAATGCGATGACGATGAAGAGGTCGGCATCGATGGCGCGTAGGGCATCCACGAATTCGGGAGCCTTCAGTTTCTCCGGCTGCAGCACCGGCAGGTCATGTTCGAGCGCATATCTCTTGACATCGCTCATCTGGATTTTCTTGCCGCGTCCGGCCGGCTTATCGGGCATCGTGACTACGGCGGCTACGTTAAATCCATCCTTGACGAGCGCGTCGAGGCTCGTCACGGCGAATTCGGGAGTCCCGAAAAATACTATCTTGAGGTCTTTCTTTTCCATAATATTGTAAATTAAAATCAGCGTCTCCTTAAGTGTATCGGGCCGCTCTTCCGGTCAGTCGTCGGAGTAATGGCGCAGCACCCTCCGGTAGGAATTGAAAATCTTTGATTTCGACACGAGTCCCACATACTTTCCGTCGCGGACGACGGGGAGGTTCCAGGCATTCGTCTGGTCGAAGATTTTCATCACTTCCTCCATCGACTGAGTGGCCTCGATACGCGCCGGAGGCATCGACATGAAGCGCGAGACGGTCATCTTCCTGTAGAGATCGGGGCGGAACATGATGTTGCGTATGTCGTCGAGCAACACTATGCCTACGAAGTTGCCGTCGGCATCCGTGACGGGGAAGATGTTGCGATGGGATTCGGAGATTACGTCCACCATCTGCTTGAGACTCATCTCCGGATGCACCACGCTGCAATCCTTCTCGATAAGATTGTCGATCTTGAGAAGGGTCAGCACCGCCTGGTCTTTCTCGTTGGTCATGAGTTCACCCTTCTGGGCCAGACGCATCGAATAGATGCTGTATGGCTCGAAGACCTTTATCGTCATGTAGGAGAGGGTGGAGACGATCAGCAGCGGCAGGAATAGTTCGTAGCCGCCGGTCATCTCCGCCGTGAGGAAGATGGCCATAAGGGGGGCGTGCATGACGCCGCTCATCACTCCCGCCATACCCATGAGGGCGAAATTCTTGTTGTTGATGTCGATTCCGATATCAAGGTTGTTGAGGATATAGGCGAATAGAAATCCGGTCATCGCTCCGACGAAAAGGGAGGGGGCGAATGTGCCGCCCACACCGCCGGCACCGTTGGTGGCCGATGTGGCGAATACCTTCGTCAATACTATCAATCCGATATAAAGCGCGATGAACCATATCGAATCTCTGTCGACGTAGAAGAAGGAGCCGTTGACTATCGAGCCGACATTGCCGTCGAGGAGCTGGTTGATCGCGCCGTATCCCTCGCCGTATAGGGGAGGGAAGAGGAAGATGAGACCGGCGAGGATCACACCGCCTATGACAATCTTCTGCCACGCATGGCCGATTTTCCCGAAGAATCCCTCCATCAGCATCATCATGCGGGTGAAATATAGCGACAGGAATCCGGTGACGATACCGAGCAGGATGGCATATGGAATCTTGCGGGTGTAGAAGGGCTCGCTCTGGGCGAAGAAGAATTCGGCTCCGTAGCCTTCGAGCACATAGGCCACCGTAGCTCCCGAGATAGAGGCTATCAGAATCGGCATGACCGTGGCGCCGGTGAAATCGATCATCAGCACCTCCAGCGTGAACAGCATCCCCGCTATGGGGGCGCGGAAAATTCCCGCTATGCCGGCGGCGGCTCCGCAGCCGACGAGTATCATCAGAATCTTGGGCGACAGGCGGAACGCCTGGCCAATGTTCGAACCTATCGCGGCTCCCGTGAATACTATAGGACCCTCGGCTCCGACCGAACCGCCGAAGCCGATCGTAATCGACGAGGCCACGAGGGAAGCGTAGCAGTTTTTCTTCTTCAGGCGCGATTTGCGCTGCGATATGGCGTAGAGCACCCGCGTCACACCGTGGGAAATATTGTCCTTCACGACAAACCTCACGAACAGCGTCACTATCAGAATNCCCACCACCGGATATATGAGATAGGTGAAGTTGGCCGTCGTGGCGCTNACGTGGGAGTTGAGAAAACCCGAAATGGCGTGGATAAGGAATTTNAGCAGCTGGGCGGCCAAACCGCACGTCACTCCCACCACCAGGGAGAGCAGATATATGAACTGACTCTCCTTGATGTGGCGTTCGCGCCAGGCCACTACCTGCATCCAGGCTTCCGTGAATCTGTTATGTGTCTCTTTATATGCCACTCTTTATGGATTGTGTCTTGTTTTTAGGTTTCTGACGTGTATGTGAAGCGGGAGGGGGAGCTCAGATACCGCGCCCGCTGACAACCGTCTTTATGGTGTGGAGGAGTATCTTGAAATCGACTGCCACCGACATATTGGAGAGNTAGATGAGATCGTAGCGGGCGCGTTCCACCATCTCCTCCACGGAGCGGGCATAGCCGTATTTCACCATTCCCCATGATGTGACGCCCGGTTTCACCTGATGCAACAGCGTGTAGTAGGGTGCCTCTTTCACTATGCGGCGGATGAAATATTCGCGCTCGGGTCTCGGCCCGACGAGCGACATCTCCCCCTTAAGCACGTTCCAGAACTGCGGGAGTTCGTCGAGGCGGTATTTACGCATAATGCGTCCGATAGGAGTGACTCTCGGGTCATCATCTGCCGATAGCCTCGGTCCGTCGGCCTCGGCATCGATGCGCATGCTGCGGAATTTCAATATGTCGAATGGTTCCTGACGATAGCCGATTCGCTGCTGCCGGTAGATGATCGGACCCGGCGAACTGCGCTTCACGGCGATGGCCAATACGAGGTAGAGGGGGGAGAGAAGCAGCATGGCGATGGAGGAGAGAGCGACATCGAGCACGCGTTTGACATTCTTCTGCCATTCATTCATGGAGGGTGAGGTCAGGTCGATGAANGGCTCTCCGATGATGTCTCCCAGNCGAATGGCCGAGGTCAGATATGACATCGAGGTCGGGGCNATGCGCACAGGCACACCCGTGCTGAAATACCGGAAGAGCAATCCCAGCACCTTCTGTTCGTCNGCCGGATTCTCCGGAACGAGAATAATCTGGTCGAGCTCATGCGAGTTGACGAGACGGTCAAGTTCCTTGTCGTCGATTACGGTATGCGACTCCCCGGATGAGCTTTCACCGGGAATAGGGATATGCCCGATATGACGGAAGCCCAAGGTGGTCTGTAGGTTACGCAGGCGTTTTGCCATCTCAAGAGCCTTCTCGGAGTCGCCGACAATCACGGTGTTGAAACACCATTCTCGCCTCGCGAAATGCCGGATAGTGGCACTCGTCAGTATAAGACGCCCTATGTAGGTGAAAAGGAACAGCGATGCCCATAGNACGGCGATCAGTTCATAACTTATCTTGCGCGCCGGAAGGGGGTCGTTGATCAGCAGAGCGAAGAATATCAGCACCGTATTGATCACGGATGCCGAGAAGGTCTGATGAAATTCCTCCACTCTCGATTTATAGAATGGACGGTTATAATATCCGGTGACCCAGTATATTCCGAGGAGCGCGAGGGGGATAAGAATCTGTTCGGCGATAATTTTCCCCGAGCATAGGTAGGAACTCAGGGATAAGGCGTGGGTATGCGGCGATTCCATCATGAAGAAGCGGCAGATATCGAATATGAAGAAGGCTATGGCTGTGGTCACGAAGTCNGTGGCCACATACCGCAGGCGCTGTGTTCTTATCGATATCTGATGTGCTCTCATATTGATGGGTTCGGTTTNTTCTTGTGTGATTCTCGTGAGGGTGTCAACGGATAATGGTCACCCTCCCGTCATCCGTTACTTTCACTATTCCGCTCGGTGCGCGGCGCGTTTCATCGTCGCGTCTGAACGTGGCCGTGTAGTCCACACCTTCGATAATCCCGGAGGCGATCTCGCGGAAGAGGGCGGGGGCCGGTTGGCCGCTGATATTGGCCGAGGTCGAGACCACGGGGCGACCGAGACGACGGCATAGCTCACGACTGTAGGCCTCTGATGTGACGCGTATCCCGAGCGAGCCGTCGGCGGCACGCAGATTCTGAGCCACACCCTNCGGGGAATCGTAGATGACCGTCATCGGCCGCTCCGATTCCTCGATGAGGCGAAGTGCCTCCGGCGGGACGCNCGATATCCATTTATGCAGACTGTCGATACTGTCTACGAGCGCGAGCATCGATTTTGAATCCTCGCGCTGTTTCAGGCGGTAGATCTTGGCTACGGCCTCCGCGTTCGTAGCGTCGGCCCCGATTCCCCAGACCGTGTCGGTAGGGTAGAGGATAAGACCCCCTTCGCGCAGCGTAGCCACCGCGCGTTCCACATCGTCGTTGAAACGTTCCTCGTCGGTCATATCTTATATCACACGAATTATATCACACGAATGTTAAATTCAAACACACTCTTAGATTCAAATTTAGCAAAAAAAATCCTATTCGGCAAATTCAGCGAAGAGTTTGTCGACGTCGGCCATCCATATGGCGGGCGAGGCGTCGGAGGGCATACGCCAGTCGCCTCTGGGGGAGAGACAGACACTGCCGACCTTCGGGCCATCGGGCATGCAGGAACGCTTGAATTGCTGGGAGAAGAATCTGCGGTAGAAGTTTCGTTCCCATTTCAATATAGTGGCGTCGTCGTAGACATCCTTGAAAGCCACGCGCGCAAGAAGGAATATCTTGCGGGGTGTGAAGCCGTTGCGCAGTGTATGGTAGAGGAAGAAGTCATGAAGCTCGTAGGGCCCTACGAGATCTTCCGTCTTCTGGGCTATGGTGTCGGCATCATCATCGCTCGGGACGAGTTCCGGGGAAATCGGCGTGTCGATTATATCGCGTAGCACCGCGGCTGTCTCCGGATTCTTCTCGCGGTCGGCAAACCATTCCACAAGATGTCTGACCAGTGTCTTGGGCACCGAGGCGTTGACCGCATACATCGACATGTGGTCGCCGTTATACGTACACCATCCTAATGCCAGCTCCGAAAGGTCGCCCGTGCCCAGCACTATTCCGTTGCATTTGTTGGCGTAGTCCATGAGAATCTGGGTGCGTTCGCGCGCCTGAGAGTTCTCATAAGCCGCATCATGTTTCTCGGGATCCTGCCCTATATCGGAGAAATGTTGTGCCACGGCCGGACCGATCGGAATCTCTATGCAGCTGACGCCGAGCAACTCCATCAGTTTCCATGCGTTGGAGCGGGTGCGGCTCGTCGTCGCGAGTCCGGGCATCGTGATAGCCTTTATGCCTGTGCGCGGCAGACCCATGAGGTCGAATGTGCGGCAGGCCACGAGCAACGCGAGTGTAGAGTCGAGACCTCCGGAAACTCCGATCACGAGCTTGCGACAGCCTATCGCGTCGAGTCGGCGACGCAGTCCGTGACATTGGATTTGAATGATCTCGGTGCAGTTCTCGTTGCGATGGGTCGGGTCGGAGGGCACGAACGGGTGTGGATCGATAACGCGTCCCGTCAATGTCATCTCCTTCTCCGTGTCGCGGTCCTGTTCGATAAGCACCTCCTCGCTCCTGTAGATTGTTGCCGGGAGATTTCCGAATGTGTTGGTATGAAGTCGGTCGTGGCGCAAACGGTCGATGTCGACGTCGGCCGCAACGGTGAAGGCCCCATATGTGAATCGCGGTGACTCGGCAAGTATTGTGCCATCCTCCGCCACTGCCGCATAGCCGGGAAAGGCGAGGTCGGTCGAAGATTCACCCACCCCGGCCGAGGCGTAGGCGTAGGCGCAACGGCATCTTGCCGATTGCTGGGCGATAAGCTCGCGACGGTAGCGATGCTTGCCGATAGTCTCGTTTGAGGCGGATAGATTGAGGATAATCTCGGCTCCCATCATAGCCAGACGTCCCGACGGGGGCTGGGGCACCCACAGGTCCTCACAGATTTCCGCCCCCACGAGCACACCCTTGTATTCGAACAGGAAATCGCTGCTGACCGGACATTCATGATTGCCGATTGTCAGAGTCTCCCCCTCGGGCAATGTGTCGGCCGATGCAAACCAGCGGCCTTCGTAATATTCAGAATAATCGGGAAGATAAGTCTTGGGGACAATCCCCGTGATGCGGTGGTCGTGAAAGAACACGGCGCAATTGTAGAGATTGTTGCGCACGGCGATCGGCGCGCCGACTACAGCGAGATGCTCGTCGTCCACTACGGCGGCGATATCGAGAAGGGCCTTGGTGACTGCCTTGAGCAGTTTCCGCTGTCCGAAGAGATCGGCGCAGGTATAGCCCGTCACGCATAGCTCGGGGAAGAGAATGATGTCGGCGTCGAGATTCCGGCGGATTGACTCGACGATAGCCTCACTGTTGTAGTTGACATCGGCTATCCTGATATCCGGCACAGAGCAGACAATCCTTCGGAATCCGCATTCATGGAAATCTGTTTTTTTCATAGTCGCGAGTTGTTTAGAATTTTATGGAAGAAGTCATTCAGACTCTTCCCCGCGGGAGGGTAAAAGACTAAACAACTAATATACAAAGCTAACAAAAAAAGTGGAGATTGGCAATAGTGGAGAGGTAAAAAAAGACTTCCGGCCGCGTCGCGACGCGGCCGGAAGAGATATATCATTGGAATTCGGATGTATGCGGAGATTACTTGAGCGCAGCCTGTACTGCGTCATTGGGCACCATTTCCTCTTTGAAGACATAAGCGCCTGTCTTGGGAGACTTCTCCATTTTGATGACTTTGCTGTAGGTGCGTCCTTCACCTTTCTGAAGAGACGCCACGGTTTTCTTTGCCATAGTTCAGATGCTTATTTGATTTCTTTGTGGATGGTCATTTTCTTGAGGATGGGGTTGTATTTCTTCAACTCCAGACGGCCCGGGGTGTTCTTGCGGTTCTTTGTGGTGATGTAGCGCGACATACCGGGCATACCGCTTGCCTTATGTTCGGTGCATTCGAGAATCACTTGCACTCGATTGCCTTTAGCTTTCTTTGCCATAACTTTGTGTGGATATTATGATGATTGCTTTCTGCGGGAGTCTTGGCCACCTTCGGCTTACGTTTCCGTCGCATGGAAGCTGCGACGATTTCGTCATGCCTGAGGGCGTTCGCTCCGATCAGAGTGAAAGGATGTTGATTTTTCTGAAATCGAGGTTGCCTTCAGCCTCAGCTTTCTTGAGGGCAGCGTTCAGACCGATCTTGTTGATTGTGCGGAGGGCGTGTGCGGATACGATCAGCTCGATCCACATGTCCTGTTCTACCCAGTAGAATTTCTTCTTGTGCAGGTTTACCTCAAATGTGCGCTTTGTGCGGCGCTTGGAGTGAGAGACATTGTTACCCACCTGGGTCTTCTTGCCTGTAATCTGACAAACTTTTGACATGGCTGTTTGGTTTCTAATTGAAATTTTAACTCTTTGGCCGATTCCGAGGCCGCCATCTCAGTTCTCATATCGCCATTAAGTGCATCATTCTCAATGGCTTTAAAGGATGTGCCACAAAATCTTTGCAAAATTACACAATATCTGCGACATATGCAAATTTTTCCACAGCTTTTTTCGCTATGTTTTTAGNCTGCGCTCTCCTGANCTTCCTGCCCTCGGGGTCGGCTTTTGCCAATGTCGGATTTTTTTTGTAATTTTACCATTTGAAACTGAATTTGAGCAAATGAACGCTATATTAGGTATCGAGTCGTCGTGCGACGATACATCGGCTGCCGTCATCATCGACGGCGTGCTGAGAAGTAATGTGATAGCCGGCCAGAAAGTGCATGAGGCCTACGGCGGGGTCGTGCCCGAACTCGCCTCCCGCGCACATCAGCAAAATATCCTCCCCGTTGTCAGCGAGGCTATCCGTCAGGCAGGAATCTCCAAGGAGGATCTGACGGCTATTGCCTATACACGAGGGCCCGGACTGATGGGATCTCTCCTCGTCGGCACAAGTTTCGCCAAAGGACTCGCCATCGGGCTCAATATCCCCTTGGTGGATGTCAATCATCTTCAGGCCCACGCCCTCTCCCATTTCGTGAAGGAGTCAGAGACCGACGAGGTACCCGAATTCCCTTATATGTGTCTGCTCGTCAGCGGCGGTAATTCTCAGATAATACTGGTCAAGAGCCCGGAAGAGATGGAAATCGTGGGACGCACGATCGATGACGCCGCGGGAGAAGCCTTCGATAAATGCGCCAAGGTGATGGGTCTTCCTTACCCCGGCGGTCCCCATATCGACCGCCTCGCGGCAGAGGGTAATCCCGACGCATTCAAATTCAGCAAACCGCATATACCGGGTCTCGACTATTCCTTTTCCGGCCTTAAGACAAGTTTCCTCTATACTTTGCGCGACAACCTGAAGCAGGATCCCGATTTCATTGAAAATAACAAAGCGGATCTCGCCGCATCCCTGCAGCGGACGATTATCGACATTCTACTCTCCAAACTCGCCAAGGCCGTCGACATCTATCATCCGAAGCATCTCGCNATAGGNGGNGGAGTCTCGGCCAACTCAGGTGTGCGTCAGGCAATTGCCGACTTCTGCAGCCGCAGAGGGATACGGGCCTGGATTCCGAAGCGCAGTTTCACCACCGACAACGCCGCGATGGTAGCGATAGCCGGAGCGATGCGACTCAAGCCCGGAGAGCGCGGTGATCTTTCGCTACCCCCTTACGCACGCACCGAAATTTAATCTATAAACCTCAATCATGCAGCAGCATACAGAATCACGCCATGTCGTAATTTATGGCTATACACGGGAGGAACTCGCTAAGGTCATGCGCCATTTCGAGGAGCAGCTTCCCGAATATATCAAGATCACGATTGACTCGACCCATCTCGTCACGCGCATCACTCTGACCGGTGTCAACACCGGCATCGAACTCCTGCGTTTCAAGATAAATAAATATCACAGCTCACTGAAGGAAATCTTCACGACNGATGTNCTCTCGCTCGAAGACCGCACTCCGGCCGAAGTGCTCGGTGCGCTTCTCCGCGAGCGTGAACTGACCGTCAGCTTCGCCGAAAGCTGCACAGGAGGCAATCTGGCCCACCGCATCACGCAGATTCCCGGGTCTTCGGCCTATTTCCTCGGAAGTGTCGTCAGCTACTCGAATGATGTCAAGGCCGATGTCCTCGGCGTTTCGCGCAGCGACCTTTCGCAGCACGGTGCCGTCAGCCGGCAGGTGGTCACCTCCATGGCGGAGGGTGTGGCGCGCCTTATGCGGGCCGATTGCGCTATAGCTACTTCCGGAATCGCCGGCCCCGACGGAGGGACGAAGCTCAAACCCGTCGGCACNGTCTGGATGGCCGCCAAACTTAACGATACCGTAGTCACCGAATGTATGCACTTCAACGGCGACCGCGAAACTGTCATTGAATCGGCAACCAATCATGCCCTTGTGATGCTCATAAATCTTCTGCGCAACTCCTATGTCGCACCGGAGGATTTCAACGACGAGTAATACCCAATCAGCTACTTAACGGCCGACGATGACGACTAAAGAGAAATGGCTCTGGGGCTACAGGGTGGTGAGAAGCGTGCTTTTCTCCGCCGTGGTCGCCGTAGCCGTAATCTTTATCGGTATTTATGTCTTGCTCTCTCTCCCGGCCGTTCANGATCGTGTGCGNCGTATTGCCCGCGACGAGCTCAGTTCTCTCATAGACAGTAGAGTTGAAATAGGAAAGGTCAATATNCATCCTTTCAATGAGGTGACTGTCAGCGATTTTGAGGTCTATGAACCCGATGGCGGTCCGAGATGCCTGCATGTCGACAAGGTCGGTGCCGGCATAAGCCTATGGAATCTGGTGGTCAATCGTGCGATAGTCGTGACCTACGCCGAACTTCTCGGTCTTCAGGCNGACATCAGCCAGGCCGAAGAGGGGGAACCCCTAAATATTCAGTTCATAATCGATGCATTCGCCCCTAAGGATCACAATAAGCCCCCGGCGAAATTCGACTTGCAGATCCGCAACATCGTAATCCGGAAAAGCGCCTTGACCTTCAACCGGAAATGGCAACCGGCGTTGGCCGCCGACCGCATAGATTTCAATCATCTGAAAGTTACCGGTCTCAATGCCGATGTCACGATTCCGCGTCTTAGCAANGACCTCATCGAAGTCGACTTGCGACGTCTCGCCATGCGTGTCAATTCCTCACTCGATATAGAGCGTCTGGCACTCCTCGCGCGCATCGATCATGGCGACATCAGCGTCAGCGGCCTGCGTCTCCGACTTCCCAATTCCCGCCTGCAGGTCAACGACCTGACGCTGCCTCTCTCGAAGTATAACGGTAATTTCCGGGCCATGCTCTCCGGCATGACGTTCGACATCAACCTCGGTGCCGAACATCTTGTCCCTGCTGAGTTCGCCGGATTTTATCCCCCCTTGGCCGAGTGGCAGTCTCCGATTACGCTTGATCTGACAGCCGAGGGTAACCTCAACTCCATATCTCTGAAACGTCTCGCTATCGAGAGCCGTTATGACGATTTCTCGCTCGACATCTGCGGAGATGCATCGAAAGGGGAAAGCGACAGAATCTCCGAAATATCACTGCAGAATCTCGAACTCCATGCCGGAGGATCGGCGCTACGGCGCATAGCTGCCATGCTGCCGGAAAAGGTATCGCCGAATGCCCGGCGGATGATAACGGATGCCGGCGACATAACTCTGTCGGCCCAAGGCTCCGCCTCCATCGATCGTCGGAGTGTCGATGCCGACATGAAGGTATCGGCCGGTTACGGTGTGGTCGACCTCAAAGGTACCCTCCGTCCCTCCGGAAGACTGATGCTTATCGACGCGGATGTGACCACCGAGGGCTTCAATATAGGCGCACTCCTTGACCGGCAGGACTTCGGGCAGATGGCATTCGATATGCAGGGCAGAATGGCGATAGATCCTGAATTTACACGCAAAGGACGAAGCACCGGCCTTGAGACAATCGACCGTATCAATATGATGCTCCCGGAGGGCGACCTGAGCCTGACTCTCGATCATGCGGGAATCCTCGGTGGNGAAATTCATGATGTAGCGCTCAATCTCCATAAAACCTCCGAACTGACCGACATAGAGATAACCGGTTCGGATCCGGATTACGATCTATTTCTCAAAGCGGAGGTTCATCCCGAGGGTGCCTCATCCCATGCCTTACTTGATGCGGATATCAGACATCTCGACCCACATCTCCTAATCCGCAACGGTCGTATGGCGGATTATGCCTATACCGGAAAAATAAATATTGACATTACCGGCAACAAACCNGACAACCTGGCCGGAACAATATCCCTCTCCGATCTCCATGCTGATCCGGCCGATTCGGAGAAAGCCAAACTCCATCTCAACAATCTTACGGTGGCGGCGGCGATAGCCCCCGATGGACTGCAGCGTGATTACAGTGTTCGTTCCGACTGGTTNGAGCTGACGGCAAACGGTGCCTTCCTGCCNACCCAACTCCCCGGNGTGCTAAAGGGTATGATGGCTGATGTAACAGGCGATTCCNCNCCTCGCGATCGTGAATCCATTCCCGATGCCAACCTNACCTATAATCTCAGCATCTTCCCTGAGGGTTCATGGACATCCTTCATCAATCTCCCGGTAGCATTGCTCTATGAGGGTCGTATTCACGGCTCTCTCGACAGCGGCAGCCGATTCATGACTCTCAATATTGACGCTCCCTATATACGGCAAGGACGCGATAAACTGATTCAGCACACAAGCCTCAAAGGACGGGTAGAGAATCACCGGGCCTCTGTCAATCTGTATTCGAGCATACCGACCAAAAAGGGGGTGCTCGACCTTGACGCNGATCTCTCTCTCCGAGGTCATCATGCCGAGGCTCTTCTCGGTTTCAACCGCCGCAAGCAGGGTCAATTCTATGGTGATATCCGCCTGACGGCCGATATCGGAGATAGCATCGGGCCTCTCCGTTTCGATGCGGTCAAAGCCCGGATGCTTCCGACTTCGCTCCGACTCAACGGCGCGGAGTGGCGGATAGGGGAGGCCGACATCACATATATCCCCGGCCATATCGGAGTCAATAATTTCTCCGTGCGACACGACGACCAATATATCGCAATCGGGGGAGTGGCCTCAAAATCGGCCGATGATGAAATCAACGTCAGTCTGAATGACATTGACCTTAATTATATATTCGATACCCTCAATATCGACTATGTCTCATTCGGAGGTCTCGCCAGCGGTGAGGCTGTCGGCAAGTCGCTCCTGTCGGGNAAGCCCGAAGCCTACACGCGTCGCCTCCGGGTAAAGGACCTCAGCTATAACGGAGCTGTTCTTGGCGACGGCGAGCTCTACGGCGACTTCGATGCGGCGGCCAAACGTGTCGGTATCCGCGCCGACATCGCGGAGCAGGGGAGGCGGGTGGCCCTCATTGACGGCGGCATATGGCTCGGGAGAGATTCCCTGTCATTCGGAATAGATGCCGACAGAGTGAAAGTCGGTTTCCTGCAAACTTTCATGCAGGCTTTCTCATCCCATGTCGACGGACGTGCGTCGGGCAACGCGNTGCTCTACGGCACATTCAANGACATTGATCTCAAAGGACGACTCTTTGCCGATACGATAGCTCTGAAAGTCGACTATACGAATGTCACATATTCCGGTCGAGACTCGGTCATCATCGAGCCCGGACACATCATCATCCCCTCATTCCGGTTATATGACAGCTTCGGTAATTCCGGGCGCNTGCAGGGGACTCTCTCGCATCGTTGTTTCCATGATCCGGTATTCCGGTTTACCATCAACGGTGCCCGCAACCTGCTCGTATATGACACTGACGCGAAAATGAACGGCATATGGTACGGACGTATCTTCGGCAACGGTGGTGGCGAGATTACGGGTCATCCCGGTTTCGTCGGCATCATGGCCGATATGACCACGCGCCCCGGATCTAACTTCACTTTCGTCTTATCCGATGAACAGGAGGCCGTCGATTACAAATTCCTTACCTTCACCGACAGCCGCAAGGCGAAAGCGGAAGAGGAGGAGCGACAGCGNCGACTGGCCGATGAATCGGATCCTGACGCTATCGTGGCTGCGTTCAACAAGCGTGTGGCTGAGGAGGCAGCTTCCGAGACATCCCTTTACATGGATCTGCGCGCCACGATTACACCGTCGGCTCANCTGACAATGGTAATGGATCCCATNGCCGGAGATAAGATTAAGTGTACCGGCGACGGCGCCATGAACATGACCTATAACTCCGACGGCAACGACCTCAGAATGTATGGCAAGTACACACTCCAGCAGGGTACCTACAACTTCTCTCTGCAGGATATAATCCTTCGCGATTTCTCCATCAAGCCCGGAAGCAGCATCTCTTTCAACGGAGATCCCATGAACGGAACTCTGGATATAAAGGCCGCCTATAGGGTCAACACAAATCTGACCGACCTCGACAAAAGCTTCGCCAATGACCGTGACCTAAACCGCACTAATGTGCCCGTCGATGCCATGCTGATGGTGCAGGGGGAGATGACGCAGCCCGACATAACGTTCGACGTCGAGTTCCCCACCCTCAACGATGAGGTGAGCCAGAAAGTGCGCAGCATCATATCGTCCGAGGATATGATGACGCGACAGATAGTATATCTTCTCGCCCTCAACAGATTTTATACCCCCGAATATATGGGAGGGTCATCCGGTGGAGGCGAACTGGCCTCGGTAGCATCATCGACCATATCATCGCAGTTGTCGAACATCCTCGGTCAGCTGACCGACAAAATCAACATCATGCCCTCCCTACGGTCGGAGAAGGGTGATTTCTCCGATCTGGAGGTGGATCTGGCGTTGTCCTCCCGATTGTTCAACAACCGTCTGTGGATCAACGGAAACCTCGGATACCGTGATCGCACCAACAGTTCGACCACCTTCATCGGCGACTTCGATATCGAATATCTCCTTCATCGCAACGGCAATCTTCGCCTCAAGGCCTACAATCACTTCAACGACCAGAACTACTATCTCAAGTCTGCCCTTACGACTCAGGGCATCGGGGTCATCTACCGCAAGGATTTCGACCGTCTCTTCCGCCGCAAGCGCAAGCTCCTCCCCGAGAAAAAATAACATGATTACATCTAACGTAATCCAAATAGATGTAATTAAAAGCAAGTCTTTAATTACAAAGTAGTTTTTTGATTCTCCATAGTTTACTTCAATTCTTAGGTACACTTAATCTGTTTTGGCTCGTAGGAGCTTTTTTACCCTCATATACCAATACACGAAAGCCATTACCGCTACTACTCCTCCCACATAACCAATTTTGTCTATGGAAATATAGGTGCATACATAGCCGCCCAACAATGTGCCACATCCTATCCCCAGGTTGAAGATGCCAGAGAAAATAGACATTGATATGGAGGTGGCATT
>JAAVDV010000026.1 GCA_014801595.1 Bacteroides sp.
GAATACAGCTTAATGGTGAGAGTTTAAGAAAAAAGTATTAACTTTGCGCCATGAAACCATCGTCAAAGTGAACGGATATCACCGGAAAAGGTGAACGGATTTAGTCCGGAATACGTACTCCAATACAATGAAAGCATGTCGGTATTCACATGGATAGCTGCATTGAGTTTTGCTTTCTCAATGAGATTCTCAATTTTACTACGCCATTCACCGTAACCATCCGGAAGGTTATTTGTATCTATTTCAGCTTTCATAATACAAAATTAATAAAAATTTGGAATTCTATGGGATTCATGGCGTTGCAATTTTATTTTGATGTTCAAAATTACAAAAAAATCTGATATTCCCAAATAATTTAAGGAGTAAAATAATGGCAATCAGATATTTACAATTAAATTATTCCCCTACTGCTTGATAGTCAATTTGAGAATGATTAGGATAATCATATTTGAATAATAAGGATGTCAATGACCGAAGCCTACGAAAACTAAAAATCACAACCAAACCATCCGCCCCACCTCGGGGCGGATTTTTTATCATTCTTAGAACAGAAAAAGAGGACCGGAAAACTCCGGTCCTCCCGCTTTCATATATTAAGTCAGTCAGTGGTTGAATTCTTCAGATACTGCAATTATAGTCACCAATTTACATCAGCGGTATTCGAATGTATTGCCGGTCTCGCGGTCTGCCAGCACGATAGCATCATCACCCACAATGACGGTGAACGTCCCATCCATTTGCATCGACGGCACAGAGATACTTATCTTACCCAGTTTCGGATTGATTACCTCCATCGAATATATTGTGAAGGGGTAACCCTCAATAGTCCCTCCGTTACCACTGAACGACATCGTGCCGTTAGCTTGGCCCTTAAAAGTTTTCCCAGATAGCAGTCCCATCAAGGATGTCTGGTTATATAGCTCTGTGTCAGCGAACTTTCCTGAACTCGAACTATTCTCATAGTAATCTTCCGAAGAAGAGCTGTAGCTTGTACGGTCATCATTGCGATTCCCCTCCGACCCTGAGCAGGAATCATCGATAAACCACAACCCCACACATACCAAAATTATATAAAAAATCTTTTTCATATCAATTTTATTTTAGTAATACATTTATGAAGGTGCTATAACGAACTGTTTTTGTTTAATTACTATCAAGTAATTGAGAATACGCAATGATTTCAGGACGATATTCAAAGTGCATGGTGTCATAGTGATACCATGCTCCACCCCATATGAATCCGTGACGTTCAAATATTTCAACAATAAGGCGAGGAATTCTATTATTATACTTTATTTTAGATGTCTCTGTTGCATTGGGATTCTTCCAAAGCCAATAGTCACTATTCTTAAGTGCTATATCTATAGCTATACCATAACTATGCGCACTTAGCCTCTTTGCTCCACGAACAGGTCTCCAGTAAAACGTACCTGCACAATCCATTAAATTTGTAAGCTCAGGATATTTAGCGATTTCTGTAGCCACCTTTACAAGTTGTTCAGATGCACCATTTACAGAAGTAAAGCTTATTGTTTTACCAAACCAGGAGACCTTTACCAAATTCTTTTGCACTTCATTTGAAGTTGTACCATACATCTTCTTAAACAAAGCCTCACTACGTGACCGACCCGGATCAGAAAGATATTCAGGAGGAAGATTTTTACTGTCATATCGGCAATAGAACATATCTTCAGGATCTGATTTGTCCAACATAGTTATAAAATCTTTTTTGATAGAATCATCGTAAACCATTTTGCAACCATCATGGAAAATGATAATGTTATCTTTTATTTCCTTTATAAAATTCGGGTACGCGTGTTTTAACGCTTGAATACCATAAGGAACTTCAACTTCATTTTCGTCTTTTAAATCCTGTTGTAAACTCAAGATTTCATTAGATTGCGATTCTTTAGGATTAGCAGTACTAATCTCAGCTATTCGCTCTTTACATGCGAAAAACATGTTAAGAACGGAACTCAAAAATAATGATACTAACCCTAACCTTAGTTTATTCATACTTTTGAATCAGAGATAGGTTATATTTCTCTATTTCAGAGAGGTCATTTACTGAAATCTCATCGAAACGAGGGGAATACCAACTGAATTTACTAAAATAATCGTTAAGATCCTTACTTTTAAACTTGCGTCCATGGCGAGCATAGATAGTGTTTCGTAGTATCCGTAGTTGAGATTTACTTAAACCTGAAAGATACTCTTCAGATAATCTGGAAGCACATACCATATTGCTTTTATCATCCGCATTATTCATATTGGAATATGAATTGTGAGATGCTACAATTCTCAGGTCCGTATCTGCATTGTTTCGTCCCCAAGAACCTGAATACACAATTACATTACCGGAATCCTCATGGTAATTTTTGTGTAATACCAAATAAGAGGTGGCACTACCGCGTCCGAGTTTTATTATCAGATTACCATCAGAATCCTCAACACCGTTGACATCAAGTTTTGTGCCGTTAGAATGATTATAACGACCATATATACGGCCATTTTTGAGTTGAACTGCTTCAAATCTGATGGAATTTCCCTTAATGGTTCCCGTAGCAGATAGTTGTTTGGCTACCTGATTGCCGTTAGTCACACGTTTGATGAAATCAGTGGAACGCCAATTATCGCCCATGCTTTCATCGGAAATAAAATCCGGGTATATTTCATAGGCGTCAGCAGACGACAAATTAGAAGCATTCGGAACTTGAATACGCTCTACGATTTCTACAGCCTCATCAGCTAAAGGATCCTCCTCAATAATTATTGTATCTACTTCCGGACTGATTGCTGAATCCGCATTCTGCGCTATCTCATCCGCTCCTATTACCTTGGGAGGATTATCTTGAAGATACACAAATTCCCAATACATAAACCCACCGGCAGCAAGTAGTACGCACGCAACCGCTATCCACACTCCAAGATGTCCTTTCTTAGAATTGTTGTTAAACTCAATAGGCTCAATAGAGGATTCTTCCGGTATATTATTGGTAGCAATATTTGGTATAAGAGAAGATGTGCCTACCTCCACTTCTACGCTATCATCCTTTGGTGCGACTACCTCCCCTTTGATTTCAGTAGTAGAGTCTAATACTTCTCGCTCCTGTACAGAATTAACGATATCAATAGTAGATTCATTCTCCAAGGAATCTCGTATTGGAGCTTCAGTTACTTTATCTTCATTAACAGATGAATCATCAAATGTTTGGGGTGATATAAGCGTACCGCAGGAACGACAAAATTTGGCATTTCCTTCTATTGGCGCACCACATTTCGTACAGTATCTAACTTTTGGTAGAGGCGACCCGCAATGAATACAAAACTTTTTCCCAGGGGGTACATCCTTAAAACATACAGGACATTTCATGATAAATTAAAATTATCTCTGATTATTTTTGTAGAGTAGATTCTGTAATACCGAATCTACTCTACAATCATTTGGATTTCAGAAGTTATATAATCAAAGTAATATTCTCATTAGATTCAGAGATATGATTAATACAACCCTATCATTTTACCAAACTGCCTATTCGACAGCCTCGACAACCACATCTCCTCTCGCATATTCTTTATCATGAGATTCGACATCCGCCTTTTTTGATAGAATCAAAGAAATCGTATTATATCTCTCCTCCTCAGCCTTTTTAAATATCAATCTCCAGAATCCACCGTTACCCTTAACAGTGACATCATTTTGATTGACTACAGTTTCAGCACCGTAAGATTTAATCTTACTTTTTAAGTTGTTGAAAACTTTTTGAGCAACCCCTTCATTATAAGTGGTTATGTTTATTTGAAGAGATTCGGGTGATATATTCTTAAAATAATATTTGTAAACCGGCACTTCAGAAGTATAGGAATAATCCCCATAGGAATATACCTTCTCCTCATACTTGATATCATAGTCTCGAAAACTTGCGGGGTATACCAGATGGACATTTAGAGAACAATTATAGGTAGATAAATCTACATCTCCATAGATTTCTTCATCACCACTATAGTAGTCTTCCGCTTTCTCATTAGGCAAATTTGGATACTCACCCAGCTTTGGTAAATTGGCCCGCATCGTTTTAATTGCCGCCTCGGGTTTCATATTGAGATTCAGACCCATCATGCTTGAGTCTGTAATATCCAATGATGCGACCATTGCCTCAGTGTCAACAAACTCACTACGTAACAATTCATCCCCTAAATTATCCCCGGGAACTGTTGTTATTCTTGTCTGGGCTTCAATTTCTTTTCCTTTTTTATTATACATCAAAAAAGATTCATCTGATAATACGCCAAAGAGCACATCATCGAAGTACGGCAATGATCCGCCACCCTCGAATTTACGTCCTACGATATTCTCTTCTTTCTCATTCATAAAGAAGTATTCATCGTCATGCTGCTTTGCAAGATAAACTTTACCACCGCAGACAAACCTCAAATACTCATAATTGGGTTGGATAATAACTTCGCCTGAAAAATCCATTACACCATAACGAGAATCGCTATCTTCATAAATGAATTTACCATTTGAAATATCCTTTATTGAATGAATTTTTGCAGATGGATCCAATTTCCATTTGCCGTCCGGAGTCATCAATCCATAACGCGTCGATCCATCCTCACTCTCTACTTTGATACCGAATACACCATCCCCATCAGCAACAAATGAATACTTCTCCGTACTTATTTGCCCAAGTTCTTTACCATCTGTATTAAGAAATTTCAATACCTTCTTTTCATTGTCAGAACTTAGTATATAGCCATCTATCAGCTGATTAACGATATTTTCCGCAGGTTTAACAATAACGTCTCCAGACGTATTAATCACACCTTCTCCGGCAGAAGTTGCAATGCGGGCGAGCCCGTTATGCAGGAAATTCGTACATGCAATAATCGGATTTCCATCGACCTTATCCAAGGTAACCTTGACTTCGCCATCCGGAGAAATAAGGGTTATCTTTTCACCGGGTTTTACAACCGGTGCCACCTCTGCGATAAATGCTCCTGCCTGACTATAAGGAGTGCCGATAGCTTTTGGAGTTTTATCCTTTACAGAATAAAGAATCCATTTACCATCGTTTGTCTTAGCAAAAAAGGCTCCATGGTTTGCGGCGGTAATCGAATTCTCAAACTCACCCTCAAATTTCACCTTGCCTTTCGCATCAATCAAACCCCACCCCCCATTAGAAGAACTCTTATAGGGAATATACTCCATCTGATCGGAGGAGCATGAGGTAAGCATTAATATAATGGCAACCGAAGCCATTACGATATTTGTCAGTTTCATATTCTCAGATATTACCCTAAATTTTGATCATAATAGGCCTGTTCCATGTCGTCGTAAAACTTGCTTATTTCGTTTTTAGCCACGATAGCCCAATATATAGTTGCAGCAATTGATAATATGGAGACAATCAGAGATTCATCTGCAAGACCATCTACAATCCAAAGTATTGCAGTAATAATAGTCACTTTACCAAGCCACCCGAATCTGGAGGAAGAGAGTTGATACCCTATTACTCCTACCAAGATATAGCTTACAATTACCATTCTGCCTATCCACTTCAGATCATCGTACCCCATCTCAGTCAGCACCGCTATATCAAAAAGGATAAGAGCAGCTATCCATAGAAGTGGTGCAATGTATAGAGTCCAGGATTTCATTCCTATCTTGTAGCAAGTATCTACAATATTTACGAACATATAAATAGTAGCAAGGTTGTAGATAGTATTCCAGATCCAGAATGGGACGTTATCTGTAAAGAAATCCGTAAGATCCTCAAGTACGCCGGAGAAATGGAAAACCTCGCCGAAGTAGATGATTTGCAAAACTTGGCATATAATCACAGTAATCATGGCGGTCTTCAGAGAAGCAAAAGATGATATCTTATCTGCAAACGACATTACCCATTCCTCTATGGGATTCGGTTGACTCACTTTTTCTTTCTGCAGTTGACGCGAACGAATACGTTCAGGCATCACATTGATCTCAGGTTGGGATTTCTGAGTCCCGGCGTTATTCTGGTTTTGTGCTGGTGATTGAACACCATTCACCGGGGCTCCGCATTCAGGACAGAATGCAGAACCATCAGGTACCTTAGTACCGCAAGATTGACAAAAACTCATAATATAATAGATTAGTAAGAAATATCAATTTATTTACGCGCCATCTCCCCAACTTATGGAATTCTCGGAAATTTCAATCCAGGGATTAAGACCCCTACTTTCAAATTTGGGATCATTTTTTAAGATAAGAGCCTGCTGTCTGGCCTTTTTAAATTGTTCGGGAGCACCTACAATAATCAATTTACATCCGAAGGATTCATACCCACCTGTAAATATCACTTCACAATAATGGTCTTTATCGACTTCGTTTCTGTAGGTAGTTACATATTTCCGATACTCTTCCGGCCCATTATCTCCATTAACACGTTCGTTTTCTGTATATCCCATGGATTTAAGATATTCACCTGTATCCTCAACGGAGCCATTTGGATCATAAAGTTTATTGAACGATGGGATTTTGGCATAAAATTCTTCAATTCTGGCGATAGAGTCTAATTTGGCTGCTTCAATTGCAGCAATCTTATCAGCCTCTACCTTAGCAATAGAATCCGCCACACGAATAGAGTCCTGTCGTGCCATTTCCGCACGTTCAGCAGCGGTTGGCCCACATGAAGAGACCAAAACTACGCCACCAAGCAGCAACATAGCCTTTAAGAGAATAAATCGTTTACTCATGCAGTCACATTATTAAGTTACTACCTGCTGTAGGTAATTTTAACATTATCACAACTAACAAACACGGAGTTATTTTCAATCTGAAATTCTAACGCATGTGGGACGGATACAGATGTAAGACTTGAACAAGAAGAGAATGCAAATCTCCCTATTGTAGTGACTGAATTGGGAATTGTTAGGGAGGTAAGACTCGTACAATTCCCGAACGCATCCTCCCCTATTGTAGTGACAGAATTCGGAATCGTAATAGAGGTAAGACTCGTACAATTCTCGAACGCCGCGTACCCTATTGTAGTGACTGAATTCGGAAGCATAACGGATGTAAGACTCTTACAACTTGAGAATGCCCATTTTCCAATTGTTTTGACAGAATTCGGAAGCGTAACGGATGTAAGACTCGTACAATTCCCGAACGCCCCGTACCCTATTGTAGTGACTGAATTCGGAAGCGTAATGGAGTTAAGACTCGTACAATTCCCGAACGCCTCGTCCCCTATTGTAGTGACAGAATTCGGAATCGTAACGGATGTAAGACTCGTACAATTCCCGAACGCATAGTCCCCTATTGTAGTGACTGAATTCGGAATCGTAACAGATGTAAGACTCTTACAACTTGAGAATGCCCATTTTCCAATTGTTTTGACAGAATTCGGAAGCGTAACGGATGTAAGACTCGTACAATTCCCGAACGCATAGTCCCCTATTGTAGTGACTGAATTCGGAAGCATAACAGAGGTAAGACTTGAACAATTCTCGAACGTTCTGCCACCGATTGTTGTAACAGAATTAGAAATCTGAATGGAGATAAGATCCGTACAATTCCTGAACGCCTTGTCCCCTATTGTAGTGACAGAATTCGGAATCGTTACGGATGTAAGACTCTCACAACCAGCGAAAGCTCCGTTCCCTATCGCTGTGACAGCATACTTTACTCCATCCTTTTCTACTATTGCCGGTATTTCCAGTGAACCGGTAAAATTCTTATCGCATGCAGACACAGAACAATCACCAGCCTCAGTAGAGAGATAAGTAATTGGTCCAACCTTAAATTCAGTTCTTGCCAAAGCTAATATCGGTATCAAAAATGAGACCAATATAATAAGCGGTTTAAGTGAAATAGAAAAATATTTCATATTGATTTTATATGGGAATTTAGATATTTTTAATCATATGATACACTAATTCATATTGAACGTTCATGCATTCTGCATATAAATGAGTTAAGTAATTTCCAGTTTTCCTGAAGATCTTCTTTGTCAATTAAATTATATTTAGTGATACCGACCATTGCATAGTAAGAGAATAATCTTTTTACATCTTTTGTTTTTAAAAGTCCTCGTCGGATTCCTAACTCCAACTCCTCAAAAAATCTATAAAATAGCTCCTTATCGTAATTTGAAATTGATTTAATTGATAGTTCCGTATTCCCTTTTTCATACTCAAGAGCAGTTAGAACCTTAGTTACCTCACGAATAGCCGGCTCACTATTAAATCTTTTATTGTAAGTGCTTAGAGTAGTCTGGCGAGCGTTAGCATCATATTGCCATATTGAAAAGGCAAGCGTTAGACAACCTATACCAACGGCAAGCATCGAATCTAAATTAAAATAATTATTAATTACATGGCAACAACATAACGGTATCTTACTACATGGAATTAAAGCAAGTACCATCAAAAACATTCCAAATAAGAATAAAAAGATTGAGAAAAAACTCAATCTATAATAAACAATACTATATAAAAATTTATAATATAGCCAATTACGCATGGTTTTATCCAATTTATTCCTAAAAATATTAAAGGAATCTATTACCGGGTGGCTCTACGGCAAGGTTAGTTCTTATCAATCAGAAAGGCACAATAAAAAAAGGTGAGCCATCTTTAGTAATCCCTACTACGGGCTCTGGACTGCCTACCAAGTGGATTACGAAAAATCAACTCACCCTCAGTCGGTATATAATAATGGCTATCGCCATAATTTATATGCACGCAACTGAGAAAGAGCGTCTTCCCGCAGTCAACTTGGTTCGAATTGTCCAGATTCGTAGTAGTGACTTGCTAAAACGCTTTTCTTACTATGTCTTGCTCCCCTTATGAAAAACATTCATTCAGGAATGCGTTGCAAATTTAAGAAAAATTTTTGGAAGACGCCCTATTTCGAGTTGATTTTTTCGTAATCTTTTTTAAATCTGCACTGCAAAGTTAGATATATTTCTCAAAATGGCAATACTTTTCGCCATCCATTTCATCCATAACGGTATTTTTACCACACTCACTCTTGCCTGGAGTCAGTCATCGTATCCATGCGTCTTCGACCACCGCTTATATGCCTCCTCCCTTCGGCTACCATACATACTCTGATGAATATTGATCTGCTCTACCATCGTCCGTTCGATATAATCGGCATACTGGGGATACCGCTGAGCCAATCCTCTGCCATACGCTACACACGCTTCTATAGATTGTGTCATGGCTTCGCCACTTTTTTTCGTGTATCCCGGTGCAAGTTCGCCGGTAGTTCGATCCCAATCATTTACCAAAGGCAATACATACGTCTTATATCGCTTGGAAACATAATTTATTATGTCCTCCTTGAGTTTATCATTCATACTGACAGGCCGTGCGGCAACATTTCCTGAGGCTACCACCGGGGCTGCGGATTCGGAGGCAGCTCGCAACTTCTCTTGAGCCGAACGCATGTTGCGCAAACTATCCTCCATTGATTTTTTCATCATCAACAAGGAGTCATTCACTGAAACTGTCCGCTCACTCAGAGTTCTTACAGATTCGCGTAAATTAAGATTGTCGGTATAAACATTGATTCCCCAACCTATCAGCGCGACAAATGCTGCGCCTACTACAACGATTTGCCAGTTATTTACCTTTTTAGAGTGATACGACGGAATAGACGCTATTACTTCAGCGTCATTCCCAAACCTTTTAGTCGGGTCAGAAGCAGTAGCCCGTTTTATGAACCGCCTCCACTCATGTTCCCTGCCGGTATAGGCTGACAGCTCCTCCATCAACTTTCCGAGCAGGTAGATATCAGTATAGGTATTCGTCCGACCGTTATTCTGTTCCGGAGCCTTATAGCCTTCCGTATATCCCTCGGTAGTATCGAATACGTCGTTGCGGGCACAGCTGAAGTCTATAAGTTTCACGTTATTACCTACGTTGGTAATCATTACGTTCTCGGGCTTTATATCGAGATGTACCACACCGGCAGAATGTATATAGACCAATGCTTCCATCAACTGACGGCACATTTCATTCAGAAAGCCTCGCTTATTGAGCCGTTCATCCCTGTTATCAAGCATCCGGCGCAGTGTCTGCCCATCAATATACTCCTCATATAAAGCATCCTCTTCGAAGGCTAAATACCTCACAATTCCGGGGTGGTCAAAACCGTATCCTATCTCGAATTCCTTGTGTAAAGCCTCCTTCGTAAGGAGNTCATATAGATATTCTTCCGATATCTGCTTTTTGAAATGAAGACGCCCGAATCTGCGTACCTTAAAAAACAGGAACCGTCCGGTCTGCCCTTCGATAGCNATACCTTCACCATCTTCGACAGAAGATCTCAAATTGAAATCACTCTTTTCCATAGGCATCGGTCAGCAAATCTATTTCATTCAANCCAAATTCCGGGGCGGCAGTATAACTTCCAAGAGATTTTCCGCTACGGATTACCTCTTTTACCAACAAAGGGTGCCCTACCATAATCTGAGTCAACCGCAAGCAATCGCCATNATTTAGTTTGCTATTGGTTGCCTTATCGACAAAATANTCTCCTTNCCCCAAATGCCGGATAATAATCTCACGCNCGGGCTCCCAACAGANCCTCAACACTGCTCCCTTATCCAGTTTATCCATCTCTACCATCCCTGCAGGAATAGAGAAATCCGATGAAGATGCACCTAAAGAATTCTCTAACCTATTCCAATCGTCGAACCCGAGATACCGGGCGATGATATCCAATGTNCTCCGGCGTGCGTGTAAACCACTACNACCCAGTACCCCCGTAATACGTTTCANCGTATTCACCGACACCCGTTCTCCCGTCACTGCCTCTATATCCCTGGTTAGCCATTCGCTTCCGGCAGGNGTCGCGACATCTCGCCCCGCTTTCNCGGATAGCAAATCTATCAATACTTTCTGCATATAATTAAATTTTAATAAATTCAAATCAAGAGATTTCACCAGCCGCAACTTAGTTTAGTGCGAGAGCTTCAGTTCGGNGAATCAGCAAATGCCGAGGATTTCGCGTAGTTCATGACGCAGGTTGGGGGTGAGACNGTCAGGGTCNGCGCGNAGNTCATCGGNNGTCAACCAGCGGCCNCCGTCGAGTTCGTCACTCGGCCGAACNGCTGCGGGGTCAACCGTTGNCTTGAAAGTATTGACCAATTCACGTTCACGGTCAGATTCAAATACATAGCTGCNAAGGAATTCGGGAGTGAAGTCNNNCAACCCTAATTCCTCCNTTGCCTCGCGTCGCAATGCATCCTCGATGGTTTCTCCGTAATCCACGTGGCCACCGACTGCCGTATCCCACTTGTCGGGCTGTATATCCTTCCATNCCGGNCGATGTTGCAGNAACANTCNTCCNTCGGCATCGAACACATGCAGATGCACGACCGGATGCAATAGTTTGCTTCCGTCGTGGCACTCCCCTCTCGTGGCGCNACCTATGACNTTNCCNTCCTCATCCACCACCGGAAAAATCTCCTCGCTGTTATCACTCTTCATCATCCAAAAGCCTCCTATTTGTATTTATTCCGCAAAGTTAATAAACTATCTCCGAGTATCAAAAAATTTTTACTTACTGAATCATCGATTATTTGGAGGTGTCGGCGTTTTTTCTTATCTTCGCGCCGACAATACACAACGCTATCCGTTTATCCTGATGAAACAACGTATCCAATCCATCCTCTCCTTAATGAGCCGCGATACCTACGAGCGCGACGAAGTGCTCGCGCTCAGCCTGCTCAGTGCACTATCGGGTGAAAGCATCTTCCTGCTCGGTCTTCCGGGTGTCGGCAAATCGATGGTGGCCCGGCGTCTGAAACTCGCTTTCCTCGATGCGCGGGTTTTCGAATACCTGATGTCGCGCTTCTCGACTCCGGATGAAATCTTCGGCCCTGTCAGCATCTCCCGCCTCAAGGACAATGATTCCTACGAGCGCATTACCTCCGGCTACCTCCCGGAATCTGAAATCGCATTTCTCGACGAGATATGGAAAGCCGGGCCGGCGATTCAGAACGCCCTCCTCACAGTGCTCAACGAGCGCATATACCTCAACGGCAATCAAGAGATGTGGTTGCCTCTGAGGTGCGTGATAGCAGCCTCCAATGAACTCCCGGCTAAAGATGAGGGTCTCGAAGCGCTGTGGGACCGCTTCCTGCTGCGCTACATCGTAGAGCCGATCAGCGGTAAGGAGAATTTTATAAAGTTATTGTCTGCCGGAAGCGAACAGCCCGCGACCCCATGCGCCGATGCATTCTCCGTCACCGACTGCCGACAAATATTATCTGAAAGCTGTAATATAAACATTCCGGACCGTACTATGGAGGCTATCTGGGCAATGCGGGAAAAGCTTGATGCAATGATGCATCGTCGCGATGCCGTGTCAGGGCGCCCCGATCCTGAAAACGTGAAATTCTACATCTCCGACCGTCGTTGGAAGAAGGCCATAGGAGTGCTGCGAGTCTCAGCAAGACTAAATGACCGTGATGAGGTTGACCTAAGTGATGCCCTTCTGCTATCCCATATGCTATGGAACGATGACACGACCATTCCGGCTATCAGTGATATCATTTGCGAACAAGTGGCTTTGGTCNTATTCAAGGAGGTGGTCAAGAATCAGGAGAACCCACGCCGACATGTGAAATCCTCCTCCAAATCCGCTGGCAATAACGGTCTCTACTCTCATGACGGAGAACATTATGCAGTGCAATGTGAAGGGACGCCGATGTATATCCGGATCGGTGATTATAAGCGTATAATATCCTCTCCGCGCGAAATATTCTTCGCATCAGAGGATAATCAGGGCGTGCTGCGGTTACTTGACATGGGGCAATACACTCTTTGTGCCGGCAAGACGGGGCATCTTTGCATCAACAGTTTCGATTATCCTCTCAAGACGATCGGAGAATCGGAGATGGACCGGGGTGCGATGGACGATATGGCTATGCATATGGAGCGTCTGACAAAGGAATTAAACTCCCTGATCGACGACAATCTTTTTGTAAGGGATTCAGAAGTAGCCAAGACGATGCAGCGCGTGATGATGGATTTCCGCAAACGCCTCGAAGAGGCATAACTAAACGTAAATGAAAAAGACCCATCTGGCATACCTGCGCCGCATCGTCAATATTGCCGCCAACTTCAGCGGAGGAGCGGTAGTGTCGCGGATAACAGCGTCCGGAAAGACTCCCGACACGCCCGTCTACCGCATGATGCGCGATATAGTCTGCGACGCCCGTTTCTATTCCGTAATAGGCAACGATATATTCTGGCGTAACTATTCGGTATGGACTATCCAAGAGTTTATCGACTCCATACCCGCTTCCGAATGGAAAAGCGATGACTCGGTATCTATACGTAAGGAGAAATTTCTGACCGATTGGATGACGCGCCATTTCACAGGTCTTACATTGGAAGAAATTGAGGAAATTTCAGCGCGAATCTTCCCCGACCTGAAAAAGAATACCCGGAAAGATGATATGACCGACGACGGAAAATCTTCCGAAGAATATGATGAGACGGACGGCACCTTGGATTCCCCACCGGACTTCGATTCCTTCCGCTATGCTGATGACCGTACCAACCGTGGCGACGCCATGAGCACGAAGAATCTACCTAAGGAACTTCAGGATTACATCGAGGATATACAGCCGGCCGCCGGCGATAGCCTTGAATCACCCCACGAGGCCGAAGCCCGCTATCTCGAAAGCATCGATCCGGCATTGACGGCTCTTGCACGTGAAATCGGTCGGTCAGGAGAATGCGGCTCCGACACNAAAGGGAGATTCCGCAGCTCTTCACGCTCNGATATCGATGGTATACGTACAGGTAACGACCTGGAATCTGTGCTCCCGACAGAGTTGGCATTGTTGGCTGACCGCGACACAGAGAATNTCTTTATACGCCGATATGTAGNGCGNCAGCTTCAGATATTCTCCTCCGCCTCCCGCTCTCCCGAACCCGGAGATAGCGACAACGGCCCGGTATATATCTGCATTGACACGAGCGGCTCGATGAGCGGCACTCCGGAGCGCGTGGCCAAGAACCTCGCTTTCGCTGTATCTATAATCGCCCAGTCGGAACACCGGCCCGTATGCCTGCTCAATTATTCTGATAGCGTAGACTATTTCCTTCTTACAAATTTCGACNGTCAGAAGATACGGCTGCTGAAATTCCTCTCTTTTTCATATTCGGGAGGGAATACGGAAAACCATCTTTTCGAATTCATTTTCCGCTATCTNCCTCAGCATCCCGGATTCCGGAGTACAAGCCGGAAATTCAGCAGCGCCGACCTTCTGATGATCTCCGATTTCCACTGGGGTGGTCTCTCCCGGCGCGTGCAACGGTACCTGACTAAAGCCCGCGACGAGGGAATGCGTATCTACTCCATCGCAATCGGAATGGATGAAGAGAAGCTGAAGGAAGTATATTATGAAGCTACAGCTTACCGTAGATCGGACGGCCCGACCAAATTCAGTACCCTGCCGCGTACAACATATGACGAATACACCTCCGGCTTCAACTTCCTTGCATCCGGCTATTCCGTCAATGGCTTCACAGAGGCCGACGGACTTGTCAGCATCAAGCAAACATAAAATCAATTATCCATGCGACTGAAAATGCGCTTAGAAGAGGCNATGGTCTATATCCTCTCCACAGCAGGACGCGGTATGACCACCTCACGATTAGCAGAAGAGATCACGTCAAGNAACCTCTACGTCAGAGCTGACGGACGCCCCGTCAGCTCCGCGCAGGTATATGCGGCCGTCTGCCGCAATCCGGCCATCTTCGTCAAAGATGGAGGCATCATCCATCTCATAATGTAGAAGACACTGTCTAGTCCTGAAAAATACGCCGGATTTGATGAGCCTGTATATTTTGATTTTAGAGGTTTATATTCTTGCAAATTACCGGAGTTCTGGCTAACTTTGCGAATATATGCAACAAGATATCAATAGGAATAATATAATCAGGGAGGTGGCCCGAAGGCTATCGCTGCCTGTAAAGGGGGTGGAGGCTGTGATCACGCTCCTGGATGAGGGAGCTACCGTGCCGTTTATCAGCCGTTACCGCAAGGAGATGACCGGTGCGCTGGATGAAGTGCAGGTGAGGAGTATCGAAACGACTTTGCGGCAGGTGCGCGAGCTTGAGGCCCGCCGGGATTTCATACATAAGGCTATCTCTGAGGCCGGGGCTATGACGGATGCTATCTCCTCCCGCATCGGTCAGGCGGAATCCATGACTGATCTGGAGGATATCTACGCTCCTTTCAAACCGAAGAAACGTACCCGGGCCACAATTGCCCGGGAGAAAGGTCTCGAACCTCTTGCGCGCAAAATCATGAGCGGCCACCTCCCCGAGGCCGACGACGAAGCGATTGCGGGTGCATCCGACATTATCGCCGAATGGGCGTCGGAATCACCGCGCCTGCGCAATATGACACGCCGCACATTGCGGAGGGAGGGAAGGCTCCTGACGTCAACGGCCAAGGGGAAGGAGGAGGAACTCGCGGCTTCATCGCTGGCACAATACAGTGATTTTTCTCAAAGCGTAAGGCGAATGGCTTCCCACCAGTATCTGGCTCTCCGGCGCGCCGAGCGCGAGGGACTCATAAGGGTCAAGTATGATCTGGGAGCGGAGAGCGCGCACCTCGACGACGCGCTATGCGACGCATTTATGCCACAAAGGGCTTCGCGCGACACGATTCCGGTAATCGAACAGGCTGTGCGCGACGCATCGAAGCGACTGCTTCGACCATCGATAGAGAATGAAATCTCCGGCGAGCTCAAAACCGAGGCCGACCGGGTGGCGATCGACATCTTCGCTTCAAACCTCCGGCAGCTATTGCTCGCCCCACCCTTGAAGAACCGCAGGATACTCGCTGTCGATCCGGGCTATCGCACAGGATGCAAGGTGGCCGCTCTCGACGAGCAGGGGAATCTTCTCGCTGACTCCGTAATTTATCCTACGGCTCCCAAAAATGATATCGCGGGAGCGACGCGTATAGTCGGGGACCTCGTCGGGAAGTATAGACTCGAAGCAGTGGCGCTCGGCAACGGAACCGCCTCTCGCGAGACCGAGCGTTTTCTGAAACAATCCGGAACAGTAGATGCCGCTCAGGTTTATGTGGTCAGCGAGGATGGAGCCTCAGTATATTCCGCTTCGGAGCAGGCCCGCAAGGAATTTCCCGACAAGGATGTCACCGTGAGGGGCGCGGTTTCTATCGGCAGGCGACTGATCGACCCGCTCGCCGAATTGGTAAAGATAGATCCGAAGTCAATCGGGGTGGGCCAATACCAGCATGACGTAGACCAAAGCGCTCTTAAAGATGCCCTGGATTACACGGTGATGGCATGTGTGAACGCGGTCGGTGTCGACGTGAATACCGCTTCCGAGAAGCTCCTTGCCTATGTCTCGGGAATCGGGCCGGCGTTAGCGGCGAATATAGTGAAATACAGGGCACAGAACGGCCCCTTCAACTCAAGGGGGGAACTGAAGAAGGTGCCCCGACTCGGGGATAAGGCATTTGAATTGTGCGCCGGTTTTCTGCGTATTCCCGGGGGTAAGGAACCTCTCGACAATACGGGCATACATCCTGAAAGTTACGGCATCGTGAAGGAGATGGCACGCAGTATCGGGGTGAAAGTGTCTGACCTGCCTGCCGACAACAAACTGCTTGACAAAATCGATGTGGAGGCTCTCGCCGCAAGAGGAGTCGGCGGAAGGGAGACGATGCGCGATATCGTGGCGGAACTGCGCAAACCTGGGCGTGACCCGCGCACGGATGACGCCACCTCGGCATTCGTGCCTACTGTCGAGAATTTCGAGCAGCTCGCAGTCGGTCAGATGGTCAGCGGGAGAGTCAACAACATAACGGCTTTCGGAGCATTCGTGGACCTCGGCATCAAGGAGAACGGACTGATCCATATCTCGCGTCTTTCGACACGCCGTGTCGCCGCCGTGACCGACGTGCTCCGTCTCGGTCAGCAGATCGAGGCCCGCGTCATAGACCTCGACACTGCACGTCGCCGCATCTCACTCTCCCTCATCTGATCCGATCTTCCTTCTGTCCGGACCAACGCTCTCCTCGGCGTGCGTACGGAGACGATGGCGGAAGTTGGAGTTGCGCGTGGAATCCGGCGTATGCGCTACGGCATAGCGGAGCGCCTCCTCTTCGCCTACAAGCACACACAGGCGACTCGCACGGCTGACACCGGTGTACAGAAGGTTGCGGTAGAGCATCGGCTTGTGAGCCATCGTTACGGGAAAAATCATGTATTTCACCTCCGATCCCTGCAGCTTGTGGACGGTTGTCGCGTAGGCCAGCGTCAGCTCGCTCAATTCGCTGCGGGCATAGTCGCTCCGGCGACCGTCGGCAAACTCCACCGTCAGCTTCTGTCCATCCGGGTCGACCGCCACAATGTGGCCGACCTCACCGTTGTATACACCCCGCTCACGCGAATTGGCCGTCTGCATCACCGGATCGCCGAGCCGCATAACAGTGCCTCCACGCCTAAGCCCGATACCCTCCGGATTGAGCCGCTGCTGAAGATCGGCATTTAGCTGCCGCGCGCCGAGAGGTCCGATCTGCTGTGGCGTCACCACCTGTATGTCAGATGGTCGTATGCCATGGCTGGCGGGCAATTCCTCGGCCATAAGCGAGATGATCCGGTCATGGATGGCCTTGACGGTGGGTTCGGGTATGATCATGAAATCCCTCTCCGGATCCGACTCCGGCAACTCCCCGGAGTTGATGGCCTGTGCTCCGGAGGCTATCATGCTCCCCTCTCCCTGCCGGAAATTCTCCGTCAGCCGGGCTACCGGCACCACATCAGATTCTATCATGTCGCGCAATACATCTCCCGCGCCGATGGCGGGCAACTGATCGACGTCGCCGACAAGGATGACGCGAGTCCCGGGTCGCACGCTCTCCAGAAGATGATCGAATAGTACCTGCTCCATCATCGATCCTTCGTCGATGATGAGCACGTCGGCATCGATCGGACGGTGTAGCCACCCCTGCCCCTCACGGTAGCCGAGTAGACGGTGGATGGTCGAGGCCTCGACCCCGGTCAGAGCCGTCATGCGTTTGGCCGCTCTCCCTGTCGGAGCGGCGAGCACTACCCTCTTCCCCTGCCTCTGAAGTACATCTATCACTCCGCGAAGTACCGTCGTTTTCCCTGATCCCGGACCACCCGTCAGCACCATCACCTGAGAATTGAGGGCTTTCCGTATGGCGTCCCTCTGCATCGGACTGTAAGGCAACCCCTCGCCGTTCTCCGCCGGAATCTCCTCTACTGGCACCTCCTCCACAGGTGTCCGTGCAAGACCGGCCAGCTTGCGGGCAGCCTCCTTCTCAGCATTGTAGAATACGGGCAGATACAGTCCGCCACGACTCTTCACGACCCTTCCGGTCGAGCAAAGAGGATCGATCTGTGCCTCGACCGCCGAAGGGTCGGCTCCCGTGATCCGGGCTGCGGTTGCCACAGCCTCTTCCGGAGTGGCGAACAGATGACCTTGCTCGGCAAACTGCTTGACAGCCGTCACCAAAGCACCCTGTATGCGCCGGGGATCATCGGCGGCGATTCCGAGATGGCGACCGATCTTGTCGGCCGTGAAAAATGAGAGCCGCCAGACATCCTCCACCATCGAATAGGGATCGGAAGTGACGACTCCGGCGGCACGCTTGCGGTATTTTCCAAAGATTTTCTGCACATACATGTCGCTGACGCCGCAGGAGAGAAGAAAGGCAGCAAGGGGAGCCGGATAAGGAATACGGCGCAACGACTCCGAGGCAGTGGCGATTCGTGCCTTGCCGAGCCCGGGAATACTCTCGGCGCGTTCAGGTTCATCGGCAAGCACGCGGAGCGCGTCGGTGCCGAACGCCTCGGTAAGCCGGCGGGCATAGGCGGGACCGATCCCCTCGACCCATGGTCCGGCCAGAAAGGCTGTCACGCCCTCGACCGTAACAGGGAGATCAGTGGATGGAGTGTGTTCTTCTGTGTTTTCCATATCTATAGAACCACTGNCGGCCAAGTGTGGTTCGTGAGGCAGGGATACCACGTCGGTCGGGTTTTATCTGTCAGGCACAGTGTCGAGCATGGCTTTGACAATCTTCCCCTCATGGATCTTTACGATGAGGCGTGTGCCATGCGGCAGATCCTCCTGCAGACGGTGACGTCCCGGATTGAACCAATAGTTGACNCCGGCGGCATCAGTGACACGCCACGCCACCATCCCCGGNCGCTGCCTTCCGTAGCGGTCTGTACCGGCTACGGCGGNCTTGTGGTAGGTCTTGCTGACCCTTACGGGAGGCAATGATTCATAGAGAAGCTCGTCGGCCNNATGCNCCACGCTCCGGTAAGCTCCGGCCGGATCGGCGGCAATAGTGCCATGAGGGAGTCGCTCCTCCAATTCACGGTGGCGCGGTGGAAGATGCCAGCCGTTGGCCNNATAGNNCTGNNNCACCNTNNCNANTTCCCACGCGGCGAAATGCGGACGGCCTATACGGAGCCATGCGTCNGCAAGNGCCAGACGCACCTTACCCTTGAANCTATCCTGCCCCGGCGCACTCAAGGCACGGAACAAAAGCGAGATATGGAGTTTGGGATGCTCGACGGGATCCACGTATGCCGCCAACCTCTGCCATAGATAGAATTTTCCGGGNGCTACCATGACCGCCTGACGCANAAGGGGGGCGCAACGTTCNGTTTCTCCGGACANCTGATGTAGAGTGGCNCGCCGGGCGAGCAGGGACGCCGTGGCNGGGNACTCCCGCATAGCTCTCTCCATNACATCCATAAATTCGGCCGANGGNGCCGACGCGGCGTGCGAGCCTTCGAGTTCATCAACATAATGNGTTATGAGTTTCTCGACGGTNGCGCTCATCGGTTTCCCCTCATGTNGCTTGCGACGCCAATCGCCCGGACGCAGATGCCGGAAATCCCAAAGCCGCATGAACTTCACGAGGGAGAAATCGCGGGCGGCATCATGGGGGATTCCCTTCAGTCGGGCAGCCACCGCGCTGTCGCGGGCATCGCGGTAAAGGCGTATGGCTTCGGTCAGGATCATCGAGTGGAGCTTNTGCGGACGCGGAGTCTGCAACCCGAGATAATGCGCGAGCATACGTTTGCGCGGCAGGATATCCCCGGGGGCCGACTGATGCAGGGCGTAATATATTATCCATCCGAGGGAATAATGGCGTTCGGGGGGCAATGCTCCTGATGTATGNATCGGAGCTACGGAGGCATAGACCGCGAGGGCCTCCCCGGCCTTGGCCCGGACGAAGCCGTCGGAGACGTAGCGTGAGATTTCTTGAGGTGTCATGGTAANAGNCAGTGTAATAAGGTTAAGCGTAATCAAGAGGGATTCATATCCCANTCGCTCCANTCCGAGTCATCGTCGGGNGGAACGGGNTCAGACTCAGGGNGATCGGCTTCCGGCTCGGATTCCCCATATGGAGTCGTCGGTTCGGAAACGATCGGCAGGAGACGATATTCTCCATCGNCCNCCTCCACTATGCGTCGGAGCGAGAGAGNGCGCTGCAGGTCATCCCTNCGCATACCAAGTCGNTCCAAAGTATCCTCCAGCNCCTTGAGNGCGGCGGAATAACCCTCCGGATTTTCCTCGCGTGACGGGGATAACTCATCGAGCAACTGACGGACACGCTCNAAATCGGCGGGGGAGAGTATGCGCTCAAGNTGCACTGATTTTCCGGCCGCATACTCATTGACAAGATGGCCGACGACAGTGCCGATGGAAAGCCGGCGTTCGGCCGCGATCTCCTCGACCGCCATTCCNCTTCCGAACATTACGCGGCTGACGGCATCACTGGATCCCCGGGGGAGGCCGCGACGCCGTTCAATCGTATAGCGCACAGTCTGCAGTATATCCTTATAGAGNTCNTGGAGACGCGCCACTCCCATTCCTTCCATCGACGCAAGGCTATCGACCGTCAGCGGTTTGCTGGAAGCGATGTCGGCTATCGTGACATCGGACAGTATGATATAATCGGGCACTCCCCTCTCCGTGGCCAGGCGCATCCGCAATTGCTTGAGCGCATCGGAGATAAGCNCNTCGACCGATAGCGACGGAGCNGCCGGGCGCGGAGCCGACCGGCGGCGCGCGGCATAAGAGGGAGCNACGTAAGTCGNGAGTTGAATACGTTCCCGTCCCCGCACCACACGCATGCCGGCCTCTGTGGGGCGAAGGTGGAAATGCCGATCGTANGCCACCTCTATAAGCCCGAGTTGCTGCATCTGCAGTATATAGGCCTGCCACATCGGAGTCGACAGATCTGAACCCACGCCGAATGTCGGCAACCGGTCGTAACCCTTCTCGGTAATATTCCGAGGAGTCATCCCGCGCAGGATCTCGATTATGGTGCCGATTCCCTCGTTTCCGCCGGTNCGGATGATNGCGCTGAGNGCTTTCTGAGCGAGAATAGTGCCGTCGAACATGGAGCGTGGCGAACGGCAGTTGTCGCAATTGCCGCAGTCATGTCCNGACTCCTCGCCGAAATAACTGAGCAGGATACGGCGCCGGCAGATGGATGACTCCGAATATTTCTGCATCAGACCGAGCTTGCTCTTATTTATCTCACGCTGCCCGGACTCCTCGACGAAACGCATCCGCGACATGACATCGCCATAGTTGTAGAAGAGGATGGTATCGGCAGGAAGACCGTCACGTCCGGCACGCCCGATTTCCTGATAGAAGCTTTCGATATTGCCGGGTATATTGTTATGCACGACCCAGCGTATGTTGCTCTTGTCGATGCCCATGCCGAAGGCGATGGTGGCACATATGGCCTGCAGCCGGCCGGAGAGGAAATCCCGCTGCACATTCTCACGCTCCTCGGCCGACATGCCCGCATGATATGAAGCAACGCGATAACCCTTTTCGATGAGTTGACGCGCCATCTGTTCGGTCTTTTTACGGCTCAGGCAATAGAGGATTCCGCAGTCCATGGGATTGCGGTCGATAAGCCCTGAAATAATTTTGATGCGGTCAGCCGGTGAGGGTGAATTGACTACCTCAAGCGACAGATTGGGACGGTCGAACGAGCCTATATATATGTAGGGGTCCTTCAGTCCGAGGGCTCGGGAGATATCATCACGCGTCAGGCGATCGGCGGTGGCCGTAAGGGCCATGACCGGCAATTCGGGCCATCGCTCCTTTATTGCGGAGAGCGATGTATATACCGGACGGAAATCATGTCCCCACTGAGAGATACAATGGGCCTCGTCGACCGCGATGAAACTGACCGGGATGTGGCGCCGGATGCCGTCGAGATCGGACAACAGACGTTCGGGGGATAGATAGAGAAGCTTCAGCTCACCCTCTTCGGCCCGACGATAGGCCAGCTGATTATCCGCCTCGGACCGCAGGGAGTTGATGGCGGCTGCCGGGATACCGTTAGCCGTAAGGGCGGCCACCTGGTCATTCATCAGAGCGATAAGCGGGGAGACCACTATGCAGCAGCCATCCTTCATGAGGGCGGGAATCTGGAAGCATATGGATTTACCACCCCCCGTCGGCATCAGCACAAGCGTGTCGCGCCCTGCGAGAATACTCTCCATCACCTCCCACTGGCCGCCGCGGAAGGAGGGATAACCGTAACGGAGGTTGAGAAGACGGAGCGCACGTTCCTTCAACCCGGATGGGGAGCTTGGGGTATCTGTAGTTTGGGTTTCCATGACATTAGCTCATTTGTGGCGCCGGAAGCCCAATAAAATCTGTCAACTTACTCGTTAATATCTTTTACGGACTCGGCCTTGATTCTGCAAAGATAAGTTTTTTAGCCGGAATCACGAATTTTTAATCGATAAATTCGCTGAGCGGGATGATTTATCGAGTCATATTCTTGCAAATCCGGCGCGTGGATGTTAATTTAGCGGCATAAACCCGATAGTGTGTTTACTTTTTTAAATATCCATACAAGATGATACAGGAAATAAAAGACTTCAACCGCAGATTCGTGGAGGAGCGACAGTATGAACGCTTCGCCACAAGCAAGTATCCCGACAAGAAAATAGCTATCGTCACCTGCATGGATACGCGCCTCGTGGAGCTCCTGCCCGCCGCACTCGGCCTGCGCAACGGCGATGTGAAAATGATCAAGAATGCCGGGGGCACCATCACCAATCCATTCGATTCCACGATGCGTTCGCTGCTTGTGGCTGTATATGAGCTGGGGGTCAACGAGATTATGGTGATAGGCCACACAGGCTGCGGGGTGCAGGGAATGGATGCGACCGAAATGCTCCATGCCATGAAGGAGCGCGGCGTCAGCGAGGAACATATCACCCTTATGGAACATTGCGGAATCAATCTTAAGGAATGGCTCCATGGATTCGAAGAGACGGAGGAGGCCGTACGCGAGACGGTGGACCTTATCGCGCGTCATCCGCTCATGCCTCCGACGGGAGTGAATGTACAGGGCTTCGTCATGGATTCATATACCGGAGAGCTGCGCTCGCTCTGAACCATTTTCGCTGTCGGCAGGTTATGACATTGTCATTCATATGAATCCACACAATGTATACGCCGTTCGACAATATAGAGGCTCAAGCCGACGGGGAGACCCGGGAGATGGCTGATATCGAGAGAGTCATCTCCCGGACCGCCCGGGAACTTATCAGCTCCACTGAAGCTGAGGAGCACATCATGCCCTCATGGGAGGGACCTCTCCCCTCACCCGACGCCATCCGGGAGATAGTAAATCAGTTGAAAATAGTCGTTTTCCCCGATTTCTTCGATCAGTTGCGCGGCTGCCGCGCCATGACACGCGCGCGCCTGACGGTGAGTGTAGACCGCCTGTTCCGCCTTCTGACTGAGGAAATATCTAAATGTTTCGCCGCGCGCGGCGAACGTCAATCCATCGACAGGATACATGCCAAGTCGGTGGACCGCGCGCTCAGGATCATCAACCGTATTCCCGAAATCAAGCGTCTGCTATACACGGATGTGCAGGCCATATATGACAATGATCCGGCAACCGACGATTACGGCGAAATCATACTGAGCTATCCGGTGGTGCACGCGATGGTGCATTACCGTCTTGCCCATGAGATGGTGGAGCTGAAGATTCCGGTGCTCCCGCGCATTCTCACCGAGCTGGCCCATTCGCAGACGGGTATCGATATCAATCCGGGCGCCCGGATCGGCGAGTATTTCGCCATAGACCACGGCACGGGTATCGTGATCGGCGAGACCTGCATCATCGGCAACCATGTCACGATCTATCAGGGTGTGACGCTCGGAGCAAAGAACTTCACCCTCGATGACGAGGGTCGGCCTGTAAATCTTCCGAGACATCCGATTCTGGAAGATAATGTCACCATCTATGCCAATTCGACGATATTGGGCCGGGTCACCATCGGCCATGACACAGTGATAGGGGGCAATGTATGGCTTACGGAATCCGTGCCTCCACACTCGCGGGTGACCCAGCCGCCATTCACGGCATCCAACCGGATCACCACCCGTCATCCCGACTCCGCATCAGGGGAAAGGAATCCCGCCTGACGGCCATGAACTGATCTATCAGAATACTTTGACCTTTAATTTAATTTAGAAACTACTATGGAAAAGATATATGCCAATGCAGCCGAACTTATCGGCAACACTCCTCTTATTGAAATCAGCAGAATGACATCCGACCGAGGCTCGAAGGCAAGAGTGCTCGTGAAGGTGGAGGCCTTCAATCCCGGCGGTAGCGCCAAAGACCGCATCGCCAAAGCGATGATCGACGCTGCGGAGAAATCGGGAGAGCTGATGCCTGGAGCCACTATAATCGAGCCGACATCGGGCAACACCGGAATCGGATTGGCCTGGATCGGGGCTTCGAGGGGATACAAGGTGGTGCTGACTATGCCGGAGACGATGAGCGAGGAGCGCAAGACGCTGCTCCGGGCTCTCGGTGCCGAACTCGTGCTGACGCCTGGCGCGCAAGGGATGAAAGGGGCCATCGCGAAAGCCGAGGAATTGCAGAAGGAGATTCCCGGAAGTGTAATTATGAGTCAGTTTGACAACCCCGCGAATCCGGAAATCCACAGGTTGACCACCGGCGAGGAGATATGGCGCGACACTGACGGCAAGGTGGATATTCTCGTGGCGGGCGTAGGCACGGGGGGAACGCTTTCCGGATCGGCCAAAGCCCTGAAGGCGCATAAGGGTGATGTGAAAGCTGTGGCCGTAGAGCCGGCCTCCTCTCCGGTGCTGGAGGGTGGACAGGCCGGTCCGCATAAAATTCAAGGAATCGGAGCCGGTTTCATTCCCGGCAATTATGATTCCTCACTGGTAGACGACATAGAGGCTGTCAGCGATGAGGAGGCATTGGCGACAATGCGCGAACTCGCCGCCAAGGAGGGCATCTTCGCCGGCATCTCTTCAGGAGCGGCGCTGGCAGCGGCGTTGAGGCTTGCCGGGCGTCAGGAGAACGCCGGGAAAACTATCGTGGCGGTACTCCCCGACACAGGCCAACGCTATCTATCGATGCTCTAATTCGGAGAGGGAGCCTTGAATGTGGACACCACGGAATCATCATGTCGCTCCGATGCTGCCTCATAGACTCCGATTATCTCCCGGTAGACTTCACCGAAGTGACTTTTCGTCGCGAAGAAATTGTCGAGTACGGAGCGCATATATTCCACATTCTCGGGACACGCGGGATGAAGCATGATGGTGTCGATGGTATGGAGCCAGATATTAGTCTTATCCTCATCGTGGGCCAGCACTATCACATTTCCCGTGTGATAGTTGCTACGGTTGACGGCAGGTATCAGCACTTCCCGCTTGGGGTCATCGTTCTTGATCGAATACCATCCGTAGTCCCAGATTCTCGCCAATCTCCCGCTGCATCTTATGACAAAATTCTCCCCTTGGTATTTCACGACGATCTCCCCATCCTCTCGCTCCTCAGGCTGACATCCGAGGGCGATGAGGGAATCGGTGATGATCCGACGTGTAGACTCGGTGGCATCCTGACGGGCTTTATCCCCGTCGGGCNCNGGCTCNGCGTTGTCGGGTTCCGGCTCTGACGCGATTGCCTCATCGACTGCACGCCGCACATCAGGAGAGGGTCGGGACCGCTTCTTCAGCACATGGCGGATCACATCCATCATACACTGGGCGCNTACGCATCCCGCCACAACAATCAGCAAAGATATAGTATCCATATAGGTAGTTGGCAATAATTAATCGAGATATGTTTACTCTATAGTTGCTAAGACTCTATTTTTCTAAACATCTATACCACACGGNAAGGAAAGGTAAACCTCATTCCGCATCCATCTTAGTTTTCCATAGGCCACGAAGACGGCGTANNCCCTCNTTGCCGAGTATGAGGAGCGCGGTGTATTGCGTAGNCTTGGCNAGGCCGAACAGGATGACCCANAGCGTTCCTTTCAAGGCTACGGAAATCGGCAGAGCCATCTGCGCGAATGAGAGCACGTAGAATACCACGCAGGCGGCTCCCACCCATAGACCCGTGCGGAATCCCAGCCCGGCCAGCCAATCCCTTGCAGNNGATGCCCATCTCTTTAATTTTTCTTTAATCGGTTCCATAGGAAAACAAAGTTACGATTTTTCCTTGACATACACAAATCCGCCCCGTCATGCTANGGAAGCTGAACGGAGCGGATTTACAGGTATGTATATATATATATGCGTCNGGATATTTACTTCATGATATCNGAAGAGGGGATGCATGGTATGCCCATATTGCGGATGTCGTAGATATTGGCGGCCGCCACTTCCGGGGTCGCTGCCGAACAGCAGTCGGTCACGACTGTTGTATTGTAATCAAGCCCCATGGAGTCTACTGCCGTGGCACGTATACAGTTGGGATATTGTGTGCCGGTGACGAATACATTTTTAGTGCCGAGTCCGCGAAGAACGATGTCGAGGTCGGTGCCGAAGAAGGCACTGAAACGTTGTTTGGTAATTTTAATATCACCCTCCTTCGGAGCTATGGCGTCGGGGATNGCCGCGCCGGGTGTGCCGGCTATTCCGAAAGGTTTCCCCTCCAGGAAGAAGTGGCGTCGGAAAGATTCGGCATCGATACCGGAGGGTCGGTGGATACGGTATATATAAATGACAGCCCATCCATTGGCGCGCCCATAGTCAAGGAAGCGTGCGATGGCGGGAAGAGTGGCGGCAGCTCCGGCCACGTGCATGGGTGAGGATGGAAGCACCCAGTCGTTCTGCATATCGACTACAAGAATCGCGTTTTCGGCATGCGTCGGCATACCGTCGATCTTATTTTCCATTTTTATTCAATTTAATTCTATTCCACAAGATTCATATAATCGCCATATCCCTCGGCCTGCATATCTTCAAACGGNATGAAGCGGAGCGAGGCTGAGTTGATGCAATAGCGCATTCCCCCTTCCGACGATGGGCCGTCAGGGAATACATGACCGAGATGGGCACCGCTCTTGGCGGAACGCACCTCCGTGCGGACGCGCCCGAAGGAAGTGTCGGTGTGTTCAGTGACAAGTGAGGAATCTATNGGACGCGTGAATGCGGGCCACCCGCAGCCGGAATCATATTTCTTCGAGGATANGAATAGAGGTGTGCCATCGGTTATGTCGACGTAGAGACCCTTCCGGAATTCATGGTCATATTCATTGATGAAGGGNCGTTCGGTGGCGCCGTTCTGTGTCACCTCCCACTGCAGTGGCGTCAGACGTGCCCGAAGTTCNGACTTATCCTTTCGGGGAGANGTATTCCTCTCCGCCACCTCCTTAAACAGNTTCGGNTCTACATGGCAGTAGCCGCCGGGATTCTTATATAGATAGGCCTGATGATAAAGTTCAGCGGGATAGAAATTTTCCAACGGCTCGACCTCTACGGCCAATGGAGCCGTATAGCGACGCTGCACAGCCGCGACATATGCNTCGATTACCGGAAGATCCGCCGCATCGGTGTAATATATTCCTGTGCGGTATTGACTGCCGATATCATTTCCCTGCCGGTCGACCGTCGTGGGGTCGATGCTGCGGAAATATATGGAGAGGAGTTCGGTGAGACTGACCACCGTGTCATCATATTCCACTTCCACAGTCTCNGCGGCATCGGTGCGTCCGGTGCAGACCATCTCGTAGGTCGGATCAGGAACCCGGCTGTTGGCATATCCGGCAACCGTCTTCACGACTCCTCCGACGAGCGAGAAGAGATGGTCGGTTCCCCAGAAGCANCCNCCGGCGAGATATATCTTTTTCTTCATAAAAAAACGGGATTGACGTTATATANTATATAACGCCAACCCCCTATAAGTNGTTGATAATAATCGTTTATTTNCGCAGATTGAGATTCCGCAGCCTGCGGNCTTTGGATACGCANCTCCTCATAGCCCTCAGGTAATCGTCGGCAGGCTCATCCATAAACATATCGCGGAGCGGCAGCGTGCCGCCGTTGAACATCCTGACTATTATCTGCGATTCATACGCATCCTCATACTCCTCTCCACCCGCTATACCGAATATCGGAATGCCGGTCCATGAGTAGGAATCTATCACAGGCGCCGACGGGTCTGCTTCGAGCTGGATAGCAGAGTTNCCCTTCATATAAACCTCATCCCTATAATCATCCCCATTATCATTATAAAGCTGTGTATAGGAAGCTGCGGCGGCCTGCGCGGCAAGATTATTGAAATCCCCGATACCTCCATTATAGAATAGGAAACCGCCTGTACCGAGTTTCTGACTCTTGGTTATTATCAGAGCGACGGGAGCCGGGACACTCAGCCGGGGAGTGAATGCCGGCAACGGGGATGCGGGGGTATACGACACCTCCCTTTTCAATGTCATCAGATGGGAGATACCGACATTGTTGACCGTCACGTTCGCTTCCTTAGGATTGGTATAATCTCCATTTATCAATGTTGCATATATGCCGGAAGCGCTGATATTATAATAATATATATCATTATTCTGCGTCACCGTCAAACTGCCCCCATCCTGACAGATCACCAACTTGTTGCCATCCGAAGCCATGAGGGTAAAGGCGNTATANTCCTCCACTTCCGGCGAATAGTTGGGAATCTGAAGCATAAATATATCGGCAGGGTCTATTCCATCACTCATATCNGTCAGGACGGTCATATATGAATCCTCGATTATCACTCCACCCAAAGTTTCGGCATCAGGGGAATCGACGGAGAGATAATAGACNCCCTCATCGCCACAGTCGGCCACAATATCCGGACCGTCAGGAACTCCCGTGCCGGAGTTGACCGTCAGATTAACCTCCACGTTCTCCTTGCCGGGCACGGTGAACTGCAGATTGTCGACATTTCCTTTTCCGGATACAGCCGAGATTGAGGCCGGGCCGNCATATCCCGACTTGATGTAATATCTGTAGTTGCCTTTGTCATCGGTGGTCTGCCAACCGGAGTCAACATCGGAATACTTTATGCGGTANGCACCGTTGAGTCCTCGCCCATATTCATCCGTAATCCTGCCATAGACACAATATAACCCGGGGAGAGTTATATCGTACCTATACTCGGTGTTTGCCACCACCGGTCCGGTCGTCTCCCTATATTCGGGGGAATAACCACCATAGGAAGCTGAGGGCACTTTCACCTCAAATTCATATCCGGCACATACCGTCATACGGTAATATCCGTCGGAATCGGTCTTCACTCTCAATTGCTTGTTGACGACTATCTCAATGTCGGGCAATCTTTCACCCCAGACATTAGTGACATAGCCATGCATCGTGGCCAATGGGGCGCTTGTATCGAGATTCCACCATGAAAAATGAGCGACGTCGCCTACGAAGTGACCGTTGCCGTCATTGGTAGCCACTCCCTCTTCCTGCCATGTACCGGTTTTTTCATCAAAAGACCATAACGGGATTGCATCGGACATACCGGCAGCCATTGACTGCACCACCGGGAAACTAACCNTAGCTTTCGTGTAATCAGCGAGCTGCAGACGGTTGCCCGCCTCGTCGGTCAAATCCACACCGACCATTCCATAGGAGGTAAGGACGCTACGGGCACCCCCCTCGGCATACGCCGCCAGATCTCCTCCCGGCATGAGCGCAATAAATCTATCGGACTCCGGAGAGAGATAATACATCTCGGCATTTACGGTGCCGTAATATTCGATTCCGCTGGTAGCGTCGACATATGCGTCGGCGGGAAGGGTTACGCTCATTCCCGATGCATTCAGCGTAGTTCCTGACGATGAGGAAAAACGTGCGGATGTCATCTCATCACTTAGTTTGGATGCCAACGCCACTTCCCAACCATACTTGGTGAATCGGTTCAGTTCGCATGACCGCACTACCGGGAAATANCCATCNTTGGAGAATTTCACTATCGCGCGATTTGACACTTCATCGATACGATCGAGGGAGAAGAAACCGGCGGCATCGGAAATAACAGAGGTTTCTCCGGATTTAACCTCTACTCCTTGCAGGGGATTTCCATCGGCATCGGTGACCGTGCCCCAGACGGGGTAATCCATCATCGACCCGTTGACTTCAGAGGGTATATCGGGAGTCCATGGATTATCCGGATCCTCCGGAGTGTCTATATAGTTCACTCCGCAACCGCCGGCAAGCAACATAAGCGCAGCGGCTGCAATTGAATTTATGTATTTTGATTTCATTACGGTTATAAGTTTAGGTCAACGTCAGAATCTGAATGTCAAATAAGTGCGCACTCCACTGAATCCTGTCGATATCTTGCGCTTTCCGATGGCATCGGTCCAGTCGCCGTAGTCGTCGTCGCTATCGTCATCCGCAAAGTATGACTGCATCTTCGAGAAGCCGAACCGAGCCTCTATACCGAGACCGACCCGACCGTAGGTGACCGCTATGCCGGGATTGAAAAAATTGGCGAATCCTGCCTGAAGCTCCTCGGCATTGGCCATGAGAGTCATAGTGGGGGAATAACGGAAATAGACGTTGGCCTGCATTCTTTTGAAAAGATTGGCTGTGGCCGATACACCCACCTGCATGGCGAAATCCAGCTCATGGATACTGTAATCATCTATGCTATGGTAGCTATTGTCGTATGAGGCGAAGTAACGTTCCTCTACTTTGTATTGGGTGTAGGCGATGTCGACCCACGTGGCGTCGATGCCGACACGAAGGAAGCCGGAAATCGGCTTGGTGACATAATANGTGGTGCCTTTGGTGAAGGAGAATCCCACATTACTGTGAAATTTCTGATCATTCTTCTGATCAAGAACGGTGTAGACGAAAGAGAGATTGGTGTAGCGGCCGTTTGCTTTCCCACATTCATCAGGATCGNGTGCGAACGCCTTGGGGGCGGAGAGAAGCGTCAATGCCCCCAGCACACCCACTTTGGCAAATAATCTCATGGGCAACTGAAAATTGATATGACCGTCAACTTCGGTTGACAGGTCGGGGGTTCATAAGCATCAGGACCCTCTCTTCAGCTTGATAATGTTAGGATGCAAAAAAGAAAAGCGTAAGGTCTGTATCCGTTGCCCGTTCTACGCTCTGAGGCTCTGGTAATGCCCGGTATAGTCGAACGAGCAACGCAGAAGCCTCACGCAGATTATCGTATATACATCGCCNAGGCGATGCGCGGGCACCACCTGACAGACGTAGATATACATACCTACAAGGCGTCTACCGTTGCTTCATTCCTGACTATACCATGAATTTACCAGATTCCAGAACGTCAAGAATCAAGCGTCAAATAAACGCTAATCAAAAAAAATCTGCATACCCACCCCTGACCCATATCGGCTTCCGGGGGATATGCAGTGCAAATTTAATCCAAATTCTTCAATAAACAAAATTTCTCGGAAATAATGTATTTATTCTTTCCGATAACCGCATTTCGGGCAGACCCCGTTAGCATTNAGGGCGATGCCGCATAGCGGGCAACGGTCGATGTCGTTGTGGGTGGAGAAGTCGCANGAGGCTGCGTTGACACCGCTGGTGAACGTGATCTTGGCGATGTTGAGTTTCTCCTTGAGCAGGTCGTAGACGAGTTTGATCATTCCCTCGACAGTCATCGTCTCTTTCGTGACGACGAGNCGNGCGTCGGGATANGCTGTGGCGAGNTCAGTCTTGAAGGCCTCCCCCTTCATCTTGTTCTGCGGATGACCGTCGAGAATACCCTGCTCCTTATATACGCCGAGGATGGCGGGCAGAAGCGGGTCATCCTCGCGAAGAACGAGGGCATGGTCGAAGTTCTGAAGCACATCCCAGGCTGTCTTGCGGATTTCGTTGCAGGGGAAGACCATGTTGACCCCCTCATTGATTGAATCCTCGACTTCGATAGTCATTACGCCTGTATGGCCATGTAGATACTGCGCCTCACCACGGAAACCGTAGAAACGGTGAGCATATTGCAGGTCAAAAGATGTAATACTTCTCATAATTATTTCATTATACAGATTAAAGATGATTTATTATTCGTTCTTCTTAACAAGATTATACATCTCACGGTTCAACGTCCTCGAAAAATTTTAAGTATTATCGCGCCGACTTCAAAAATACTCAGGACCGCTATAGCAAACTCTTACTTATTTTGATTAACTTTGCATCCGAATTCTTATATCGCCACGGCAATATTTGCCGTAGAGGCTTTATCAAATTTAAATATATTTATGGCTTTTCTAAAATCCAGGGCTGCGCTGACGCTGATGTTGGCGATGGCTACATGCGCCTTCGCGTCGGCGGCGGATTATTCCGATTCGAAATTCAACTACAAGTACAACAAATCCACCAAACGGGCGCGTGTCGTAAGTCCGAAGAACCGTAATTCAAAATCCTACGAGATTCCTTCGAAAATCACAGTCAACGGCACATCCTATACCGTCACTATCATCGGCAGCTACGCCTTCAGCGACTGCGATAACGCCACTTCCATCACGCTCCCCTCGACCATAGAGAAAATCGAGGAGGGCGCCTTCTGCAACTGCATGGAACTTCTGTCGATCAAGATTCCATCTAAAGTTACCTCTCTCCCATCCTTCTGCTTCTCCTTTTGCCTGAAACTGAACACGGTAGACCTGCCGGCGGCCCTGACGACGATCAATACCGGGGCATTTGAATATTGCGGTGAACTATACACAATCACCTTCCCGTCCAAACTTGAGACAATCGGCGACAATGCCTTTTATGCCGCAAAACTCCCGCCCATGACAACATTGCCCGAATCATTGAAAAGTATCGGGAGAAAGGCTTTCAGCATGACGCAGGTGGAATGGTATATTCTTCCTCAGGATATCGATATGATCGGAGAAGAGGCTTTCTCGTCAAACCGAAGCATGACCTCTATCAGTATGCCCCGCCACGCGGGCACTATCGGCAACAGGGCATTCTTCGCATGCGTAAACCTGCAGGAAGTGGTGATGCCGGAATCCGTAGGCTCTATGGGAACGGGAGTGTTTGAGAGAAACGAAAATCTGATGAGAGCCACAGTCGGCAAATCGATCGTAAATCTACCGGAAGCTACGTTCAAACAATGCTACTCACTGACTGACGTCGACCTCCCCTATACGATGCAGCGAATCTCTCCGGAGGCGTTCAGCGAATGTTACGATTTGCGGGAGATAACCCTTCCTCTCAACCTGACCACAATCGATTATTGGGCATTCGAGAGAGCCGGGCTTGAAGAGCTTACAATTCCCTACTCCGTATCAACCATCGACACGGCGGCCTTCTCTGAATGTGATGAAATAAAGGAGATTACGGTGACGAATCCGGTGCCACCGGCACTTAATGCCAATGGTTTCTCGTACACGGCCTATAATCAGGCTAAGCTGCATGTGCCGGAGGGTGCGGAGGCTGCATATCTGGCTCACTCAGAGTGGTCGAGATTCAAGAGCCTGCACGGCATATCCACCGGCACTGACCTTACGACCGTTGATAATATATTTCCTACTGTCAGAACCGGCAAGGGGTGTGTGACTATCATATCCAACGATGACACGCCGACGTCGATATTCAATTCCGGAGGCAGTTTGATCGTATCGACATCGGCCTCCGGCGAGGAGAATTTCCGGTTGCCCGCAGGATACTATATCGTTTGCCACGGCAACAGATCCCAAAAGATAATCGTGGATTGACCTCGACGACAAGCGATCAAGAAAAGAGTTGACCTTGCCTGATGAATATACGAATCAGGCAAGGTCAAGTCTTTTACGCCTGAAGAATGCAGCTGTGGCCGTGATGAAAAGCAGTGCTCCCGCAGCTTGCATGAACGCCACGAAATGGAAGGCCTCGCGGAAACCGATGTTCTCCGCTACGACTCCGCCGATGAGAATACCCAGTCCCATCCCGAGATCCCATGAAATCAGGATGGATGAGTTGGCCGTGCCGCGCTGGTCATGCCGGGCCACACTGATAAACATGTTGAGAAATGCGGGATACATCTGGCCATTGCCGAGACCAATCAGCAGGGCAGCCGCATAATATGCCCAGGCATGGGGAATAAAGGCGAATATGCCATAGCCCGCAAGCGAAAGCAACACTCCGATTGTGGCGTTATGGGTCATCTTTCCCGCGCGCAGGGTCTTCGCGCCGAACAGACGCGAAATCACAAGCCCGACCGACAGCAACATGAAGAAGAATCCCGTGCCATCGGTTATATTCAATTCCTCCTTTCCATATATCGCCACATAATTGCTCATGACTCCCCAGCATANGCCGAAAAAGCAGATGTTNAGAGCGAGAAGCCANGCNCGACCGAGAAAGAAATGGTCAAGACTGAGTTTCGGCTTTCCCTCTACCCTTTCCCTACGCGGAAGTTTTACGGTAGTAGAACATAGATAACCTGCAAGGGCAATAATAAGGGATAGCCAGAAAAGGAGTGAGAAATTTGATGTGGCATGGTAGATATATATTCCGGCGCTCGGAGCCACGGCCATAGCGACGTTATTGCTCAGGCCATAATAACCGATGCCCTCGTTACGGCGCGAGGAGGGCAACACATCTATCGCCACCGTGCTGTTGGCCACNGTGGTGGCTCCGTACGGAATTCCGTGAAGTGTCCTCACGATAGCGAACATAAGCAATGTTCCGGCTCCGATATACCCGGTAAAGCAGAGGAAAAAGAAAAGGAAGCACAGGGTAAAAACACGTTTACGATCGAACGTATCGACGAAAAAGCCACTGAACGGACGCACCAGGAGGGTCGCTATGACGTAGCCCGACAGGACGAGTCCGATTAAATCCTTGTCGGCATTAAACTGCTCGTCGAGATAAAGGGGCAATAACGGTGTGAGGAGATAGAAGGCGAAAAAGAGCAGAAAGTTGCACATCATCACCTTCAGATATTCCTTGTTCCAAAGTCGTTCCCTCTTTTCCCCGACGGCGGTCATGGTCTTATCCTTACTCATTGTTCAAGATAATCCTAAGACATTATTTTTCTTTCCGGCCTTACCCTTTCGGCGGTCGGAAGCAGGACGATATTCAGCTTCTGACGTAGTGAGGCATCTCCTCGGGAATAACCATCGAAAGTTCCACCAGACCTCCGAGCGAGCCATCCTCCTTGTGCCAGGTTGTCTGGAAAATCATTTTTCTCATACCCTCCTTTGATATCGTATAGGCATTGGAGCCACCCTCCGAGAGGAGCCGGCGGATAATTCCTTTGGATCGGTCGTTATGGTAGTCAAGTATATTATGGCCGATCAGGTCAGCCCCTCCACGCGCGGCGAAAGTGAGTCTTGATCTCTCGTTCATATAGATGATACGGCAATCGGTGTCGACTACCGTCACGGCGCAATTCATTCCGTAGGCCCATTCGGGCAGGCAATTCTTATCCATACTTTCTGATTTTTACTACAAATATAGCTAAAATCTCCTTAATATCCAAATAATCTATTTCCCTCACACGGAAGCTGCTTNGGCTTCAGAACTACAAAATTGTCAGCAGGATTTTGCAGACTCGCGGGAAATAGGTAAATTTGTTTCCATAAGTAGATGGTCAAATTAAACGCATATTATACGCTCCGCAGCCAAAGCGGCCAAAATCGCCAAGCGGAGGATATGCGAGATTCGATCGTTTTAATTTGAACAGCTACTTAACCCATTTTCTCAAAATCTCAAATCATATGATCAATCCTCCCTATTATGCTTCCGATAACCGTTATGAAAACGGTATGGAATATGAGAGATGCGGCAGAAGCGGACTATTGCTGCCGCGCATCTCGTTAGGACTATGGCATAATTTCGGCGACGTCAACACGCTTGACAACAGCCGCAAGATGCTTCACTTCGCCTTCGACAACGGTATCACCTGCTTCGATCTCGCCAACAACTACGGCCCCTCCTACGGATCAGCCGAGGAGACCTTCGGCCGAGTCATGAAATCATCCTTCATGCCTTATCGCGACGAGATGGTGATAACGACAAAGGCAGGACATGACATGTGGCCCGGCCCTTACGGCAACTGGGGATCACGTAAATATCTCTTCGCCTCCCTGCACCAGAGCCTAAGCCGAATGAACCTTGAGTATGTGGATATCTTCTACAGTCATCGTTTTGACCCGGAAACTCCTATGGAGGAGACTCTGCAGGCACTCGTCGATATCGTGCGTCAAGGGAAAGCGCTATACGTCGGTATCTCACAATGGCCATACGAGGCCTCGCAATTTGCCTATGACTATCTGAAAGAGCATGACACCCCCTGCCTTATATATCAGGGTCGATATAATATGATTGACCGCGACAAGGAGAGAGAGGGTATCGTAAGGCAGGCGGCCGAGAACGGAGTCGGATTCACCGCTTTCTCACCTCTTGAGCAGGGTATACTGACAGACCGATACCTCAACGGTATTCCGGAAGGATCAAGAGCCTCCGTCGGAAAATTCCTTAAGCCGGAGATGATCACACCCCGGTTGGTCGGGAAACTCAAAGAGTTGAATTCAATCGCCGGTAAGCGCGGGCAGACTTTGGCAGAGATGGCCTTGGCCTGGCTGCTCAAGGATAATTCGGTGACATCTGTCATCGTGGGAAGCAGCTCGGTCAATCAGCTCAAAGACAGCCTGGGAGCCCTCCGCAACACAGCGTTCTCACGAGAGGAACTCGACGATATCGACCGCATTATCCTCTCCTGATCTATACAAGCAATTATATCAATGTCCACGCCCATGAGATAGAAAGCATGGACGTGGACATTTTTCAGAAGGGCACCGGAGTTTCAAAACTATATCGCTCTCCGTCGAGAGGAAACGTGAATTCAATCTTTTCCGCATGAAGATGCAGTCTTCGAGAAGCCGCACCCTGATTCTTATTACCATAGAGACGGTCGCCGACAATCGGCATACCGAGCCCTGATTCAGAAGCCGCGTGGACACGCAACTGATGGGTGCGTCCGGTAAGCGGATGGAAGATTATCCGGCTCTTTCCTTCCACGACACCGGTGAACTCGTAGTCCGTGACGGCGTCTTTACCACCCTCCACATCGACCCGCTGACGCGGTCGGTCGAGCCAATCAGGAGAAAGCGGCAGATTGATTTGTCCCCGGCGCGGAATACCAAGGGATTCGTAATCCCCGGCCAATACAGCCACATATTGTTTCCACACCTGACGTGTGGCGAAAAGAGTCTGCATNACCCTATACGGTTGTTGGCCGAAGGTAGCAATGAGCAACCCGGATGTATCCTGATCAAGACGATGAGCCATTTTCACCTGCCGCTCGGGNCCATATCTATCGGTGAGCCATTCCTGCACTGACACAGCACCCCCTTTTCCCGGCACGGAGAGCATCCCGGAGGGTTTATTTACCACGCAGAACCATCTGTTCTCATAGAGAATCTGAGGTTCATCACAACAAGCGGATATATTTTCATGGTCAAACGGCGGCTCTATGTCGAGTCCCTGCAACATCCANCCGAGCACCGGCAGACACTTNCCACGACATGCCGGATAATACGCTCCGTGCTTACGGACCTCTCCCCCTTTGGGTTTTCCATACCAGTATTCAGCCATACTCACCGGATGCCAACCCTTCAGATAAGCCGCCTGCAGAAGTTTCGGAGCGCAACATTCGCCCGCACCGGATGGCGGAATCTTCATGGGTGTATCGGCAAAAATCTCACTCAAGCTGCGGCTTTCACCCCGNGCGTTGAGCAGTCTGAAGCTCGAGAATAACCATTGCTGCAATGCCTCTGAATCTGAGCGGCGTTTCTCTTTAAGCTCACGGAGACACGAGCGAACTTTCTCCAGATTGACCGCGAATGGCTCAAGCTCCGTCTTCATTCTTCGCTTAAGNCTATGAAGCTCAGCCTTTTCNAATTGACTCTGCCGNATCATAGNGGCTGCCTCATCATCCCCGATATTCCCCGATTCACGTTTCGCGGACCTTTCCGATTTAGCACGCCGGCATTTCTCCTTATAGGCCGCTACTTCTTTATCCAGACACCCTTTTACCCGATTGTATTCACTCTCAGCAACGGCAAGTTCATTCTCCTCAAAAAGGGAGATATAAGCATTTTGCCGTGAAATATCAGCCTCTTTATTCTTAAAATAACTATCCGGCCGCAGATAATCGAACACCGGACCGACGAAGCCCTCATGGTAGAAGCCGCCGTCGCCCAATTGACCGGAGAAAGCGTAGAGAGTGTGCCTGACTCCGCTGCCATCTGTAGCGATAAGGACTCCGAGCATCTTTCCGGCGTCAAGTTCGCGACAGAAGTTCACGTCCACGGGGCGATCGCTCCTCCTCAGGGTATCCAAACGGANGATCAACTCCGCAAATGCCTCCTCACACTCTTTATCCGGAATATAATCAAACGGGTTATTCATCCCTCAAATCATTTATAGGTATGANCATAGATAGGTGGAAACTATTTCGCATCCGACGATGCGGGGTGCTCGTTGTCCGACGGTTTAGCCTTACTGATGGTGACGAGCCACACACCGGAGAATATGAGCACAATAGCCAATGCCTTCGTAGCCGTAAAATTATCCAAACCGAGGATTACCCCGGCNACCGTAGCTACTATNGGCTGNACATAATTATACATGCCGACAACCGTCGGNCGCAANCGTTTCTGACCTATCATGATGCAGACGTAGGCAAGGAACGTGCCGCAGACNACGACATACCCTACACCACCCCAGGTTGATAAAGNCACGTCTGACCANGCTGTAGAGTTCAACCATCGGAAGCTTCCCGGAATAGCCACNACCGTCGCCGACAGGAACATCCATTTCATCAGCGTCACCAGACTGTACTTACGGATAAAGTTGCGATATAGNGTAAGATAAAGTGCATAACTCANCTGTGCGCAAAGGACGATGAAATCCCCCAGCGCAGGGTTCTCCCCCGAAATGCTGCTCCCGCTCCCCATAATAAGTATTATCGCACCCGCCGCACCGATCACGATACCCCCCGCTTTCTTAAGCGTTATGGGTTCACGCAGAATAAGCCATGCCAGAAGCATGACCCACATCGGCATCGTCGTCGTGACAAGCGAGGCTTCTCCCGGAGACGTGAGGTTTACCCCCAGNATGAAGCATCCTTGATTAAGCAATATNCCCAACATTCCTGCTCCGAACAACCGAAGCACATCTTTAATCGGCACATGTTCGCGCGGAACAAAAAGGGAGGTGAGCCAGAACAGCAGCGCAGCTCCTCCGACACGGAAATCCACCACCACAATCGGAGCTATCAATCCCGAAGCAAATACCATTTTTACAACAGGCGACATCAGTCCCCACATTATATTCGCCCCCAACATAGCCAGATGACCCTTCAATTTATAGCTATCCATCGTAATTAATCAAATTGAAATTTCAACTTGCAAAGTTAGCTATAAAATCCGGGAATCCGGCATACCGCCATGGAAGATAGCAGCCCGGGAATTCTTATTCCTGATTACTCAGCGTATAAGTTTTCCTCCTTTTGCGGGATATAGCGGTCGACCAGCTCCGCGATTTTTTTCATGTCAGGTTTCTTGGCCGCATAGTCGGTCAGCAATCCGATCGGATAGAGATCAGGATCGGATGCCGATTGGAAATCGGCCGCATCCTCCGAATAATCGCCATCCTCGACGGCATCCTCTTCAATAGCGTAGTCGCTGAAAGCGATCGCGCTGTCGGCATCCTGTCGTCTTTCGATACTTACCAACAGAGTGGTCGGGATTATACTCAGTTGTGGGTCAGCGCCCCAATAGCCGGGGTTATCGATAACTTCTGCCACGGTTTTGGCAATAACGTCAGTGAGTTCTTTTCTTGTCATAACTATAATATGTTTTTGATATTACAACACTTGATGACGCAGGATGGTTCCTGACAATCCTGCGAGCCGGGACAGCCGTAAGCCGCGAAATGAATATAGAATGGAATCTCACGCGTAACCTACCTGTTACCCTCTTTACGAACCTGTCGGAAATTCCGCCAAGTTGATTCTTCATCAAGCTCCCTGTCTTCATAAAAATGCTTGATATGCTCAACCACATTACTTCGGGATGACGGATAAAGTTCAGCCATCTGCTGCTGCGAAAGCCACACAGTCTCACCCGTAAACTTCACCTCGATATGGGTTTCACCATCTTCGCTCTGGTATATGATTATTTGGTTGTTATCGTCCATTGACATTTAGTTTTTCATTTACAAAATTAAACGATAATAGGCAAGTAAACAAATTTAGGGTCGGGTAAGTGTCTGAAAATAGGCAATTTTATTTTGCGGTGAAAGGATAGGAAAAGCGATTGACAAGTTTATTTATCTGCTTGTCAATCGCTTGTATTTTAATTATTTGGGACGTAGATTGCGCCTGATATCGGTTTTAATACTCCTCCTAGTTGAAGAAAGGAATAAGCACTATATTTTCAGCAAGTTGTCTTACTACCGTATAAATTAGGTAAGTAAATAAGGCGATAAAAGACGGTAAAACATGTCTGACGACTAACACGTTTCTTAAGTTTCACACATAATCTGTTGATTATCTTTTGATTACTAAGCATAGTTAAAATAAGAAGATATTGTTCCGCTTATTTTGACATCCAATTATACACCATAGAATGATTTACTTTGGTTTATAGTATTCTCACCAACGGTATAGGCATAGCAGGCTACAGGAATAAAATAGATTCTCTTTTCATTCAATCCTTTCCAGCCGGCTTCGCTAATTGTGGTTACCAATGCTTCGTTCAACTTATTGGATTCCATGAAATAATTTAGAGATTTCAAATCTCCCGGATTATTAAAGAATAGATTTGACCATTTGATTTCAACTGCCCAGAAAGGCTTCTGGCGGCTAATGTCCAAACCAACCAAGTCCACCTCTCCTTGTTGTCTTCCTTGTCTCCAATTAGCATAGCGAAGTTCAGCGCTTTGACGTGGAAACCATTGTGAATATACGGCAGTCTCTACCATATCTCCAATTTCCGGACTTTGTTCGGTAAGAGGCTCGAAAAGCGCACATCTTAAAGATGGATTGGTGAGGTAGATCTTGAACTGAGTTTCACGCTGATAACTTTTGGCAGTTTCATCTGTTCGCTTAACGACTCTTATCAGGAAAGCAGCCTCAAGATAGTTTATATATTTCTTCAGGGTGTCTTTCTGAACACCCGACTCTTTCGATAACTTCTCGTAGGAGAATTGAGATCCTGAATGGTACGCGATCATCGTGAACAGAGAGTTTAGTTCCTGAACATCATTTATACCGTATAGACTTGGCAAGTCCCTTAACAGAACCTTATCAATGATATCATGTCGAATAAACTGACCTGGGTTTTCGCTTATCTTATCCGAAAATACCACCTCCGGATATCCCCCAAAATTAATATAATCTATAAAGAGAGCATTTAGCCGATTGATATCAATCGTTGAGTATATCTCACTCGTTCCAGACCCCCACGCGATTGTCTTGGGTAGCATAATATTGGCATAGCCCTTCAGATGCATGTACTCATAGAATGTAAGGGGCGGCAGATTAAAATCTGTGAAACGTCCCGCCCCACTCTCATCACTTCGTCTTTTTAATTCGGCAGCCGCTGAACCTGAAGCTATGAACTTTATATTCCGGTAAGTGTCAACCATAGATTTAAGTTCAACTTCCCAATTTTTAAGATATTGAATCTCATCAAAGAATACATACAATGAATCTTTTGTAGGATCCTTTTCAAGAATTGAACATGCAATCCCGAATAACTGCTCAAGAAATATCTTATTATAAATTGGGGTTTCTACATTGATATAGATAATGTTTTGGGCGGCAATCCCCTCTTCTATCATCCGCTGCATCGCGTGGTGCATCATAACAGTCTTACCAACACGACGTGGCCCCATCAATATCAATGCCCTCCTCGGATCCTTTGACATCACCAGAGGAAAGAATACTTTCATGTATTGACGTGGAGACATGGTCGAATAGTCATTGGATAACCGACCTTCGGTCCACCAAGGATTTTCAACTTTCATTCTGCCTATAATCTGCTTTTCAAGCCACGGAGTATATTCCATATTCATAAATTTTATACAAAGTTACAAATAAAGATCAAATAAGACAAGTTGAATCAACTTATTTTTACATCAATGTTGTTTTAGCGTAATGTCATCATGTTCAGCTGCTAATTTTTACTTAAGGCAAAAATCTTAAGCGTTCATTTGTTACATACTCCTCTGTCAATGCCAATGCCAAAACCGTTTGAATCTGAGATGAGAGCTTCTGGGCATATAATCTAAATCGCCTACTTAATTCATCCAATACTTCCGGTTGAATTAAAGATTGCATGGAAAGCCAAAATTCAACCTTATCTGGTCTGGTTCGTTCGCATATAAAAGGAGCTTTCCAATTATTCTTTCTCCAACCATTCATTATCTTTGCACTACCACTTCCGGCTTTCTCCGCAGGGTCCAACATCATAAACATTTTTTGAATAGTGGGATTTCTACAGATGCTTTCTCCATCTTCAAAAAATTGTTCTTAAGAAATTAGCATAGTACCTGGATTAGAGAAGATATAAGTATCATTTTTGAATATAACCGTCAATGAGCCATCCGCCTTATAATCAGGATGCACACATAGATTCACGAATACCTCTCTAATTGCCACATGAGCCGGAGAATGATCTATTCGCTGATTATCCTTCATACTAAACGGTTTTGGTAAGAAACTTTGTAAGCGTGTGAGTGTACGGAGATAAAACTGAAACAAATTCGCCTCTCAAGTACTATCCGGATAGATTCTGTCCATCCAAAGTTCAGTCTCATTGAGCGTTGTTTCATTTCTATAATCTGGAAAGAAGTTCGGTAAACATTCATCGTCGGTAATTGCATCTGATTTTCCGACCTCAAAATACCGGCAACTGTGAAACCCTCTTCTCCAGATTTCTGCGTGGAAAGAAAAGCGGCATGACTTCCTAAAGGAGAAGACCGTTAACGAGATAACGGGGCGGACAATCTTTACTCATCAACGCTCACGTTCGGCCATGACAAGTATCTCTCATTATCTCCCTTACCTATTCACTTTCGAAGAGGTGCCGGGTATGCCAAATGCAAACAATACCATCGAAGGGACATTCACCGATATGAAAAAGAACCTGCATAATCATCCTGGAATGACAGCCGAGAATCGCAAACGGATGATAGATGGGGTTTTCTTGGCATATGCCAAATTGCATAATGGAAAAGGAGGTGCGAACTAATCGCACCTCCCAAAACTGCATTATGCATATTGGATGGCTATATTCCTGGCGAAGTTGCTCCCCAGCAGAGCTTCATTTTTGTTTAGCCTCTTTCTTCTCACTCCACTTTCTTAATATAAAGATATTTCGGATATCTTCCCAGCACACAAAGTGTCACCGGACAAATCCAGATTCGCTTTAAGCGAAAACCATCGATGTCGGTTACGTCATAATGGGAGCCACCGGTAAGAGATTTGTCAAGTTGACGAAGTTCGGTATGCCCATCTATCTGAAGCGGTGTCTCGGAGGGTACGACATGGAGAGTAACACGGTGACTACCCTCTGTGTCGAAGAAGGATAGGAGATCATCGGAGCCGGCCACCATCTCAAGGTTGGCTCGATTGCCGCTCCAAGGCATGTCGATATACCACCTATCGTCCGGATCCTGAACGAATGTGAGCGTGTACTCTCCTCTTCCATTGCTGAGAATACCCTTTACGAAGTGATGGATTGCACGGAAATTATTGATAAAATCTATCATAGTTGTGTTTATTTAGAGGTTTATAATTTTGTTTACGATGCAAAATTACAAAATTCAGCACCCCAATGATAGAGTAAAAAATTTCTGCAAAATTTACTTACAGAAATAACTCCATGGCAAACGGAATTCTGGTTCCGGCAAAATCTCGCATCAGCTTGTCGAACGTAGCATTGTTTTCCTGACTACATTCTCCCTCACGATCAACATCGGGTAGACGCCCGCACACACTCAGCACCGACAATCCGAAATTTCTTTCCGCCTGAGTGTATCGTCCCTTACGTGCGACGCTATGGTTTATAGGCAGATAGTCAAGAAGTGTTTTTACCATATAGTAGTCCAAGGCGCGGATCTTATCGCGTGCGCTACCCTGATCGAAATCATTAACAAACTTATAATCCGACAACCTTTCACGATTGACTGACTCAAACATCCGCCTGAGAAAAGCTCCATTGCTAATTTTAAAATGCTTCCCTCCGACGTTGACATCCATTGTCACATCGGCCTCTGAACGCTCATTGAGACACTCCATCAATGCATCAAATTGCTCGCTACACGAGTAGCGCAGCTCTGAACGAAGGCCATAATAATATTTCAAAAACAAAATAAATTCAAATACCCCCTCCGGTTCGAGTCCTAAAGCGGTGATTGCCTCCTGCATTGGTTCATGCTGAATGAATCGATCATAGTCGAGTTTCGTTCGGTTTAAAAATCGCTCTCGCTGATAATAGTATCCAATTTGCCATGATTCAAGTGGGATTGCATAGATTTCCCAATCGATATTCTGCAATATATATGGCATTAGATATTTCACGCGGCTCACTGCCTGATCGCCTTCCTGCGGGAAGGCGATCCTTACTTGGCGAGAAAATTCCTCGACTGTCGCTGCCGAAAGCTCATCGAACCGAATCGGTCTCACATCTCTCCGAATGATATTATTGAAATAGATCGATGTCTCTTCTCTCGTGTCAATACCTTCATTTTTCTCTATCTCTTCCATTTGTCCTATAAATAAACCTTGTTTTACACAATCTTGAAAAACTAACCAGCCATCTGTTGCTGCGAAAGCCACACAGCCTCACCCGTAAACTTCACCTCGATATGGGTTTCGCCATCCTTGCTCTGATATATGATTATATGGTTGTTATTGTCCATTGCCATTTAGTTGTTTCATTTACAAAATTACACGATAATAGGCAAGTAAACAAATTTTCGGCGGCGCAACCGTCTGACAATAGACAAGACTGTTTTGCGGTGAAAAGATAGAGAAAGCGATTGACAAGTTTATTTCTTGACTTGTCAATCGCTTGTATTTCGGTTATTTAAGGCGTACATTTCGCCTCATTCCGGCTTAATACTCCTCTTCGTTGAAGAGTATTATATAAACTAATAATAAACTACTTAACTAATTTTGCATGTAATTCAGCCAAACAAACCAGACCATCTGAAGCGGTCGGGGGCGATTGGTCAAAAAACGATATTTTACAGGCCAAACATTGGCCAAACAAATTTCGTTATATATCTACTTTTCGTAGGGCAGCACACTCCTATTTTCCAACCATCACAAAAAACTAAAACAAAGTACCGCAAAAAACTAAAATAAAACTACGCAAAAAACTAAAATAAACTTTGATAATAGATTTTTTTTCACTACCTTTGCGGGACTAAACAATAACAACGATATGTCATATCTACCCCGAATAGCAGACAATACCCTTCGTGAATATCTTGAAGCCTTTGGAGCTGTGCTTATAGAAGGTCCTAAGTGGTGTGGGAAAACTACCACAGCGGAACAACAGGCAAAC
>JAAVDV010000027.1 GCA_014801595.1 Bacteroides sp.
AAGCCTCGTGGGAAACACCTAAATATGAAGCTGCATACGCCTCATGGGGCAAGAAGTGGGAACGCGAAGCTATTCCATCTGATTCTATCGTACCATTCTGCATTTCTCATCCCAACGATATGCCGAAATACGACAAACCGATAATCCTGCTTGTCAATGGCTCCACATTCTCAGCAGCAGAAGATTTTACTGTGCTTTTCAAAAATGCCAATCGTGGCAAAGTGGTCGGCACTCCGACAGGCGGAAGCACCGGCAACCCGATTTTCATCGACTTGGGTTGGGGATATACCGGTAGAATCTGCACACGACACGAAAAACTTGCCGATGGCACTGAATTTATCGGGGTCGGTATTCAGCCGGATGTGATCGTTGAGGAAACCGAAAGCGTCATATTCGGTAATGACAACGTGATAGAGGAAGCTTTGAAAATTATTACTCATAAATAATAAAAATATGGCAGAAGGAATTTTTTTAACAGTCGTAACGGCAATGATCGCCACATTCCTCGGAATTGGCATAGCTGATTCAGAGTGGTTGATAAAGAAAGTGTCGAACCGGTTTGTTCGATACTGTATCGGCTTANTCATNGCTCTTATNNTNTTTTGTCCCTTTTTCTTCGGGGTATNATAGNANATTCNATCCAAAAGGATAATACNGACNCGAGTTCGGGATAAGAACCGTAAAAANTTGAATCGGCAGCTTGAAAAAGTTGCCGATTCTTTTNGTTATGTTATTCAGTTTATTCAATGTTATTTCTCGGAGACTCTCAATCTTTTTTCTATAAANGAGATGANAACTCCGCAATATTCTTTCAATCTACCTTCACTATCTTTTTGCCGGAANTCNGTCAGTATTTTTTCAAGATCGGATTTTTTCCAATTACCCTTTCCTATCATGGANATGAGGGTGNNTCTCACTTGTTTTCTATTGAGTTTAAGCAANGGATTGTTNAGATTCAGGATATTNTTTATATCTTCATTTATTCCGGCATCCGTNCTTTCGATAGTGCCATCACCACGATATCGTAGTGTTTCCACAGCGTGCGGATCGAGCGGAGAGAANGAGAGAGGAGATTCTCCCTTANGTCGGTCGCANTGAGTGGCCGATGATGCGGTGGANCCAATGGCACCGGGACAACAAATCACCAAATTCCNATAATNCATTCTTTCCGTACGAGTCAGCAGACTTTGAGGTTTGATGTGTTCGATTCTNGATGTTTCGNCGGTGCCATTATCCTTTACAGGAATTCTTCGCATACAATAGGCACATATGAAACCCTGATCCCTTAACAACGCATTCCGCAGATCCTCTGTCGCTTCGTAGTCGGCNCCTTCCGTCAACCTGTGTNGAAGCCAACTGCGTGGTTCTNCNGATTTCTTAATAGTAATCATTTCAGCAATTCCTCGATAGCAATCTGAGTCTCGATTCCGCTCAGTTCCGGCAGTCTGTCGCCAAATCTATGTCTCATCCTTTCCAGAAGGCGTGCTGCATCAGCGAAGTTTTCATTATCTACGGTNTCTTGAAGAGTTCTCANCTCTTTTTCTACCCCCGGTTCGCGACTGGGCACATTCAATACCGCTACGGCCAGAGTCGAGAGATCCATTCCGAAAGTATCTACGGGAAGAACGGAATATCGCTCCTTTTCCTCATCATAGGAGATATGAAGCACTTGGTTGACTTTATTGTTTTCTACCCCTGACATCACCATAGGGGCATGAGTGGATACAATGAACTGAAGTGCCGGGAATGTTTTGTGGAGTGCTTTCAACACCTTTGCTTGTAAAGAGGGATGAAGATGCAGATCAATTTCATCAATTATTACTGTGCCCGGAGTCTTCAAAGCAGCCTCCTCCTCAAATTTCATGCTATTGAGCAGGGCACATCTGAACGCGAGGTCGAGTACTATGCTGACAAGGCGTTTGTAGCCATCAGAAAGGATGTTGACCGGAATCTCTCTGCCATCTCTCAGCTTACAGACGATATCTTTGAGGTTTATTCGTATATCGAAATAATCAATGATATCGCAGCCATCTTCGCCGAACATCCGAGTCAGAGTGTCCATGACAATCTTTAATTCAACCGGATTCTTACCCGCTTCCTTTAAAACCAACAAGCGCCTGATCCAATGTTCTAATAAACCATCGGTCGAATGACACATATAGTAACCAAATGATGGGGTCTGAGCATACTCGATAAAATAACCGGCATTTATCTTGGGTCGCGACATGTGGATNCCGTGGGTGCTGAAGGATGCTATCAGAGGGAGAACNTCAGGTTGATGTTTCGTATGCTGAATATCTACAATCTGGTTTTGTGCGAGATGTTGCCCATATTCTCTCAGCTCTTTTAATCCCGACAAAAGGGGCCGGCTCTTCTCATTACGTTTAATAAGAGTTAGTTCGGTATTGTCAAGTCGAAAAGCCTCTCCGGAAGGATTATCCGAAGGATAATAGGAGTATTTTATGACAATCGGTTGGGTCTGAAGGCGTTTCTCTCCGGAAAAGGTCCGCATGAAATCATTTTTCCCCGGGGTAGTCCAAGTCGTATATAAATCGGAGAAGCCACTGAAATAACAGTTTATGGCATACTTGCATCCAAATAGCAAAGAGGTCTTTCCGCTTGCATTGTCTCCAATAATCAGGTTGATACCGGGAGTCAGATCAATACGCAGGTCTTTAAAGCATCTGAAATTATTCAGGGTGATGTGTTTCATATACAGTGTCCGGGATTTTTATTAAGAAAGTAGCNGGTCAAATTAAACGCATATCAAAATCACCAAGCGGAGGATATGCGGGATTCAATCATTGAAATGAATACTTTATTATTTCGTTTTAATTTGAACAGTTACTTAGCTACTTACAAAATTAATAAATTTATATGGAATAGCCACACTCAATTTATTAAATATGANAGGCGCAAAATAGAAAATNCATGAAAAAAATGTCCNCGATGTCANTCAATGACATCGNGGACNNTAATGTGTCTTGAGAAGTAGGGAGNGATTACTCGAATTCGATGATGGGCTGGTCGGTNCCGATNACATCGTTCTCGGCCACGAGGATGCGCTTCACGACGCCATCCTGGTCAGAGGCAAGGTCATTCTCCATTTTCATGGCTTCGTAGACGAGCACGTTCTGACCGGCTTTAACCTTGTCGCCGGGCTTGACGAGNATCTCAATCACTGTGCCACCCATGGGAGCCTTGAGCACCGGACCGGTGATCTGCTGCTTGGGAGCCTCCTCTTTCTTGGCTTCAACCGNTTGCTCNGCGGGAGCGGCTGCCTTGGCTGCCTCGAACTCGGCTTTACGCTTGTTCTTGAGGAAGCCTGTGGCCACTGCCGGAAGAAGCTGCAGGAGGAGATATTCCTCATCATTCTGGGCCATCTTCACGCCACCGAACTCGGGAAGCTCCGGATTGGCGGGCTTNCGATAGGAATCGACGTTATAGGGAGTCTCGACGGGTGAACCNGTGATTTTCTCGCGGAACGAGGGATCCACAGGCACCGGAGTCTTGCCATATTCACCCTTNACGAGGGCTACGAACTGATTGTTCTTGTTGGTGTAGTCGGGAGCACCTTTGCGACGGTCGAGGGCGAGGGCGACGGCCTGCGAACCTACAATCTGGGAAGTGGGAGTCACGAGCGGAACGAGACCGGCGTCGCGGCGCACCTTCGGGATGAGGGCCATAGCCTCCTCAAGTACATCCTCGGCGTTGAGCTGACGCAGGTTGGCCACCATGTTGGAGTACATACCGCCGGGTACCTCCGCGTTCTTGACGAGCTCGTTGGGCTTCGGGAAACCGAAGTAAGCCTCGATCTTGTGGCAAGCGTCGAGAAGATCCTGCTCGCGGTTCTCCGTGGCGGCCTTGATAGCGGCGTCGAAAGCTGCATCGATGTCGGCGGGCATATTCTTGTAATACTCGTCGAAATCGTTGGGCCATTTATCCTTATTGAGGTCAAACGCGGCGAGAGCCTTGCGGGCATCCTTGAGCTCCTCGCGAATCTTGGCCACTGCATCCATATTGACATCCACCTCTATGCCGAGTTTCTGACAGAAAATCCAGACGAGCTCGATAGCGGGAGCCGCCGAGCCTCCGCCGAACCACCAGATGTTGGTGTCGACGATGTCGACGCCCTTGATGATGGCTGTCAGAACGGCTGCCAGACCGTAGCCGGGTGTGCAGTGAGTGTGGAAATCCACGGGCACGCGCAACGCCTGTTTCAGCTTGGGCATGAGGGTGAAGATACGGGCCGGATTCACCAGACCTGCCATATCCTTAAGGGTGATCATCTTGGCGCCGAGAGCCTCCATTTCCTTAGCCTTGCTGACGAAATATTCATCGGTGAAGATCTTCTCGGGAGCGACGGGCTCGGGATCGGAGCCGCCGAAGAGACGGGCGAAGAAGCCTTTCTTCTTGGGGGCGGGAGCGGGGGTCTCATCCTTGGGATCGACGGTGTAGCAGACGGCAGCGTCGGCGATACCGCCGAGCTCATTGATCATGCGGATCGACTCCTTGATGTTGTTGATATCGTTGAGAGCGTCGAAGATTCGCATCACGTTCAGGCCGTTCTTGATGGCCTCCTTGTAGAAACCTTCGAGCACATAGTCGGGATAGGGCACATATCCGAAGAGGTTACGGCCGCGCGAGAGGGCTGAAAGGAGGGAGATACCCTTCATCTCCTTTGAGCATGCGCGCAGGCGCTCCCAGGGAGATTCGCCGAGATAGCGCATCACCGAGTCGGGCACCGCACCGCCCCATACCTCCATGATGTAGAAGCGGGCGTCACGGTAGAGGGGGAGAAGCTTGTCGATGTTCTCCTGCTTCATGCGGGTGGCGAAGAGAGATTGCTGGCCGTCGCGAAGTGTAAGATCGCGGATCTTCAGTTTTTTGTTTGCCATGTCAGTGTTTCAGTATAAGATTTAAGAGTTGATTGTTGTCTTTTCGGTTGAGCCTCCCCTTGCAGGGAGGGTTCATCCTATCCGGATGCTAAATTATAGCTTTTTTTTGAATGGAGAAAATAATTCTCCATAAAAAATTGCACTCGGAGTGAAAATTAACTTACTCGAAGATTCCTTCGGTGGCTTCCGTGGTCGTTTCCTCGGCCACCGGAGCGTTGCTCCAGCGGTTGCCGTCGCAGGGAGTGAAGTTGGCCGGGAAGGTGAAGCGGGCATCCTGAGAGTAGGGGAGCGACTTGTCGGCGTAGACCTTCTTCATGTACAGGCCGTAGATCGGGAGAGCCGCCTTCGCGCCCTGGCCGAACGCCATGGAGTTGAAATGGATGTAACGCTCCTCGCCGCCNACCCATATTCCTGTCACAAGATCGGGGGTGAATCCCATGAACCATGCGTCGGAGTTGAAGTTGGTCGTTCCGGTCTTGCCACCCATCTCGGCGTTGATGCCATAGCTGCCGCGAAGTCCGCGGCCGGTACCCTTGTCGACAACGTCGAAGAGTACGGATGTGATCTTGTAGGATGCGTTTTCGTTNAGAGCCTCCGTGCGGTGGGCTGTCGGAGAGTAGATGACGTTACCCTGGTTGTCCTCGATGCGGGTGACATATACCGGATCGACACGNACACCCTTGTTGGCGAACGTGGAATAGCCCGACACCATCTCGGCCACGGAGGCATCGAATGATCCGAGCGACAAAGTGTAGTTCGGGGTCACGAATCCGCTGATGCCATACATGCGGAGTTTGCCGACGAAAGTCGGGACACGCAGNTCATGTATCAGACGCGCGGATATCCAGTTGTTGGAAGTCGTCAGGGCCCAGCGCAGGTCGACATTCTCGCCGATGCGGCTCTTGCCGGCGTTGCGCGGCATCCAGCCGCCGAAGTTGGGTTGGGTATTGGAGAAGGTGCTGCAGGGGTCGAACTCCTGCTCGAAGGCCAGCGCATAGAGGAACGGCTTTGCGGTGGAGCCTACCTGGCGTTTGCCTCGCGAGGCCATGTCATATTGGAAATACATGAAGTCGGGGCCTCCGACGTAGGCCTTCACATATCCGGTCGTCGGATCCATCGACATGAGTCCTGTGCGGAGGATGGATTTCATGTGCAGCAGCGAGTCGTAGGGGGTCATGGTGACGGTCTTTGAGCCGGGCACGATTTTCCCATCCTTCGTGGTGTAGGTGAAGATATCCATCTGATANGGGGTGTGGAAAGCCCGGTCGATCTCCTCGTCGGAGTGGTTGGCGAGCTTCATCACACGGTAACGCTCCGTCTGGCGGATCGCGTTGCGGATAAGACGCTGGGCACCGGCTGCGGAGATCTCATCCGGATTATTGGAGTAGGGGCCGTTTTTCGAGCCGCGCTTNTCNGCGTCGAATGCCGGCTGGAGTGTCCCTCCGAGGTGTTGCCACACGGCCTCCTCGGCATATTGCTGCATGTGGGTGTCGATCGTGGAGTAGATCTGGAGTCCGTCGGTATAGAGATTATAATATGTGCCGTCGGGTTTGGGATTCTTCAGGATCCATCCGTAGAGGGGGTTGTCCTCCCATTGCGTGGAGTCTGTGGTATATTGTCCGTAGGCTATGTTGTAGCCCAGCTCGTTGCCGTAGTCGGCGCGGTTTGGTCGCGATGGCTTCTTTGCCGTCATCAGGCGGCGGATCTCTTCGCGCAGATAGGGGGCTCCACCCTCGCGGTGGTCAACCTTGTGATAATCAAGTCCGAGGGGGAGTTGCTTCAGGGAGTCGGCCTCGGCTTTGGAGAGACATCCCTCCTTCACCATCTGGTCGAGCACCGTATTACGGCGGCCGAGCGTGCGTTCCGGATGGCGGAGAGGATTATAGTATGAGGGGTTTTTAAGCATCCCGACGAGCATGGCGGCCTCCTGGGCGTTGAGTTGGTCGGGCTCTTTACCGAAGTAGACGTTGGCGGCAGTCTTGATTCCGACGGCATTGTTGAGAAAGTCGAAGCGGTTGAGATACATGTTGATAATCTCATTCTTCGTGTAGAAACGTTCGAGCTTGATGGCGATCATCCATTCGATCGGCTTCTGCATCGCGCGTTTCAGCATATTGCTCGACGGCTGGGAATAAAGCTGTTTTGCCAGCTGCTGGGTGATGGTCGATCCTCCGCCCGAAGATTTGTCGCCCAGGGCCAGGGTCTTTACGAGAGTTCGGCCCAGCGCCATGAAATCGATGCCTGAGTGGGAGTTGAAGCGGGCGTCTTCCGTAGAGATCAGCGCGTCGATGACGTAGGGGGAGATGGCGTCGTAGTCGTTGTAGACACGGTTGCCCGCTCCTGCGAAGTAGCGTCCGAGTTCCGTGGTGCCGTCCGATGCGTAGACCACGGATGCGAGTTTGTCGTGAGGGTCCTCAAGTTCCTCGATCGGGGGCATATAGCCGATTACGCCGTTATAGATAAGGAGCAGGAGTATGGCCATCGCCAGGCCGAAGCCCAGGAAGGAGATCCAGAGCCATTTCACCACTTTGTTGGAGGATATCTGTAATGCTTTCATAAGATGCAGAAGGTTGGTTGGATGGATTCTCCTGCGGCCGGAGCACCTCGGGAGAATCAAACTGCAAAGTTACTCAACGTTTTTCAAATACCCAAGAACTACCGCCGTTTTTACCACTTTTTCACTCCTTCACTTTTCCACTCCTTCATTCCTTCACCGAATCTTTCCTGACCGCACCCGGTTTGTCATGACCTCATGACGCGGTTTGCCGTAGGATACGGGCCAGCGTCTCTCCGAGATGTATGCCGTAGCCCCGGCGGGCAAAGATAATCCGGTTGAATGAATCGGCCACGACGAAGACCGGCAGATCGGATATGGCGGGGTCGGGCAGTTCCAGACCCTCGGTCAGGGCTTCGGCTATGCCGTCGGTATCGATTCCGAAGCATACGTTTTCGGGTAGCGCGCCGTAGTCGCCTGGACGGAAACGGGCGGCTGCATCGGCATCGGGGAAAAGCAGCAGGAGCTTGCGCCCTGTGGCGGCCAGTTCGTCGGCGGCTGCCGAGATGTCGTTGAGAGCGTGGGCACTCGGCTCATGGCCCGGAGCGACAAGGCCGAGCACGTAGTAGCCGCGTCCTGTCGTCGCGAGTATGGATCGTTTCGGATTTTCTGATGGCCGGTCGCCTGTCAGATCAACCGGAGTGTAGAGGAGCTCCGCATCAAGACTGCCGATGACCTGGAGGGCGGTGGTGTCCTGCCGCACTACCAGCCCGGGAGATGCCGTCTCACCGGGGGTGGCACGGAAGAATTCTGCGCGGGCGAGAACGGATCCATCGGCCAGTCTCTGGCCGCTGACGAGCATGTACTGCCCCTCGGATAGTTGCTGCTGTCTGGCGTTGATTGCCGTCAGCGGTTCGAAGTCGTCGAATTCCATGAGGTATGGCTTCCCCTCTTCGATGCGCGATAGACTGAACTGCGAATAGTATTTCGGCTCGCGTCCGAAATCTGGGTTCATGTTCCTGATTTCCAATACGCTTTTTCCAGTGGCCGGAGGGTTACTGCCGCTTTCGGTAGAGAGGTCGACATCATGCCATACGTCGGAAGTATCGGCATATTGAGTCGCGCCGCTTATCGGGTCGATACGCGCGGGAACGCCCAGACTGCGGCATACGGCCACGAATGCGATCGATCGGTTGAGGTCGTCGGCGGTATTTACGCCCAGGGTAGAGGTGGCCGCCTGTCGGTAGCGGGAGGGATTGAAGGTGTCGTCGCGCAGGGCTTCCTTCAGATCGGCCGCAAGGTTGTCGGGCGATGAGGTGTATCTGATGATGCGTTCAGGGGAAAGATGACTCATGATCATCTCCTTGTAAGGGCGGAGCATCTCGAATTCAATGCGTGGGTTCAGCACGTAGGGGATGAAAAGCGGGGAACTCTCGTTGCCCCGGGTATGGTTGAGATGATCGGCGAGCACGTCGGGAGTGACATCGTGAAGATCCTTTTCGGCCATCGCTCCCAGCAGGTCGACTGCGCGTCGGCGGCTATCCTGCGGTATGGATTCCAGGAATCCTGTTATGGTCTTATGGTTGCCACGTGATTTTACGAGGATATCGACGGCTTCAGGGGGTAATCCGAGTTCAGCGGAGATCTCCTCAGCCCGGGAGGGGGAGAGAAATGTGCCTACATAAGCGAGGCGTATACTGTCTTCCCGCTCCTTTCTCCGGTCGTTGGCGACGCGGGCCGCCTCGGTTACGAAAGGCAAGTCGCCACCTGTGGGCGGAGGGACGAGGTCAAAGTCCATTGTCCCGGTGAATGACCGGTCTTTGGTCAGCGCGATGCGGATTGAGTCGCCGGCGTGAATGGGGGTGAGGTTGAACCGGCTGCCGTCGGTCGCCCATATCATCATGTCGCCGTCGCCCGAAGTGAATGTCGCCTGCCCCTCTGCATCCGTGCGTTTCACTGCCAGCGGGAAGAATTCCGCATAATTATAGAGCGAGAATCTCACTTCGGCATGCTCAAGCGGCATGCCGACGCTGTCAGTGACGCATACGGTTGACTGCCGGACGGGCGCATAGTTGCCGGTGACGTTGATTACGGTCGCTACAGGATTGACCGATATGACTTCTTCCGGACCGTCGTAACGGCCGGTGACGTTGGTGGTCATGAGCATTCCTCTCGCAGCCGGGGCGTTGAACCAGGCCAGATCGAGTACAGGCTCCGGTTCGCATGCTCCGATGAAGTGCCATTTGCCGTCGGCCCATGCCTCGACCCATGCGTGGTTGTCGTCAGTATGGGCCCAGCGTGGGGTGTAGACCTGACGGGCCGGGATGCCGACACTGCGCAGGGCAGCCACCGTGAAGGTCGATTCCTCACCGCATCGGCCGAGGGCGTTGCCTACGGTGGCGAGAGGGGAGGATGTGCGGGGATCGGAGGGCTGATAGCTGACTTTCTCATGACACCAGTGGTTGACTTCCAGGATGGCTTCCTCCATTGTCAGCCTCTTGACGCGCTCCTTCAGTTCATCGAAGAATACCTTCCGCGACATATCGAGATTCTCGTTGTTGACCCTGACGGGGAGTACGAAATGTTTCCATTCACGGTCCGGCACCTTATCTCCCCAGGGCATCTCGTCGGCAGCTTGCAACGCGAGGCGGACGTTCTCGAGAAAGAAATCGGCGTCATTGTCGATGATATCGGGGGTGGCCATGTAGGCGTAAAGGAATTTCATGGCTTCGGCCTCTTCCGGAGTCGCCGAGGCGGGAATCTCCATTCCGGCTGCCACGGCGGGATTATCCTGACGCCGGGCGGCATATTGCCGGAGATCGGCATCTGAGAGTATGTGCCGTGCGGACGCGGGTGTGGCGACGGTAAGGAGAGCGGAGAAGGCGGCGAGGGGAAGGAGTGGATTGAGAGCGGGGAAATTCATATCGGGGGGATGGTGAAGGGTCAGTTGTTCTTTATTGCGTTGCGGATGGCGGCTACGGTCGCTGTGTCGGTCGCCAGCCGGCTTCCGTCGGCGGCGTCGGCCGATCCCATGGATGCATTGCCGGAGGTTCTCATCGCCGATTTGATCCTGCTGCGTGCTGAAGCGTGGATCTCATCGGCATGGGATAGCCGCAGGATTTCGGCGGCATTGGCCGGCGTCACTCCCGCTCCGGCCATGATGATGATGCGTCCGGCCGCCTGTCGGTGGAGTCTGGAGATCAGATCAGCTCCTTCAAGGGCTGAGGAGGCCTGGCCGGAGGTGAGGATTCGCCGGAAACCGAGTCTGATGATCTCTTCCAGAGCTTCAAACGGATCCGCTGTCAGGTCGAAGGCGCGGTGGAAGGTGTTGTCGAGGTCGGGCGCACGGGCTATCAGACGCCGGCATGCTTCCATGTCGACGCGTCCGTCAGCGGTAAGCGCGCCTGTGACTATTCCTTTCGCGCCCGCTTTGACGGCAGACATGATATCATGCTCCATGACATCGAGTTCGACCGGGGTATAGATGAAATCCCCGGCGCGCGGACGAATCAGCACGTTTGTAGGGATTCTTCCGGCGGCATGGCGCATGATGCCTTCGGAAGGTGTCAGCCCCCCTTCCGAGAGGCCGGCGCACAACTCCACACGGTCGGCCCCTCCCTTGACGGCGGCATCGATACCGGCCGGATCGCCGGTGCATATCTCGAGAATAGGATCAGTCATGGCGGCCGCTAACAGAAGTCTTGGAGTGTTCATGGATGCTGTGTCTGATTGGTCTGGTTAAGAAGGAGTGTGCGTCCGGCTGCCGCGGCTCCGAGCAGGGCGGCGTCGGCCGCAGGGAGACTCGAAAGGATAAATCTGACCTGCCCCTCGTAGACCCAGAGGAGATGCTCCCGGAAAGCCTCCTGAAGAGCGTTCTCGAAGATATTGAAGGAGCGGGCCACCCCGCCGAAGAATATGAAGGCCTCGGGGGATGAGAACGCGGCGAAGTCGGCGCAGGCTTTTCCGAGGATACGTCCCGTGCGGCGCAGGGCTTCGGTAGCGAGGGGATCGCCTTCGGCGGCGGCTGTCCCCACATCCTTTGCGGTCAATTCTGTCAGCGAGCGTAGCGAGGAGGGGGTGGAGGTAGAATCGATCAGCTCGCGGGCTGTGGCTATGACGCCGCGGGCGGAGGCATAGGCGTCGAGACATCCTTTTCTGCCGCAGTTGCATTCGCGGGCTGTGTCGTCGTGGCAGACGCATACGTGGCCGAGTTCTCCGGCCAGACCGCGTTTGCCGCGCAGCAGGCGTCCGTCGCAGACGATGCCGGANCCGACACCCGTNCCGAGGGTAAGCATNATGAANTTNNNNAGNCCCTTNGCGCTGCCGTAGCACATCTCGCCGAGGGCTGCCGCNTTGGCGTCGTTCTCCGCCGCCACGGGTATTCCGAGAGCTTTNGTCAGNTCGTAGGTCAGAGGCAGNGGGGAGGGCCAGGGGAGATTGACGGCCCCTTCGATGACCCCCGTCTCCGTATTTATACATGGTGCGCCGACGCCTGCCGCGCGGATGGCTTCAGCCGGGATTCCGGCTTCCGTCAGAGCCTTGTCTATCCCTGCTTTAACAGCATCGATGAATTCGGAAAATGAGGGGTGGCCGGTTGTGGGAATNCTTCCCTTGGCAAGAATGCGNCCGTCGCAATCGACNGCTCCGAAGACAGTNTTGGTGCCGCCTATNTCGATGCCGAGGGTGAGGGATGTATCTATNGNTGTGTCCATGATTGTCAGGTTTGTTTACGGTTGCAAAATTAGTCGTTTGNCTTGAATNCCCACTCTCTGAATNATCGTGTAAGTATTGACTTTAACTTTTATTTACANATNACTGCAANTTTATTGCAGTAAAGGATACTAATTTTGCATCGTGGACATCCGCCGGAACAAGATTACCGATCAACGCTTATCCACATTCAACGCATATTATTGATTCAACGCATTAAAAACAACGCTTATGAAGGCCACATATCCCATCGAATACGGCGACCGCATATTTGTGCGCGCCATGCAGGAGGGCAGGAGAGTCCTCGAGATGACAGTCACCAATGTCTCCGATATCACGGGTCTCGTNGGCGAGATCCGCTATGCCGGTCGNGGGCTTGACGGATTGACGACGCTATTCATCCGCAACCTGTCGCGCGGNTGGAGCATGGAGCGNCCCTTCCGATTCTATACCGGTGTGCCGTCGCCGGGGCGTGCGCTCCGCCGGGAGGCGGTGAAGGCGGTCTACGCGAGTTACGGCAGTCGGGCGGTCGGCGCCGAATATTCGGCGGCTCCCCCCGTGCGCCGCCGCATGGCCTTCCCCTGGGAAACCCACTGAACCTATTAACTGATTTTATGAACACATCCCATCTCATTTCCCTGTCCCATTATGGTGATAAATTCACCAAAGTCAGGAAAGGTTAATATAAATTCTTTTAAATCTAAAAAAAATACTATATTTGTAAAATAATTGACAGTGCCATTATTTCTATCGATTAATGCGTCAAAGAATATATACCGCTATTCATTCCGAAAATATGAAAGAAGATATTCAAGAGAATGCTTTTGGAGATCCTATGAAGATTTCCCATCTCCGCTGCGGAGAGGATGGGAAATGGGTTTTTCAATCAAATGAAGAACATTCGACGGGTGTGGCCGAACTCGCTGCGAAATTCGCCGGAGAATTCGGACTCGGTGATTTGGCGCGAATAATGGGTCTGTTGCATGATCTTGGGAAGCAGAGTTCGGCATTTCAGCAATATATCCGAAGAGAAAGCGGCTATATGCCTCAATTGCCAAGTGTGGCCGAACACAGTCATGCGTATGCGGGCGCGGTAATGGCTCGTAAGAATTATCAAGCGATCAGTACGCTCATAGCTAATGCAATAGCCGGTCATCATAGAGGATTGTATAATGCTTATGAGTTGGAAACGTTGCTTAAAAGAGATCTTCCGAAAGAGATCAATGAGGAGTCGATTGATTTGCCTCCGATGCCCGGGTGCGGATTGCCGGAATTAAAGTATTACGATATACACAGTCTGATAAGGATGCTGTTCAGTTGTCTGGTTGATGCCGATTATTTGGATACAGAGAGATTCATGAATCCTGAGCAGAGTGCCCGGCGCGGCGGTCATAAGGATATGAAAGTTCTGCTTAATGACCTTGATAGACATCTGGGACGGCTTGAAAAATCGGCGAAGGCTACCCCGGTCAATAAAATTCGCAGAGAGGTGCAGAATGATTGTCGTCAGATGGGTGGCGGTCCTATGGGGCATTATGAACTTTCTGTGCCTACTGGCGGGGGAAAGACTCTTGCATCCTTGCTCTGGGCATTGCGACATGCCGTGTCTCACGGACTGGAGAGGATAATCATTGCAATTCCGTATACAAGTATCATAGAGCAGACTTGTATGACATTGAAGGAAATTTTCGGAGAAGAAAATGTGCTTGAGCATCATTCTCAGGTAGACCATGAGGGAATTGATGATTATTATCTTAAACAGAGGGTAAAACTGGCAACTGAGAATTGGGATGCCCCGATAGTCGTCACCACTAATGTTCGATTATTTGAAGCCATGTTCAGCAATCGGCCTAAAGATTGCCGTCGGCTGCACAATCTGGTGAATAGTGTAGTGATATTGGATGAAGTGCAAACACTTCCTTTGGGATATTATTCTCCGTTACTGACAGTTTTTGACTCGTATGCAAGATTGTTTAAGGTATCTTTTCTTTACACTACAGCCAGCCAACCTGTAATTTCCGGTGATATTTACGGGAGCAACAAAATGGTAAAAGCAGTCTCTTTGCCTGTTTCGCCGATGAAAATAATAGATAAGCCGGTCGAGTATTGGCAACCACTCAAGAGAGTAAATCTTGAATTCTGTGAGGATGGAATGACATATGATACGCTCGCTGAGGAGATAGGGCGCATGGAAAGGGTATTATGTATCGTGAATACCCGCAGGCATGCCTATGAGATACGTAAGCGAATAAAGGATGAAGAGGAAGCATGCACGTTTCTTTTGAGTCGTCTGATGTATCCGAAACATATAAAGGAGCAGATTGCAAAAATAAAGAGATATCTCGCGGATCCGGGCAGGAGAGTGCGGGTTATAGCCACTCAGTTGGTGGAGGCGGGTGTAGATCTTGATTTCCCTCTGGTGATGCGACAGGAGGCGGGATTGGATTCCATTATTCAGGCTGCAGGAAGATGCAACCGCGAAGGAGGAATGAAAAATCATGGGGTTACCAAAGTATTCCGTATAGATGAACCCAATTCAGTTCCGCCGGGGCTTATATCTAAAGCTAATCAGGCAAGATTAAATATGGGCACGGGGTGGGATTGGTTTTCCGAAGATGCGATGAAGGAATATTTCCGCCAGCTCTGCCGCAAGGTGGATTCTTTTGATCGGAATGAGACTCTAAAGCAGTTAAACCCAAGAGTATTGAATTTCGAGACAGCCGCCGAAGAGTTCAAGCTTATTCAGGAGGATGTGGTACCGATATTCATACCCGGGGAGGATAGGATGGATATATTGGAGAAATTCCGTGTGGGNATCGCGGACAAGGTGCTCTTCAGGGAGGTAGCCCAGTATTCAGTCTCAGTTCCACGTTATCATGTGGAAAAAATGGNAAATAGNGGCTTGCTGATTGAAGTGGGGCCGCTCACGGTTCTTGCCGATAGCCGGGGATATTCCGATCGGTATGGGCTGGATTTGGAAAATGAATGGATTGACGAACCAATAATAATATAAAAGAAACTAAATTATGGACTATCACGACAAACAATACTGTCTGGAAGTCTGGGGAGATTTCGCATGTTTCACCCGCCCTGAATTTAAGGTGGAAAGGGTNTCATATGACATAATCACTCCNTCGGCGGCCAGAGCTATTTTCGAGGCCATATTTTGGAAGCCGGCGTTCAGATGGCGTATTGATAAAATAGAGGTGCTTAATCCTATCCGCACATTTAGCATACGCCGTAACGAGGTGGGAGCNACNGCNGGAAAGGNNCCGATTTTCATAGAAGNAANGCTACGGCAGCAAAGGAATGCTCTTGTNTTGCGCGACGTAAGATACAGGATATGGGCCACCTTGGTCTTTATCCCGGTCAGGGANAGAAAGCCCGAACATCGTCCCGACCCNGAAAATGTGCATTGTGAGAATCCCTCAAAGTATCAACATATGTTTGAGCGTCGCGCCTCCGCCGGCCAATGTTTCAGTCGGCCNTATCTCGGATGCCGGGAATTTTCAGCCGATTTTCGGTTGGTGATTCCGGAAAAAGAGACCCTTGATNCTCCGATTTCAGATTCACGCGATTTCCAGTATATGCTGTATGATATGGATTTTGCGGAGAATGAGAAGTGTCCCAACCCGATGTTTTTTCACGCAGTTATGGAGAACGGTACCATNAACGTGCCGGCTCCCGGCTCTAATGAGATATTGAAATGATACTGAAAGCGCTATANGATTACTATCATGCCCACAAGTCGGAGTTGCCTTCAGAGGGACGCCAACTGAAGGAAATCGGTTTTGTAATTGTGCTTGATATGGAAGGAAACTTCCTGAGATTTGAGGATAATCGGAATGAAGACAAGAAAACCGCCACAAAATTTCTGGTAAAGTGTGAGGTTCAGAGATCATCNGGTTCAAAAGCTAATTATCTATATGACAATGCCTCATATGTATTAGGCTATTTTGANCANGAGGAATTAGACAAGCAAGTTGCCGGATTGGCAGATGATAAAAAGGAGGAGAAATGCTGTAGTGTCAGGGAAAAAGCAGCNCGTGATCACTCTTGTTTTCGTGAAGAGATGGCACGTATCGCCAAGAACCATCCNGACAATAGGTTCATGCAGGCTGTGCAGGGATTTTATAAGGATAGCTNCGAGACCATTATTGNAAAAGTATCGGCGGATCCGCTATGGCCGGAGATTACCGGAACTCTGAATAAAAAGTNTTCCATATTATTTTCTTTCCGTTTGGAAGGAGATACGGAGATAATAGCCGAAAAGGATGATTTATTATCCTCGNNTACCACGGATGANGGGGGTGCCTCTGAAGGGAGGTGTCTTGTCACCGGGCTAACTGATAGGATAGTATTAATCTCATCCAGCACAATGATTCCCGGGAGTCTGGCCATAGCNAAATTAGTGAGTTTTCAGGTGAATTCAGGCTATGACTCTTATGGTAAGGTACAGGGTTACAACGCTCCGATTGGTGTTAATACCGAGTTTGCCTATAGCACNGCCTTGCGACATCTCCTGNGGTCTGAGTCCAGGAATAAGATTTTGTTGGGCGATAGGACATTCGTTTTCTGGAGTTCCGGTTTATCGGAAGTCGGGAAGGAGTTGGAGTCGGGATTATCGCAACTCCTNAGTTTCGATTNTCNCGAAGCTACTGTTGATGATGTTGAGCCTGTGAGGGATAAATTTCGCTCTATCTATTCAGGATATAATTCAGTTACAAGCAACGACCGTTTTTATATTCTTGGATTAAGTCCGAATTCAGCGAGAATCGCAGTTGTNCACTGGACCGATCTTCCCCTTGATAAATTCGGAATCAATATAGAGCGGCATTTCATTGATATGGAGGTTGTGGATACCCGTAAAGAAAAACGTCCATATGCAGGTATACGTTCCATGCTCTCGGCAGTCACGCAAAGNGGGAAATCATCTNAAGCACTTCCGAACCTGCCGGAGGCGGTGGCCAAGAGTATATTTCAGGGGATACCTTATCCCTATGCACTTTTTGCCTCGTGTATCCGTCGTATAAAAGCTGATGGGGAAATCAGAGTAGCAAGGGCTGCTATCATAAAGGCATATTTAAATAGAAAAAGTAATANAAACCAACAAAAACTTACTCCCATGCTGGATNCAACCAACAGAGAACCAAGTTATCTNTGTGGCCGANTATTCGCGGTCATAGAGAAGATGCAGGAGAACGCCAATAACATACGTACANTNGGTGAGCGCTATCTGAACAGTGCATCGGCAACCCCGGCTGTAATCTTCCCCCGACTCCTGAAGCTTGCGAATCACTATTTNCCAAAGATGAGTAAGGGNCAAGCTATTCATTTTGAAAAACAGCTTCAGGAGATAATCGATCAGATCGGTGGCAATTTCCCGATCAGACTCTCGCTGGAGGATCAAGGACGCTTTTTTCTTGGTTACTACCACCAGCGTGCGGATTATTTCAAACCAAAATCAGAGAACGAAGTGGAGAAACTATAAACGGCTTCTACCGGATAAAAAGAAACAAATAATAAAATGAAAGAATTAAAAAACAGAATAGACTTTGTCTATTTCTTTGATGTTGAGGATGGTAATCCCAACGGCGATCCCGATGCAGGAAATCTGCCGCGTATGGATGTGGAGACCGGTATGGGTCTCGTAACCGATGTGTGCCTGAAGCGTAAGGTGCGTAATTATGTGGAGGTATCCAAAAAAAACGAGGATGGATATAAGATATTTATCCGAGAGAAAGCAATACTCGGTAATCTTATCGAGGCATCTCATGATACTGATAAAGTGAAAGCTGCGGATAAGAATAACAAGACAGAGGCTGCGCGTCAGGTAATGTGTGGAGACTACTATGATGTGCGAACATTCGGAGCGGTAATGTCTATAGGTAAGAAAGACAAGAATGCCGGCCAGGTGAGAGGTCCCGTTCAATTTACATTCGCGCGTTCCATAGATCCCATTGTGATTCAGGAACATACAATAACGCGAATGGCAGTGGCTACAGAGAAGGAGGCTGAAAAACAGAATGGCGACAATCGTACAATGGGTCGTAAGGCCACGGTGCCCTACGGTCTATACCGTGCCCATGGCTTCATCTCGCCGAATCTGGCTGCAAAAACAGGGTTCAGTGAGGAGGATAAGGAGCTTTTGTTTGAAGCTCTATGTAATATGTTTGACATTGATCATTCCGCTGCCCGAGGGCTTATGGGCGCACGAAAGTTGATCGTGTTCCGCCACGATTCGGAGCTTGGTAACGCACCGGCTTATAAGCTGTTTGATCTGGTGAAAGTAACCAACAAGAATCTGGGTCAACCTGCAAGGTCATTTGAGGACTACACCATAGAGATCAATAAGTCAGACCTTCCCAAAGGAGTGGAGGTAATTGAGATAATATAATGTATTCCGTATTCATGCGATGAATTATTCGGAAGATGAACTATTGCCATTGTCGGGGATCCAGCACTTCGCCTATTGTCCCCGACAATGGGCTTTAATTCATGTAGAGGGGGTGTGGCAGGAGAATCACTATACATTGGAAGGGCGTTTGCAACATGAAAAAGTCGATGATGTCAATCAGCGGAAGAAATATGGAGATATCATAACCTTGAGGATTCATCCTGTGGTAAGCACGCAATTGGGGTTATACGGGGTATGCGACATAATAGAACTGCATGCCACGGATGCTCCGGTATCTATCTGACCGTTTCATATTAAGGCTTGTAAATAGACAGCAGATTTCCGTGAAACATTTTATAATACAGGATGATCAAAGTGTAATGCTGACCGATGAGGGAAGAAGAATATTTTTAAGTGAATGGCAGACACGAAAGAAGGAAACAATCACTCATCCATATATCGGTGAATCGGTAGAGTTAGGCTTACTTCCCTACATACAGGCACAATTGCTATCCAGATTTATTCGGGAAGAAATAGATGATTATCCACCATTTATATCTAAATAACGAAAATGAATATCTTGATATCTTATGATGTGAACACCACTGAGCCGGAAGGGCAGAGGAGACTACGTCATGTAGCTAAAATTTGTCAGGACTACGGACAAAGAGTTCAGGCATCGGTATTTGAATGTACATTAACTCAAAAAGAGTTAGTGGTATTGAAATATAGATTGAAAACAATAATTGATGAAGCCACTGATAGTATCCGCATCTATAAACTCTCCCAGAACCGGGATAAAGGTATTGAATGTTTTGGAAAAGATACCTCGTACAATCCGGAAGGTATACTTATAATATGAGATAGGCGATATCATGAGGTGCGAATCTGAAGCATGTCAAAATATACGAGGGTTTCGCGCTACGTGATAATCAATTAGATAGGGAAATAAATGTATACCGATTTAAAATTTAAATTATAAAATTTGAGTTTCGCGCAAATCTGTATATAATAATCAGGATATTAGATCGTTAAGCTATATGCAGTCGCACCCTGTGCGGGTGCGTGGATTGAAACTTGTCGGTCGTGGCTTCGAGTGCCGGGATATTCCGTCGCACCCTGTGCGGGTGCGTGGATTGAAACATCAAAACCGGTTGCATAATGTCCTATGATGGCGTCGCACCCTGTGCGGGTGCGTGGATTGAAACGTATTAAGGATCATCTGCCGCTGATACTCCAGCTCCGTCGCACCTTGTGCGGGTGCGTGGATTGAAACCACCATGTACCATCCGGTTTGTTATATCCCCACTCGTCGCACCCTATGCGGGTGCGTGGATTGAAACAGGATAATCGCCAACTGATCATCATTACTGTAGCGTCGCATCCTACATGGGTGCGTGGATTGAAACGGGGATTCGGGCTATGGCACGGAGCGTCCGGCGATGTCGCACCCTGTGTGGGTGCGTGGATTGAAACAGGTGTGCGCAAATATGCGTTGACCGCAATGGCCATCGTACCCTATGTGGATGAAACAATGAGCCATATCGCAAAGCGAAAGCGTTTGACGTAGCACCATATACGAGTGAGTGGATTAATCAGCACTTATGAGGAATAGCGCGACATTCTCGCCGGTTTCATCGTAGATTGAAATGATGAATTCTGCACAATCCTAGATTCTGATATTCTGGTGCGCCTTGTATGGGTACGCGAATTGAAAATTCAGCTGAGACCAAACTCACAACGGCTTTACAGGACAAATTAATCAACATAATGTTTTTGATAATTCTTTAAAAAATAGTAACTTTGTACTTTTTAAAAAGAAAAAGACTATGTTATATAGAATCGGATATATAATAAGTTGGTCTATAGGCCTCTTATATGCTACCTTCCCTCATTTTTTTGATGGAAAAATGTCTTTCGATTTGAGAAGTATGTCCTTGGTTGACGCTTGCGAGTCGTACATATTCCCTTTTGTTATGGCTATGATACTATTTTTAGTAGATGTAGTTTATGGTTACATAAAGGAGATGTGCGATGGTCAATACACGCATGTAATAGGGGTTATTCTCTTTCTAATTCTGTTTTTACTTGGTTTTGTCTTATCTTTAAGTGTGCGAAATCCAACCATTGCTTGTGTTTGTTTTATTATATCATGGATATGTCTTTCTGTCATGAAGTTTCTTAAAACGGACCTTTATGACGTGAAAAAGTATCCCAAAGGAATCAGAGTTGGAAACAATTAAAATCTTGAATTATGGCTAAAGGTTTTATCATAGTAATCTCAATAATACTGATTATTCAGATTATATCTATTTGTTCTTTTATTCGTTTTTGTCCAGTAGCAAAAGCTGGAAAAGTTACTAAATTTTATTGGAAATATAAGTTGCTCTTTGGTAAGGAGCCCAACACCATTATATGTGACGGAGAGAAGATAAACGTATCTTCGTATGAGGAGTTATATGTACATGGCAACTCCATGATAGACTATGATATTCACAATGGACAAAAAGTTTTTGTGTCAGTATTTGATAATCAGGAGAAACAATCAATTGAAGGTTACCCGGTATTGGCATTTCATATATATAATATGAAATGCCAAAGCCCATATAAATTGAGAAAGTTTGTAGGATATATAGATGACATTAACGCTCGGAATTGGGTAGATCTATATCATAGGTATAGAGAAAGAATCAAGATTAACGAGACTCAGTTTGTATCTGATCTTAATAAAAAAAACGTTAATGATTTGAATTTGGCTGAGAGATATATTCTATCAGAAACGTATGAGGACGATTCAAATGTTTATAGATATTCGCTCCACCCTGTAAGTTCTTTATATGCAAAAGTTATGTATGTTGTATAAATAAGCATATTATAGAATTCTTTTCTTTCTTGAAAGATCTTTAATGCTCATATGTTGAAAATCATTATGGATTATTCAACATATGAGCATTAAAGTTTTGAGAATTTAATCGGTTGTCCCTTGTATTGCCTGAGACCGTAACCGGAAACCAATTGTCGCCTCAATAATTTTGGAAATCAATCTTGCTATATTGTCCTTCTTATCAAAGGATGAATCGAGTTCTTTCAAGATCTTTTCATACTGGACCTTTCTTGGATTCAGGCTTTCAAGGTAAACTTTGCCTTTATACGGGGTATGCGACATAATAGAACTGCATGCCCCGGGATCTATGTGACCGTTTCATATTAAGGCTTATAAATAGACAGCAGATTTCCGTGAAACATTTCTTATAATATGAATAGGCGATATCATGAGGTGCGAATCTGAAGCATGTCAAAATATACGAGGGTTTCGCGCTACGTGATAATCAATTAGATAGGGAAATAAATGTATAGCGATTTAAAATTGTAATTATAAAATTTGAGTTTCGCACAAATCCGTATATAATAATCAGGATATTAAATCGTTAAGCTATATGCAGTCGCACCCTGTGCGGGTGCGTGGATTGAAACAGGATAAGTCTTTGGAATGGGATGGCGAGTCGGTGTCGCACCCTGTGCGGGTGCGTGGATTGAAACACAAGCCCGAACTATGACCGCATATGGTACCGCCGTCGCACCCTATGCGGGTGCGTGAATTGAAACAGTCTCGGCGACGACATAGGGGATCTCGACAGCCGCGTCGCACCCTGTGCGGGTGCGTGGATTGAAACAGCCCTACCGTGATTGACTGCGCGTAGTACTCCGTCGCATCCTGTGCGGGTGCGTGGATTGAAACATCCTGTCGGTAGCAGC
>JAAVDV010000028.1 GCA_014801595.1 Bacteroides sp.
ATGCTCTGAAGGCAGAGTCCAATGCTCTGAAGGCAGAGTCCAATGCCCTGAAAGCAGAGTCCAATGCCCTGAAAGCAAATGAAGTTTCGCTGAGGAGTCGTATCGCCTATCTGGAGCGCATGCTCTACGGAGCTAAGTCGGATCGTCTGATGTCCCAAGTGCCCTCCAATCAGCCGGGGCTGTTTGACGAGTTGTTCAATGAGGCGATGGATGAGAAAGCGTTGCAGATTGAGCAGATGGCGAAAGAGATAGAAAAAGAGGGGTGTCGTCGAAGGGAAAAGAACCGTAAAAGCAGTTCCCGGCCTGCAAGATACCGTTATCATGGCTTGGAGGAGCGCCTCACCACCCTCATGCCTGAGGGGATAGATGTACAGGAATGTGATATCATCGGCAAGGATATCACGAGAATCCTACACCGTGAACCGGCCAAGGTATGGGTCGAGGTCATCGAGCGTCCCATATTGCGCGCCAAGGCCGACAAGGATATGCCCAATCCGAGGATATATCAGGCAAAAGTTCCGGAGGCTGTCATTGGAGGCAACCATGTGGGAGCGGATATGCTGGCGCAGATCATCATAGATAAATATCGTTATCACCTCCCCGAATACCGTCAGGTAAAGCAATATGCCGATCTGGGAGTGAAGTTGCCCACATCGACTGTCAATGACTGGGTTCATGCCGCGGCATCCAGAGTCGAACCGGTATATGAGGCACTCAGGGCCGACATTCTACAGAGTGACTATCTTCAGGCCGATGAAGTCCCATGGCGGATAGCAGACAAACCGGGGAACAGCCGCAAGGGATACGCATGGCAGTTCCTTGATAGCCGGCCGCAGGGTCATGGACTGTACTTCCTTTACATGAACGGATCCCGGGCCGGTACCGTTCCACGGGCCGAGTTGCGGAATTTTAAAGGAGCAATACAGACGGACGGATACGGAGTGTACGATTACTTCGAACTTCAGGAGAATGTGACACTGTTGGGCTGCATGGCACACGTGCGCCGTAAATTTACCGATGCACAAAAATCCCATCCCCGTCTATCAGCACAGGCAGTCAAATGGATAGAATTGCTGTATACCCTTGAAGCCAACATCAAGGCAAGGAAGATGAGCATTGAAGAGATAGCCCGTGAGCGACAATCCAAAGCCATACCCATAATGGACGCCATGGAAAAATGGATGGAACAGGTGCATACCCAATGTACTCCCGCAGATCCCATGGGCAGGGCCATTGACTACGCCTATAAGTTATGGCCGAGATTGCGGCGCTATGCGCTTGACGGTCGCTACAACATAGACAACAATCCTGTTGAGCGCACGCAACGCCCTACGGTGATGGGCAGAAAGAACTATCTGTTCAGTAAAAACGATAGCGGAGCGGTTGACAACGCCATTTTCTACTCGCTTATTGAAAGTTGTGACATCGTAGGCATAAATCCGCTTGATTGGCTCATACACGTGTTGGGTAATCTGCGCGACGATATGACTCCGGAGCAAATCAAACAGATGACTCCGTACTATTACAAAAAATCTTGCGAATAAACATCGCAAGATTTTTTTGTTGATAACTTAGGCGGTCTTTTTCGGATGGTTACCCTTTTACAATATTAACGAGGTCGATATTTGGATTGATTCCTGGGGCGGAAGACAGGAGGATATTCATAACCATATATAGGCCGTTGGAACCTCCCGGAAAAAGAAACCTCGGAATAAGTCGTCTGAACTTCCTTATTCATCAACCTCAATATATCGTTCATTTCAATCTTAGCTTTCTCCAGTTCGTGCAAAGTCTTGCGGGAGACATTCAGGGAACAGAGGACTGAAAGGATGATAGTTCTTAATATTCATCCCTCATTAGATAAATCTATATCCGCAAGAGGTCTTTTATCATCATCTGGAGATAAAGCCCATCTGAAAGCAGGATGAATCTCCCATACATATCCAAAATCTGCCAAGGTAGATGCCAAATATTGCTTTTCCTCAAAATAGGCTCTTACAATAGTTCCATCTTCCAAAGTTTTACGTGCCGTGAGGAAATTAATCTTATATAGAAATTGGGCTAAGGTTTTTTCTGTAGCCTTAGAACCATTTTTAAAATAGAACTCTCCACCTTGGATTATATTGAAGATTTTGTTGCGCAACTCAGGACCGGTATATATCCAGCCTGAGTTTTCCTTTATCTCATTTCTATTGGGTTTCATACCTAACAACAGTCTTTCAATACCTGGTAATTCTGACCGGTATTCATTTATCGTATCCTGTATTCGCCCTTGTGAATATTCAGAAAAAATTGCCTTGAGGTTTTCTGTACTAATGATTGTTGAATCCTTCTCGTAAGCATTTTTAGCTGCAAGTGAACATAATTTCACTAAGTCACGAGGTCTTTTCCTAATTAATGACATTAGTATGCGATACGTCGGTGCATTCCTCCATTTTCCGGTGTCTTCAAATCTTTGAGAAAATATTGGTGTTAAAAATCGGGCTAAATCTTTTTGTGGGGTTTTACGATAATCTTTTGCATTAAAATCTCTACCGAAATAAGCTTCAATTCGTTTGATTAAAAGTAATAGAATCTCGTGATTAGTCCAACTATGCCATACCACATAACTCTCAATTTTATCTGTAGATTCATCAGAAGTTCTAACCAGATAATATACATCAGCGCGTAGTGAGATTCTAAACTTCAATCCCTTATTTGTATTGCATAGATCTCGAATTGCATTCAACAAAGCGGAAACTCTTTGGATATCGGCCTTATTCCCTTCCCAACCTCTGTCAAGATCGTCTATATATACAATAATATTCTTATCTACTAAAAATCTTGAAATTATCTCTTTCTTGGCAGGAAGTAGGTTAACATTATCATCAATTCTTGATTTAAAGACTTGGCTTAAGAAATTAATTACTTTACCAGCACCTTTAACACCAGTTTTGATGGTCTCATTATCCATTCTAATGTCTAAGTTTTCTAGTACCTTAGCTGCAATAATCTCTATAAGACCTTCTTTCCAATCTCTTATTATCTGGTGGAAATCTTCGACATGAACCCCCAATTGCGCTATATCATCAGGATGTATGATGATAGACACCTTATTATGTCCACAATCTTCATTATGTGCAATTTGGAATATTGCAGATTTCCCAATACCCTTATGTCCAACCAAAATTCTAATTGGTAGATTCGAAGTTAAATTCAGATGTGTCTTGTTCTTTACGTAATAAGAATGAAGTCTTGAAAAGTCTTCATCTTCAGCAGCTTCTGTTCCAAACAGTTGAGCAATTGTTTCATCATCAAATTCTATCTCATTCATGATTTTTAATTTAAATTATTATTCATTATTTGTTTAATAAACTATCAGTTCTTAATGAAAATGTAGCGGGCGCGAGCCTCGCGCCCGCCACTGGGAGTAACCTTTATTATTAACTAATAGGCCTTTTATGAGGCTTATGAGTTTGTTTGAGGTTTGGGAGGTGGCAGAGCTTTGTCCGGAGAGTGAACGCTGCTCTGTCGCCTTGGGGTTATGCTTTCATCAGTGTTTCCACTTGATGGAAGTTCCGTTGATCAGGATGATGTAAACCTGTCCTTCGGGGAGGGCGAGGGATGCCTCGTGCATGTCAGCCGGAACAGCGTCAAGTGAAGCTATCCTCATGCCACCCACTGTATAGATAGCAATGTTTTCACCGCCATTCAGACCGGAGATAATCACGTGTGAACCATCTTTTCTAATTCCGAAGTGGCAATCCTCGATGTTGCCTACGCCAGTCTCGTAATCGTATGTGATATCGTGGGCGTATGCGTAGGTTGCATCAAGGGTCGCATCCTCGTTGAGTGCCGGGAGGGTGTAGAGACCCAGCTCCGAAACCTCGGATGTAACATCGTCGCCGTTGAGCGAGAGGCTTTCAAGTTTCCAGTCATCGCCGGCTTTCAGATCAACAACACTCTCCTCACCCTTGACCATGCGGTAGGTTGCGGTGGCGTATTCGTCGATGTTGAGCTTGACGCTGATAAACTCAGGAGCTGCTTCCTGTTCGGGCATGGCAGTGATCGCAGACTTGATTTCCGGATTGTTCACGATGCCGTTGGCAGCATATACGGATCCTTCGGGAAGAACTACATCATAGGTCTTGCCGTTTTCAAGTTTCTGACCCTTGAAGTCGGCGTATGCACGATAACCCTCGGCTTCGCGGGAAACATAAACGGGAGCCTCGGCAATGCTCTCCTCGCCATCCATGAGCTTCATGGTTGCGCCCTCACCGGCCTTGATCTCGCTTTCAGTTACGAAAGAGAAAACGTCAGCATGAGAGTGGAGACGGTCGGAGGTATTTGCGGTCAGACCGAAGTCATCGATTGTAGGAGTGGTGCCTTTCAGAGTCACGGCAACCTCAGGGTTACCGATATATTGACCGATGAAGGAACTGTCAACGATAAAGCTGTTTGCCAACCATACCACCTTATACTCGTTTCCTTCGTAGAGAGTCTCATTCACTTCTCCTACGAAGTAGCGGCCTGTAAGTTCTCCATTGCCGATTTCTGATTCGGAATCAAGAGTCTTGCGGGTAATCGCAAATGTCTTGATTTCCTGATCACCCTCCTCGGTTACGAGATAGAGCGCACCCTTGTTACCGGTGACTTTCGTAGAAACAGTGTTGTAGTCGGTTCCGTCATACTCGTATGCCGGACAATCAATGATGAAGTACTTGAGTTCTGCAATTTCCTCGTTATCCTTCATGTTGACAGGAGAGGGAGTCCATGTCGGGAGTGAGGCAACAGAAGGAGTGGTGTAATGAAGTTCGACTCTTTCACTGATATAATCCTTCAGATATGTTTCTTTAGTTGCACCAATTTCATATGCAAGCACATCTCCTTCGGGAATTACAAAGGTATATTCGGTCTCAGGCTTGAAAGCGTAATTAGGATGGAATATGAGGCTCTTCATGTCTGTTCCGATCTCACCTTCAATCTGCATCAGTTCCTCACTTTCTGCAGTGGCTCCTTCATACATATGGATATACCATTTCTTTCTTCCGTTGTCAACGTTTACGAAACCGTAGTTTTTACCTTCTACTTCCGGGAATTTGAACGGTACGGTGATTTCGGCCATGACAGATTCACTACCGTTAGAAGGACGAACACGACCAACACCGAAATATCTATATGAGGCACCTTTGACTGTAAAACTCAATTCATTATTGGTCACACCTTCTTCTCCATTAATACAAACAGATTCGGGAGCAACAACTATCGAATATGAGTGCCCCTTATACAATGTGGTTTCCGGGAAGGCAATCTTGATTGCCTTTTCATTAGTAGGGTCAATAGTTATATTATCGGCAGTAGCTAATACAGAACCATCCTCTTTTATTTCTACACTGGCTTTCTGAGTTATTGAAACCGGATAATTGAATTCAATCGTAAATTCCGGTAAAAATTCATACTCCTGAGCAGTGTCTAAATTTGAAGATTCCATATTTAGAACATGAGCGACCTCTGAACCTCCAATGAAGGTTAACACAATAGGATCATCAAATAATGCTAATTTAGTGTCAACTAACCATGGATTATCTTCAGTCTTGCGACCAGCATACATATCGTATGTTAACACTAAAGTATAGACTTGGCCAGTCTCAACTTGCACTTCAGAAAATGAGAGATGAACATCTGGACCTTCTATAAAATCCTCACTGTATGTACGTATACTTTCGGTTAGACGCCCTATTACTTCATCTTCTTCCGGAAGGCCTTTATACAATGTAGCACATTTAGCATCCGCTGGTTTACGTTTATTATAACTAGCCAAATAGCATACTCCCCAATCACCCTCACCGTATTCTTCAATTAGAGCATCAATATCAAAATGTAATGTGATATCGTTGAAGGAGGCTACAGTAGTATTATTCTCCGGAGTGCTGCCCTTATATGAAAGAGGAGCGGCTTGTAAAAGTGCTCCTCCACATATAATGCAAATAAGGATCTGTATAAATCTCATTTTACATTATTTTTTAGTTTCCATAGGAATTAGTGCTATCAATAGCACTAATTCTTATGGAACAATTGTAGAGTAAATTAACGCACGACGAATTTCTTACCGCCCATTACATAGATACCAACAGGTAACTCCTTTACACTCTGATTAGCAGTGTTAAGAACGACTCTTCCATGAATATCGTAAACGATGTTAGAAGTCTCCTCTGAAAGAGTCAGTTTTGATGAAGCAGTGTTACTTTTAGCAATTCTCTGAGGAGCAGAAACCAATTCGTAAGTAGCGTCATAGTCATGTGCTTTACCACCTACCATCACATCATACAGTTCGACTTCAATTTTAACAAGATTCTCCTGAGTGATGGAAGCATCCNGCATCATTGGTACGGTGATTGCATATGCGCCAGTCCAGAAATCCCAATCTGCCCACAAATCATCATATGCAATATCAAAGTAAATCTCGTCACCTCCAGCAAGAGTGTATTTCACCATTGCCTCTGCAGTGTCGGCAAGTGATACCTCTGCATCGAAGAGAAAGTTCACAAAGCCCCAGCCATCGTTATACACGTCCCAAACAGTTGTTGTGTCGGGATCCGGATCCAAGCCGATATATTTGGCGTTGGAGATCGAGGGAGATGTGTAGTTGGATGACACAGTGTAGGGGTAAGAATATTCTATACCCTCTTCATCTGTTTCAGTCTCCATGATCTGGTTGCCAGCTGCATCCTTGATGGTAGTCAAGGTTACATTGAGAAGATACTCACCGGAAACAGGCTCTCCCCATGCTTCCACAGGAACCTGNACTGTTACGCTCTTTGAGGGAACAGGCATATTGATTGTACCCTCGCTGATTGTGGGATTGAAGCGTGCGCCACCCATGAACTGAACAGTAGTGGCTGTTACTTCCTCACTGAATGTGAAGGTTACTGTGAGATTGTCGCGATCCTCAATCATAGAATCGGCGGCCGGACTTACTGTGTAAGTCGGTNCTGCGAATGCGCTTGCAGATGCGATTAGCGCAAACATTGCTGTAAAAATCTTTTTCATTGCTGTTGAAAGATTTAGGTTAAGAATTTGGGATTGCTCCCGTTAATTGGTATTATGGAAACCAACACGGCTAAAAGCCGAATTGTATCCTTGCGTGCTGTTTTTTCGGAGTTTGACTGCGGAGGAGCTCGGAACATGTACTACGGAGTCCTGCGCATAAGTCTTTTAATTCACTGTCTTAGGTTTGTCAAAANGTATTATGANNNCTGTTNATNAANTTNGGNTTANANTATTATTTNATNATCACTTTCTTGCCATTGATGATGTAGAGACCTGCCGGAAGTTCTTCGAGAGAAGATACCTTGATNCGGATNCCTGCAACGTTGTAGATCTCNGCGNTNTCTATATNGNAGTCGGAAGCAANGATGNTTTCAACTCCTGTNCTTATCAGNCGTACATTTGCNGATACGGTGCNGAANCTNCCTTCNGGGTTATGCGACAGNCCNGTTACGACATATTCCTTACCTACCGATACGGGGAGNGAATGGGTGTCGATATGCTCATCCTTGCCATGATAGATTACAGTNGCGTTACCGATCTCATCACCTGCCTTATACTGCTTTCCATCTTCGGGAGTTCCGATGAAGTTATCTTCGGAGAGAAGAAGGAGAGTGCCGTGAGCATCCTCGGCNCGGTCTGCCGTAACGTGGATTCTAANTTCNGNATCNCCNTCNNNNTATTCNGCNTAGATNTTNNNAGGNGCATTNTCNGGNAGTGCCGGNGCCTCACCTGTCTGCACNAGGCTCAGNTTGCGGATGTAAAGACGGCTCTTATCGGGTGTTGAGAACAAGAATGTGANAGTCTGANGCTCACCGGTTGCCGGAACNGCTACCTCGACNGTCTCNAATGTGGATGATCCATCCTCGTATCCACCGAGACTCGCACTCTTCATAGTGCCGTTGTACTCCTTTATCTCTTTAAGAAGTTTTTCGCCTGATTTCACTTGGAAATATCCGGTCTCACCAAATTTNCCCGGCTCATATCCTTGCAGGATAACCACGCCCTCATCTCCTTCGGAGGNTGCTTTCTCTGTCTCCATGGCGAACTCGAATGTNAGTGNCATATCGCGGTAGGAGGTGAATGAAGGGGTGGTCAGNGNNANNTCNNTGTCAAGATTGGACACGGCNTAGACAGCGCGGTCTCCCGCATACGCACGGGTCATGGGNATGAACTCATCCTCGGTTNCCTCCCATTTNTAAAGCGGCGAGTTGAGGGGATAGTTCTCTATCTCCGGTTCGTAGGGGAAGGATACGGCGGGGANNCCCACGCCGTCGAGATATGTAGCNGACACCTTGTCGCCNTCAACNGTCCATCCNCGGAAATAGAGGAGTTGGTTCGGAAGNGCNTCAACCTTTATGNCGGTCGGTTCGCCGACATACACNACTGTTCCACCTCCCGGCAGTTCGTCACCTACCTTGACATCGGNAGTCGGAGTACCGAAGACTCCGGCATATCCNGCTCCATAAACATCGCTTCCCTNCGGGGTTGCAGCNATGATGACGGGATANTCNGCCTTGCAATNCANGCTGATTGATTCAGGCTGATTGGANGAGATCCGGAAGGCTTCGGGGGCAGCCTGNGAGGAGGAAAGCANNTGTTCGGCACGNCCTTCAAGGTTGTANGCAGGGTAACCGTTGGCGGAGATGGCNCAGATATAGTAATCCTTACCTGCNACNAAGCCGGAAAATTCCACGCTTATGTTCTCATCGTTGCCNTAATAGAGAAGAGTTGAGTTGCCTATCTTNGTGTACCATNCACCGGTAGTGCTGTTTTTTCCTGCACGGTAGNTCTNNCCATCTGTCGGNAGNTCGGCNTCCGTGAAGGGNGTCTCGGAGATAAGNATCATCGTGGCTGCNGAATCCGCNCCCTTACGGCATGAAATCAGGAGATTGTCGGCATCCTCAGTTAATGTCAGATCCGAGGGTGCATCGGTAGGAGCGGTGGTNTCAAGTTCGGGAGTGAAGACGAATACNGGGGAATAACCGTTNTCGTAATCCTCGGAATCCCATTTGATGTAGGATGTGTCATTAAGCATATCCGGTTTCTTATCCGTGGAGATGGAGTAGCGATTGTCAAGACCCGTGGCGGTGAGCCAGAGAGTATCGTCGTCATCCCATCCGCGAAGTCCGGTTGCAAAACCGAAATACTGGGCATAGCATGTCTCGGTCTCCTTGAATGCCATCTCTATCTTTCCATCTGCCTCATGCATACGGATCTGGAGATTATACTTTCCCTTATCGGAGGTGGTTTCGTTTACGGTTGCATTCTTATACTGCACGGTCAGCACCCGGTTGCCTTCCTCCCCTTCCGTCTTATAGGAAACGGTGGCTTTGTAAAGTCCATAGGAGATTGTTGACATCCCGACGCGAAAAGCGTCTGTACCGACATTAACCTTTCCTGTGCCGAGATAAAGATTACCGTAATTGTCGACGGCGAACTGGTCGAAGATTCGGCCTCCTAACCGGAAGTCAAATCCGATGGGGAATCCCTCTTGTGATACTTCGGAATCGCTGTACATCCTGCCGTTGGCAAAAAGCACTGCATTTCCGTTGAAGGTCATCGCCAGTGCGGTGCCGTCAGTGATCTCTGTGTATGGGGTTCCTCCCTTACTTACCTTGTACTGCGGGATATTACCTGCCATGGCAAGCATCGGGAGTGTCAAGGCTGAGAGTGCTATTAATCTTCTTAGGTTGGTGTAATGATGTTTCATTATGTAAAAGTTTGTTTTTAGCAGAGTTTGTAAATCCTAAAATATCTATGTAGTACGGTGTACTTTTCCTTATCTATAATACATCATCTCTACATCTGCGATCCTACGGGCTTTGCGAGAAAAATTAAATAGCTTGAAGCAGGATAGAAAAGAAGAAGTATAATGAGTAGGTGGAGCTAAAATAGTACTGAAGTCGTTTACGTGTGTTTAGGTCCGAGTTTTTCCGGACCATCATCGAGAGAGCCAGGGACGCAGACTACGGAGATTCCAACGACGCATCCTCTGTATGCTTAGACGTGATGTGCCTTCAATATGATCTCCTTCAAAGTGATAAATCTTATCCTTAGATTCCGTCGGAAGGCAACCGAAGTCACTATTGAAACTTTCGGAGTTCACCGTATATAGGTATGCAAAAACCGGGGTGGGAACACGTAATGAAGAACCGGGCATCCTTCCGGAGATGTCCGACAGTACTAAGATATTTGACCGCATATTCTTCATTTCCCTTTTCTTTGAGGCTGATGGTCAGATCCTTTGTAGAATCCACATCAACCTGTGTTCGGCGACAAAGTTAGCATTTAATTTTTATAACACCAAATATATCTTATAAAAATTTTTATCCATTAAAGAATATTCTTTAATCCACGCGGCCAATTTATTTTATTAATACACTAGTAATAAATATATTATATAAAAACAGTTGCGGTAAAAGAATTTTATAAAACATATAACATATATTATATTCAATACCCTTGCTGATCGACTCAAAGACCCTTTACCCCTCATAAACAGGCTTATGCCTCCTCCTTATTCTCTCCCACAAGCCCCGATTCCACCTCCCCTTACCGTCTTACCATCCCCCCCTTCACCCTCCGGCCCTATCCCCCAATCCTGCCCCGGACACCCCCTACAAGCTACTGAACCCGGTATCCCGGTCCGACACCGCCAGCCACAACAAGAGACCCCCGAATGAAAATCTTCTCCCACGAGCAATAATACATTATAATGCTCGTTATACGAGAAAAGGCTCTTTTATGGGTCCAATATCAATTGGTACTTACCAAAACCTCTAAAAACCATGGAACTAATTTTTGCCTACATCCGAAAACAGGGTGTCCTTGAGAATCTCCCCCTCAACTTCTCTCCTTATTATAGACGTATGATAAGGGTAACCTCTCCATAGATACAAACAATAGTGTTTCGATGAATACAGCAAACAGAGACTCGCTTTCTATACACTAATCATCAAATCAGTAAAATTTCACATTAAATAAATTTCTAGATGTCACCATTAATGAAATATTATGTGTGTAAAAGGTGTAGACTGATAGTTTTTGCACTCAGACGAGATGGTAAATACTATAACCTGCTTTCCATTATCGAGGTGTTTCCGGACGGGATGGATCCTGATAGAGAGTTTATAACCTCATCCGGCAAAGAGTATATAGACTGCATTAAAAACGTCGATTCTAAGGCTGACAAGGTATTTTTCGGGGTTCAGTACACAACGATCACCCAAGATATGCTGGAGAGACCTCAAGAGTGTCTTAATTTAGGTGAAACAAAGATTTACAATCTTACAGATGGTTTCTTGGAGGAAGAATCGGAATGGATACAAATACTAAACACCTCAAAGGAACATGTTGATCTTCTTCCCCAAAGAGATACTTCATGCCGTGTCAAAATATTTAACTCCCACTGCATCATTGATAAGTTAGGGGATGAAAAATCTAAGACTAAAATATTCGAGCAGCTGAAAAAGCTTTCGGAGCGTAATCTCAGTATAGACATCTTAAAATACGTTCATTTCTTAGGATGTTATTTTGTGGTGCAGTATACACCTGTCTTCCGGAATATCCATATTAGGACGAATCCAAATAATGATGAGGTTATATGTAGGATAATTTACCGGACGTCAAATCATCCTTCCCTTAATATTGATGTGAGAGCCTACGGTTCTGAAGGGAAGGAAGTGGCAAAAATAGACGAAACTAAAAACGGGATTTTCTTAAAAGGATTCAAATTTTCAAGACCGTTTCACCAGCTTGACCTGGAAGTTAGGGATTCTGATGGTGAATTGATAGATAAATATAGTCAGATTTCTTTCTTGAAATCAATATCCTTAGATATGGGTATAAAAACGAAAGATGTAAATTATATTTTAAGGGAAGTGGATGAGCAAGGTAACGAAATCAAGAGGAAAGAGAAAACTGTGGAAAAATTCGTTCATGAAAAATCCATTGTATTTGGGAAAGAAAATAAACCCATCAAAAAAGAGGATAGCCACAAGATAAACTCGCTTTTCGATTCTTCTCCTGAGTATACATATAAGAAATTCGAAGATTCTCTCGATTTCGTTTTCTTTGATGGGGATAAAAACAAAATCAATGAGAATAAAGCCCGCGCGAAAGAGTGCGTGATGCGCATTCTCAACAGTGCTGAGAAAACATGCTACATCTGTGATATCTTCTTCACCGAAGCAACTTTCTTCGAGTTTCTTACTGAAATAAAATCCCTACAACCTGAAATACGTATCATTTCAAGTAAGGAAAAACTTAAAGAGAAAAATATCAAGGCCCTTGCAGATATGATCAAGCAGTCTAATAAGGAAGTACGTCACAAAATCGAATGTAGGCTTATGAAAGGAGACAAAGCCGCGTTGCACGATCGTATCATTATCGCCGATGATAAGGTATGGATGCTGGGATGTTCTCTGAATGAATTCGGACAAAGAGCCACCACTCTCATCCGAGTGCCAAGAGAATATGCTCCCAGAATTATCCAAGAGGTAAAGCAGTGGTGGAATGATGATTCTAAAACCGAACCAATTGACGACAAATGATAGATCCTAAAAAAAACAATTCTTTCGAGTTTGTCAAAGACTCATTACCTATAGGAAAAAACTACAGGATGTTTGATCCCCTTTCTATGGATGGGATACGCATCTGGGACGATATTCTGGAAAACGCGAAGGAAATATATTTATGGGATCCTTTCTTTCATTCCCTCATGGATCATGAGTTTTTTCAGTCGGTAAAGACACAAGGAGTGAGAATTGAGATCCTAACGCTGAATCCATCCGATCAAAAATATACTTACAACGAACTGAAAAGAAAAGCCAAAGAACTTAGAACCAATATTATCAAGACTCTGGAGAGCAATCAAATCTCATTATACAGTGTCACGATACGAGGTATTGACCAAATCAACTTTAATGGAAAAAAGTATGGATTCTCCACTTGGCACGATAGGTATCTCCTGACCGATCAAGGAGTATATCTTATGGGTACATCAATGAACGGACAACTGGATGGTAGTAAGCTATATGGCATCCATAAACTGGAATATCAAGAAGATGAAGTACTGGTGAAGTGCTATTACAAGAAATATCAATTACAGTCCCAAAACAGACCTTATGGATTTTTCATCAATAAGTGATATGGAATAAAAACTATATTAGTTGAAGATATGATAACAGAACAATATATAACCTCTCTTTTTTATTCTTCGGGGGATTCCCACCTTAAAAGAGATATCGAGATATTCGACCGTCTTAAGAATAATCATGATTGCTCATCCGGTCACAGTGAAGAAGCCAACGAGACATTTGAGCCCTCTCTAGAACATTTAGGGAAACTGTATGAGAATGATTGGGATACAGAGTTTTTCTTTAAGCTAATCATCTCAAAAAAATATATCCATACTCTGATTGATGAAATCGATCAAAAGTTTGATGTACTTATCTTAGATAAGGTCAGAACGTTCGCGTACGGCAAGGAAAACCTCCAGAGTGAACTGAAGATGCTCATGGAGGCATCAGAAGAAGAGTCGCTTAATGCAATAACTCACTATAATGACGGATCCTATATTGAACTTCCATCTTTCGTAGCGGCTTTGTCGATTCTATGCCAGATTAATAACTTTCAAGACGAGTGGATAAGGCTTTACGAGACTATGAGACTATTTCCATTAAAAGGTGCTTTAGCATATGGCATTAAGTCTCCTCAACGATGCATAGATGTATTAAAGCGAGTTCATTCGGGGGAAAAAGGGAGGATAGACGTAAAACTCTTCCAAAAAATATTCTTCCACCGTACTACAGAAAGTCTCGACAATCTTCACAGACTGAAGGAATCAAAGATTCTTAATATAAAGCAGCGCGGGTATGCTGAGTGTCTATATAATGAGCTGGTTGATAACCTTAATCCGATCTGTTCGGACATGTTGCAGATTTCTCTCAAATGTCTAGGAAATGACCAAACTGTATCTTGGGTTATCGCTCATAGAAACCGATTCATTAATAACGATCATCCTGTCAACCATTACCGCATGATGGTTGCCAATACTCTATATAAAGAACTTCAAAAGAATACCCTAAATATTAAGGCTAAACCTGCCAGCGTTGATAATAATATCTTTTATCTTTCAATAATTGGAAGAGAAGATAAAGATATGGCCAGGGCACTGATTGATTCCCTCATAAAGATGACATACAGCCAGTTTTTTAACGAAATCGAACCCAATAAAGAGGGTTTTGAGAAACTTAGAGCCGTATATAGACACCTGTCCGATAATGTTGATGATTCTCTTAGTAAAATCATGCCACATCAACCACGTCAGGAAGGATACCATATAAAGGATGATGCGTCAGGATGTTTAAAACGAGGCAATCAATTCTGGCTTTCGGTATTATTCTTGCAGCTTGAAGAGACAAAAAATGAAGACGACTTCAAAAAACTTGTGGCTCTTACCCTCACATACAGCTTTCAAGATAGTATGCTTGATACTTACTTCATTCCATTTTACATAGCAGAACTCGTCGCTTCTCAACAACTAACGAACTGTAAAGACTGGTATGAGGAGAAACTCATCACAGAGTATCCGGATCTTGTGGAAGTGGTGAGAATCCTAACTGCCAACGGAGGCGAGTTTTCAGAACATGTTATTAATCTCTTACGTCGAAGGATTGAAGTAGAATGGGAGCTGGAAATGGCCTGTAAACCATACTACAATAAGAATACAATCAAATATCTAATCGAGTTCCTTAATAACGCGGGGATAAATCTAAAAATTGGATGACGTTTTATGGCTAATAAATCGTATATATGTGAGTCTAACTTCAGAGAAATTGAAGTTGGACTTGCTTTATGCAGGTGATAGGGCACGTCTCCTTAAATATGAATGGAGTTACTATGGAGTTTGAGGAGAACTGAATGACGTAGTTGCAGATATGTTAGAATTTGGAGTTGTCGAGGTAACCTGATCATTGGTTGAGGATTGACTGGACGGTTGCATCACTAACTCATTACTCGGGACATAGGTGTAAGGCATAATGTGTGTTTCCTTGTATGAGTTATCTACTACAAGGCACATGAAGCTCTCAAGCGTGAAACGACGATAAAACTTCATAAACGCCATAAAACAGATATATGTTAAGAGGACTAGTGATATAAACAACCATACCAGTGACCAATCGACTACTTTCCCTTCTATTCCCAAAGTAGGAATAATATAGACAATAGTAATCCATAATGTTGTAGAGGCCATTATGAATGTAAGTGCTCTTAGAAATCCATAAAGCGCAACATAATTGTCCAACTTAGGCATATGATGGGTTTGACGTTCGTATTCATAGTGATAAACCACACGATGAAAGTCATCACCCTGCTGTTTGCTTATTCCGAGGGACTCTGCAAGTTTCTGCTGATTATCGTTAATTGCAGTACGAAGGGTTTTGTCGAGGGGTTTTGTGAAAAAATTCTTCATCCCCATTAATTTACCCATTATCAAATAACATAGAGTAACAGGTAAAAGAAAAGCACCGACTATACATCGCCATACTAGTTCAACGCATTTCTGAATAGTATTTCCAGAAACTGGTTCCAACTGCCAATATAAACCTCTTTGCGGCTCACAACTGTCGTTAAGGAGAAATGTGGATGGATAACCAAAAAGCCATATAGAGTAAGACTCTACCGTAAGAGACGATAGATAAGCAATTATGTGTCCTAACACGTATGCAATTATGGTAAGTATCACAGTTTCTTCAACGAGATCCAACATGCCCGAATTTCTAGACGATTGAAGAAATCCAATCCCTGAGGATAGAATACTTTTGATAGAATCTTTATCTGTTGAGCTATTGAAGAACGCTATAATCATGAGAGCAAGCGCACCTGGAAACACATAGCCCAAAAAATCATATAGAGAAAATGGATTTTGTTTCATAACTATATAGTTAGAATGTTAGTAATGACTTACCTATACTGTAAAGAAAATAATTCCCCTATGCTATAATTATATCCTGTAACTCCTTATCTCGTATAATCTTCGGTCATTAATACAAAGCAATCACTTTACTTTTGATGCCAGTTTATTCAGCCACCCGCTTAGCCAAAGTCGGCATTTGTATGATGTGGATTGAATCCACCCGGCTTGCAATGTTTTGTATTCCTCTACGATTTCCTCTCTGATACTTGACTGTATTACATCATTTGTCTCAATTTCTTCTGACAACTTGTCATTTATCTTTGGTTGTATCTTGTTCTTCAACTTTTTAGGCAGATCGTTTATACTCCTGGAGCGTATCATTACTGCTGCCAGTAGAGTGCAATTTACATTCAGTTTCTTTAAGGAGCGTTGTTTGCTATTAAGATTCCGCCATACGGCCAACAATCTTAGAAGTACAACAGCCAGACCGGAGAATAATGTAAATAATGTGAATACAGAAATGGACGAATAAGACCAGTATTCTCCAAGCCAACAACCATGACCGACCAACCAAGTATTAATTTGATCGTATTTATGAAAGTAACCCACAATCAATATAATGCCGATTATCGGAGTCCAGTAGGTGTGAAATATCTTTGCCTTGACAAATAACGCAGCAACAACGGCGTATATGATTATGAGCCAGTTAATCGGTTGCAACGCATATATGTAATGATCGCCGAGTCCCTTAACATTTTCTATTCCAATGAATACAAGGATGAAGACGGAATAGAAGAAAGTTAGGGAAGCAAGATTCTTTATGGTCGGCAGTAAATGTTCTTCCCAGTTGTCCTTGGCATATTTATCGACATCTATGATTTCCTCCTTAGTAATAAAGTCTATATATTCCATCACAAATTCCTTATGGAGCTTTTTCAGTCCCTCCACCAAATTAGCAAGCGGAGAATGTTTGAAAAGTGTTTCATAAAAGAACAACAAACAAAACCCCGCCCATAACTGTATGAGCGGAGCAAAATTTGTCAAGGTGATTACTCCGGATACTGAACTCATGCACTATACCGTTACAGTTTCTTCCATTAAGGATGTAGCTTTTTCAAAAGCTTTGTCGAACAATGTGGTGAGTCTTGTACAAGTCTCAACATCGTTGAATGAGCCGAATGCCTTGAAATCATCCGGATCATATTCCATCCGGTATTTGTCATTGTCAAAGACAGCAAAGTTCCTATGACCGCCTCCAAGCTGATTAATCAGTTCTTTCCGATCTTCAGGAGTTATAAGCCTTAACGTTATACGGTCATTACCTTCTTGATAAGCTTTTTTAAGCATTTTAATAGGCTCTTTGTCAACTGCCTCGTCAGTCTCGACCATTACTCGTAGTTCCTTATATGAGGACTTAAGAAATCTTTCGAGTGCCTGTTTGTACTCATCTGTCGTAACAAGATCCGGACGAAAGCCGTATGAGAATATCCTCGCCACGGAGTTTGTGTTGTCCAGCAGGACAGACATGAGTATGGAGGCATACTCCTTACCTCCGTTGGTAAAGAGCTTTGAAGAACCTGTCTTTGCCAAATTCTTCAAAAAGTCTTTATAATCATTGAATATGTCCTGTTGTCTGCACATAAATATAAAAATTATTGCATACGCCCTTGTCGAAGAGCATATACATTCGTTGAACACTGCAAAGATACATACTTTTATTTTAATAACAAAAAATTCCGGCAAAATATTTGGAAAATTCAAGAGAATGTTCTAATTTTGCAGTCCGAAATTGAATTAACATTTATTAACATTTAGCTTTCATCTAATATTAGAAGGGAATGACTATACGGCTATTTAGGGTGACAAAAATATTAATACTGCTCATGATACTCAGTATGGGTGGACTATCCTGTTCCAAACAGACAAGCAGGGAATCATCTGACAATCAACAAGCATCCACAACAGAGAATATCGGGTGTAAATCGCAGGATTGGGATATTGAGAGGATCAATGCCTATTATAATCAGCATTCCCCCCTTTCTGAATCTGATTACGATTTTTCTTCTCGATCAACTGGAGATATTCGGCAATCGACGGGACTCAATTACTCCGGAAGAGTTCAAGGCATACTTCGACGGTTTCAATGAAAAGGAGGCTTCGGCATATATGTTCTTGGCAATGACCCCGGCGGAGGCCAATATGAAAGGAAAGCTAACACCGGTTCAATCTAAAAGATTCAATTCACTCAAGCATTACTTGGATTAATAATGCATTCTAGAAAAGAGAAAATTGAAATCAACCATTATTGGAGCATTTAATAGTATTAAATGCTCCAATAAATACTCATACCATCCGTTATCCTTATAGATAGTTTCAAACCTAAATAATCAGTAATATGGAAGTAGAGATACCTCAAGCCATCAAGATGTTTTTTTCATCCTCGTCCTTCGAGATGATATATCTTGAAGCTTTTGCAAATGCACTTGATGCTGGAGCCAATAAATTTGAAATCAATGTTAAGTTGGATTCATACAATAATTTATCTTCTCTTGAAATTGTAATGAAAGACAATGGTGAGGGCTTTACTGATATTCGATTTGACAAATTTTCTCGTCTTTTATCCGTTGAAGATAAAAGCCATAAAGGCCTCGGTCGATTAGTGTATCTATGCTATTTTGACAATGTTGATATCGAAAGCACATTTGATGACACTAAACATCGTACCTTTACTTTTCACAGTCAATATGTGAAAGAATCTATGGTTACAGAGGTGAATAAAAAGAAAAGTGGATCCGTACTTAAACTTAAAGATTTTAATAACATACGTCTGCATAAAAACGATTATGTCCGGGCATTTTATATCAAGAAAATTCTATTGGAGAATTTTTATATGAAATTCCTAACAGCGAAGCTAATCAACAAAGAAATTAAAGTAACAATTAAAACTGAAATAGGAGGAAAATCAGAAAAAGAAAATATTACCAATGCTGATATTCCCAATTTTAGCCTATACCAAATACCTACCGCGGATGATTTATTTGAGGAACTCACGGTTTATTACCATATCTCAAAGCATACTGATAATGCCAGACATAGTACTTTTATCTCTGCCTTTGCAATAGATGATCGAAGCATGAGTATGGACATAATGAGCAAGGAGAATATTTCATCGAGCTATGATATGATCTTCTTACTTAAATCCGATTCTTTAATCGGATCCTCTGATCCCTCGCGTCAGAACATAAAAATAGAAGATGGAAAATTAAATAGTCTTAAGGAGATTTTTAGAAAAGCAATTAACAAAATTGTTTCACAGGAAATTCCCACAATAGCCAAAAAGAACAAACGGCAATTTAACGTTATCACAAGAAGATTTCCACATCTGGCGGGTCTTATTGACGAAGATTGTGTTGGTATTCTTTCCTATAACGATGTGCTTAAAAGAGCCCAAGATAAGTATTTCAGAACGGAACGTGAATTATTAGGAGCTGAGAAACTGAGTGAAGAGCAGTATAACAAATCATTGGAATATTCTTCCCGTTCTCTCGCTAATTATGTTATATATCGAGAAAAAGTTATCAGAAAACTCCTTAGTCTTTCTGGCGAAGAAACAGAAATAGATTTACATAATCTATTATGCCCACGCTACAATACTTTTAAGAAAGATGATGTAATTGATGATATTTACGCTAATAATATATGGGTACTCGACGATAAATTTATGTCATATGATACAGTCTTATCTGAAGCAGAAATGTCAGACGTATTAAAAGTTCTTGATCCTGAATGCCCAATAATAGACGATGACAGACCGGATATTTCCGTTTTCTTTTCTAGAAATCCCAAGGACGAGAATTCCTATTTTGACATAGTTATAGTTGAACTAAAGAGACTCGGTATAAAAGCTGAAAACTCTTCTATTGTAGAGTTTCAGTTAGACACTAGAACCCAAAGATTAGCCGAATTTTTCGGTAATAGAATCAGGAATGCTTGGTTTTATGGAGTTGTTGATTTTACTCCCAAATATGAACTTCATCTCAAAAATGAATTCTTTCACAAGCAATTCTCCCATGGCAAAGTATGGCATCGCTCTAAAGATATCTATGCAGATGTTAATAGCGTCATACCTGTTAAACAGGAAGCCTTCATTATGGACTTTAAAGCACTGGTGGAAGACGCGGCTGCTCGAAATCAAACTTTCTTAAAAATCCTTCAGAAGAAAATATCTGAGGATACCACAATATAAAAAACTGGTTCATTTATTTTGCGGATAATGGATAGTCAACGTGTTATATATTGAAATGTACTTGATAGGGTAAGATCTATCATGGTTGTATATTCACAAAAAGACAACAAAAACTGAGTATTAATATTCAACTCCAATCTTTTGCAACAACAGCGTTCCTGCTTTATATGCACAGATTGTTTTTTATTATCTAACAAGCATATTTATGCGGTTGGCCTGTACAAAAGGTAGAATAAACACTACGGCCAAAAGCAACAAATTCAAAGTCATTCTTAGATATACTGGAACTATTATTGCAATAGTTGGCTTAATAATAAATATCATAGGAATGGTAGTCAATTAATATTGCTGAAATAAGGGTAGAATATATATCAACAGGGACTTAGAGGTCAATTTTACTCTAAGCTCTTCACATACATCTATACTTTATAACATTTCTCATATTCTTCAATTGATACTGTTTCTTTGAGTGTGTCTGTATTTCCCAACTATTTCCTTGACTATCAGGAAAACCGCACCAACGGCATCTATGCCCGCTGGACCGACCGCATCACATCGCAGTCAGGCGACTGGAGCGGCAACGTGTTTGACTTCATTTTGAGAGTGATTCCCAAGTTGCAGGCGGATTTGAAGGTGCCCTTCATGTTCAAAGGCAATCAACTGAATGATGACACCCCATTGCACAAGACTGTGCGCGAGGCAACCGTAAACATGCTTGCAAACGCCGATTTCTATGGACGCCGCGGTGTGGTCGTGCAGAAAGGAGCGGATGGCTTCAGATTTGCCAATCCCGGCAGTATGCGTGTATCACTTACCGAGGCTATACAGGACAGCGCATCGGATCCACGAAACGGTGTAATGATGAAAATGCTTGCGATGGTAAAATATGGCGAGCGTGCTGGCAGCGGTCTTCAAGGTATTTTCAAGACATGGCAGAGCGTATATCACTGTGTGCCCAAACTGGAAGTGACTACCTCAGGCGGCGTTGACCGCACTACGCTGATTCTCGGTTTTGAGGGACACCAGCCCGACATAGAGGCGATGAAACTTCTTTATGACAATCCGGATGAGCTTATTGAGGTAGATAGTACCCAAGAAAGTACCCAAGAAAATGAGCAGAAGGGAAACACTATTGTTTGTGAACCTATAAACAGTACCCAAGAAATCGCAAGCATTACCCAAGAAAATCTCAATAGTACCCAAGAAATCACAAATGATACCCAAGAAATTAAATCAAATAGGGAACGCTTAATCTCTTTACTACACGAAAATCCGTATCTTACATTAGCAGAAATTGCGAAGATAATCGGGTTGACAAGGGATGGAGTAAAGAAGATTGCTGATAAACTTCGCGCTGAGGGTATTCTTTCCCGTGAAGGTTCGACCAAAGCCGGGAAATGGATTGTGAAACTTGAAGATTAGCGGAGTCTCGATAAGATTTTTAACACCTAAAGAGTTGCATAGTTGATAAAAAATCAGTAATTATTTATCAGATGATTGGATAATGCCTTAAAGGTATCTTTGTATCTTACTTTAAAACGTTGCACAATATCTCTTTCCAGAATATTCGACACCAGTGTGTCTACGTATTCATCGGCAATTTCTTCACCATTGATTATTTCAGGAAAGCCACCAACCTCCATATGCCTGTCAAATGCATGTCGAAGTAAGGCATCCGTTTTTGTAGATAGATTCGTGGTTTCAATTACCTTTATCCCCTGTCGGTGCAATCTATTGACAAATAGATGTATCCATTATCGTCTTGATCATATGGCACAAAGATAATCAAACTTCGGTAAATTTGCGGTCTAAACCGTTAACTATGTGCTACTGAACCGACTGCAGCTTGAAAGGCTTTCTGAAAAAGCATTGATTCTGGTGAGCCGGGGGAGGGTGGAGGTCAGACGGGGGTGACGTCGTTGACGTCGACGAGGTGGTTGATGATGGCGAAGATCGTCAGGCCCGCCGTGGTATGGATGTCAAGTTTCGCGCTGATGTTGCGGCGATGCGTGGCTACCGTGTGCACCGATATGCAGAGTCCGTCGGCAATCTCCTTGTTGACCTTCCCCTGTGCGATGCCCCGGATAATCTCCTTCTCGCGTTCGCTCAGCAGAGCCAGGGAGCCTTCGTGCTCCTCCGCCGATGCGTCGCCCCCGTCGCGGGATGCGACGCGATTGCGCCGCAGTTCGCGCTCCAGTTTCTCCACGGCAGGTATAAAGAGCCGGCTCTCCACGTCAAAGTGGGCGAGCATGTCGCGTTCGCAGATGATGATGTCGAGCAGCACGCCGCTCAGGCGTGCCGAATCCCCCTGATTATAATGATAGATGAAGATGTCCTTCAGCTCGTTGAGCTTCTCCACGGTGTCTTCATGGCTGTCGGAATAGGTGGAGAAACTGAAGGAATCGTCGGCCGTGCCGGTGAGCAGGCGTTCCACATATCCGAATATCACCTTATTCTCATGTTCCATATGCCGGCGCACCTCCTCCACATAATCATCGAAGAATTTTATCAGCAGAAGCGATACCTCGTTTGAGGCGCGCCCCGTATTGATGGCCTCGATCAGCTGATGGCGTATTTTCGGCAGAAGAATGTCCAGAAAGGCCGTGTGGGCACGTTTCAGGTATCCCATGAGGGAATCCAGGGAGATGCGCGAGGAATCATACACGTAGCCGCTCAGAAGATTGCAGACACAGAGGAATGTATCGGTGTCCACACCGTTGAGACGGCATACTTCCGCCACAGTCGCGTCGCCGAATCCGAAAGCGATATTGAATCGGCTTATGGCGGGAAGCAACATATTGTTGTCGCGAATCATGGCGCGCATGATCGTGGAGGGGGTGTAGGGAGTCTTATGATGTATCAATGCATTCATGGTGTCAGGTCAGACCTTTATGGAATCCGCGTGCAAAGATAATTGATTTGCCGGATTGTGTCAATACCCTGAATGAATGATTTTGGTGTCCTTCCCGGCCTCAAGGCATAAGGTATGTGCGGGATTGCTAATACATAGTGAGTATGGCCGACAACATTTAAGCTTTAATATTTGGTCAATTCGGAAAGAATGCGTAACTTTGCAATATCCTTGCAGCCCTACGTGGCTGCCCGCCCGGATTGCAGGAATGGTGGAATGGTAGACACGGGGGACTTAAAATCCCCTGGCCCTTACCGGCTGTGTGGGTTCGAGTCCCACTTCCTGTACTAATGACTTTAAATTTTGGGCCCCTGAAAAATCCGATTGAATCTGCAGTTGCGGAGTCAATCGGATTCTTTATTGTCGGGGGCACCGATAGATTGGGGCCGGATTGGAGTCAGGGATTATACAGGTCCTTGTTATAATAATCCAGAATCGAATTGGCATAATCGAGAGCCTGGCGTGCGCGGGCGTTGTCGGGGTCGAGACGCAGGGCCGTGAGATAGTCGCCGATGGCCGCCGAACGGTGGCCGGCCCCGAAATGCTTCATGCCCCGGAGAGTGTAGGCCTCGACATCCTCCGGATGTTCGGCTATCCATTTGTCGAGGAGCGCAATGGCTTCATCGGCTCCGAGGAGCCGTATCTGTTCTTTAAGTGATTCCATTATCAGATTATTGTGATTATCGGTTAATTCAATGTGCGGCCGGGGTAGGCCTCCAGCGCCGCTTCGAGCACACGCAGGGCCTTGGCAAGCTCCTCCTTCTTGAGCACATAGGCTATGCGCACCTCATCGCGCCCCATTCCCGGAGTCGTATAGAAGCCGGAAGCCGGAGCCATGAAGACAGTGGCTCCCTCATGTTCGAATTCCTCCAGACACCAGGCGCAGAACTTGTCGGCGTCGTCGACCGGCAATTTCGCCACGGTGTAGAAAGCGCCCATCGGGATAGGGGAGTAGCAGCCCGGTATGCGGTTGATGCCGTCTACCAGGAAATTGCGGCGTTCCACATATTCCTGATACGTCGAGAGCATGTATTCCGGCGATGCGTCGATCGAGGCTTCCGCCACGATCTGGCCCAGCAGCGGCGGACTCAGGCGTGCCTGACAGAATTTCATCACATTCTTGCGCAGAGCCTCATTCTTCGTGATCAACGCGCCGATTCGGATGCCGCATTCATTGTAACGCTTCGAGACGGAGTCGATGAGCACCACCTGACGCTCGATTCCCGGCAGATGGAAAGCCGAGATATAGGGTGCGCCCGTATAGCAGAATTCACGGTAGACCTCGTCGGAGAAGAGGAAGAGATCGTGCTTCAGCACGAGATCGCGTATCTGAAGCATCTCCTTCATAGAATAGAGATAGCCGGTCGGGTTGTTGGGATTGCAGATGAGGATACCCTTCGTGCGCGGAGTGATCAGTTTCTCGAATTCCTCCACCGGGGGTAGGGCGAAACCGTTGTCGATTGATGAAGGGATAGTGACGATCTTGGCGCCTGCCGAGATGGCGAAAGCCATGTAATTGGCATAGGCCGGTTCGGGCACGATGATTTCGTCGCCCGGGTCGAGGCAGGCCATGAAAGCGAAAAGCACGGCTTCCGATCCCCCTGAGGTCACGATGATATCATCCGTATCGACCTCGATATTGAAGCGATGGTAATATTCACGGAGCTTGCGACGCAGAGAGAGCAATCCCTCTGACGGGGAATACTCCAGCACCTCGCGATCGATGGCGCGTAGGGCCTCGAAAGCCTGGGGAGGAGTGGGGAGGTCGGGCTGACCGATGTTAAGGCGATAGACCTTCAGACCACGTTGCACGGCCTTGTTGGCGAGCGGGACGAGTCGGCGTATAGGTGAAGCGGGCATAATTTCGCCTCGGTGTGATACTTCGGGCATTGCGCGGGGAATTTTAGGTTTCAGGGATTATATTTTCTACAAAGATAACACACCCGGCGGCAAAAAACAAATAAACGCCGACAAAAGTGGATGCGCGAGGCGGGAGCAGCGGCTGCCCGGCAGCGGCCGGAGCGGGCGGGAAGGGCGGCGGAGCCGCCCGGCACCAACGAGCTTCGCGCCGATAAAAGCCGCCCAGGCAGAGGAGGGGAGCAAGGAGGAGCGGGGCGGCCAGGGAGGAGCAAGAAGGAAAGGAGGAGAGGGGCAAGAGGGGAGCCGGAGGGAGGCAGAGGGCGGAGCGGCGGGAAGGGCGGCGGAGCCGCCCGGCACCAACGAGCTTCGCGCCGATAAGAGCCGCCCTGGCAGAGGAGGGAGGAGCAGCGCGGAGCAGCGATGAGAGGAAGGCGGAGGGAGAGAGGAGCAGCAA
>JAAVDV010000029.1 GCA_014801595.1 Bacteroides sp.
CCACCTCTTCCCATTCCGAACAGAGAAGTTAAACCTTATCACGCCGATGGTACTGCGAAAGCGGGAGAGTAGGTAATCGCCCCCTTAGAGAGAAGGCAAGCAGAAATGCTTGCCTTTTTTTTTCCTCTGGAGTGGATGGGGCACGGATCCCACGCGGGGATAAGCTTTGCGCGGGTGGAGGTTAATGGAGGGCGGCAGTGATGCCGCCCCGTTTCGTCTCCGGTATTATCCCGCGCCATCTTGGGCTCGGATGGTGATGGGGCACGGGCCCCAAGCGAGAACGAGCTTCGCGCTGGTGGAGACGGCCGGGGGTAGGTTGGCACCTACCCTCCATTAAGGCTTCGCGCGGGTGGATGTTAATGGAGGGCGGCATTATTGCTGCCCCGTGCCGTCTTCGGTATTATCCTGCGGAGGGGTTTTTTTAATGGGATATTTTTATTACCTTTGCCGTATGAATACCCCTCTTATCTCTATCATTACTATTACTTTTAATGCTGAGCTTACTCTGCCGGCTACTATGAAGTCGGTGGCCGCTCAGACGTGGCAGGATTTCGAGCATGTCATCGTTGATGGTGCTTCGGTGGATAATACTGTTGATATCGCTCGTAAACTCGGAGGTCGCGACGTGAGAATTCTCAGTGAACGCGATAACGGTCTGTATGATGCGATGAACAAGGGTCTGAAATTGGCTCGTGGCAAGTATGTTTTATTCCTCAATGCGGGGGATGCCTTTGCCACTCCCGAGACATTGGCCGCCTATGCCGAGGCTGCTCTCAATGATGCGGATATCATTTATTCCGATACGGTAATCGTAGATATAGNTCGGAATGTGCTCCGGCCGCGTCATTTGAGTGTGCCCGATAAGTTGNCGGCCGAGAGTTTTTGTGACGGTATGCTGATCTGTCATCAGGCGTTTATGGTGAAACATTCCATCGCCCCGCTTTATAATCTCGACTATCGATTCTCGGCTGATTATGATTGGACGATTCGTTGCATCAAGTATGCCAATCCTGATCGATGCGTCAACCTCAATATGGTAGGCATACATTATCTTGATGATGGAATGACGGAACATAATAAGTCGGCCTCGCTGCGTGAGAGATTCGATATAATGAAGAATCATTATGGAATTATCCGCACCGTGGGGAAACATCTGTCATTTATCCCGCGTGCCATCTCCCGTAAATTCAAACAGTGATGGGGGATNATAAGAGAGTAAAGGCCACGGTGATTCTTCTTTGNTACAATCAGGAGAAGACTATAANGCGTGCCATGGAGAGTCTGCTTCGGCAGACATGCGGTTATCCCTTTGAGATACTCGTAGCTGACGACGGTTCAACCGATTCCACGCGCGAGATATGCAGTGAATNCAGCGTCAAATATCCTGAGANANTCAGAATGTTGCCGAGGGTNCCTAACAAGGGTATCGTCAGCAACTACTTTGATGCTGTCGAAGCCTCGCGTGGCGAGTATGTGGCGGATTGTGCGGGGGATGACGAGTGGCTCGACGCCAGCCGNCTGGAGAAACAGATCCGTGCGCTTGATGAGAATCCCCGCGTAATGGCTGTCAGTTCGAAAGTGGAAACTTATNATACCCTTACGCGGGAGAAACGAGTGTTAAGCGGCTGCATGATGAGTGAGGGGGATACCGCCAAGAAGAATTATTTCTCGGGGGAGAGTGTGATGAAGGCNTTGTTCAATCATACTGATTCTCTACCTTACGTATTGTCAAGTGCGCTTTANCGCAAGGCTCCGGTCATGCGGATTCTCAGGGAGAAGCCTGATATCCTGCGTTGCCATGACGGNGGAGTGGAGGATGTGCCGCTCATAGCGGCTCTGGCNGCGGCNGGTGATGTGTTGTATCTTCCGCTGAAGGGCTACCGCTATTATGTCGACGGCGAATCGGCATCCAACAACCTTTCCTTCGAGAAGGAATACACGTTTACTGCCAATGTGACGGGCATGACACTGCGTCTGGCCCGGTATTACGGTATCGAGCGTAAGGATATGAGACGTTTCTTNGCGGCCAAGATTCCCTATATGGCGGCTCAGGCCCGNCATGCGAAGCGTCAGGATCTGGGGCGNGATATGCGCCGGCGGAGCCGCGAATGGGGNGTGAGGTTGCCTGCGCGCGCACTCGTACATCTGTGGTTGCTGTCGTTGACCGGGTTATTCATGCGAAAGAGTAAGTAGCTGTTCAAATTAAAACGATATAATAAAGTTTCATTTCAATGATTGAATCTCGCATATCCTCCGCTTGGCGATTTTGACCGCTTTGGCCTTGTCACTCAGTCACGATGCCCGCATCGCTCCTTCGCTCCGCGGCCAAATCGCCTCAAAATCGCCAGAGCGTATAATATGCGTTTAATCTGACCAGCTACTTAATTTAGAAAGGGTATAAATATAAACTATATTGTGTAAAAATAATATTTNTATCAGTTACATATTATTACGATTCCTGCCGTAAAATTTGGAGCGGCGGCAAAGATAGCATAAATTTGCACTCAGAAAATTTAATCAAAAACACTTAAACAGACTACAACTATGGCCTACGTAATTGGTGACAACTGCATCGCATGCGGCACATGCCAGCCCGTTTGCCCCGTAGAGGCAATCTCCGAGGGCGAGATCTACAAGATTGATCCCGACACTTGCATCAGCTGTGGCAGCTGCGCAGCAGTTTGCCCGAGCGACGCTATCTCCGAGGGCTAATATCCGCCTGCGGAACATATGCGCGACAAAATAGGATGAATTTTCCGCTCCGGCGGAGAATTCATCTTGTTTTTTTGTTTATATTTGTAGTTTGAAAAATATGAAGATCTATGGATAAGCTTAAAATCAAGATAATCAACAAAAGTCATCATCCCCTNCCTGACTANGGCACCCACGGGGCCGCCGGAATGGATGTGCGTGCCTATCTCCCCGAGGGGAGCGTCACGCTGCGTCCCGGTCAGCGCGCTCTGATCCCGACCGGNCTATACATGCAGCTGCCTCAGGGCTACGAATGCCAGATACGTCCTCGTTCGGGCCTCGCGCTCAAGCATGGCATCACAGTGTTGAACACGCCGGGCACCGTCGACGCTGATTATCGCGGNGAAATCGGAGTGATACTCATAAATCTCGGNCAATACGACTATGAAGTGACCGATGGCGAACGCATCTGCCAGATGGTCATCAAGACATACANAAAAGTAGAGTGGGAGCCTGCCGAACGTCTTGACCGTACGGAGAGGGAGGATGGAGCCTTCGGCCACACCGGAACTGACTGAAACACAAGTATCCTAAAACGAAATCAATGAAAGAAGCAAGATTTCTCTCCAGACTACTGACGATTCTGGGAGGATTCATCGTCATAGGNGGTGGGTTGCTCGTNGCGAGAGGNGGTGACGCCCCTNATGCCGCGAAGCGTCGNGCCGCCGCACGCCACTATTACCTGACGGCCACGCATTACAGCGCTACCGGCCGGAANGCCGAGGCCGGCGAACTCTATAAAAAGGCCTATCAGCTTGACTCGACATATGCCGAGGCGGCCCTGCAATATGGTGTCCGCCGCTGGGGTATGCCNGCCGACACGCTGTCGACCCCNNCNGAGANAGCNGAATCCAAACGTATCGCCAAGAAATTCAACCGCCAATATCCCGGNGACTTNTTCCCGAANGTCTTCCTCTCCAACGTGCTNGAACGNGGATATGAATTTGATGAGTCTATCGAGGTGCTCGAAAAGCTACATGAGGTGGATCCCGGNAATGCCGACGTGCTGCAACATCTGTCGGCACTCTATCTCGATACCCACGACTTCGACAAGGCCCTCTCGACGATCAATGAATACCAGCGNATCGAGGGTGATGACATAGAGGTGCTTATCCGCAANACNGGTATGCTCATGGCGATGGGCGANACCACAGCCGCTCTTGANGAGACCGAGAGGCTCATCAATAAATATCCGGCGGATTCGGAATACGTCATATTCAAAGGTCAACTCTATGATTACATCGGCAAGCCTGATTCGGCGATAGTGGCCTTCAAGCGGGCCGAAAGNATGGAGAAGCCGGGCTANGGCGGGGGAGTGAAGCTGCAGATGGCCGACTACTACCGGGAGCATGGCGACAGCGTGGCCTATGACAGCAAGATTTACGAGGCGCTTCTTTCGGAAGACCTCGATTTCGAAGCGAAGAACACCGTCATGGGATATTACCTGACGACGATGTTCCAGGACAGTGTCGACCATAGTCGCGGCGACCGTCTCTTCGACGTTCTGCGGGAGCAGTATCCCCATGAACCGGAGATGCTCTCACTTTCGGCACGCTACAACGCGGCCAAACATGAATTCGGGAAAGCCCTTGAGGATATGGACTATGCCCTCGATCTGGACCACACCAATCCCAACTATTGGGAGCAGGCAATGATCTACGGCGTAATGCTCGATGACTACAGCCGGGTCGATTCTATCTTCAAGCGCGCTCAGGCATCTCTTGACAAGACACCGATGCGCCTCTACAGCCTGGCCGGAAGCAACGCTGTCATGCAGGATGACGCCCGGAGAGCGATCGCCCTCTATCAGCAGGCTCTCGACGAGAATTTCCCCGGACAGGAACTCGGCAAACCCGTAGACATGATCGCGCTCGGGCCATTCCTCAACCTTCAGAACATATCCGACGTAATCAATATCTTCCAGCAGGCAGGGGATGCCTATTACAAATTAGGGGAGCGCGAGAAAGCATTCATCAACTACGACAGCGCGCTTGAGATAGATCCCGATAATCCGCTGACCCTCAATAATTATGCCTATTTCCTTATCGAGGGGACGGGCCAGATACCCCCGGCAGATCTCGAGAAAGCCGATGAAATGTCGGCACGCGCCATAGCCAATGGCCCGGATAATCCGGTCTATCTCGACACCCGCGCCTGGCTCCTTTTTCGGAAGGGGGAATATCAGGAGGCACGCGAGATGGAGGAGCGGGCCTTGGAGCTTACTTCAGAAGATGCGTCGGGTGAGGAAATCTATGAATATCAGTCGCATCTCGGCGATATCCTCTTCATGCTCAACGAGCCTCAGGAGGCCCTTGAGCAGTGGAAGAAGGCCTTGGAAAACAAGCCCGACGACGAACTGCTGAAAAAGAAGGTGCGTCATCGCACATTCTTCTATGAATAAGGCGCCCCGGTCGTCATGAAATAAAAACGACGGATTTTGACGACGTTTAAACATTTTCTTTCACTAACCGGGCGTGATGTCACGTTATTACAAAGTATGGAAATCAAAAGATATATAATTATACTCCTCATGACTCTCGGCATGGTCACGGGTATTAAAGCTCAGGATGCCATAGAGGGGAAGATGGAGAAAAAAGTGGTCGAGACGATCACCGACTCATATAAGAACTGGAACAAGGCATCATGGAACGGACGCTTATCGGCCGATATGCTTCCCGTCTCCGCCACATTGAAAGTCTATATGGAGAGAGGGAAGCTCACTCTCATCTCTGTCAGGGCCCCATTTATCGGAGAAGTGGCCAGAATCGAGGCCGACAAAGAGCGAATACTGATAGTCAATAAACTGAAGAAACGCTACTATGAGAGGGAAATCGCGGAAATATCGCAGATCGCTCCCGATTTACTCGAAGACATGCAGGCGTTGCTGCTCGGGCGAATGTTTGTAGTCGGCAAGGGGCAGCTTGACGATCGGAAAGTGGAAGACATCAACCTGTTCCCGACCAACGAGGAGGGATGCTACATGGTGGTGCCGACAGTCCCGGATTGGCTTCCGCAGGTGCTTTACGGTTTCGCCACCGATCAGGAGTCGCGGATGGCGACATTCGTATGCGCCTACGGGCGTGCGGATACCGCCGTCACTGACGAGGCCATAGACCCCGATTATCAGTATGAACCGAAATTTCAGGTCCAGACCGAGATTTCCTACCGCGACAAAGGGATAGCCACAGCCTCCATACAGGCTCTGCTGAGAGGTAAGGAATATACCGGCACACTCACCGTCGACCCTATAGAATGGGGCGGAAAAGGATTCGACCGCATTAACACCGACGGATTGGCCAAGGTATCACTGCGGGATGTGCTGCGATTCAACTGACAGATTCCCGGCGGCTCCTATCAGGAGACCTCCATATCACATCGATTCATTCAAACTGACATCATAAAGAATGCCCTCATATATAACGAAATATAGACTGTCGCGCGCGGCAGGCCGGTTAATGGCCGGACTGCTGGTGGTGGCGATGTGCTCGACCGACATGACGATCGACGCGCAGACACGCGCCCGCCAGCGACAGACAACGTCGAAACAGACCACGCAAAAGAAGACGACTCCCGCCAAGCAGAGCGCGTCGAAAAAGAACACGCAGGCTAAAGGGGGAGGCTCCAAGGCGTCAGGTTCAAAAGCATCCTCCTCAAAANCATCCTCCTCAAAANCNTCAGGAACAAAGAGGAAAGGGTCGGCGGCCGGCGCGGTGGCCGTCCCGACGGCAGCCGAGCTCAAGCGGCAGCAGGAGTCGGCCCAGCAGGAGGTGAAGCGCACGCAGGAGGAACTGCGTCAGACGGAGGCCTCCATCAAGCAGGGGCTCAGCGAACTCAGCCGGCTTGAGACCGACATCAACGCATCGCGCAAGGAGACGGAGGCATTGGGAGCCGAAGTGAAGAAGCTCACCAACCGCATCACCACCCTNCGCACAAACATCGACACCCACAATTCCGAGCTCGAACAGTTGCGCGCCGAATACCTGAAGGCCGTCAAGAAGATGCGCACGACCAGAAAACGCAATTCAACGCTCGCCTATCTTTTNGGGGCCAAAGACCTCGCGCAGGCCGAACGCCGAATGCGCTACATGAAGGAATTTTCCGAATGGAAAGATGCCCGCACGAAAGATATCGACGCCAAGGTGGCTCAGTTGAAAAAGGAGAACGACGCTCTTGAGGTGGCGAAATCCGACAAGGATGTCATGCTCGGCCGCGAACTGAAGGCCCAGCAGAAACTTCAGTCGCAGAAAGCGGAGCAGGATGCCGTGGTGGCCAAACTGAAGAGCAACCAATCGGCTCTGCAGGCGCATCTTGCCAAGAAACAAAGCGAGGTCAATCAGCTGCGCAATCAGGTGGCCGCCCTCATAGCCGAGGAGCAGCGTAAGGCCGAGGAGGCGCGGCGTGCGGAGGAGAGAAGGATAGCCGAGGAGCAGCGTAAGGCCGAAGAGGCGCGTCAGGCTGAAATCGCGCGTCGCGAAGCGGAGAGAAAAGCGGAGGCCGAACGTCGTGAGGCCGAACAGCTCGCCAAGGCTGAACGAGAGGCGGAGAAGGCCGCCGCTGCGAAACTCGCTGCCCAGGAGGAGGCCCTGCGCAAGGCCGAACAGGAGGCCAAGGAGGCCCAGGCCAAGAAGGACCGCGAGGCNGCCAAACGGGCCGAGGAGAAGGCCGCCCAGGAACGTAAAAAGGCCGAACAGGCGCGTAAGGATAAAGAGAAAGCGGAGAAGACCCGTAAGGAGGCGGAGCAGCGCGAGGCCCAGAAACGTGAGGCCGACCGCAAGAAACAGGCGAAACAATCCGGAGGCAAGGATTATGCCAGCGCGCGTCAGCGCAAGCCCCGCGACGGAGCGGCCTCCTCGACCGGAAGCTCCTCAGCCGGCTCGGCTTCGACAGCACCGAAGGCCACGTCGGCACCGGCGGTCGCGGCGGCTCCGGCCGGTGCGGATTTCGCCTCCATGCGCGGATCGCTGCCACGTCCCGTCAGCGGCTCATTCACAATCACGAGCCAGTTTGGCAAGCACGCGTTGCCCGATCTGCCTGACGTCGTCTACGACAACCCCGGCATCGACGCGCGCGTGGCGGCAGGAGCTGCGGCGCAGGCCGTACACGCCGGCACCGTATCGGGCGTCTACATGATTCCGGGATTCTCGACCGTGGTCATCGTCAACCACGGCGATTATTACACCGTCTACGGCAACCTCTCGTCGGCTGCCGTCAAGGTCGGCGACCGTGTGAAGGCCGGGCAGCATCTCGGCAATGTCGCCAAGGATCCCGACAACCCGGGTCATAGCGAGATCCACTTCGAGGTGTGGAAAGGAAAGGAGAAACTCAATCCCCAAGCCTGGATTCACTGATGGATGGCCTGACACTGCAACGCTATACACCCGGCGACGCGGGGGAATGGAATGCATTCGTCAGCGAGTCGCGCAACGGGACATTCCTTTTCGACCGATCATATATGGATTATCATGCCGACCGTTTCGCCGATCACTCCCTGATCGTGCGGAAAGGTGGGCGGATAGTCGCACTGCTCCCCGCCAACCTGCGGCAGGATGACGGAGAATCACTGCTGCAGAGCCACGGCGGCCTGACTTATGGCGGCTGGATTCTCCCTCCGCGTCACACGGACGCTATGGATGTGCTGCAATGTTTCCGCCTGCTGAGGGAATATGCCGTGGCTGAGGGAATCGACGCGCTGGACTATAAACCGGTGCCGTATATCTATCACCGCATGCCCTCACAGGAGGATCTATATGCTCTCTTCAGGGAGGGGGCGAGGCTGACCGAACGCAACATCAGCTGCTGCATAGACCTCGCTGCGAATCCCGGCCTCAACACCCGCCAACGCCGCAATCTCAAGCGTGCAGTGGAGTCGAAGGGAATCGACGTGACGGAGGTCGACGACTGCGAGACATTCCATGCCGGGCTGACCGACTGCCTGCGTGAGCGGCATGGGGTGGAGCCGGTGCATTCCCTCTCCGAACTACGCCTTCTNATGGAGCGTCAGCCGCAAATACGTCTTTTCACGGCCAACGATGCCGACGGTGCGCCGCAGGCCGGAGTCTGTGTCTACGACACCGGCCGGGTGGCCCACGCGCAATATATCTGGAGCACCGGGGAGGGGCGTCGCGACGGAATGCTGACCTATCTTTTCACACGCCTTTACGAAATCTTCTCCCATTGCCGATACTTCGATTTCGGCATATGCAACGAAGACCATGGCCGCTATCTCAACGAGGGGCTCTACATGCAGAAATCCTCGTTGGGGGGAAGCGGGGTCATCTATGACCGCTACCGTATCGACTATACATAATCCCGATAATGACTGACACGAGTGATAAAAAGGGGGAGGGGAGAGGTCTGACGGTCGTAATCCCCGTCTACAACCGCGAGCGGCTCGTCGGCGACACTCTCGCGTCGCTGGCGGCCCAGACTTGTCGCCCCGAAAAAGTGATACTCGTCGACAACGGGTCGACCGATGGTTCGCGGCGCGTGCTCGATGACTGGGCGCGCGATATGCGCGGCCGAGGTTGGGATGTCAGCGTCATGTCGGAGCCACGGAGCGGGGCCGCGCGTGCGCGCGAGACCGCCCTCGGGGTGGTCGAGACGGAATATGTCATGTTCTTTGATTCCGACGACTGGATGCCCACGGGGCATATAGCCTACATATGCCGCCAATTGGCGGGGGATACCTTCGATATTGTCTGCTGGAATCTGAGTTTCCATCATCCCGGCGGCAAAGTGAGCCATAGAAGGGTGTTGCCGGCGGATCCGTTGCGCAATCACTTCATACAGGGGCTGCTGAGNACNCAGGCCTTCGTCGTGCGCACTGCCTTCATACGTGCGGCCGGCGGTTGGAATCCCGGAGTCGGNGGATGGAACGATTATGAACTCGGAGTCAGGCTTCTTCTTCAGAATCCCCGGATCAAGGTCGATACTGAGGCGAGGGTCGACGTGCGTCTTCACAGCGATTCGATCACCGGNGACGGCTTNGTGCATCGCGCCGGCGTGTGGGAGCATTCCCTCGACGAGATCGAGCGGGCCGTCGGGGANTCAAGTCATCCGCGACGGCGGGAGATGCTGAGGCTCGTGGCCTACAGACGTGTGATTCTTGCGGCACATTACCGCCGTGAGGGTCGCCCTGACCTTGCCTCCCCGCTGTTTGGCCGCGCCATGGAATCTCCCGCGCTTGGAAAGAGAGACCGCCTGCTTCTGCGACTTGCTTACGCACAGACTTCGGTCGGTTTGCCCGGAGCGGGCGCCATCTATCCGCGATTTCTCGCTTGAATTAGCCTGAGTGTGCCTGCATATGACAGGGTTAGATTAGTGAGGCGAGTTCATCGGCAAACTGCCGGCGCAGGAGTGAGGCGTCGAAACGTTCCTCCCAGTACCGTCGCACGACAGAGCGCAGACTTTTGTCGGCCAATATGCTCCGCAGCGCACGTTCGAAATCATCATATACGAAATCATCGGCCAATAACGGGAGTATGCCGTCGGGAAGAATCTCGCGGATACCGCCGACGTCAGTGGCCAGATAAGGTATGCCGTAGCTGATAGCCTCGCAGAGGGATACCGGTAATCCCTCGGAGTGGCTGAGGAGCAGCATCGCATCAAACGGGACGGAAGCCAACAGGTCGTGGACGGCCTCGTTATGTAGTGCCCCCCGGATGTCGACCGTCAGGTTGGAGGGAGTTTCCTGAGCCAACTGCCGGAATTCCGTCATAAGCGGGCCGTCGCCGATATGTATATAGCAGAGGTTTCGGTCGGGATTGCGTCGGGCGAACTCCATCACCGACTTCAGTTGGCGGATCACCCCCTTTTCCGGAGATAGACGGGCTATACCGAGCAATGTCGTCATATTCTGATGGGGGGTGGGGTTAAGTCCGCGGGTGTTGATGGTGCCGAGCAGACGGAGTCCGAATTTAGCGGTATACGCGTGGAAGCGTTGCCGGAGATATTTGAGTCCGGCAGCGGAGACCGAATGGCATGCTATGATGCGGTCAAGCGTCTTTCTGCGCCAGAAATCACTTATGAAATGTCGGTTGTCATATAGATCCTGACCGTGTGTGCGCGTCAGGAAACGTGTGCCGGGTATGAGGGCCAGTGCTGCGGTGGTGAAGTCGAACCAGAAGGTATAGAATAGTGTGTCGGAAAGATTCAGTCGGTTGTCACCGATGAATTTCTGAAGGTCGCGCCGGCATATGTCGACATATGAGGAGTATGCGATCACATCGCGGAAGTCTCCTCCGGTGTGGCGCAGATCATGGGCCACGGGGCGGCCAATGCGCGGAAGAGCCCGGAGTTTGTTGGGGAGGGTCTTCCGTATGATGAGTGCGTCGGTCACCTCGACGTTCGGCGGGAGCGTTGCGATGTCGCGCGATTCGGAGAGCTTCATACGTGGAGCTATTATGACGCGGCCGAAGAGCCGCGCCAGAGGTTCGATTTCCGGCGCGATGAACGATGTTTCAGTGATGCTTCCGTAAGGGAACACATCGGTTATGAGCACGAGCGTCTTCATTATCAATTGATAATAAGTTAGGTGCCTACTTACTCATTTATTAACATATGAGATATCGTTCAGACTGACTCGATCCGATACTCCAAGCCCTTTTTACCCTTGGTTTCGATAAAGTTGGCTCCGATTAGGTATACTTTGCGGGAATCCAATGCGTAACGTCCGGCGTAATCGCGGTCACGGATCTGCGCCATAGCATCCCCCACACTTTTATTGTACTTGAACTCAAAAATGTAGATGTTGTCGCCTGCGAATATCTCAAGATCGGAGCGTCCCTTGTAGCCGTGATATTCAGCCAATGCCGGGGTGCCGGAGAGGACGGCGATGAGGAAGGTCACGGCGCGGTAAGTTGATTCGTTGTTGTCATCATAAGGGATTGTCTTGAGCATCGTGGCCAGACGCTCCATGAAATCTCCGGGGCGTCCCTCTGCAAGATCGTTCTTGAAGAGTGTAAAGTCGAAATGGCTTGCCGGATTTTCAGTTTCCGGGGCGTAGAACGGGAGCAGTTGCTGGTAGAAACCAAGTTCCACTTCACGGTTCGGGAAACGCAGTTCGTACAGGTTGGAGTCTGCTCTGAATTTCCATATCGTCAGATAACCCGTCTGGAACATCAACGGAATCGGATTGATGTCGGTGAGTCCGACTGCGGTCAGTTGTGCTCTGGTACACATTTTCCCGTTGAGGTCCGGTGGAAACATGTTTCGTCTTCTGATCCGCCGGGCAAGGAATGTGGGGGTAGCGGAGTCAAACCAATAAGGATCGATTCTCTTGTTGGCCAATGCTTTCAGGACGCTGTAGGGATTGTAGAGTCGCGAACCCTCTTCCGTGAATAGGTATCCATCGTAATAATCACGCAATCTGTCCAGGGTGGTGACGAAATCCTCCCCACGTTTTCCGGCGAGGTCTTTTATTCCATCGTTGAAGTTCTCTATGAGTTCGCATTCCGTCCAGCCGCAAATGTCGGCATAGTCATCCACCAGCGATATGTCGTTGAGATTATTGAGGTCACTGAAGATACTGACCTTTGTGAATCGTGCTACCCCGGTGATCATGGCGAAGCGTATATACCTGTCCATGCTCTTAAGGTTGCCGAAGAAACTCTTGAGCGTCCTTTGGTTTTTTTCAAACAGTTCCTTGTTTTCCTCCACGTCGAGCAAAGGCTTGTCGTATTCATCGACAAGAATGACCACCTTACGGCCTAATTTCTCAAATATGCGGGTGATTATGTTTTCAAAACGCAGAGCCGTGTCATATTCGGTGCGTGGGGCGATGCCGTATTTGTNCTCGTATTTTTCCAGATGGGCGCGAAGCCTGTTNTCGAGACCATTCGGATCATTGTAGTCACCAGTGTTCAGGTCAAAGTGCAGCACCGGAGAAGGGGTCCAGTCAAGATCCATGCTATCTGCGGCCAGACCCTTGAAGAGATCACGCCGCCCTTCGAAATAGGCCTCCAGGGTTGAGAGCAACAAAGTCTTGCCGAACCGACGCGGACGGCTCAGGAACTTGAATTTCCCCTGTCGTAACAGGGGTTTGATATATGCGGTCTTATCCACGTAGNCATACCCCTCGTCTATGAGTTCGGAGAAGGTGGCCATTCCCACAGGGTATTGCAGTTCGGTCATAATATTCAGATAAAGAAGTTTTCTAAGAGTGGTTTTATTAAAAAATATCCACATTCTAAACTTCATATGCAAATTTAATGAAATTCCGTTGATTAAGCAAATCCTACCAATTCGCTTCTTATGGCAGATATTATCGACAGGGGCCGTATACGTAGAGGTTCGCTCACCTCGAATCGCTCTATCAGAGTCTGATTGTAGGCATCAAGATCCGTATTGCCGGGTGCGGGGAGATACGGTGTGAAGTCAAAGTCCGGCGAGGTCTACAACCGGAGGTGAGACATCCGAGATCGGCGGACGAGACTATTGTAGGGATAAGTGGCGAANTAGACCTATGATTCGATTTTCATTCTCCTGTAGAAAATCAACGGTTAAAATTCGGACTCCCTATCGAACCATTATCTTTGCTTCGGCAAATGCAGAAGCCGCNTNCCTGCGGTTTCATAAAAATCAAGATATGGCTTCAATAAAAGTAAAGTTTCGGCCGTCGAAATTGGCCGATCGCGATGGCACGATNTATTATCAGGTCATACACGACCGAAAACCCCGGCAGATATTGACCGATTACCATGTGGCCCCGGGCGAATGGGATGAGCGACGCGGAATGGTGGTGGCCGACCGCAGAATCGAGCGCAAGGCATTCATNCTNTCCATNCGNGCGAGGATNCGTTGGGACGTGGAGCGNCTGGGNAAAATNATCCGTCGGCTCGATGACGGAGGGATGTGTTATACGGCTGACGACATTATAGATGAATTNCACCGCTACGCCACCGAATACACTCTCTTCAACTTCATGGAAAATCAGATAATCAAACTCAAGCAGAACGGAAAGTTCCGCACGTCGGAGACCTACACCGCCACTCTCAACAGTTTCAAGAAATTCCGNCGGAACGAGGATATAATGCTTGATTGCCTGAATTCAGAAGTGATGGAGTCCTACGAGGCGTGGCATCGGCAAAGGGGAGTGGCCCCGAATACGATCTCATTCTATACGCGGATACTGAGAGCCGTCTACAACAGGGCGGTCGAGGAGGAAATCATCGAGAGCCGCCATCCCTTCCGCCATGTCTACACGGGCATNGACAAGACAGTGAAACGGGCGTTGCCGTTATCGGTGATAAAGAAGATCAAGGNNCTTGACCTGTCGCTGACCCCATCGCTTGAATATGCGAGAGANATGTTTCTCATGAGNTTTATGCTCCGGGGCATGAGNTTTATCGANATGGCATATTTGAGAAAAACAGATCGGATGAATGGCTACGTGACCTATCGCCGTCGCAAGACCGGCCAGCAGCTTACAATAGAATGGACGGAAGATATGCAGCGGATTCTTGACAAATATCCNGAGAACGCGACNGAATACCTGTTNCCCATAATTCGCAAATCGGGCACCAATGAACGCTCNACTTATCGCAACGCGGCCTACAACATCAATCATAATCTGAAGACNATAGCGGCCAAGATCGGAATAACGATTCCGCTGACTCTTTACGTAGCCCGCCACAGCTGGGCCTCTGCCGCCAAAGCGAAAGGAATTCCGCTGAGTATCATNAGCGAAGGGATGGGTCACGACAGCGAGACGACCACCCAAATTTATCTTGCCAGTCTCGACACCTCCGCCGTCGACAAAGCCAATTCCCTCATCCTCAAAAGCCTCTGATCCGCCTCTTTGCTCCGCCGGTACCTCCCTCACTCCTCTGATATCTACCTCACTCCTCCGGCATTCTCCTTCACTACTCCTCCTTTTCATCCATAGTCCCAGCTCACCCCAAATGAGCCGGGCTAATTTGTTTAGCAACCGTCCAAATCTCTTCATAAGAGATACTTAATTTATTTGCAAAGATAATTAAATTCCCTGAAATAACCAATAGATAGTATTTTTTAATAAATGTACCAATGATAAAATCATATTACAAAACCGCTCGGTATAGTTATTTAGGGAAAATAAATCTAATAGTGCTATTAATTCCTAATTCCCAATTATTTAGCAATCGTCCAAGTCTCTTATGAAGAGATGCTTAATTTATGATTGTTAAAACCATTATCAAATTACAAATGGAATACTCACTTATAGCTAACTCTGGGATACAGATGTTTACCTTTCGCTTGAAGATAAACACTCAGGACCGCTTCAAACAGTGGTTCCATGAGTGGTATGATACTAATAGTGGTGAATGGAAATTGGAACTTGTGCATGAAGTGTATACAGATGATTGCACAATTTATTATAAGAAAGCAGACTTATTAAAGAATGGATACTTATCAAATCCAGATGTAGAGTTGGATATTGATGAGTTAAAACACGATGGTATAGCTCCTCTCAAAATTGACGATGAGCTTTGCGCCGGTGTAAAGGGTGAAATATTCAGTCTTACATTCTCTGATAGAGAGAATAAGTTAGCATCCTTTGAAAACGAATGGCTGCCTGCCCCATATTTCTTTAAGCGAACAGAGCGCAAATTCAAATTTGGTCCTTTGAATTGGTCAAGGTTCAAATTGATTCCAGTCAAAGAAGAGAAAGGCGTAAAAATATATGATGTTCTATTAGCCTTTGATACTCATACAACATATGAAGATGAGGCAAATGATGAAAATCCTGTATTTCCTGATAAGTTTAGGAAAGATATAGATTTGGCTCTGTGTAATAATGAGTTGTTCCTATTAGACTATTGTTCTTCGGGTAAAAAATGGAGCTATATTGATGAGTATTTAATGCATTTGGTTCATCCCGAAATAGCGAGAATCTCCCAATTACGTGGAGCTAATGTAAAGAAGATGAGCTATGCTGCATCATATCTATTCTTGATTAATTATTTATCAAAAAATCAACTATTCCCAACCGTTAAACTGTATAAAGACCTCGACGTAGAGGTCCGGGATGTTGATATGGTTATTGACATAGGAAATTCAAGAACCACCGCTCTTCTGATTGAAGACAATTCCAACTTTAATCAAGTTCGACCTTTATCTTTAGTTGATTTGACAAATCCAATACATTCTACAGAAGATGGAGCGTCAATACGGTCTTATAATGAACCTTTTGACATGCGACTCGCTTTCCGTAAGGTTTGTTTTGGTGACTTTGGGCATGTTGATAGCCGACAATTCGTGTATCCGAGCTTGGTAAGGCTTGGACAAGAAGCGAATACCCTAATTCATCGTGCGTCTAATATTGAGAGTCGTATAGATTCATTGTCAACATACTCAAGCCCTAAGCGATATTTATGGGACTGGCGTCCGAATAAGGAGGAATGGCAATTCCTTGTATTGCCCGGAGAGAAGGATAATCACATCCTTAATCTTCAGGGTATTACTTCTCAATTAAAGAGTGATGGACAATTGGATCTTAACGGCGAAGGCGGTCTTTCTTTCCATTATTCAAGAAGATCCTTAATGACTTTGTCATTCCTTGAGATGTTAGTCCAAGCACATGGCCAAATCAACAGTGCAAAGCATCGTTCAGTACGAGAAGGATTCGGTTATCCTGAAATGCCAAGAAAGATAAAACGCATCATCGTAACATGTCCTACCGCTATGTCAAAACTTGAACGTGAGGCATTAGTTCGTTGTGCTCAGGATGCTGTACGAATATTATCACGGTTCAATGGCGATGTTGACTTAAAACGCAATTCAGTTGAGGTCATACCATCGGTAAGAACTAAAAAAGATTCAGACGCCGAATGGTATTATGATGAAGCTACATGTTCTCAATTGGTATACATGTATGGTGAAGTTGGGCATAAATATAAAGGATGTTGCAGTGAGTTCTTCAATCTATATGGGAAAATAGAAGATGGGGATTCACAACATTCCCTTACTGTAGGGTCTCTGGATATTGGAGCAGGGACCACCGACCTCATGATAAGTAAATATACTTACGAAAAAGGTGATGTAACCACGATTACACCTGAACCAATATTCTACGATAGTTTCTATTTTGCAGGTGATGATATGTTGAGGGGCTTGATTAAGAATGTGATGCTTCTTAATGAAGACAGTGCATTCCGTCAAGCCTTGAAAAACCTGTCAGGAGCACAATACCGCCAAGAAATTAAAAATTTCTTTGGTACCGATCATAATGGGCAAACCGTATCAGACCGAATATTGCGTAAAGATTTTAATATTCAGTATTCGGTTCCATTGATGTGCCATTTTCTGGAATTGTTGAAAAATAACAATAAAGACTGTGTTGTTAGGTTTAATGATGTCTTTGCGGATTGTCCTCCAAACGCATCAATCATAACTGGTTTCTTTGACAAAACCGGGATTGATGTAACTAAATTAGAATGGAAATTCAATCGAGAAGCAATATCTGCTGTTGTAGAAAAAGAATTTGAGCCATTACTTAAGAAAATAGCAACGATTATGTATGCTTATGCCTGTGATATAGTCCTTCTTTCAGGTAGACCAGCATCTCTTCCGGCAATTCGTGATATTTTCCTTAAGTATTATGCGGTGTCGCCCAATAGACTCATAATGTTAAACAACTATTATGTTGGAGATTGGTATCCCTTTGACAACAATACGGGTTCAATAACAAATCCAAAGACCATTGTGGCTATGGGTGGGGTTATCGGACATTACGCTTCTGAACTTTCCAATTTAAATAAGTTTGTAATTAATCTTGACAAACTTAAAGAGAACTTAAAATCAACGGTTAACTATATAGAAGCGTCTCGTGAAGGTCAACCTATTGAGTATTTTATCACTCCGGAACAGTCTCAGGGAGACCTAACGGTCAGTATGATTCCGGCATATCTTAATGTGCGACAAATCGGCATGGATACATATCCCTGTAGGATCTTATATACAATTGACTTTAATCGACACAAAATTGCAGACAGAATTCGCAAGAAAGCTCTTCTAAACGAAGGTACCACGCTAACTGACGCCAAAGTCCAATCATTGGTCAATGAACAAATTGACCAACTGAAAAAACGTATGCCCTTCAAATTGACAATTGACAGAGATATAGATGACAAAGAGCATCTGATAATATCATCTATCCGCGACAAAGAGGATAAAGATGTTATTGACGGCAATGTCGAGATTCATATCCAAAGTCTTGGCGCAAATGAAAAGTACTGGCTCGATTCTGGAGCTTTCAATTTCTAAAGTCATGATACAAGATATAGATAAGCATATAGACATCATAAACGATTCTCTTGAATGGGCGAAAGAATATGGTAAAGATTCTTTCCCCACAGAACAATTCAAGGAGTATCGCAGAAAACTGTCTAAGATACGTAAAGCCTTAACAGGAAACTGTTCGGCTGCTGCGTATGGTGAAAGTCAGGTGGGAAAATCCTATCTGATGAGCAGTTTATTATCTTCTTCAGATCATCCGTTTGTTATCGAAAATAATGGACGGGAATACAGTTTTATAGATGAGTTGAACCCAAGTGGAGGCAACAATGCAAAAATAGAGTCAACAGGTGTAATCACACGCTTTACAATCAAGAAAGATAGGCACAAAGTTAAAAATCAGATTAAAATTCTCAATCTTTCTGTTGTTGATATTATACTCCTATTAACGGACTCATATTACAACGACATCAAAATAAATCTCGATACGACCCTTACATTTGAGGTGATAAATCGCGAATTAGATGAGTTGTCATCATTATGGCAAAGCAAAAAGATTCAGCACGATATTATATCAGAAGATGATATACGCGATATTAACGATTACATAAAAGATGTAATCGGGAATAATGCCGCAGCCATATATCAATCAAACTTCTGTAGGACTATTGCACCTGTTATACAGTATATCCCTTACGATAAATGGATTGATATTTTCAGTTTGCTTTGGAATAAAAATCCTGAGATTAATAGGTTATTTGCCACGCTTATAAACGCATATAAAAAACTTGATTTTCAGCAGGAAGTATATGTGCCTTTTGAAGCTGTTCTGAGGACACGAGGAACTTTACTCAAAATAGAGTGGCTCGATACAGTTTGCGGAGTACAAATCAACACGGGGGATGATGATGTATATACGGATATCTATGATGTAAATGGACATCTTATATCGTCAAACTTTAGTAAAGGTGAGCTATCGGCACTAATCGCAGAACTTACTTTTGAGTTGCCTGAATCTATAGCGCAGGACCGGAAGTTCTTAAAAGACATGGATCTTTTGGACTTTCCCGGTGCACGCTCCCGCGAAAAGTATAAAGAAAAGGAGATTTCCACGGTGCTCCCCAAGATGCTTCGTAGAGGAAAAGTTGCTTACCTTTTCAATAAATACTCTCGTTCTTTGCAAATTAGTAGTGTGTTGTTTTGTCATCATAATGATCAGAAGGCAGAGCCTACTATAGGAGAAACTATCAATAATTGGATGGAAGAGAATATTGGTTTGAACCCAGAGGAAAGGACGAAAATGCTTCGCCTAACCAATGGGATTGCCCCATTATTCTTTGTTGCAACAAAATTCAACATTGATCTTGAACGTACAAAGACTGATAAAACAGGTAATTACGAGACCTTAGATAAGCACTGGAATCGTTTTGATACTGTGTTCCCAGAAATTATCAAGCCTAATACATGGCTTGATGAATGGATTCTTACCAGTAATGGTCAGATAACCCCGTTTCAGAATATCTATCCTCTCCGTGATTTCTTTTGGTCTGGAAAAAATGGTCTGTTTGATGGATATAGCGATGGTGTTATAAAGTCACCAGAGACTTCCATTCATACTAATGCGGACTATCCGGATTATCTTGACAGGCTAAAGGATAGCTTCTTACGTCATAAATTTGTGCGAAAACATTTTGCCGATCCTGAGGCTACATGGTCGGACGTCGCCACATTGAACAATGATGGGTCAAAAGCTATAATACGAGATCTTGATTCAATTGCGTGTGTACTTGACAGAGCGCGCAGGGAGCGTTACCTTTCTCAATTGGATACTCTTAAAAAAGAGCTACTCAATTCTTTGCAAGTATTTTATGAGCCCGAAGATAATGAGGCAAAAAATAAAAAAGTACGACTAATTGCAGGTGACATCAGAAGGTCTCTTCAACAAACAGTTGCAAAAGATCCCGCAGTATTCGGAAGAATTCTGGACAGCTTTATGGTTAGCCCTGAAATCTTACGAAATATTGCTTATGATATAATTGTATGTCACACTGATACGCCGAAAGACTTCAGTGCGGTCAATTTTATTCGTGCAAGTGCAGGTATTGATATATCAGATACTCGCAAGACCAATATTCAAAAGCTTTTGATGTATTATATTCTTGAAACTGAGGAGGAACTGATAGAGTACCTGAAAGTCCAAGGATTTGAGCTGGATGATGTAATAGCTAAACAAACAATTACTTTGTCATCCATTGGTGATGTCATTACCAAGCATATTGTAGAATATTGGGGAGAGCATCTCAATGAGGTCTCACAATCTGTTGTTAAAAATTTACCCCACGCCGATGAGGTCGTCTTTATGCTTGTAAATCTGTTTAAGAAATTAGGAGTAAGACGGTCAATATCAGATAAGATAACCAGATATACTGAGATTTTTTCAGAAAATGAGCAACCCAACGCCATTGGCGATTTTGCGGCTCTTACATTAAATAATTTTGTAAGTACCGTAGGGCGGCATTATATGTCTGATGACGAAATTGATGAACTTAGAGTAAAGGCGGAAAATTGTAGACTTCCAGTGGATTTCTCTCCTGCCGGATGGAATAAGGTTCGTAAACCACAGCCTTTGATAGAAACTCTGAAGGTATTTGACGAGTCGGCTACGATTGTCAATCAAGGCAGAATCGATATCTCAGTATTACGTCAACTGCCATTTTGGAATAATTATCAAAGATGGGAGAATTTCGTTATTATCGGTTTGATATATTCATCTGATATTTCGCATTGTGATCCAGTATGCAATGCGAAGGTAAAGGATTTGATTGAACGTTCACAACCACTTTATATCGCATAATATGGATAATCATACTTTTATAGGAAAGCGCAAAGTGGGTAGCACTGAAATCTGTGATTTTACAGATTATCAGGGCATAGGACGTGACCCTCTTTATAAGCGATATGAAAGCGTTTACAGTATAATTAAGAAATATGTCAATCCTCGCTTCACTCATTTCTTGGCAGCCCCGGATTATTCAGCGAATGATGATGCTGTGAACTGGTATATTGATCAGTGGAGTGAGACACCAGAGACACTCAACAACATACAAGGTGACAGAAAGACTAAATATCAGTCAATAAAGGAGGAGACATTAAGACACTATCGAGAGGTTATCAATAACCTTTCGGGTGAGGAACTACAAGTCATGGCTTGTGCGTTGCGATATATTGATGATGATTTCATCTTTTGTTGTGATGATAAAGTTTTTGTGGTTGCTTGGGGAATGACACCAGATACTCGTAAGCATATTAGCAAAGGCGAGCTTGTTCATGAATCTCCTTCTGTTACAAAGCACAAGCTGACGTTTGATGTGGGAGAGTATGGGGTTCTCTCATCAAAGCTTAGTAGTCATATTTCACTTCCTGAAGGAACAGAAATATCTTCTAATGATATTCCGGTTGTTTCACCATCGGATGGTTATGCTTTTACCGGATGGGAGCCGAATCCACATGGAATGAAAGTCACCTGTGATATGACTTTTATCGCAAAGTACGACAAAGCAGAAGTTCCTCCAGTCATACCACCTATGCCGCCGACACCTCCTCGCTTACAAACTGTGACCTGTCGCTTTAATGCAGGCGAGAATGGTAAATTAAACGGCAATCCGGAGATTACGAAAACCATAGGTTCCAGACTTCAGGCAAGTGATATTCCCAATGTGACTCCTAATAAAGGGTTTACCTTTAGGGGATGGGACAGCAATCCTATTGACTCATTGGTCAAGGGGAATACGACCTACAATGCAATATATGAAAGGAACTTCCCATGGTATAAGAGATTGTGGTTGTGGCTCACTGGCAGTGGATGTCTTAAATGGTTATTATGGGTATTATTGGCCTTATTATTGCTACTTCTTTTCTCGTGGCTATTCAGGGATTGTCATGGTTGTACACGTTCAGTAAACGGAGTTGAGGAACCCGGTAGGATTATGACCGCAACCGGTGATACCATTGATGATAATGGAGTTGCTAATCCAATATCATTACATGATGGTAAATTACCGGATAATCCGTCTATTGTCGCGCCGATAAGAAACGAAGATGGACAAATCCCCCCGATAGAAAGAGAACCGGGTGTTCCACCAATAATTGCCAACCGGCTGATTCTTTTTCTTGAAAATGAGAATGACAATGTTGACGCACTGGCAGCCGACTTCAAAAAGGCTTATCCCGGTGATCAATATTCAATCATCGGATTTGACCGCGATGTAAAATCTCTATTAATTCAGATACCTGAGAATGAAAGAGATGAAATACGACGCACTATAAATTCCAAAATACCAAATCACAAATTCATTGTATTTGATGAAGAAATATATGAATTAAATGGTCATCCTAGCACAACCTCATCTTCGTCACCCGGCTGGCACTTAAACGCAGTAAAAGCGAGAGAGGGTTGGGCAATAAGTAAAGGAAGTCCATCTATAACGGTAGCTGTTGTTGATGATGGAATTGACGCTTCGCATCCGATGTTTAAGGATCGTATTGTAAACGCATATAATGTTTATAGACAAAATAATGCCTTAAGCAAGGGTGAGGGGCATGGAACTCATACTGCTGGGCTGGCGGTTGGCTCTCTTGATTATCTGAATCAAGGAGCTGCGGGAATTGCTCCTGATTGTATGCTAATGCCCGTACAGGTTATAGATAACAATATGTGCCCGCTATCTGCGTTGGTAAGTGGTGTCATGTATTCTGTTCATAAAGGTGCCGATGTAGTTAATATCTCAATTGGACCTTCATTTCAAGGTCTCAATCAACTTCCTGTAGAATTGCAGAATCAGATAGCACAGACACAGTTCAAGAATGTTGAAAAACTCTGGAATCGTGTATGTAAAATTGCCGCGAATAAAAATACTATATTAGTATTTGCCGCAGGAAATGATGACATTCTTTCAAGCATACCGCCGGAGAATCGCTCAGCAGTGGCAATTACAGTTGGAGCGGTAGATCAAAAGCTATATCCAACTGATTTTTCCAATTACGGTCCCTGTACCGACATATCGGCTCCGGGAAAAGAAATCTATTCTTCTTTTCCGGTAAAAGATTTCAGAAGTTGTGACGGTACCAGTATGGCTGCTCCCATAGTATCTGGAACAGTTGCACTTATGAAGTCATTAAAGAAAGATTTGACAGTAGAGCAAGCAAGAAATGTGTTGTATAAGACCGGATGCGATGTCTATGGTAATATGCCCCCTATGGTACAGGTGAATCTTGCTCTTGATGCTGTCAGACGGGGTGATTTTAACGCACCTACTCATAGAGATTTGAGACCAGTACCTGAAGCATCTATTGATGTGTCTAACGGCGTTCCTCCGGCATCATGGATTGATGTGACAACCCCTATATCAGAAATAGTTATTGACACTCCCGGTAATGCAAGTCCGATTGTGTCATCAGATGGTAGTAATAATTCGACATCTCCTGTCACAGAGAATGAAAGCGATTATGATACGATACGCCGATTGATTGCGATATATAAACAAAAAATTACAGAGCTGGAAGGACAGCTCCCTGAAAACAAAAAGCAATGAACGAAAAGCTACAATTCTCCTGGGGTCATATTATATCTTTCTTGGCTCTTATCGCCGTGAGCTACATTTCATTTGTTGGGTATACTTACCTGACCAATGGAAATTTCACTTATGCCTTGATCGGGATGGGTCTAACAGATATATTCTATATTCTATTTTTCATCGGAGCTCAACAAATGAAAGCATCTGGTGTAAAAATGAAGAGAAAAATAATATGGGAACGAATTTTTATCTTTGGTTCTCCGATTGTGTTTATTGCAGGTATGATTTCGATGTCGCATTTCTGGACAGTTAGGAGTCAGAATGAAGAGATTGTTGAAACCTTTAAAAAATCCATAAACAGTTCAAAGCAACTTTTTACAGACTATGAAGAGTATTCAAATCAAAGAATAGAAACATACCAGAATAATCTGACACAAATAATTGTCAATAAAAGCTCGAATCCCCAGACCTTTAAAAACGCTGGTTTTGAAGATTCTAAGGCATTTATTCAAAGAGACAATATGGTGGAGACACTCAGACTTCAGTTGTTGTCTCAAAATTATGATTCGTTAAAGACAGTTGCTAACAAATGGATTGATGATGCAGCCCAAGGTGCAAGTACCTGGAATGTCTTTCTTTTGGGTAATACTCAAGAGATAAAAGCAGCTTTAGGTAACTGGGAGAATCAATTAAAGTCTTTCTCCGCAAAGCAGATGTCAAATGAAGCTCTCTTAGGTGAAGTCGAACATTTCCAGAGTAATGGAGCTAAGAATGCTATAGAAGGTATTGAAAGCTTGACAACTGCCTTTACCACACAAAAAACGCCCACTTTAGCTGCTATAGTCTTTGGAGTAGTAATATACTTAATGCTCTTATTTCCCTATTTCCTTCAGGATCGTCATACTAAGAATGTATATAGGTTAACTGGTTCAGAAAACCACAAGTTTAAGAGGAATAGCAAGCCTTCAAAAGTAAAAAAGCTGACATTCGAAGAAGTTATTGATAACGACTCAGATCAAAGTGAATTATTGAATTTAGAGGAAGACAACGACTATCCGACTTTTTAACGCTATGCCAAATAAAGATCATATACTTAATAATTTACGCGAATACAGCGCATCAGAAATTGTCCAAGCCATAAAAAGCGGGGATATTTCAATGTATGAACTCAGTAAAAGCGGTAAACTCACTCCACTTTTGCGGAAGCGAATTGAAGAACAGCTAAGTGAATCCTTGGCTGAAGAACAAATAGAAGAGAACGACTTGACTGAAACCGATACAAATCACGTTAAAACCGCAGAGTTAGTTGATAGTACTCAAACTATTGAACGACTTAGCACTCCAGAAGAAGCAGAAATAGTTGAGGGATCAGAACATTCTCAACTTTATGAATCTTCAGAGTCTATCAAAGCTTTTGACATACCTACGGTTCAAAAGGTACCTACCTTCCCAAAAGAATTCAATCAAGAGAATATAGTAGGGAGAGAACAGGAGGTATCACCATCTCCCGTTATTTGCTTATCTGAGGAGGCTAATAAAGGTTTTATTTATAAACTCTTTTCCTTCAATGGACGAATGAGAAGATCCCACTATTTGTTATCTATTATCGGATTCTATGTCCTACTGTTAATTGGTGTATTCTTTTTAACAGAGCTTAGCAAGAATTCAATCTTTTGGGGATTCATGGGAGCAGTAATAATGTTCTTTTCAGTATGGTTCATCATTGCAGCCCGCGTGAAACGATGCCATGACCGTGGCAATTCAGGCTGGTGGCAATTATATACGTGTATACCATATGTCGGTGCAGTGTTTAGCCTCATACTCCTGTTTGGGAGTGGGGATGAAGACGAAAACGAATACGGATTAAATCCAAGAAATTAACAATAACAGCATATGCCTAGTAAACAAGCTATAATAGACAATATTGAACAGTACTCGGCAACCGAACTTGTTGAGTATATCAAGAGAGGCATCGTGTCATTTGATGAATTGTGCGAAGATACTGATGGCTATTTCCCCGCTTCTGTGAGGAAAGAAGTTCAGCGTCTACTTGCTGGTTCGGAAGAAAATGACTGGCAGGTAGCAAAAAATGAGAATACAAAAGAGTCCCTATTCGGATTCCTTCGTGCATATCCAACAAGTAGTCATAGGGAGGAGGCTCGAAATCTTCTCCAGATGATTGCAGAACAAAGTGAACGTCAATCAATCGAAGATGATTGGAATAATGTAGACAAGAATGACATAGATGATCTTAATAGATTCATCAATCGCTATCCAACAGATTCCAAAGCAATAGATGCGCGTAAACTAATCACAAAATTAGAACGTGAGGAATTCTTAGGTTTTGATGTAGATTCATTGATTAAAAGAGTCAACGATATTCAAACTGACCAAAGAGTTCAAGAAAAAGACGTAAAAGTTTACAACACCATCAAGAGCTACCTTGATCGAAAAAAAATCTCGTCACAGGATTTACTTGATGTAATTTCCAGAGACAATAACTTCCTTAGAGCCTCGGTGATTGAGATGTTGATTACTGATGGATATTTTAGATATCAGGATTTCCTGAATCTTGGGATTGACAGGAAATTCATTCAACACCTTGCTCAGGGTGAAAAAAAACAGACCTTTGCTTCACCGGAGAGGCTTGATAAAATCAATAAGTTGTGTACCGAAGTATACTTCTGGGGTATTCCATCTTCTGGCAAAAGCTGTGCGTTGGGAGCGGTACTTAGCATCGCAAACAATGGCACGATAGCACGTAGCATGAGCAAAGACAACGACTGCCAAGGTTATGGCTATATGACTCGATTGGCACAACTATTTAAGAGTGATGGCTCTGTGGGTACGCTGCCAGAAGGTACGTCAATCTATTCNACGTATGANATGGGATTCGATCTTGAAGATGAAAATGGAGCCACACATCCTATAACATGTATTGACTTGGCTGGAGAGCTTGTCAGATGTATGTATAAATCAGATGCAAAAGAAGCNCTGTCTGAAGATGAGGTTGANGCACTTGACACACTAACTCGAATCTTAATTGACAATAGAACTCGGAATCGTAAGATTCACTTCTTTGTTCTTGAATATGGAGGAGAGAATAGAAAATATGAAGGTCTTAGCCAAACAGAGTATCTTGACGCAGCACTTCGCTATATTGAGAGAACCGGTATCTTCAAAGAGGATACTGATGCAATATATCTTATGTTTACGAAAGTAGATAAAGCAAANGCCCTTGGTGGTCAATTAGTACAGATTCTAACNGACTATACAGAAACAAACTATAAGGGTTTTTTCCAAGGTCTGGAGAAAATCTGTAAAGATTGTGAAATTAACGGNGGAAAAGTGGAGAGAATACCCTTCACTCTTGGACAAGTNTGCTTTCAAGACTATTGCCTNTTCAACGGTGCNTCAGCAGGNAACGTTGTAAAGAAGCTTTTAATNAGATCAAAGGGCTTCAAGAATGGNAAAGCTCAAAAAATACAAAACTGGTTTAAGAAATGAGCAAAATAGGAATCGCAATAAAAATCACAAGNGCAGGTAGTGGACAACCTATCGCTATAAACGGAGGTGACTGGGCNAAGCGAGTTNTNGATGTTAGGGACATACTCAAGCANATTCCTTCGATGGTTTCAGACCATTCGAAGATTATTGTCTTTGTNTCNTTTACTGAAGACGCTTGTTTANTCACGGTGGCTCGAACTGTATCNGGACGTCCATGGGACAATGTCGCAGGATGGATACATATTCCCAGNAATTTGGTAATTACTGGACAAGAAGTAAATTCGGTCATCTCAAAAGTAANGNAGNTNATTTCAGCTACCGAATTACCTGAGGACGCAGAATTGAATGCTTTGTTTGGGAAAGAATACGACACAAAAAGTATAAGTGCCCGATATGAGGCTTCAAAAAGAGATGGCAAATTTGCCAAACGTGATACGGTAATCTATTCACTCGAAGAGCTTCTCGGCGAAAATCGATACCAGTCGTATTATTCAGAATACAACGCGGTCTTTCTTACATCAGAAATAGATGCTGTAGTAGATGCAGAGGATGTTAGTTCCAGAAAACTGTCAACTTTAATTACTCTTATTCCTCCAACTACGAGAGAAATCCAAGACAAACTCGGAAAATTTGTCACTCTACTGCTATCTTCAAGGCAGGTATTTAACGATGCAATATTGCTGAATAAAGGTCAGACTATTACCTTGATTGCAGAACGAGATGGGTTTGANCCTATTAGTTTTATGGTTACAGCAGAAACTGATGGCCAAGTATGTACCCTCCCTAAAGCTGTATGGAGTAAAAAAATATCGACAGCCAATTTTGACGTTAAATCTGAGTCCGGTAAGGATCTTAACGGCAAAGCTAAAATCAGTGTTAATGATATCGACATAACAACGAGACCGCATTTCTTTAGTGAGAACGAATGTGAAAGTGCATATGTTGTTATCTCAGCAAATGGCTACGATACTTTCAAATCTAAGGTTCGCCTCCTCGGAAACAATAGACTTCCTATCGTCTTAGATCGTAGAATCGAGGAATTTAGGAAGAAAATCCAATTAAAAAATGGAGTTATTGGTGAGATATCCATCGCGGGCAAAGGTATTGATCGTTATGAATCACCTATAAAAGGATATGTTGAGAATGACGGTTATCTTGAATACATGCCTGGTAATGTGTGGCTACAGCGCCTCATCGGATTCGGGGTAGCAGTTATGCTATGGCTGATAATACTATTTATAGGATGGTGGNATAGTGTTGAGTTCCAAACCACTTCAGACTTNCCATGGATAGAAGCTGTTTCTAAGGAAGCTAAACGCGCAACTATAGAAACNCAGACACNGTATACTCTTGACAATAGTCAAAATGAAGAAAATTTAGATAATNCAACTGTATCTCAGACCACTCCCACAGATCTCAACGCAGCNATAAACTATCTTGATTCTAATNATGTNTGGGAAAAGAGNGAGTTGGAAAAATATCCAGATTTGCATGGTCTTTTCGATGACNTTAATAATATGNNCACGTATAAACTCTGTTATACATGGANAGAAAAACTAAAGGAAAGTAAAAATTTCNNAGNGGTCGCCAANNTTGCCAAAAAGAATTTTGANAANGGATGGAATCCTANACAAGGNTCTCATAACCCCACCTTNAATACGTTGCCNGATGATTATAGAATCAATTTGACTAATTACAAAAATTGGTTGGANAGAGATCAGACTCCNNANGCAAGTACAANACNTCAAACGCCTTCCNCTANAACACCTGAATCAAAAGGTAAAGGCAAAGATAATCCCAAAACTAACGAAAACAAGTTTGACGCTAAGACTCTGAATTAATGAATAAGTCGGTTAAAATATTACTTCTTGTCGTCGCTGTTATAATCGCGATTGGTGGAGTATTGCTCTTTATGAAGACAATTGTGTCTCCTCCTCAAGATTTGGAATTCAAGAACCAATTTGAGGTTGCTCTGAATCAGAAAATAGATGTCTTCAAAAAAGTCGATTCTAATAATCTTGAACGCGAGTTCGCAACACTCACAGACCTAGCTCATAGATTTAAGTCAGAGTCAAATATTGATGATAAGCTTTTTGATAAAGAATATACAGAAATAATAGGTGTCTATTCTCCAAAATTTGCTCAGTATTGTTTTGGCCAATTCCAAAAATCTGTTTGGGATGAAAGTGAACATAAGTGGATGGAAGAGAGAATTGCCCAGCTTCGCAAGTTGACTGTTGAGGACGGCTCTCGTAAAATAATGGATAATTATGCGGAGTCGGATGGACGGTTCTCAATCATACTAAAGACTATTGGCAAGTATCGAGAAGCTAAAGCGCTGTCCAATAGGACTGGTTATTCTGGTTTAAGTGAAGCTCGTTCTCGAATCAATAAAGCTAATCAATATAAACAAGATGATTATCTAAAAAATAACGCAACATTGATGAAGGCTCTGAATAGTCTACCAAGTCATTTAGAAGCGTCACACTATGCATCACTACGTGCAAAGGTGAATACTCTTGCCAACTACTATAGTTATTCTGCTGATAGTTATGATGCGTTGTCTGACAATGTTGTGGCCGCTCTTAAAGAATACAAACAAAATGCACGATCTGTTTACGGCGAATCTCGAAGTCTATCCGACTTAGAGGCAGATGCTTCAAGGTATTATAATGCGGCAGTTGAATATTACAAAAACTAAAGCAATCATATGAAGATAACAAGTCTCATATTACTCTTGTTTGTATCCCTTGGATATGCCGCCAGCGCACAGGATGCAATAGTTACCATGACGATGGGCGAATACGAGATGGTAAAGGCGAGGATAGATTCACTTTCATCTGTACTCGTTAGTAATCATACAACAATTGATTCTCTTAATAACGTATTAAGAGCGCAAGATTCTGTCATTGGCCGATTAAGGGGGCAATTAAAAAGTATAAATGATATTCAGCAAGGAAGCGATTCAGTAATTGTAGCATTGAAGGATAGCCTTAGTATTCAAGCTAATGAGATTATGGGGCTCAGAAAGGAAGTCGCGGCTCTTGATATGGTTAGATTACGCTATGCGAATGGGAGACTCCAATTACCATTCAATCAAGAAAAGGTGAACGAAGCCATTGAATTATTTAATGGAATTTCTGATTCAAATCTCAAGAATGAATGTAACGAGGTACTTACATGGCTGCGTCAATATAGTTTTTATCTTCGAGATGTCCAAGAATTGATATGGTCTATTCAATCAGATAATCGCAGAGAAAACAAGTTTAAGTTTGATGAATGGAGAACTTCATCTCTAAATGAAATCAATCAGAATAGCTATGTCCGGAATAGTCAAGGACACCAATTCTCAATAATCTATCTGGATGAGATTATAACAATAGCAAAAAGTCGTTTAACTAAAGCGACTAAACCGACCGTTGATTTTTCGGATTTGATTGAACGATTACAACTATAGTGAAGCAACTCACAGTAATAACAACATTCTTGTGCGTCTGTCTTAATTTATTAGGGCAGACTCACTCGTCAGAGCTTTATAATGCAGCACAATCAGGAGAAGTAAATTCCCAGTTTGAGTTAGCACTATGCTATCATTATAGTTATGGAGTTGGACAAGAAAGCTCGAAAGCTCTATAGTGGACTCTACAGGCTGCAAATAATGGGTCGATAGCTGCTCAATATAATGTGGGCTGGCATTACGAAAATAGAGAAGGTACTAAAGCAAAGATTTGAGTGTGTCTGAAGGTAGATACTAAAAAGGACCAGCTAAATTTTGACTGGTCCGAACAAGTTTGTAATTTTAGGTGACCAAACTTAAAATACAAACAAATGGATTTGACAAAATTATAACTTTCCGAGCTGATATGCAAGCACTCAGCCGAAGGAAATGCTCTTCATGACCTGATGGAGATTATGATTGAGAGTATGATGGTCGCGGAACGAAGTGTATTTCCGGCTGATAATTCGGATAAGACAGGGTGGTAGCGAAAGAAGCAAAACTTGTATTCGTTTGGAATTTAAGCATATGGAGTTATCAGATAAGCAAATAGATGTCAATAAGAAGGAAATTCTCAGGCTTCTTATCTCTACCCAACGTGAGGGGGTAGAGCGGGTAATCGATTATATGTATTCAAGCGGGTTCTTTACAATTCCATCATCGATCGATCGTCACCATTGTTGGAAGGGAGGGTTGGCGGAGCATAGTCTTAATGTTTGCAAGATTGCTCTTTCAAGGGGTGAGGGAAGTTTGCCGAAAGATAGTATTATTGTCTGTTCATTACTGCATGATATTTGCAAAGCCGGTCAGCTATGTTATGATGAGATGGGTAATCTGCGTCGTAGGGAGACATATATAAAAGGACATGGTAAACGTTCCGTAAAATTGCTTGAGATGTTGAACTTTAATCTCAATGAAGATGAGCGTAGAGCAATCAGATGGCATATGGGTGGGCATCATGCCAAAGCAGAAGATATGTCTGATCTTGAGATGGCAAAGAGGTCTAAGTTATGGTCATTAGTTCACAAGTCGGATTTACAGGATGCAACCGGCAAACATAATAAGTAAATTTCTAAATATGAAGCTCTATCAATTCTTCGTGTGCTTATGCGGATTATTAATATCTCTTGTTCCACAAAATTCGAGGTATTCATATATTCATAAATTCTGTAGACTATGTTTACTTATCAATTGGGAATGGTATATACCTTTGTACTTAAGGAATTCTTAATCCAACGAATATGAAATATAGAATCGCTATAGTATTTGCCTTCGTTTCGGTATTCGCTCAGTTGTGGGCGAAGTCGGAAATCAAGTTGCCTGACACTTACGCCTTTACGCGCGGGGTGGAGGCTTATAATGAGGATAAGTATGCCGAAGCCTTGGATTGGTTTGATCGGGAATTGTCGGAGCATCCGGATAATGGTTATGCCTATGTCTATATCTCTGCTCTCCGCGCCAATAACCGGGAATATGGAAGGGCACTGTCGGCTATTGACAATGCCCTTAAACGCATCCCCAAAAAAGATAAGGAATGGCGCTCTCTCACGTTTGCCTCCCGCGCGGATATCTATACCTCGCTGGGTGATACAATCCAAGCTATGAAGGACTTGGCGGAGGCTATTCAGATTAATCCGGCTAACGCACAATTTTATAATACGAGAGCGCAACTTAATTATGAACTTAAGAATTATGCTCTTTCCGATGCCGATTATCAGAAGTTGATAGACTTTGATCCGGGGGATGTGATGGGCTATATGGGTATCGGACGGAATGCCAACGCTCAAAAAAGATGGGATGAGGCTATCGGGCAGTTTAACCATGTGATTAAACTTGCCCCGGAATATTCCTCGGGTTATTCGTTCCGGGCCGATGCCTATATCGGGCAGGAAAAATGGTCGGAGGCCACTGATGATTTAGTCACGGCTCTGGATATAGACGGTGATAACAAGGCTTTCTATCTGATGAAGAGTTTGCCCGAGGAGGCATCTGATATGCTTAAAGCGAAGCTGAAGATTCAGATGACAAAGCAGCCGTCAAACCGATATTGGCCCTATTGTCTCGCTATAATCGCTGAGGAGAATGAAAGATATGATGAGGCAATCTCATTTTATGAAATTGCAAATAACCTGGATGCTAATTCTGTATTCCTGGAAAGGATTTCAAAATGTTATTTCAGTCAGAATGAATATCCTGAAGCCTTGGATTATGCCGACAGGGCCCTCGCTATGAGTCCGGAGGATTATGATGTCGTTGATCACAGGGCCGACATCTTGAGTAGAATGGGAAGATATGAGGAGTGTTTGGTCGAACGGGATAAGTATGTGGCAAGATATCCGGAATATCCGGTCGCCTACTTGTCGCGTGCAAATGACCTGCTTAATGTGAGACGATTCAATGACGCGATAGATGACTATAATACGGCCATCGTTTTAGCTCCCTTGCTTGCCAAATATCCATATTTGTTGATGAGGCGCGGCGACGCTTTCCGCCTGTCGGGTCAGACAGAAAGAGCCGAGAGGGATTATCAAGCGTTATTGGAAGAGGAAAAGGATTCGGTATTGACATCTGAATCATGGACGCCATTCGCTTATTCCGGTCTCGGGAACGCGGATAAGGCAATTGAGACAATGCAATTCATCTTAGCTAACGATACGACAGATTTTACCGGTAGTTTATATAATGCCGCCTGTGTGTATGCCCGACTCGGGAAAGCGTCTGAGGCTATAAGCTATCTTAAGGAGGCGATTGAAAAGGGGTATTCCGACTTTACGCATATTAAGGCCGACTATGATCTGGATTGTCTACGAGATATTCCCGAATATCAGAATTTGGTTGGCCCCGGCGATTCTGACGAGGTCACTGAAGAAAACAAAAGCGGGGATGACATGATCGGGTTCCGGACTGAAGTTGTGGAGATTCCGTTTACAAAGGATTCAGGGGTCACAAAGGTTAAATGTGAGATAAATGGTCTGCCGTTGCATTTCGTTTTTGATACCGGTGCGGCCGATGTCACTATGTCGATGGTCGAGGCCAATTTTATGCTGAAGAATGATTATATCAAACCATCGGATATTGTAGGGGCAGCCCGTTATATTGATGCCAACGGTGATATAACGGAAGGAACGGTAGTCAATCTGCGGAATGTGAATTTTGGTGGACTTGAACTTGACAATGTCCGTGCCTCAGTGATTCGTAATCAGCAGGCACCGCTGCTTCTTGGACAATCGGTTCTCGGGCGGTTGGGTAAAATTGAGATTGACAATCCGGGAATGAAGCTTGTAATCACGCATAAGGTTAGCAAGTGATGAGTAATAATAACAGTGACCTCAATCGCTTCGTGGAGGCGCAAGATGGAGTTTATCCTGTTGTACTACAGGAGTTGCAGCAAGGACGCAAACGCTCTCATTGGATGTGGTATATCTTTCCACAACTCAAGCAACTTGGGCATTCTTATAATGCTAAATACTTTGGTATATCTGGGATAGCGGAGGCAACTGCTTATCTGCAACACCCAATATTAGGGCAGCGTTTAAGAGAGGTTTCAGAAACAATTCTTAGCTTATCTTGTAGTAATGCGACAGATATATTCGGAAGAATTGATGCAATGAAACTCCGCTCTTCAATGACCCTCTTCGACGTAGTATCACCTAAAGACATTTTCGCACGTGTACTTGACAAATATTTCGGCGGACAACGAGATTCTAAATCGATAAAACTAATAGAATAAACAAATGAAATTATTCGATAGATTATTTAAGTCTTCCAATGACTTGGTTGAAATTGCTACACAATATCTTTTTGGTTTAGGAGGGAAGGACGTCAACTTGCCTTTGGCTCATCAGTACCTCATTTTGGCTGCAAAAAAAGGAAATGTAAACGCTGTTAGTACCCTCGATCTATTCTTTAAGCCGGGGACAGATGAACTCTGTTCTGAAATGAATGACGGGTTTGAGGCTCTTCGTCAATTGAGATTAGCAGTTGAATCTGGAGATCCGGCCGCTTGTTTCCTTTACGGCATTGGAAAGCTGAGGGACGATGCTGATGATTATATGTATCATAAGGGATTGAACTGGGTTAAACATTCGGCTGAAATGAAGTATGCTCCGGCTATGTATGCTTATGGTTTTGAATTGTTACAAGGCAAGCGCATACCAAAGAATGAACAGCAAGCGAAAGAATTGTTTAAGTCTGCTGCTGAGCAAGGTGATGTGAAATCTATTCGTATTCTTGATAGTTTAGGTGAAACGGTATTAGCCCATAAGTATGCAAATATTTTTGCTTCTAAGAGTCAGCCGGATGCTATAACTACTCTTGCCTATATAAAGTTGAATGACAAATGTTATGATGAAGCGATTTCATTGTTTGAGCGTGCTGCCAAACTCGGAGATAAGGAGGCTATGTTTAATATTGCTGTCATTTACGATAATGGCGAAATTTGTAATAAGGATCCATATAAGGCTGCAATGTGGTATCAAAGAGCTGCCGAATCGGGAGATGCCCAAGCCATGGATAATCTCGCCTTTTTATTAGAAAAAGGACCCGAAGAAATGCGTAATGAAAAGGCTGCATTTGAATGGTATGTTAAGGCTGCTGAGAATGGACTGGCCGGGGCTTGGAATGATGTCGCAACCTGTTATAAACGAGGCGTTGGTGTTCCCCAATCTTTTGAAAAAGCTAAGGAATACTATTTGAAAGCCGCCGAATCCGATAATCCGGAGAGAGCCTACTATAACCTTTTCCTCCTTTACACAGATGGGATAGCAACTTCGTCCAATACAAAGGAAGCGTTACATTGGCTACGCAAAGCAGCCGAGATGGGTGTTCCTGAAGCTTGCTGGCACCTGGGAATGCATTACAAGATTGGCATAGGCGTAGAGAAGGATCTTAGCCAAGCATTCCGTTGGTTCGACTTAGCCGCTGAAAAGGAATATCCGAATGCGATGTATGAGGTTGGACAAATGTATTTAAGCGGAACTGTCGTTGAGAAAGACCATAAGAAAGGATATGAATATCTCCGAAAATCGTCAAAATATTTGCCAGAGGCAATGGGCCGATTGGGGCATTGCTACTCAAATGGATTAGGTTGCCAGCAAGATTACGCGAAAGCATTAGAATGTTATTGTATTGCCGCTAATGCAGGAAACGCTGAGGCACAGTATGACTTAGGTATATGTTATCGACGTGGTGAAGGGGTGCAGCAAGATTTCTCAAAGGCAATTGAATGGTATGAGAAAGCAATCGAACAGGGTCATACTGGTGCAATGGTAAATTATGCTATTCTTTTAGACAATGGTGTTGGAATAGAACAAGATAACCAAAAGGCTTTTGAATTGTATAAGAAGGCGGCCGAAGCTGATAACTATCAAGCTCAATTCTGCCTCGGAGATATGTATTTCCAGGGACGTTATGTAGCTCAAGACTTCTCTGAAGCTATTAAATGGTTTTCTTTGGCAGCTCAAAAAGGCGAACCGGACTCAATATTTCATATAGCAATTTGTTATGCTGAAGGATTAGGTGTTGAGCGAGATATTCACCAAGCAATTAAATTATTCTATATGGCTGCTGACTTAGGTTGGCAGCCAGCTATTGAAGTAATAAATCAAAATCATCTTCCACGTCCGGTATAGTCTTATTGAGTTGGGCATAACACCAAATCAACGAATGGAGGTCATTATGAACCTCAACTGCTATGATTATTCCGAAGGTCCGATTGTGGACGCTCTTAATAACCAGGGTGAAATGTGGGTATTCGGTAAGGACGTGAGAGGAAACGAAGTCTATATCAAGATTACTCTTGGAAAGCCTAACTCGCATACGATATGTATCTCGTTTCATAAAGCTGAATATCCGATGTCTTACCCGTTAAAGAATAAAGGCGATGGAAAACAATAAGCTGTTATCCGGAGAAAAGTACTTTCAGAAAGTGAGAACCGCTACTTTCCGAAAGGAGAAATATCTCAGACGAGCCATCTTGAGAAGGGTTGGATAGAGAATAAGGATTCTCGCTCTGCCATATCTTATCTGGATGCGTTTGCTCTTAATTATGATAATTATGACTAAAGTAGTACGACTGATATTCGCATCAGTAGCATCTTCACTATTGTGGATAGGTAGAAAAACCGGATTGACCTATAATGAAGTGAATATCCTGGTTTACTATCTACTTATACCATTGTCATGGAGTATTATGTTGGATTGTTTGATTGGAAAACCATATAGCACGGCTGCTTTGTCGTTTATATGGCTTGGGATTTTCATTGCCACCAGACACTCCTTTTGTGACTGGTGTGATCAGACTTTTCAAGATTCAGTTGATTTTCTCAATTGGTTCAATCGATGGGGAGGTAACTATGTACTAAACTCGGTAATAATTTGCGTTTTGGTCCCGTTAGCCGTCTATGGCATCTTGATATATCTACTTATTACAAAAAGTTAGTATTAACTAATGCGGGGAAGCCGCCAAGTATTAATTGGGTTGTCGGAGGGGAATGGGGCTATTTGAGCTTTGTCAGGAGAGGCGGAAACTCAAATTCCGGTTCTTGGATCTTTTTGTATTGTAAATCTGTCGACAGACATTTTCGCGTTCCGCATCGTAGACGTTGGTATAATTCATGAAATATCCAATATCTGACGGTCTCAGGTTATAGACCATACTATCCGTGGAGGATGCCCTTTTCTTGAATTTCTGTCGGATTTCATGTTCCGCGGCATAGCGACTGTCGACTACGATGGATAACTCCTGCTTTTTTTCATCGTCGTATCTGTTGTTTCGAATGACGTAACCCTTTGGCGTGAGGATAAGGATGAGGATTCCTTTTGCGATTGTCTGTGCGTATATAGCNNGCTCCTTTCGGTAGGCTTCCTCAAAGGCCNCTATCGTCCNGAGCGTCAGCTCTCCGACACCTCCTTTNTCCAATACTTTCTTAAAAATATTGAGTGTCATTTCCGTATCATTAGTGGCAGAGTGTGCATCAGTCTCTTCCGAGAATTGGAAATCAAGGAGTTGTGCACATTTTGAAAGTTTAGGTACNGAATCAAACTTTATGTCGGCTNCCTTCCCGACGTAATACCAGAACCATTCCTTGACCTCCAAAGAAATNAGTCTCTGCGGGATTNTGATNTTATGNCGTTTCAAATAGTTGATGTCATTATCGAGGGCGAAACCGACAATNCCGTCGGCTTCATTCAGGATACGTTGGATTTCAGCTCGTTCGCTATCGAGACGCGGGGCATCCTTTACCATATCGGGTGTGATATGATGAGGTTCCTCCNACCAGGTCTTCGCCCGCACCGGTTTGAAATAGCTGTGGTAAATCTCTTTGGAGTCTTCAAANCGGAAGATTGACAATTCCAGCATCTCACCCTTATCGGTAGCTTCAATATCCAGACAAATTAGCTTCATAATTTCTATATAATTACTATGATAAANTTTNTAANTNNGTTAATNCNTTCACNNANGAACAAATNTACTTAAANNNTTCCNNATTNCGCAAGGAATGGATGGAGAATCTATTGNGATNTTATTTTTACTTTCGGGAGAGTGCGGGTATATAGTAAGTAGTTGTTGACGGATTTCTCAGTTAGTGCAAGATGAAAAGGAGAAGAATNTTTTGGATACTCGTATCCCTTTTGCTTTTGATTGTCGGCGGTGCCCTGATATGCGACGGTATCGTGACTGTCAATGCCCGTGGAAAGCTCTATGATGACGTGGAGAGCATTCCCTATNGNAAGGTAGGACTGATTCTCGGCACCTCCCCGGTGTCATATTGGGATAAAAAGAGAAATTATTATTTCGATCATCGGGTGGGGGCGGGNGCCGACCTTTATAAGNANGGGAAGGTNGATTGGCTCGTGGTGAGCGGCGGAGATTACCGNNGCGACGGATATGGCTATGACGAGCCTGTGGCGATGCGTGACTCCTTGATAAAGTTAGGGGTGGACTCCACCCGCATCATTCTTGATTATGACGGTACGCGCACGNTNAATTCCATTATGAAGATGCGCCACGCGTATTGTCAGGATTCAATCACCATCATATCACAGAAATTCCACAACGAGCGGGCNNTNTATCAGGCAGAGTATGNCGGNATAGATGCGATNGCATTCAANGCNGTCACCCCCGGCCGTCNTACCTCATGGTGGCGCAACCGNAGNCGGGAGATACTGGCCCGCGTCAAAATGTTCATCGACATTATNCGGGGTTCAAACCTTGAATTTCGCCGGGAAGATGAGATNTTCAATGAATAGNNAGCCCCGGGGGGGAGCATCCNGCGGTAGAAATNAGAGGGCNCCTCGGCATCACTGCCAAGGNGCCCGATTTGCCAAATAATATTATCCTTGTTTCAGGATCGGGATTAGTTGTTGCGTGTAGATATTATGGAATCAAGAGAGATTGCTCGGGGCTGTGACCGGCACGGGAATTGCGGAGGAGCCGCAGATCACTGATGAACTTCGTGCCGGCCGGGGCATCCACCGGNGAACCCGGCAGGGGATCAGCGGCGACGCCGACGCACNGATTTTGTGGCGTTTGAGTTGGCCGACGAGGAGGANGANGAGGCCGGTTTGGCTACTTTCGCCTTCTTTGTCGTGGCGCGTTTCTTGGTGTTGGCGCGCTTGGCGGATGACTTGACGGATGAACGCTTGCTCTCGACGGCCTCATCGACTATGTTGAGGGTGCCGTCGGGGAGAGTGTCGCCACGCTCGATGGCCTTGCGCATCTCCTCCTCGCGCTCCTGCTGGGCGAGATATTCCTCGCGGGTCGGCACCCATAGATGCTTGCCGTAACTGCGGAGGCGNTTGTCGATACTGTCCTGGGCNCGCTTCAGATCATCCTCGTCNGGATACATCTGGTTCATCGANAGATTACGCAGATTGCGGGTCTTATAGATTTCGCCGTCGTACATTCCNAGATTGAAATAATCGTCGAGCGAGTACTGCGGCAGGTTATTGTCGTCCGAAAGGAAGATATACTGCTGGGCGAGGTAGGGGCGGAGAGCGTCGAATTTCACCCAGAACATCGGATANCGGGCATCGCCGCCNAAATCGCTCGAACGGTTGAGCACCGGACATATGGCCTCGACGCGGGTCTTCATCTGGTTAGTGCGNCGGTCAAACTCCCATTTCTCGAGAATATAATAGTTGAGCACCTGCCCCGTGGGGACATCGGCCTCCTCGATACGGTAACGTTCATTCTTGCCGGAGCCNTCGGTCTGATACCATATGCCGAAACGGTCGAGCATCTCGGGCACATTGACGCGATACTGGTCAGTGAAGACCTCGCGTCCGTCAAGATATTCATATGCCGGGATACGGCCGTTGACGACCTGCCCGAGAATGATGCGGAACAGATTCTCCTGACCNTCGACCACATCCTCGGGGAAATACAATGGAGTATTCTCATCCTTGGTGAGGTCGATGCGTCGATAGATCTGGCGCATATANTCGAGGTCGGCATCGTGGGGTTCCTTGGCCACGTAGAAGTCCTGCATACGCTCGGTGACCTGCGGACCCTCGGCTTCGGGTGTGCCCGGCCGGCGGTCACGTTCGGAGCGTTTGCGCACCACTCCGCCCGATTCCACCTGGGCGAAAGAGGCACCGGCNATTGCCGAAACCAGCAGCAGAGGCAATATTTTTCTGTATATCTTCATGTTCTGGATAGATGTCGGAGTGATGTGATTTTGTGGATCGNCTGAAAAATCAGTTCAGGGCCACCTCCATGGGGGAGATATCGCGGGTGATTCCATCNGGGCCTTTCGCCTTTATCTGGGAGATAAAGAACGACTTCCCGGCTTTCAGACGTTTGAACTGCTCCTTCTGGCGGGCGGAGAAATTCGGACCGTCGCTGACTTCGGGGATGGCGTTGCCCATGGAGTCGTAGAAGATCGTGGAGAAACTGACCACCTGATAGGCCACGTTGAGGATACCGTCGTCNACAGCCGCGCCCAGACCCCCNGCAGCCATAAGCTGCGCCTTGGTGATGCGCTTCGGGGTGCCTTTGTATTGCACCGGATTGCCGGCCGCATCCTTGAGGGATATGTAGGCCGTCGGATCGGGAAGCTTGCGTACGCGGAACTTCATCGAGCCTACATTCTGGCTGTGNCCCTCCATCTGGGCCGACACGGAGATTTCAACCTCTGTGCCGACCTGCGTCACATGAGCCACCCATGTATCGCCCGAGCGTGTCAGCGTTCCGGCCGATATCGAGGCGTTGACNGCGTTCATCGGCACTCCGGGCACGGAGATGGATATCGGGTTGTCGATGCCTGCGTAGAGCACATTCATCATCGTAGGCGAGATTGTGGCCATAGGCTCGATGACGGTGTAAGAGGATTTGAAGGGGCGTCGGTCGGATGTGCCGTCGCCTTTCATCACCTCTATGTATCCGGAATACTCATGGGTGCCCGTACTGCCCGCCACAAACTCATAGAGGCCGTTGGGGGAGTTGAGTTTCGCGCCGTTGACATAGATCGAGGGGCGCTGCGTGGTGTCGATGGCCGCAAGCACGATATTGGCCGAATACTTTCCGCCGCGCATGACGGTGGATGCGTTGGGAATGACGTAGGCGTTGAGTTCGTTGACACGNATATCGCCTATNTCCACGTTGGTGATGAGATTGGTCATCGCCTCCGATTCGGCCTGACGGATGTCGTTCTGCAGCTTGGTCAGNAGAGTGACGGCGGCGATCGCCGGCATATTCTCAAACATCTTCTGCTCCCACGGNGTCTCGCCGACCGTGCCNGGGGTGGAGGCCACCTTCGTGGCGAGCATCTCGGTGACGGCGGCGCGTTTGGCCGAATCNGGGATGAGGGAGGTGACGTAGGCGCGGTAGGCCTCTATCGACTCCCGGAGTGCCTTTCCGCGCATCGTGGCGGGATTGAGCATCGTCACCGAGGCNGCCTCAAGGTCGTCGAGGTTGCGCAGGGCCGTATAGTCGGCTCCGGGTCCGTCGGCCTTCTCGGCGATGCGCACCTTAAGCGANTCGATNGAGAGAATGAGCTGCGACGAACGGTCGTGGAGAGCCTGCCCCTTCTTGAACCAGGGGCCGACCTTCGTGGGATTCTTTTCATTGAGTTCCGCAAGATAGGCGAACTGCACCTCGTTGCGCGAGGCCATGTTGAGATTCGTGCGGTGAAGGCCCTCCTGCACCTGGCTGAAACCGTTGAGCACATCGCTCGACACATTCAGCGCAAGCATCGCCGTCAGCACGATATACATGAGGTTGATCATGCGCTGACGGGGCGACATGCGGGCCACGTTGTTTCCACCAGCCATATAGGGTAAGTGTTAAGTTTNAAGTAAGTTTTATGAGTTAGGGAGAGGAGGGGGAATGGAGGGGTGTCAGTCCTTCTGCTCGGAGAAGGGATTGACGGGTGGCTGCTGAGCNGCGGCCGCGCCCCCCATCATNGGATTGTACATATTGATGGTCATCGCCGTGATCATCTTCTCGTAGACGCTGTTGAGCTGCTTCATATAGCGGGCCATCTTCTCTGTCTCCTCGCAGTATCGGGAGCTTTCGGCGGCCGACTTCTCATACATGTCGCGGATATCCTTCAGGCCNCGGTTGACGCGGTCGATCGATTCGAGCTGGCCGGAGACGCTCTTGAGCTGAATCTCGTAGATTGTGTTGAGACCTCCGATATTGCGGTTGAGATCCTCCATGCGGTCCACNTATCCCTCCGCCGAACGGGAGATTGTGTCGGAGTTCTGCGTTATANCCTGATATGANCTNAGGAGCACGGAGCTGACCTCATTGAGNGAGCGTGTGGTCTCCTTGAGGGCNGTCATCTGCTCGGCGATGCCGGAGAGCTGGGCGAGATAATCCTGAGTAGCCGTGGCGAGTTCGGCCATCTGCGAGAGTTGCTCGGAGGCCGCCGCCATGCGGGAGATNCTCTCGCGNAGGGAGAGGGTATCCTCTTCGGANAGGGCCACACCGGCCGGGATTCCGGCTGCCGAGCGCGCTCCGGCGGCACTCACTGCGGGCACTGCTCCGGTCGGCACACCTTCGCCNGCCTCGTCGTAGGCTCCGGAGGCATAGCCGCCTCCACCGCCACCGCCGATTATGATGCCGCCACCGCCGGCGAAGTCGGGACGATCCTCGGGATTCTTGGAGTCGAGCACGGGGAATACATCCTCCCAGGCGTACTCCTTAGGCGGACGGTCGAACGCCGTGATGATGAACATGGCGATCTCCGTGCCCATNCCGATGCAGAGGAGCGTGCTGCCTCCNGGGAGATGGAGAATCTTGAAGAGCGCACCCCAGATGACAATCGCCGCACCGATCGAGTAGGCGAAATTGAAGAAGCGTTGTCCNTTGGGGCTTGACATGAAACGCTCTATGCCGTTGGCGTAGTTTTTAATCTTGACCATGATGTCTCGGAATATGGATTGAAGAGGAGAGGGGATTACTTACGTTTCTTTTGNGTGCCCTTGGCGAATCCGATCTGGGAGCGGACGCAGCGGAATCCGATATAGGAACGCTGCTCGTTCTGATACTCCCACATGCGGAGGTCGGAGCGTAGATTCTGGGCCACATCCTTCCATGAACCGCCGCGCACTATCTTGCGCTTCATCTTATAGGGNTCCTCCTTGGCCGCGTCGTAGCGATATTCCGGATTAAGGTCGGANGTGAGCTTGTTGAGACTCTCGGTATAGGCGGTCGATGTCCATTCCGACACATTGCCGGCCATATCGTACAGACCGAAATCGTTGGGGGCGAAGGTGCCGACTGCCGAGGTGATGACGTGNCCGTCGCGCACGAAGTCGCCATCCATNGGCTTGAAGTTGGCGTAGAAGCATCCGCGCTCGTCATAGGGGAGGGTCTGTTCCCAGGGATAAGATGACTCCGAGTTGCCGGCGCGGGCGGCATATTCCCATTCGGCCTCCGTCGGCAGACGGTAGGGCTCGATATAGATGCCCTCCTTGCCGAGCGAGCGGCGGAGATAGTCGGTGCGCCAGTTGGCGAATGCGTTGGCCTGTTCCCAGCTTACTCCTACGACGGGATAATCGTTGTATCCGGCATGAGAGAAATAGAGTCGGGTGTAAGGCTCGTTGTAGGCATTGTCGAAGTCATTGATCCAGGCGGTAGTGTCGGGATAGACGTTGACGATGTAGGTGTTGAGGAAATCATAGTTTCCNGTCAGCGGACGCGAGACNGTCTCGCGGATAATCTGACCCTCGTCATTGAAATAAGCCGTATCCTTGGAGATNACNGGCAGCTCATCGTTGACGGGGAGATCGGTATTATACTCGCGGGTGGCCGGATCGAGACGGTTGCGACGTTTCGCGGCCGCCGTGTGATTGTAGACTTCGTAGCGATAATTGAGCTGNGTGGGGTCGAGCTCNCGGCGTCCGGTGATGGGGTTGGTGCGATAGACCGACTCGATGGCGCGCTGCTCATCCTCGTTGGCGTTGCGCCAGGGGATGGGTTTNTTCCAGTTCAGATAAGGNGTGATGGGATTTCCCTCGCGGTCCTCCTCGATCTTGAAGGNCTCGTTGCCGCCGAANGCGGGGTCGGCGAGGCGTTCGCGGATGATTGAGTCGCGCACCCAGAAAACGAACTGTTTATATTTAGAATTTGTCACCTCGGTCTGGTCCATCCAGAAAGAGTCGACCGATACGCCGCGTGGATTAGCTTTGATGCCGCGCAGAGAGTCGTCGGTGACGGGGCCCATGGCATATGCGCCACGGTCGACGAGCACCATTCCGTGGGGTGTGGGTTCGGCGAAAGTCGTTCCGCCGACTCCGGTGACCTCACCCCCGGCGCCGCTGCCGCGAGGGGCCATACATGAGGCCGCGAGCACCATGGCNCAGAGGGAGGCCAGCCAGGGCATNGCCGCGCGCCGGCGGGATGTCGAGTGTCGGTTGTATTTCTTATTCATCGCTGTCATAGACTCTACTTTACATTAATCGGATTGAGCGGTGTCGGTTGCGGTTCTTGCCGGTGAAATCGAGTTTCAGGCTATATCCGGCTACTATCTCGTGGCTTCCGCTCGAAGCCTTGTTGATCGCCGACAACGGNTAGTCGAAGGCATAGCCGAGGAAAAAATTCTTGAATTCGGCCCCTATCATCACCGAGACGGCCTCCTTCCAGCGGTATCCCGCTCCGAAGGAGAGGAATTTGTTGTAGCGTGCTCTTGCTGTGACCTCGGCACCGAAAGAGCTGAAATCGGTGCGCACGAGCATTGAGGGCTGCAATTCAAATAACGTGTTCTTTATCGGAATATTGCCGTCGGCCATGAAATATAGCTGGCGTTGCAGGATGGTCTCATATTCCTGGGAGTCGGAGCTTTCGTTGCCTTCGATGCCGAGGCGCACGGAGGGNTGGAGCAGATGGAGGCCGCTGACGCNGACCGACCAGTGGCGGTGGCTGTAGTGCANGCCTGCCGAGAAATCGAAGGCGTTGCCCGACAGATCCTGTGTGGGGAGATTCGTGTCGGTGCCCTGATGGTAGTCGTCGTTATCCGGGATATATATTTCGGATCCCTTGAACCTCGAATTATANTAGCCCCCCTGAANGCCGATGCTGAGGGTGCCCTTGAAGAGCNTGAGCTTGTAGGATGCCTGGATGTTGGCCAGCAGATTGGAGAAAAGTCCTATCGACTCCTGNGAGAAATTCACCCCGAGCCCGATGCGCTTNGACCCGATTTTAAGCGGGGAATCGGCCGTGGCGAGAAACGACCGGGGNGCATTGGTGATNCCGATCCATTGCAGGCGNGCCGCGCCGCGNATGCGCACGAAATCGGATGTGCCGGTAGCGGCCGGATTATAGTATGCCGGCACGGCCCAATACTGCGTCAGCTGCGCGTCGGATTGCGCGCGGGCCGTCGTCCAGCAGGCGAGCGTCGCGAGAATCGGAAGNGATAGACGCGACATGGAGGAGCGTATGGCGTGCGGGAGATTGAGTCTCATCATTCGAAATAGAAATTGATGACCACCATATTGGATTTTACCTTGCTCAGCGACTGAGTCATCTTGAAAGTATGGGGATCAAGATCGAGGTCGGGGCGGTCGTGCTTAAGAATATCCGTCAGGCCGAAACAGAACTTTATCTCCGGCACAAACTTGAAGAAGGGGAGATAGAAGTCGCATCCGAGTCCCACGGTCAGATAGACATCGCCGGGATTGAACGTNAGCCAGTCGGAGCGTTTCTTGCTGACGTCGAAGGCCGCCATGACACCGGCCGTCACGAAGGGACGCGTGTTGCGCAGACGGTCGCCTGATATCTTCAGGTCGAGCGGCACGACTACATATGCGCTCTTGATATCCTGCGTGGCGCGTACGGGCATATAATTGTCGTCGTCGGGGCTGACGGTGATCTGGTCGGAGCCGNGAGGGGCGTTGAAGTCGATCATCGTCACGGTCTTCGANCCGAAGTACATGCCCGGCGTNAGACGAAGATTGAAGTAACGGTGNAGCCGCAGGTCGGCCAGGACNTTGACGCAGAAGCCCGGGGCGAACGATGGCACTTCGGCCACCCAGCGTTGGCCGTCGGGGGTGACGAGGCCGTTGTGGGTGAATTGCAGATCCTGCAGGTGCATGCCGACGGAAAATCCGAGATGGGTGCGTTTCAGGTCGGCGTACGGGCGGTTGTCGAGTTTATCTCTCGGAGCCCCGGAGGCGTCGGAAGCCGCGAAAAGCACTGCCGCCACGATGATGAGGCGGCTGAGGAGAGTTGCGAATTTTATCGGGGTCGAAGAAAAAAACATCCTGATGCTTGAAAAGTTGGTTGAATAGATAACGCAGGTGCCGCGTGCATTATTGTAATGCGGCCTCCCCGGCATGAGGGGAGGAATGATTGGATTGTGGGAAAATTTTGTTAAATTTGCACAAAAAGTAATTATGGCAGCGACAGCGAACGATAAGATGGAGTGGAGCCGGCTGATAAGCGACAAGCGTCTGGGCATGGAGGAATACCATGACCCCCGGCGTCACACCCGCAGCGATTTCCAGCGTGACTATGACCGCCTGATATTCTCATCTCCATTCCGGAGGCTNCAGAACAAAACGCAGGTNTTCCCGCTGCCGGGGAGCATATTCGTCCACAANCGCCTCACCCACAGTCTGGAGGTGTCGTCGGTCGGCCGGTCCATGGCTACGGAGGTGATGCTTGCCCTGACCGAACGNCACCGGGGGGAGGAATGGACCGACCGCTTGCGCGACATCGGCGATATNGTCGCCACGGCCTGTCTGGCCCATGATCTCGGGAATCCNCCTTTCGGCCACAGCGGGGAGAAGACAATCTCCACATTTTTTACCGAGGGGGATGGCGCGGCAGTGCGCCCTATGCTCAGCGAGCGGCAATGGGACGATGTCAGCCATTTCGAGGGTAACGCCAACTCCTTCCGCCTGCTGACCCATCGTTTCGAGGGGCGGCGTGAGGGGGGCTTCGCTATGACCTACTCCGCGCTTGCCTCTGTCGTGAAGTATCCCTACAGTTCATCCAACGCCAACGAGAAGGGTAAATTCGGTTTCTTCGGCAGCGAGGAGGGGATATACCGCCGCGTGGCGGCCGAACTCGGCATCCCTGAACTCTCTCCNGGNCGCTTCGCCCGCCATCCCCTCGTCTGGCTCGTGGAGGCCGCCGACGACATATGCTATCAGGTGATGGACATCGAGGATTCCCACAGGCTTAAGATNCTCTCGACCGAAGATGTCAGGCANTTGNTGCTCGGATTCTTCGAGCCGGCCGAGCAGGAGCGGATGCGGCGTTCGATGGGAAGATTGCATGATCCCAACGANCAGGTCAGCTATATGCGCAGTTATGCCATCGGCGCCATGGTGGCCGACTGCGCCCGGGCCTTCGTTGANAACGAGGATCTCATCCTTTCAGGCAATGCCACGGGGAGNCTCATCCGGATGATGNAGCCACGTCTGGCCGAGGCCTACGATACATGTAGNCANACGGCCCGGGAGCGGATCTACAGAAGNCCNGAAGTGGTCGACATCGAAATCGCCGGNAACCGGATAATGACATATCTGCTGCGACAGTTCACGGAGGCCGCCCGGTATCCCGACCGTAATTTCTCGCGTCTGCTGATGGAGAAGGTGCCGGCCCAATATGCCGTCGGGGCACAGGATTTCCCGACACGCCTGCAGAGTGTGCTCGACCATGTGAGCGGCATGACCGACGTCTATGCCCTCAACCTTTATCGTCAGCTCAACGGCCTGACGCTCCCCGCCGTATGAAAAACGGCGCGAAAACGTGATTCCGGTGGAAATATTAGGTTAGGAAATTTGGAAACACAATCGGAATTTTCTAAATTTGTGTTTTGATTCCGCAGGTTGCCTCGGTCGGGGCGATGACCCTGCGGAATGATTATCGACATTATTCAGAACGCATATGATATCAAGACATAGCAAGCCTCACTTCGGGCATGGAGCGGCGGGTGTGCGCCACCTGCTGGCCCTCATCATGATTATCCTTTCGGGCATGGCCGGGGCTTATGCCCAGATTCCGGAGAATATCCAGAATCCTAACTTGGGGAATCCCAATAATTATATCTATGACCCCTCGGGCCATCTATCCTCCCGGACACGCAATGAGGTCAACGCTAAGATTTCTGATTTGCGGAAGAAGACAACTGCCGAGGTGGCTGTGGCCATAATCGGCACGACCGACGAGATCGGCATCGAGGATTATTCCTACCGTCTTTTCAAACATTGGGGCATCGGGGCGGCCGACAAGAATAACGGCCTGCTGCTCATGATAGTCATAGATGACCGTCAGGCAAAAATCGAGGTGGGCAGCGGGGCCGAAGGCGTCATGCCCGATATAGCGGCAGGTAAAATCCTGCGTCAGGCGGTCGTGCCGGCCATGAAGGAGGAGAACGTCAATCAGGCTGTCTACGGCGCGGTCGATATGATCTACGACTGTTTCACGGATCCCGATGTCGCCGACGAACTCCGCAGCGACCGCAAGGAGGGTCCGATGTCGGGTGTCAGGGTGATAGATAAGGATGTAATCTTCAATTTCCTGTGGGTTGTGGCTTTGTGTGTCTTCCTGTTCACGCTCGGGATGTTCATCATCGACTTCGTGCATGCGCGCAAACGCGACAACTACCGGCGCGCCATGACGTGGCGTCCGCATCTCCCGGTCTACTGGCTCTGCGCGGTGCTCTCATGCGGACTCGCGCTCCCGCTCGCCTTCATCGCGTGGCGGCTATACAGGCGTTCGCGTGATATCCCTGAGATATGCGACTCCTGCGGCGCCAAAATGAAAAAACTCTCCGAGGATGAGGACAACGCCTTCCTTTCCGCTTCCCAGGATTTCGAGGAGAAACTCGGCACGGTCGATTACGATGTATGGCTTTGCCCGGAATGCGGCACGGTGGAGCGTTTCCCATACGTGGAGCGTCAGCTTAAATACAGCAAATGCCCCTCATGCGGCACAATAGCCATGAACCTTGTGATGGACAAGGTGGTGGATCCGCCGACTACACGCAAGGAGGGTCATGGTGAGAGAATCTATCAATGTCAGTTCTGTCGCCACATCCGTCGAGAGGGTTACACCATTCCCCGTCAGACGGATCTGTCGGCAGCCGCCATCGCGGCAGGCGCGGCCGCCGGAATGATGAACGGCGGCTCCAAAGGTGGAGGCGGTGGCTTCGGCGGCGGTTTCGGCGGTGGCCATTCATCGGGTGGCGGCGCGACCGGAAGCTGGTGAACAATAACCGGGGGAGACGTGTTGAGCCTTTGTACACTCATGAGTCGCTCCTGACACGGAGCCTGACATCCGTGCACTCATAACATATCATTATACTTGTACTTGACTTTCTACAATCCAGATGAAAATATTCAGAAGATTCCTCTCTCCCTTACTCGGTCTGGGGTTGCTGACCGGTATGGCCGCTTGCGGCAGCTCTGACAATGAGTTTTTCTCATTTCAGTCATTCTCCCTTTCGACTGTGGCTGAGGGTTCCGACAATGATTCGGTGAAGGATGAGATCCCGGCCTACGACGGGCGTTGGGACGTGAGTGTCAGCGGTATTCAACCGGTAAAGATCGGCCCTAACGAGCTGACGGCACTCAATGACACCCTCGGCAAGATGGCATGCGCCAACTTCACTGCGTCTCCGGCCGTGATTCAGCTCCCCTCCGAGCTGACGGCTGTGACTCAGCAGACATCCGATTCCATTCCGCCGAAATCCAAGCTCACGAAGACTATTTCGCTTGATCTTCTCAATACGCGCGTGGCAGTCTTCCGCGTGCATTCATATTCCTATCCCGAAGGAGCGGCTCATGGCCTTTACTCCAATCTCTACGTGAATTATGATATAGAGAACGGGGAGGTGATGTCGCTGTCGAATCTCTTCAATCCCGGTTTCGAACGCACTCTCCAGCCTGAAATCGTCAGCCGCCTGAAGAATCGCAAGGTGCAGCTCCTTCTTGATGATGACGAGATAGGGATAAGCTCAAACTTCCGCATTACCGGTGAGGGGGTGGAATTTATCTATGGCCTCTATTCAATCGCCCCCTATTCAGAGGGTGAGCCCACGGTCACTTTCCATCCTTANGAACTCGCGTCNATTCTTTCGGCCGACGGCAAGCGTGTGTTGGGNGTGAAGTNAGGAGGCGTCCGAAGAGATTGCGGCTGTATTTGCCGCCCTTTTAATTTATTTTCCGAAGGCGCAGCTCGGCCCCGAGGGTCGGAAAGCTCAGNATAAGCAATTTCTGTGCGGTGATTGCCTGAGCGCGGCATCTTGTCCGGATAGGATTTCCNGTGGCGTCGATCCACGTNAGCCGATAGACATGAGCGGAGCCTGTCGGAGTCANGCNCCCCTTGACCATGCCGGGAATCCAACGGGAGGGCATCGTCGAGGCTCCGTCGAGATAAAGCAAATCATAGTGCCCGTCGGGCGCGCGGACCGCCAGCAGGCGGTAATCGCCACCCTGACGGGCATATTTCGTATCCATATCCCAGTCGAATATCTCATATATCCCCTCCACCGGATCGGAAGATGCGGCGGTCAGTCGGAGAGCTCTATCCATATCGACACATGGCTCCGGGGCACTTTCCGGTAGGGTAAGCCGGAGGTCGCGGATTTCTATCCCTCCTCCATGGGGTGAGGGAATGAGGCGAAGCACACTTGCCGGTCTCACAGGTGACTCTGCGATTTTAAGGAGCGGAGAGAGTTTGCGCGTGCCTGCCGAGAGGGTCAGCTCCCCCGAGGNAGCGAGTGTGAGCCNATAGTGATNCCATCCCCCGGGGAGATCGGTGCCATCGGTCAGGGGGATAGGGGAGGATGCAGAAAAGCCTCCCGATGAGGAGGCTGCGCATGATAGGCCGTAGGCGGATGAGATAGGGTCAGGGGAATGTTCGCTCACCCTGAGCGCGAGTCGCAGCGTGTCGGGATGCTCTCCGGCGGATGCGAGCTCGATTGAGAAGAGTGGTATCGCGCGCCCTGACAGAGTGGAGCGTAGCCCGAGCAGACGCGCCTTGAGGTCAAGGGTGAATTCTTCGGCTGAATCCGTCGATACGCTGAGAGGAGAGGTGGCCGTCAGTGTGTCGGTCGATGTCCCGGCTTCGGGATGGATATATTTCGTCTTGACCGGGGCGGCGTGGGCGGGGGTGGTGAGACCCGATATGCTGTTGAATATGCCGAAGCCTGCGAATATGAGTATGACGATTCCGATCGTGATATTCATTATCTTCATCGCTCTCATATTGAACCTTGAGCGCACCTTCTCGATGGCGTAGGTTATGCCATACCACCAGGAGAGGGCTCCGACGACTATGAAAAGATAGCCGATCGCATAATAAGCCCCCTTGATTTCGGGGGAGGTGAAGTTGAATCGGGCGAAAAGACCGATTATAAGGAATATAATCAGCGGATTGGAAAAGGTGAAGAGGAATCCTCCGAGGATATTTTTATGCACCGATACATTCTGCGGCACTGGACGCCGCAGCGGAGATGAGGGGTCCTTGCGGAAGAGATATATAGAGAACGCGATAAGCACCACGCTGCCGATGAGCTGGATGATGTTCTGGTTGCGCTCTATGAAGCCCTCGATGAAAGATAGGCCGAAACCTGTCAGCAGACAATAGAAGAGGTCGGAGATGGCGGCTCCCACGCCGGTATAGAAACCGGCGTGACGTCCCTTGTCGAGGGTTCGCTGTATGCAGAGTATGCCGACAGGACCCATCGGGGCCGATATCAGCACACCCACGGCGATGCCTCGCCATATCATGTATATGATGCTTTCAAGCGGGCTCATTTGAAATCGTTGATGATGTATCCACCCAGCGTCGTGGGATGGCATGCGTAGCGGCGCAGGCCATATTGGCGTGCGCCGGTCAGGGCGGGGCCTGCTGTAGGCGCGCCCGCTCCCATGGTCACGTCATAGCGCGAGCCGCAGTCGGGGCATACGGCCTCGAATGTCTCGGGGTCGATAAAGACGGTTATTGTCTGCGACCTCTCCACAGGGCAGCTCATGTCGTAGGCCAGGGGTGTTGACGTGGAGAGGCTGAAGGGGTCCATCCCCTCGATGAGGAGCACGCCTCCATAGCCGGTGGCGGCCCCGTCCTTGTAGGGGAATCCCGATGGTTGCAGAGGGGCTCCGGAGCGGCAGACGAAGTAGGCGAACGATCCGAAGCCGGATACGCCGTAGGTGGTCCACATCCCTTGGTCGGCCATGCTGATATAGACCGGATAGGAGGGGATACGTGTATCGTCGACCGTCTCGCATCCTGCGGTGGCCAGCAACGCCGTTGCGGCGGTGATGGCCGCCAGAAGTCGGGCCGCCCGGCCTGAGAAATCAGTCATACTTGAGGCGTACGAGCATTTCGCCGAACTGATCGGCCATCTTCTGTATGGTGCCTCCGATCATGGGTTTGAGCATGGCGGGGATGGCTATGTCTATGGCCACTGCCGCCTCGCAGGCGTCGGGGCTGACGATGCCGATCTCAAGGTTCATCGAGAGGGCTACGGGGGCACCTACGCCATCGAGGGAGATGAGCGTGGGGCGCACCTTTTTGGTCATGCGGAGAGTGAGCTCGCCGACGGGGCCGGCAGGGAAGGAGATGGAATCCTCTGTCACGCGGATAGCGTCGAACATATCCTTCTGGTCGGCGGGAATAGCCGACTCGGGCACCTGCGCGAGAAGCGATTTGAGATTTTCGAGATTGGAGAGTTTGTCGAATACAGCCTCGGCGGGAGCCTGGATCTGTCGTATCTGTGATTTGAATACAGCCATTTTCGGAATAAATTGTTAATTCAGTAAGTCTCCGGTGTCCAGGCGGCGGGGTCTTCGCGCCATTGACGCAGGGTTTCGAATTCGGCTTCCGAGAGGTAGTCGATTCGTGAGGCGACATCGAGCATCTCCGAGTATGTCAGCAGCGCCACGAGGGAGAGATTGGCATCCGAGATGCGTTTGACCGCCTCGGGAAACTGGAAGTCGAAGAGGCAAGTCATGCCGACCACGTCGCAACCGGCCATCTGCACGGCTTCCACAGCCTTGAGCGAGGATGTGGCGGTCGAGACGATGTCTTCGACGATTACTACTTTTGAGCCGGGCTTCAGATTGCCCTCGATCATATTTTCCAGACCATGGTCCTTCGGAGTATTGCGCACGTAGACATACGACATTCCGAGCGCATCGGCCACAATGGCGCCGATGGCGATGGCGCCGGTGGCTACGCCGGCGATAGCCGTGGCTTCCGGATAATTTTCCAGAATAGTGCGGGCAAGTTCCACCTTCACAAAATTACGCACGTCGGGATAGGAGAGCACGAGACGGTTGTCGGTATAAATGGGTGAGTTCCATCCGGATGCCCATACGAACGGTGATTCCGGCTGGAGCTTGATGGCGCCTATGTGCAGTAGCTTCTCTGCGAGAAGTTGGTGAGGTTTGTTCATAGTCCTGTAGATTTTAGTGAATCAGTCCCTCGGCCGATACCCTTTCAGTGANGGGGNTCGGGCAGGGGAATACTTCGGTGCAAAATTACACCAAACCGAGCAAAAATGCAAATAATGTGGGCTTTTTCCTCGTTTTTTAACGTGGAGGATGCTGAGCGTTCCTATAAATGTGGTATTACTCCTCCGTTCAATCATATGTTTCAATCAGATGTTGCGTACGCTTATAGATTTCCTTGTGCCGGCTGAATGTCGGTTGTGCGGGATGCCTCTTCCGCCGGGNGATGCGTCGATATGCGGTTTGTGTNCGGCCGGAATGCCGCGCACCGGGTATCATATGCGNCCCGACAACTCTATGGCCATGAGGTTCGCGGGGCGTTTCCCGTTCGAACGGGCCNCCGGGCATTTCTATTACGCACCCGAGGCCGGCATCTCGCATCTGATTCAGGATTTCAAGTACAGGGGTGCNGAGTCGCTGGCTCGTGAGCTGGGCGCGATGGTGGCGAATGAGATCGGAATCTACNGCTATTTCGATAATATAGATGTCATAATGCCCGTGCCGCTTCATTGGACCAAGCTGATACGGCGCGGCTACAATCAGACGGAACGTCTGGCCCNCGGAGTATCCGATGTGACGGGTATCCCCGTCAGCCGTGATCTGAAGGCATTCCGNCCCCACAGGAGCCAGACNCGTGTAAGCGCTGAGGAACGTCTTGTGAATGCCGACGGAATTTTTCGTCTGGACCATCCGGAGTCTTACGCCGGGAAGGGTATTCTTTTGATNGATGACGTCTGCACCACAGGNGCCACCCTNACATCGGCNGCCGATGCCGTGCTCGCGGGNGTGCCTGACGCGCGCATTTCCATATTGACTCTGGCCGTNACAGTCTGATTTNCCGGAGTTATTAGTGGCTTCTCAGGTAATTGATTACTTTTGANATNAGCGCGCCCTCATATCCNCGCGANGCGAGATGGCGGTAGAGTTTCTGCACATCCGTCGGCTCGGTCAGATCAAGCGAACGGGCTTTGGCGAGGGCGGCGCGCTTGAANGCGTCGATGTATTCCCGGCGGTCGATAGCCGCGATGCCCTGCGCGATGTCGGGCGCGGGGATACGTTTGGCCGCGAGACCCTGTCTGATTTTCATCACCCCCCAGCCTGCGAAACGTGATTTGTCGCGGGCGTAGGCGCGGGCGAAGCGCGAATCATCGAGAAATTTCTGTTCCTTCAGCGCGGTGAGAATCCTTTCGATGGCGTCGGATGCGAGTCCGGCCCGGCGCATTTTCTCGCGAAGATCGGCGGAGCATTGCTCCGTGCGCGCGCAGAGATCGGCCATGCGCANNCGCATGNNCTCCTCGCTGACAGGGCGTTTCCTTTTTTTCTCCTTATCCATTACTTCATAGTCGGGGTGGGGGTGTGTCAGTCNGGTGCTGTCGCAGTCAGAAATCTCCTGCGCCGGCTTATGTCGGTCGCGAGGCGGATGTCTTTATAATCCATGGAGCGCATCATATCGACCATATCATCCGCACAGAGGGGATTGATCTCAAAGTATATGCGTCCNCCCGAGACGAGAGCCCGGGTGCCTATATCGGCGATACGCCGATAAAACAGGAGAGGATCNTCATCCGGAACGAAGAGGGCGGAGGCCGGTTCATGTTCAACCACATGTCGCTCCATATCCTTGCGCTCCCTCTCCATGACATACGGCGGATTGCTGACTATGATGTCGAAACTTCGTGGCGACGGCTCCCAAATGAAGATATCGGCNTCCAGGAAGTGTATGCGGGCGTGCAGACGGGCGGCGTTCTCGCGCGCCACTTCAAGTGCCTCCCGGCTGACATCCATGGCGGTGACATCCGGAAACTCAAGGTTGCGGCTCAGGGCGAGCGCGATGGCCCCGCTGCCTGTGCCAACGTCGAGCACCCGCAGGTCGCGNCGGCCTTTCATCTCATCCACGATTATCTCCACGAGTTCCTCCGTCTCCTGACGCGGAATCAGTGTGGCGGGAGTGACGCGGAGATTCATGCCGTAGAAGCCGGCTTCGCCGAGAATATATTGGAGCGGCTCGCCGTTGCGCAGCCGCTCCAGTATTTTTTCAATTATATCGATGGTGGATTCCGACAGGTCATCGGCCGCGTGTATGACGAGCGCGGTGGTGTCCCAGCCNTTTACGGCATGGAAAATGAGGCGCGCCATGGCGGTNGCCTCCCCGTCGGAGCCGGTGAGCCGCGCCAGACGTTGGCGCAGCTCCCGGTAGACAGTCTCGACCTTAGTATTCATTCCAGGCCTTAATTTCTATTTCGTTGGGTTTGAGCGATGTGAATGCCGATATGAAGGCCTCGGCAAGACGGGTGTTGGTCAGCAACGGAATATTGAGATCGATCGCCGCGCGACGGATCTTGTAACCGTTGCTCAACTCGGTGGGGGTCAGATTCTTCGGCACATTCACCACCAGATCGATATCCTTACGNTGAAGGAGTTCGAGTGCCTGCGGATGCTCATCGGGCTGCGAGGGCATGTAGACACGCACGGCGGGGATACCGTTCTCGCTCAGGAAGGCGTGGGTGCCCTTGGTGGCGTAGATGGTATAGCCGTTCTTGTGGAGCAGCTGGGCCGATGTGAGCATGGCTGCTTTCTGGCGCGCGCTGCCGGTGGAGAGCAGAACTCCACGCTTGGGGATACGGTGGCCGACGGCAAGCATGGCTTTGAGCACGGCTTCGCCGGTATCTGTGCCGAGACAGCCCACCTCACCCGTGGAGCTCATATCGACTCCGAGGACAGGGTCGGAACCCTGCAGGCGGGAGAATGAGAACTGTGAGGCCTTGATACCTACGTAGTCGAGGTCGAACGCCGATTTGTTGGGCTTCTCTACCGGCAATCCGAGCATCACTTTCGTTGCGAGGTCGATGAAGTTGATTTTCAGNACTTTGCTGACGAAGGGGAAGGAGCGGGATGCGCGCAGGTTACACTCGATCACCTTGATGTCGTTGTTCTTGGCGAGGAACTGGATGTTGAAGGGACCCGAAATGTTGAGGGCGCGTGCGATCTGGCCTGACACCTTCTTGATGCGGCGCATGGTCTCCACGTAGAGTTTCTGCGGGGGGAACTGGATTGTGGCGTCGCCGGAGTGTACGCCGGCAAACTCGATGTGTTCCGAAATCGCGTAGGCCTTGATTTCTCCATTCTGCGCCACGGCATCCATCTCGATTTCCTTGGCGTTCTGGATAAACTCGCTGACCACGACGGGATGCTGCTTCGATACGTTGGCCGCCAGACGCAGGAAGCGATCCAGCTCCTCGGGGTTGGAGCAGACGTTCATGGCCGCTCCGGAGAGCACGTAGCTCGGACGGACGAGGACCGGGAAGCCTACCTCCTCGATGAAGGCGTCGATGTCGGCCTTCGACGTCAGCTCGCGCCAACGGGGCTGATCGATGCCGAGGCGGTCGAGCATGGATGAGAATTTGTGGCGGTCTTCGGCGTTATCGATGCTCTTGGCGGATGTGCCGAGAATGTTGACGCCCTGTTCGTCAAGACGCATGGCCAGGTTGTTGGGTATCTGGCCGCCTACGCTCAGGATTGTGCCGTGGGGCTGCTCAAGGTCGAGGATATCCATCACGCGCTCGAATGTGAGCTCGTCGAAATAGAGACGGTCACACATGTCGTAGTCGGTCGACACNGTCTCCGGATTGTAGTTGATCATCACCGAGCGCCATCCCTCTTTCTTGACGGTCATAAGGGCATTTACGGAGCACCAGTCGAACTCTACCGATGAACCGATGCGATAGGCTCCCGAGCCGAGGACGACGATCGAGCGGTGGTCATGCTTGAAGTCGACGTCGTTGGTCGTGCCGTTGTAGGTGATGTAGAGGTAGTTGGTCTGCGCGGGATATTCGGCGGCGAGGGTGTCGATCTGCTTCACTACGGGCACTATGCCGCGCTCCTTGCGGTGGGCGCGTACACGCAGGCTGAGGTTNTCGGGCGTGTCGTCGGGGTTCTTGAAGACNCAGCGGGCCACCTGGAAATCGCTGAATCCCTGNTGCTTGGCCTGACGCAGAAGCTCATCGGGGAGAGCGTCGAGCGAGTCGTAGGCTTCGAGTTCACGGCTCGTCTGCATGATGTTGTCAAGCTTATAGAGGAACCATCGGTCGATCTTGGTGAGCTCATGGATGCGGTCCACGCTGTATCCGCGTTTCATAGCCTCGGCGATAACGAAGATGCGGTTGTCGGTCGGGGTCGAGAGGGCGGAGTCGATGTCGTCGATTTTCATCTCCTTGTTCTCGGTGAAGCCGTGCATGCCGCGTCCGATCATTCGGAGACCCTTCTGCATGGCCTCCTCGAATGTGCGTCCGATGGCCATCACCTCTCCGACGGATTTCATGGATGAGCCGATCTCGCGGCGCACACCATGGAATTTTCCGAGGTCCCAGCGCGGCAGCTTGACCACACAGTAGTCGAGGGCCGGCTCGAAGAAGGCGGATGTCTCCTTTGTGACTGAGTTCTTGAGGTCGAAAAGACCGTAGCCAAGACCGAGTTTGGCGGCCACGAAGGCCAGGGGATAACCGGTGGCTTTGGATGCGAGGGCCGATGAGCGGCTCAGGCGCGCGTTGACCTCGATGACGCGATAGTCCATCGATTCGGGGTCAAAGGCATACTGCACGTTACACTCGCCGACGATGCCGATATGGCGGATGATCTTGATGGCGAGTTTGCGGAGGTAATGGTAATCCTCGTTGGAGAGGGTCTGCGAGGGGGCCACGACGATACTCTCGCCGGTGTGGATGCCGAGCGGGTCGAAGTTCTCCATGTTGCAGACGGTTATGCAGTTGTCGAAGCGGTCGCGCACGACTTCATACTCCACCTCTTTCCATCCCTTGAGGCTCTTCTCAACGAGCACCTGGGGGGAGAAGGAGAGGGCTTTCTCTGTCAGGCTGACCAGCTCCTCCTCATTGTCGCAGAATCCGGAGCCGAGACCTCCGAGGGCATAGGCGGCGCGCACGATGACGGGGTAGCCGAGGCGTTCGGCAGCTTTGATTGCGGCGCCGACCGATTCCACGGCCTCGCTCTTGATTGTCTTGACGTTGATTTCGTCGAGCTTCTTGACGAAGAGCTCGCGGTCTTCGGTGTCGATGATGGCCTGCACGGGGGTACCGAGCACCTGCACACCGTATTTCTCAAGGATACCGCTCTCATATAGTTTCACGCCGCAGTTGAGGGCTGTCTGTCCGCCGAAGGCGAGCAGGATGCCGTCCGGGCGCTCCTTTTCGATGACGCGCTCCACGAATTCCGGTGTGACCGGGAGGAAGTAGATTTTATCGGCGAAACCTTCGGAGGTCTGGACGGTGGCTATGTTGGGATTGATGAGCACGGTCTCGATTCCCTCCTCCTTCATGGCCTTGAGGGCCTGCGAGCCGGAATAGTCGAATTCACCGGCCTCTCCGATTTTCAGGGCTCCCGAGCCGAGGAGGAGCACCTTCTTTATCTTGTCGTTCATATCGTATGGTTCGATGTTGGGGAATGTATTGATCGCCGGGGATATGTGGGTTATGGGCTCCGGCGACTTTGGTGATTCAGAGCATCGCCACGAATTCGTCGAAGAGGAACTCGGTGTCCTTCGGTCCGGATGATGCCTCGGGATGGAACTGGGCGGAGAAGAAGGGCTTCGTTTTGTGGCGTATGCCCTCGTTGGTGCCGTCGTTCATGTTGATGAAGAGGGGTTCCCAGTCGGCGGGGAGTGTGGTGTCGTCGACGGCGAATCCGTGGTTCTGTGATGTCACGTAGCAACGGTCGGTGCCGGCGCGGCGCACGGGCTGGTTGTGGCTTCTGTGGCCGTATTTGAGTTTGTAGGTCTTGGCTCCCGCTGCGCGGCTGAGAAGCTGATTGCCCATGCAGATGCCGCAGACGGGCTTGTCGCCCTCCAGGGCTTTCTTGAGGTTCTCTACCGTGACGTCGACCATGTCGGGGTTGCCGGGTCCGTTGGAGATGAAGATGCCGTCGCAGGGGATGGTGTTGAAGTCATAGTCCCAGGGCACGCGTATCACCTTGAGGCCCCGCTTCGTGAGGCAACGTATGATGTTGTGCTTCACTCCGCAGTCGACGAGCACTACCGTCTTGTCGCCGGAGCCATGTTCCTCTACCTCCTTGCAGGAGACTTTGGCCACGAGATTCTCGCGGTTGGGGTCGTAGAAATCAGGCTCTTCCGCTCCCTCCACGACTATCTTGCCCAGCATGGAGCCTTTCTCGCGCAGAAGTTTCGTAAGAGCCCGGGTGTCGATTCCGTAGATGCCGGGAATCTTCTCCTCGTTGAGCCATTGGGCCAGCGAACGGTCAGCCTGCCAATGGGAGTGGTTCCAGGAATAGTCCTGGGCCACGATGGCGCGGGCGTGGATATGGTCGGATTCGTAGTACTCGCTGACGTCATCCTTCTCCCGGCGCGGCGGAACGCCGTAATTGCCCAGTATGGGATAGGTGGTGACGAGAATCTGTCCCTCGTAGGAGGGGTCGGTGAGGCTTTCCGGATAGCCGGTCATGGCCGTGTTGAACACGACTTCGCCTGACGTAGAGCCGGGATAACCGAAAGATTTACCTGTAAAGGTCGTGCCGTCCTCAAGGATGAGTCGGGCGGTTTTCACTGCATGCATCGCGGTCGGAGGTTATGAAGTGTCTTGATATAGTTTTCCGAATGCAAATTTACTGCTTTTTTTTCAAATTCCGCATATGTAGGCCCCGACTTTTTGTTTTTATGCCCCGGGACCCTCTGCATTTAATATTTTTTACGCGATACATATTATTCTCTCAAACAGTGACGGGGCGGGGGACGTTATATAGGAAAACACTCAGGCGGCGGATGCCTTGGGCACTGCCGCACAAAATTATCAATACTATGAAATACACTGAAGCAATCAATTCTACTCCCGTCGTTTTGGTGGAGTTTTACGCCACATGGTGCCCTCATTGCAGAAAAATGATGCCTGTCGTCGAAGAAATCAAGGAGCTTCTGGAGGGTCAGGTCGACATCTATCAGCTGGATCTGGATGAGAATCAGGAGCTTGCCGATGTGGAGCAGATCCGCTCCACCCCGACATTTATCATCTATCGCGACGGTAAGCCGGTATGGCGTGAGAGCGGTGAGATGGACGGGCAGTTTTTGCTCGACAAGATACAGTCGTTTCTCTAAAATCCCCGATGGTTATGGCAAAGTCCATAAATAGTCACAGTCTGATCACAGACTATCTGGAGGCGCTCGGTGTGCCATACACTCCCGCCTATACGCGGTCGAGAGGTGAGAAGATGCCTTTCAAGACGCTTTTCGGTCTGTCGAAACTGCTGGAGGATTATGGCGTGAAGTCCGAGGGTTTTATGCTTGAGGATAAGGATGAACTCCTTAAACTGACGCCCCCGTTCATAGCCCACACGGCCGACGGCTTCACCATAGTCACCGGTCTGGAGGGAGGTAATGTCACCTATCTTACTCAGGGTGTGGAGGAAACGGTGCCGGAAGCCGATTTCAAGCGCGTCTGGGATGGAAATGTGTTCATCTCCTATCCTTCCGATGATTCTGCCGAACCCTCCTACAAGCGTCATGCCCGGATAGATTTCCTGATGCGGGCCAAGAAGTGGGTGCTCCTCCTGTGTGCGGTGCTGCTCACGGGGTATCTTGTGGTGGTCAACGGTATATGGCGCAGCTGGTCGACTATGCTTGTTATGGCTATCTATATGGCGGGATTGTATATCACTTATCTGCTTGTGCAGAAATCGCTAAAGATTCATAATCCCGCCGCCGACAGAGTCTGCAGCGTGCTTGAGGCGGGGGGCTGCGACAGCATATTGAAGACGAAGGCCTCGAAGTTCTTCGGCCTGTTCGGTTGGAGCGAGGTGGGATTCGCCTATTTCTCGGTCAGCCTGCTGGCACTCCTGCTGTTGCCACAGACTTTGCCATGGCTGGCGTTGTGCAATCTCTGCTGTCTCCCCTTTACATTCTGGAGCATATGGTATCAGAGATTCAAGGCCCATAAGTGGTGTACGCTTTGTGTCTGTGTCCAGGCGTCGCTTTGGCTCCTATTCTTCTGCTATCTCTTCGGAGGTTGGCTGAAGATGGCCTTCCCGGTCTCGGTGGAATTTGTGGCCCTGGGGCTGGCATATGTAGTGGTTATGCTTGGATTGAACGCCGTTATGCCGCTGGTGGAGAATGACGATAATTCTGATGATGACTATGAAGAGGAAAATTAAGCGCATCCCGAAGCCGGATCTTGTATCGGCAAGAAAACTGACCCCGCTGCAACTCAACGCGTTGAGGTTTGACAAGCGTCACACTATCCTCACCCCCGAGCGGATTGCCGCGCTTAAGCAGGGGTAGGGGGCAGTCCGGGGTTCGCCGGGAGCCGTTTGTATTTGAGAGGGAATATTCTTAACTTTGCAGAAAGTTTTCAGAACCTACAAAGTCAGGAATAATGCATATTAAGACACCCTCTGAGACACTCGCGGCCTCCCTTGCGGCGGGCAGTCTCAAAGTTGAGAATACGATGAAGCATCCCGGCCGCCTTTTCGTGGCGGCAATAGCCGCCGGGGCGTTCATAGCGATGGGGGGCATCCTGTCGCTGACCGTGGGATTCGGCTTCCCGGGAGTGACGGCGGCCAATCCGGCGATGGCGAAACTTCTGGCCGGGACGATGTTCCCGATCGGCCTGATACTGGTCGTGGTGCTCGGCGCGGAGCTCTTCACGGGCAATAACGCCATGCTCGTGCCCGCCTATATGGAGCGGCGCTACGGCGCGGGGGCTGTAATGGCCAACTGGAGCCTGGTGTATCTTGGAAATTTCGTGGGAGCCGTGGGGTTCACCTATCTACTGGTGTATCTTACGGGGCTCGTCGCGTCCGACCCTTGGCATTCCGCCATCGTGGGCATCGGTGTGGCCAAGACATCCATGCCATGGGGCGTCGTGCTGCTGAAAGGGATAGGGGCCAACTGGTTCGTATGCCTTGGTGTGTGGCTGGCGCTTGCGGGCCATAACCTGTTGGAAAAGGCTTTCGGATGCTGGCTGCCGGTCATGGCCTTCGTCGTATTGGGATATGAACATTGCATCGCCAATATGTTCTATCTTCCCCTCGCGATGATGGAGGGGGCTCCGATCGGGGTGGGGGATTGCTTATGGAGAAACCTCGTTCCGGCTACGATTGGCAATATCCTCGGCGGTGCGCTTTTCGTCGGTTGTCTGCATTGGTATCTGCACCGCCCGCGCAGCTGACGGTGCAGATAAACAATTTACAATTTAGAATGAAAATGCACACATGACGTTGGCACGCCAGGCGTTGCGCGCCGCATCCGAGCGATTCTCGCGGCGGCCGTAGTCAATCTCGCCTGCCACGGCAAGACGCGGCAGTATATTCCAGTAGGCGGTGGCGCATGCGAAAGTGCCGCAGCGGTATTCGTCGCCCGGTGAGCCGTCGCGGGTGTAGAGATATGTCTGGCTTCCGGCAACCGACAGGAAGAAGTTGGGGCGGAAGTTATACTGTAGCCCCACCGACCATCCCAGTGTGGCCGGTGAATATAGCGTTGCCGCGTCGCCGGGATCTGTGATGAGGTCATATTGGCCATATTGCATATCGCCTCCGAGACCGGCTATGCCGCGGCCGCCGGTGAGATTGGCGTAGGTTGTCAACTGGCGGAAGGGGTGAGCCACCGAACTGAGATTCAACCCCCAGCCCGCGAGATTATGTCTCTTGCCGGTGTCGGTACGGCGATATGTCAGCGAGCGCACTATGCCGCTGAGGCGCACGTGTTGGCCGGGGGTCCACTGATACTGTACGAGGGCTGCCGCGTCGGGAAGCCATTCCGAACATGGCCGGGCGGCGGTCAATGTCTGGTCGACCGACGTGGCCGGTGTCTCGAGCGACACGCCGACATACCATCGGTTGCGGAAGGATGGCATGTAGCGCACGAGCACCGAGGTATGCGAGAACTTATTGTTGTTGCCGGCCGCATCGATTACCACGGGTTGGGCGGCGGGGTCGGAGAAGGTGGAGGTGGCATAGCCTACGGTGAAATCCCTGACTGTTGCATAGGCCTTCTTAAGTTTCAGTCCGCGACCCTGGTATCCGGTGAAATCGGTCTCTATATAGAGCTGATATGCGCCGAGAGTGCGGTTATATCCAATCACGCGAAAGAACAGTCCTGTCCCCGAGGGAGTTGTCGCGAAATGTCGCGTCGAGAGAGGATTGGCCGGAATCGGGATTGTATAAGGGGCGAACGAGGATGTGGGCACCGCTCCGTGCCAATCATAGTAAGCTCGCATTCTGACACTTCCACCGATACCCATCGATAGCCCCGCCTCCTTGCTCATGAAGAGGAAATAGGGGGCGTCGGGATCCTGGAAGTGACGGAACTGGTCATAATAGAAATTCTGGATCAGGCGATAGACGGAATCCTTATCGGCCGATAGGGTGGCGGTATCCGTAGGTTTACCGTCGAGATACACGATTTTTGTAGAGGCGGCCTTAAGGTTTATCAATGAGTCCGGATGGGAGACGGCGGAAAAAGCCGCCGTAGCGGAAAGCATCGACAAAGAAACCGCAAGCAATTTCGGGGCCTTAGCTTTTAAATTTTCAAAAAAAGAATTCAACATAATGTCAGTCGGTTTTGGCCCTCCGGGGGTGGAGCCGGATGAACAGTGATAGATATTTTTTCAGGGATGAAAAAATCGGAGAAGAGGGCTGAGTTTAATTCTTCATTAAAGAAGAGATCTATTGCTTATGCTCAATCGTAGATAAGTTTAGACCACTTTCGTAGATAAGTTTAGACCACTTCGGAATACTTACTGCGGCAAACTTAATCAAAAAAAACGAGACCTCCAACCCTGCCACGCTAAAAAAGATAAGTAGCTGGTCAAATTAAACGCATATTATACGCTCTGGCGATTTTGAGTCGATTTGGGCGCGGAGCGAAGGAGCGATGCGGGCATCGTGACTGAACGACAAGGCCAAAGCGGCCAAAATCGACAAGCGGAGGATATGCGAGATTCGTTCATTGGAATGATGACTTCATTATATCGTTTTAATTTGAACAGCTACTTAAGAAATAAAATAAGAATAGACTTGCATAATTCGGAAAAAATACCTAACTTTGCAATCACAAACCGCACG
>JAAVDV010000030.1 GCA_014801595.1 Bacteroides sp.
GAGTATCTTGTGGATACATTCATATGCGACACCGCATCTATTCTCTATCAAGCTGATGTCGCACCCGGACACCCTGACTATGATAGAAACGTTGTAGATAAAGTTATTAAATATGGCTATTTTATACCGGGAATGTCGATATTCTTGAGAGAATTCGAAATTGAGAACTACGATCAACCCATATACGCATGGTCGGAAATGGTTCCACTGCCTGTAGATGCGGGAGCGACCTCCGTGACGTTTGGCATTTTCAATGGTGAGCCAATCCATATCGAGAGACTATACTCCATTTCAGGCGATACCATAATCCATATTACGGAGGATGCATGGGAAGGTCTTGGTCTCCGGTGGAAAAGTGCCGGACAGTACAGTCTGAGTATCCCGGCCAACCTGACAGGGGAATGGAGAGGTTGGCTGGCAGTGTGTAAGTCCGATAAACCGAATATACCCGACCTGCAGCATCATGACGGTATCTCTGACCCTCCACCCGACTCAATCTACGGCATATGGGGCATAGGAATAGTGCAACTACCTGAAATGGACACCATTCCAAGAGCCTATATCCTTTCTAAGATGGAGGAGTTTTACCACAAACGTACCACCGTACTGGATCTGGAAGAATGCACACAACAGTATTGAGCATGCACAGGTCATCGCATACTCCGCGCAGATAATTTGGATTTCCGGCGGAAATGACCTATATTTGCAGAAAAGATTAAGTTAGCAATGGGAAAAGATCAGACTGTATTATTTCATTCCACCGTATTCGGACCTATCCACAGCCGCCGGCTGGGAACATCGCTCGGTATCAACCTGCTTCCCGACGACGGTAAGGTGTGTACATTCGACTGCGTATATTGCGAGGCCGGCTACAATTCACAGGGCACCGGCACCACCGGCCTACCTACCACCCGACGTGTGCGTCTGGATCTCGAGAAGAAACTCAGAGAAATGAAGGAGAAGGGTGAGAATCTCGACGTCATCACCTTCAGCGGAAACGGTGAGCCTACGCTCCATCCCCAGTTCGCCGAAGTCGTCGGGATAGTCAACGAACTGCGCGACAAGTATTTTCCTCAGGCAAAAACATCCGTCCTGACCAATTCCACCCGTATCTTCGACCCTAAAGTGGCCGCGGCTCTCCGGTTGGTCGACAATAACATATTGAAACTCGACTCCGCCATCGATCCCACGATGCGGCTTATCGACAATCCGGTGAGCGCGGACTTTACCGTGGAACGACTTGTGGAGGCCCTCAAGCAATTCAGTGGCGAGGGTATCATCCAGACAATGTTCCTGCGTGGCGAACACAATGGCCGACACATCGACAATACCACTGACCAAGAGATCGAGGCCCTCATCGCCGCTTACCGCGAGATCAATCCCAAGGAGGTCATGATCTACTCCCTCGACCGCTCCACTCCCGAGGAGAGACTTGAAAAGGTGGAGAAACCGGAACTCGAACGAATCGCCGACCGCATCCGGGCAGCCGGTATCAAGGTGAAATAACATCTCCCTCCCTTCAATGCGCCCGGCAGCGGAGGAGAAAACCTCAACGTTTCAAGGCCGCCAAGGCATAGAAAGCCACGAGAAGGAGAACGATAGAGGCCGAGGCCGGCACACTGATCCAGTAAGCCGCCCAGAGACCTCCGAGGCAACCCGCCAGCGACACTCCGACCGACATGATGACCATCCGCCAGTAACGGTGAGTGAAACGCTCGGCCACCATCTGCGGCAACGACACGAGCGACATCAGCAACATTATCCCTATCATCCTGATCGTCAGCACAATCGTCACCGCCACAAGAATTGTCATAGCCACGTTGATGAACCCTACCGGCAGATTGCGCGTCCGCGCGAAGTCCTGGTCGAAACTCACCGTGACTATCAACGGATGGAAGATAGCATAGAACAGCAGAAGCACTCCCGTCAATCCCGCGAAGGCCCATAGGTCGGCTCGCGTGATGGTCAGCACATTGCCGAAGAGAAACGTGTTCAACTCCGGCACAAACCCATGGGTCAGGAAAATGAACAATATTCCCAATGCCATCCCCAACGCCCATATCACGGCGATTGCCGAATCCCGCCGCTCCCCCCGACGCGACAAATGCTCCACCCCCAACGATCCGCCGACGGCAAACAAAGAGGCCATCAGCATCGGTGAAATCCCGAGATAATAACCGAGCCCGAGGCCGCCGAAACATGCGTGGGTAATACCTCCGGAGATAAACACCATACGTCGAGTCACTATATAGCTGCCCACCATCGCGGATGCCACCGATATCAATATCACGCCGATCATGGCGTTGGTCATGAATGTCAACATAAGCTCTTACTATTATTTATATCCAAGGTCGGATGCCATCATAATCCGCATACCGGTCATGATCCGAAGCGCCTGATCTCGAATCCCAATCCCTTCAACGCATCCCAATAACCGGGAAATGATTTCTCGACCACTCCCGGATTCTCTATCGCAAGATAGGGAAGCTTTACGGCTGCCGGAGCGAACGCCATCGCTATTCGATGATCCGAATATGTGGCGATCACCTCATTTTCCGCCGTCGGCATGCGCCCACCCGTCCATGCCATATGGTCGGCTCCGGTTTCCACCCGGTAACCCACCTTCTCCAGTTCGTTGGCTATCACCGTCAGACGGTCGCTCTCCTTATGACGAAGATGCCTTATGCCGGTCAGTCGGAACCGGATGCCCGCGAAGCAAAGCCCCACGGCTATGGCCGGCATGAGATCCGGAGTGGAGTTAAGGTCGAGTTCAAGGGGAGTATCCATTCTGCGCAGCTCATTGAGAATAGTCTCGTCACATCTGAGCGTCGCCGAGCCGTCGGAGGCCCATATGGTCCTGACTCCAAAAAGATTGAACATTGCGTTGCAGATGGAGTCTCCCTGCAGCGAATTATCAGGCCGGCTCAAGCGCCCGACGGGTATATCCCTTCCGGGGAGAAGCAGCGCGAGTTCATAAAAATATGATGCCGCGCTCCAATCCGTCTCTACCTCGAATCGCNTCGGAGGCGACAGCCGCCCCGGCTCTACACGGATACCCCCTTCCGACACNCCCACCTCCGCGCCGAACCTCCGCATAACCTCCGCCGTCATGGCGATATAAGGGGCGGAGACCGGCCGGCCNTCGGTAAACTCAAGATTCAACCCTCTCTCCCANAGCGGTGAGGCAAGCATCAGGGCCGACACGAACTGCGAACTGACCGAGGGATCGAGCCGGANNNCGGNCGGTCGCAGAAGACGNCCNCTTATNGTTAACGGAGGATAGCCCTCGCGGGTTGTGCAGACAATGTCGGCACCCGCCATATCCAACNCNTCAAGCAGAGGTTTGAGCGGCCGCGNCATGAGGGAGGAGGCNCANGTCAGNTCTATCTCCACTCCNGNCATCGAAGCGGCGAGAGCCGTGAAGAAGCGCAGGGGCGCTCCNCCCTCCCCTATGTAAATATCACGCCGACCCTCTTCAAGCGCCCCGATGGCGGCATTGAAATAGCGCGCATCGTCGCAGTCGCTGAGTTCCGGCACAACAGTCGCCCNTNCNCCCTGCCGACGGGCGACAGCGTTGAGAGCCGATACCCTTATGGCTATCGACTTGGAGAGGGGGAGCCTCACCGGCTCCGCAATCCCCTCCGGACGGTAAATCAGCTGATATATCATCGCTCTAATCTCGTTCCCGGGGATATTCTGTTATGATTTGCGCCGGCTGAACAGGCAGGCGTCGCCATAGGAAAGGAAACGGTAATCGCCGGCCAGCGCACGCTCGTAGATCTGCCGCCAACGGGGCTTCTCCGGNGTGTCGAAACCCTCNANNAAACTCCCTACCAGCAGTAGAAGCGTGGATTGAGGCTGATGGAAGTTGGTGACCATCATATCAGTGACCCTCCATTTGAATCCCGGGGCAATCATGATTGCCGTCGAGCCGGTCAANGCATCCAGGCCCGCATTCTCCATACGCTCTANGAGTTCGCGGAGCAGGNTTNCCCCGGTCTCCCCCTCGTAGGCCGGATCATAGGCGAGCCATTGGTCGACGTGCATGGCCTCCGCGTCATCCACGGGNCGCGTGCGGCTCAGAAGTCCGAGCCAGGGAAGCGACTCGATAGTGCGCACTGAAGTNGTGCCGACCGCCACCACGGGTCTCCCCTGCTCCATGGCATCGGCGATGGAGCGTATCACGTCGATATCGACATGTATCGTCTCCGTGTGCATCGGATGATCGCCGATTTCGGCNCTCTTCACGGGCTGAAAGGTGCCCGCTCCCACATGCAGCGTCACCTTCCTGACATCGACACCCCGCGCGCCGAGTCGGGCGAAAAGTTCCGGAGTGAAGTGCAAGCCCGCCGTCGGGGCGGCCACAGAACCCTCCACACGCGAATAGACGGTCTGATAATCGTNGAGGTCGGAAGCCTCCGACGCNCTCTTCAGATAGGGTGGAATCGGAATGTTGCCCGCGTGCTCCACGATGGTGGCGAAGGTCACGTCCGGGCTGTCCCAGCTGAATTCCACCCTTCTCGTGGCCGACGGNGCCTCATNCTCCGCGAGGGGAAGCAACCGGGCGCCCAGCNTCACCGACCGACCCTCGATTTCGACATTCTTGAAAAGAGTCTCATCCTTCCATTTCTTGAGGTTGCCGATCATGCAGGTCCAGATACACCGTTCGCGTGCCGCGAAACTAAGCACATAATCCGAGGGGGCATACGGTTCGAGCANAAACACCTCGATACGCCCCCCCGTGGATTTATGGAATTCCATGCGGGCATTGATGACTCGCGTCTCATTGCATATCATAAGCGCATCCGGGGGGAGAAGGGAATCGAGACGNCTGAAGGTCGTCTCCTCNACCGACCCGTCNCCGCCGCTGACGATCAGCCGGCAGGAGTCGCGCTCGGNAAGNGGATGCAGAGCGATNCGCCCGTCGGGCAACGGATAATCGTAATCCTCGATTCTGATATGCGCGGTCTGCGGGGCGGGAGCCTCAGATATATTATCGTTTTCCTGATTCATCATTCTTTTTTTACAAAATTAATAATTAAAATCTATATACTCTTGCCCATACCGTCGGTTTTTGGTAATTTTACCATATTTCTACAGGATTCATACATACTATAAGACGACGTATTTCATATAACATTTCATATAACAAGGAAATGACCGAACTTCTTCCATTGGCCATCGGAGGCACCGAACTTTCAAAGCCCATAATCATATCGGGTCCCTGCAGCGCNGAGACTCGCGATCAGATGCTTGAGACCGCTCGCCGTCTCGCCGCGACGGGCGTGACCATATTCAGAGCCGGAATCTGGAAACCCCGCACCAAACCNGGGGGATTCGAGGGTGTAGGCGAAGAGGGNCTTCCNTGGCTCCGCGAGGTGAAGGCTCTGACCGGAATGAGGACCGCCACAGAAGTGGCCACCCGCGCCCACGTCGAGGCGGCACTCAAGGCAGGCGTCGATCTCCTCTGGATCGGGGCGCGCACCACTGCCAANCCTTTCGCNATGGATGAAATCGCCGCNGCGATAGCCGCTGTCAATCCCGATGTGCCGGTGCTCGTCAAGAATCCTCTCAACCCCGACCTCGAACTATGGATCGGAGCCCTCCAGAGACTATATAACGCCGGTCTGCGNCGTCTGGGTGTAATCCACCGGGGATTCTCCACCTACGGCCCGACCACCTACCGGAACAATCCACTGTGGCGAATCCCCCTCGAACTNCGCATCCGTTATCCCCGNCTCCCGATCATATGNGATCCGAGCCATATCGGGGGACGCCGCGAACTAATCGCCCCNCTCTCGCAACAGGCACTCGACATGGGACTCGACGGCCTTATCATCGAGACTCACCGCGACCCGGACTGCGCATGGAGCGACGCAGCCCAACAGGTGACTCCCGAAAGTCTCGGAGTCATCCTCGACAGCCTCGTCTACCGTTCCGCNCCGGCCCCNGCCGAAACNCTCGCCGGACTGCGCCGACAGATCGACCGGCTCGACACGGAACTCCTCGAAGTNCTGGCCAAACGTATGGATGTCTCTCGCGAAATCGGCGAATACAAGCGGTCGCAACATATNCCGGTCGTGCAGAGCGCACGCTTCGGCGACATCCTCTCATCACGCGTGGAGGCAGGCCGCCAACTCGACATGAGCGAAAATTTTATCCGATCCATATTTTCAGCCATTCANGAGGAGTCTGTGAGAGTCCAACTGACNGACACCTCAATCCACGGAAAATCAGCCAATTAAGCGATTACAGCAATATATGCGTCAAAAAAAATGAAAAATTTTTCAAAAAAAGTTGCCGAAAAATTTGCACAAACCNAAATTTCATACTAACTTTGCACTCGCAATCGGGCGATTAGCTCAGCTGGTTTAGAGCGTCTGCCTTACAAGCAGAGGGTCTGCGGTTCGAATCCGTAATCGCCCACCGATTAAAATATCCCCGACAGTCTCGGCTGTCAACCCGGGCGATTAGCTCAGCTGGTTTAGAGCGTCTGCCTTACAAGCAGAGGGTCTGCGGTTCGAATCCGTAATCGCCCACCGGAAAATCGACTTCCCTCTTAGGAAGCCGATTTTTTGTTTTTTATCCCCTCCTATCCGACGCTTATGAAGCACTACGGCAAAATACTTCTCCTCGCGCTGACGCTCTCCGCATCAGCCATATCGGCCCTACCCGTCGTCGGGCCGGCCGANGTCACNCAGTCAGCCTTNCTCCGAAAGGGACGCTCGATGATGGCCGGNGGCAACTACCGTGGCACAGTCGACCAGCTCTCACATATCGCCACCGAGAATATCCCNCTCTCCCCCGCCGAGGCCGAGGAATTCNTGTTCCTGCTCGGTTCCGCCTATTATGAAACCTCGGATCCGCGATGTCTGAGTGTCCTCGATGAGTTCCTCGACGAGTATCCCGCCTCGGCCAACGCCCGCGACGCTCGCATCTGNCTGGCCGATTTCCATTTCTTCGCCCATGACTGGACNGAGGNCCTCCGCGCCTACGACCTCATNGATATCGACGCTTTCGATGCCACCACCCGCAACCGCTGCGCCTATCGGAAAGCCTTGTGTCTNATAANCACGGNCGACATTCACGNAGCCCTCCCCCTTATAAAGTCGATTCTCGATGACAAGGATTATTACCCCGCCGCCCTATACTATGACGCTTATATCGATTATGTGGAGCATCGTGACGCCGAGGCNCTGCGTAAGTTCGAGCGGGTGAGCCGCGACCTGCGCGCCGACGACTCCCGCGCCGACACNGCGGGAATCTGCCCCGATTATTATATCGCCCAGCTCCTGTTCCGTCAGGGTGATTGGGAGGGCTGCATCCGCATGGCCCTGAATGTGCTNCGCCGCGACACNGCTCCCGAACTGGCNGCCGGCACCCGTCGAGTGCTNGGTCTNTCATATTATGAGACCGGCGATCTTATTTCAGCCCGCGGGCCCCTCGACGCCTACCTGGCCGATGCCGGCAAATACACCACCCCGGACGCCATCTATGCCCTCGGATGCTGCGAATACGCCGCCGGCGACCTGCGCTCGGCCGCCGCACGCTTCAGCAGCGTGGCCGANGAGGATGATGCCGTCGGACAAGGGGCNCTNCTCTATCTCGGCCAAATCGAGGCNGCCGACGGCAATCCCTCCGGAGCCGCCATNAACTTCGAGAAGGCCTANCGNATGGGATATGACAGGAAAGTGGCNGAGACCGCTCTTTATGATTATGTAGCCGCACGCTCGAAGGGGGGCAATATCCCGTTCGATTCATCGGTCGAGATGCTGGAGGATTTCATCCGTCTCTTCCCCGATTCCGAATATGCCCCGGCCATAGANCGCNATCTCGCGTCACTCTTTTACTCGCAGGGGGACTATAGGCGTGCCCTCGCGGCTATCGACCGGATCGCCCGTCCCTCGGCGGCTGACCTGGAGCTTCAGCAAAAGATACTCTACGGNGCCGGCGCGGCCTCCCTCTCGGCNGGAGATACCTCATCCGCCATCTCTCTGCTGCGCCGTTGCATCGGTGTGCGTGGCGGGGATGCCTCCGTCAATTGTCAGGCGAATATCTGGCTCGGCGACGCTNTATATGCNTCNGCCGACTACAAAGGGGCCGAGACGGCCTACACCTCCGCTCTCAATTCAGGAAAAGCAGGANNCAACGCCGCGCTGCTCGACTATGATCTGGGCTACGCGCTCCTGATGCAGGATAAATTCTCCCGGGCTCAGCAGAGNTTCCGNAAGGCTCTGCAGCCATCGTCGGNTCAGGGGTTGAATTCCGCCATGCGGGCCGACGCGGAAATGCGTCTGGCCGACTGTAAATATTATACCGGCGACTATCGCGGCGCACTTGAGGATTTCTCCCGTCTGCGCGACGGCGAGAACGCCGACTANGCCCTCTACCGTCACGCCCANATGCTGGGGCTGAACGGCGACACCAACGGCAAAATCCGCGAGCTTGAACGCTTCGAGCGTGAATACTCCGGCTCCCGGTGGCTTCCCAACGCGCTGGGTGAATTGGCCGACACATATGCCTCCGTCGGCGACAATGCCAAGGCTGCTGTAGCCTATGGACGTTCGCTCGAGAAATACCCCGTGGCCCCGGGCGCGGCCAAGGCCGCTTTGGGCCGGGCCACCGCGCTCATGGCCTCGGGCGATACCGAGGCGGCCGTGACGGCCTACCGCGAGTTGCTCTCCACCCGGCCCGCATCCGACGAGGCACGTGTGGCCGACCGCGAACTGCGCCGATACTATGCCTCCACNCATGAGCTGACGGAATANGCCGAGTTCCTCTCATCGATTCCGGGCTACTCCCTCGATGCGGCCGATATGGATGATCTCGCCTTCTCTGCCGCTGAAAACGAATGGCTCGACGATAACGACAATATCTCGGCCATCGAGGATTATATCCGCCGTTATCCGGCGGGCCGACACACGGCGGAGGCCTACTCGATCTATGCCGCCTGGCTATCNGATTCAGGCGACAGCAAGGGGGCTCTGGCCGCCTACCGCGAGCTTGAACGCCGAGGTGGGGCGGAATATGCCTCGGAGGCCTACACCGGAATAATGCGCAACGCCGACAATTCCGCNGTGCAGCTTGAATACGCACGCAAAATCCGTCAGGCGGGAGGCGCCGGCGCCGATGCCCTTGAGGAGGCCTCGTTCTATGAGGCCGAAGCCCTCGTGGACTCCGCGAGTCCGAAAAGTGTCATGGAGGGTGAGGCTATCCTCAGNCGNNTGGCATCCAACCCCTTCTCACTCTTCGGCGCCCGGAGCGCGGTGACGCTCGCGGCCAAGTATCTCGCCAANGGCGANGCCGAGACCGCCCGCTCGATGATGGAGGATTTCACGTCGTCAGGTTCGGGCCAGCAGTATTGGGTGGCCCGGGGTTTCATCGTGCTCGCCGANGCCTACACCGCCCAGGGCAAGGATTATCTCGCCAAGGAGTATCTGCGCAGCCTGCGGCAGAATTATCCCGGCGACGAACCCGACATCGAGCGTATGATTTCATCGCGCCTCAAGTAGCGACGCGCTCTGTGAACCATCTCATTTCCTCCACCCCTTATCCCTCAGCAAATGAATATCTCCCGTCATATATCCCCTCTCCTGCTGCTGGCTACGGCGGCAACCGCCTCGGCTCAGCTGNATGAGTCGGTCAATGTCGAAGGCACTTACCTACGCGACGTGCTGCACCCCGACCGCATCAACCGCCTGCCGGAACTCACCCACTTCCGCATTGCGGATTCATCGCTCGATTACGCCCTGCAGGGTGTCCCGGCGGCNTTCTCCCCGGCAAGTCCGGCCATCCCCGCCACCCTCTGGGGAGCCGACCGTTCGGCTGAACCGCGNCTCGGCTATCTTGAGCTTTCTTCCGGTTCNTTCCTCAACTCCGCCCTTTATTTCGGGGTCGGCATCCTTCGTCAGCCCGACCGCCGCCTCGACCTGCGCCTCAGCCATAACAGCACATCGCTGTGGCGCCCCTTCGGAGAGGCGGCCGANCCGCGCAAGAGCTATNAGGAGAACATCGGATTATCATATGCTCAGCGATTCCGCGACGCGGGCACTCTCTCTATCTCCGCCCAGTATCATCTCGGATATTTCAACTATTACGGCATCGACCCATCTCTTNTNGCTGTCAACTCAGCCGATGTGCCGTTCCAACGCCAACTTACCCAGACCCTCAACGACGCGGCCTTTAAAGCGGAATGGAACTCTCTTCACGGCATCTCCCCTCTTGACTGGCACGCCTCGGCAGGCGTCNGCGTCTTCGCCACCCGCACCGACACNCGCGAGACCGATATCTCCATCGCCGGTGGAGTGGCCAAGGATTTCGGAGATGAACACCGGGCAGGAATCGATGCCGATGTNGATGCGCTCCTATATTCGGAGGCCCACGGAGGTGTGGCCCCCGACAATTATTCAGCCATCTCGCTCAAACCCTTCTACCGCTGGCAGCGGCGCAATGTCCAATTCAGGGTGGGGGCTGACCTCGACCTCGTGTTCAATGCCGACGGTGAGAAACAAGGTTCACACTTCGGAGCTTTTCATGCCGCGCCCGATGTGCGGTTTGACGTGACCGGACGCAACACCGGTTTCTATATCCATGTCACCGGCGGCACCGAGTTGCATACCCTCGCGTCGATGTGGCAGCTCGATCCTTACCGTAATCCTCATCTGGAGTCGACGATGCCTGTCTACACCCCCCTCGATGCCGTAATCGGCGGAGAGTTCACCCCTTTCAGAGGGTTCTCTGCCGGAATCGGACTACGCTACAAGATCAGCCGCAACGTCCCGATGGAGGGATGGTATATGGCGTGGCTTAACGGCCCCCACGCTCTCCGCTTACCGGATGTGCCGGCCGGAATCAATCCGGAATATGGCATGGGACTCGAACGCTACAATCTGTCGGGTTTCGGAGTGGAGGTGAAACTGCACTATCAACCCTCGCGTGTCTTCGACATCCATGCCCGGGGTTCATATACGCCTCAGAGTGACGACAGCGGTATATTCAACGGACTCGACCGTCCGCGCTGGGTGGCCGATGCCGGATTCGAGGTGGAGCCGGTGCGTCAGTTCCGCTTCGGAGCCGACGTGGAGTATCGTGGTGTGCGCCGCGTCTACACCGGTTATTACGATCCCTCCTCCTCATCGCTTACTCCCGGCGGAAGCCGTCCGGATCCGGCGAAGGCCGATGAATTGATTGTGACTTCGCTCCGTCTGCCCGATATCTGCCGCCTGTCGGCCCATGTCGTCTGGAACGTTACTCCGGCCTTCGCGCTGCGCGTCGACGCCGACAATCTGCTCAACCGCCGCTTCGAGATTCTCCCCTATATGCCCACGGAAGGTATAGCCGTCACGGGCGGCCTGCAATGGCTCTTCTGAACAGCCTGAAGCCGTCAGACGTTAGATGTATGACAGCGTTTCCGGCTGCGGATAGCAGCCGGAACAACCGACTCCAAAATATAGATAAAAAACGATATGGCTCTTACTCTCAAATATAGCAATGAGGATGACCGCGCCTATGGCCTGGCCGGCATGACGATCACATTGGCGGATCTTGACGCGGTCGACCGTGTGGTCAGCGTCTCGCTTGATACAGAGGGTCCGATGATCGACTTCTCTCAGGAATATTATTTCTCCGTCTCGCCGGCGGTCTCACCCAAAGCGGTATGGAACAATCTCTTGCAGAATTATCATATCACCGCCTCGATGGTGGTTTCGAATATCCTCGCCCGCTCCCTCGTGCGTCTCGGAGAGGATGTTCCCTCCGATATAATGCAATCCGTCTATGATGAAATCGAGGCGGAGGGGAGAGACACCGTCGGCCTNGACCCGGATGAAGTGAAGATGATTTTCAACAAGATACTTTCACGCAACCGCCGGATCTTCAACAATCCGCGTCTGCGCCCCGCCATAGCCGAACTGGCTTCCATCATTTCGCGCGAGCGCACTCTCTCCGGCGGCGAACTCCGCGACCGTCTCCATTATCTCCAGCTCTAAGAGAGAGTGTTAGATTCAAACACTCTCTAAGATATGCGGAGAATGTCCGTTTCGAAGGTATCGGGATCAAGGGCGCGCCGACGCAGTTTGGAGCGGTAAGTGTAGATTGTCGTGATGGAGCAACGCAGGAACTCCGCTATCTTGGCNTTCTCGGATATCCCTATCCTTATCAGGGCCTGGATGCGCAGCTCGGTGTTGAGTATCTCGCCGGGCTTCAGNTTCACCTGCTCNTCNGCTTTCAACAGGGCATTCACCTTCTCGGGGAAATCGGGGTAGATATTGAGNATCGCTTCGTCAAATCTCGAATAGAATTCCTTGATTGTGGAATCTATGAATTCGGATGATTCAAGTTTCTTAAGCAGTATCGATTTCGATATGCCCTGATTGGCCATGAGCCGGAGCGACTGATGATAACGCTGCAGGGCGTTGATGGCAGTGGCGCAGTATTCCATGAAGAGAGCCGTGTACTGCTCCTTGATGACGTTGGATTCNTTGAGCACCCGGTTCTTNTCCTCCAGATCGGTGTTGGCGATTCTGAGCTGTTCCGACACCCGCGACAGCTCCTCATTGTATCGGGCCACTTCCGCATTGGCCGATTTCAGACGGGTGTACTGNCGGCGGATATAGAATAAGGTGCCGACANGNCCCAACGATAGCAGACTGATGATAGCCACCATCCATTCAAGACGTTGATATAGTTGCCGCTGCCGTGTGGCATAGGCCCCGTCAACCGTCGGGAGTATCCTCAGTGACTGCGCGTTGCGCATACGCGCGGAGAAGAAATTGGCATCCGCTATGCTCTTTTTCAGATATATGTTAGCCCCATCGATGTCACCGTCGTCATACATGTTGGTGGCCATCTCCCGGAACGACATATTCTCCTTGACCGCCCCCTTCAGATCGGATATGGCACTCCGCGTCAGATACTCCTTGTAATCATCACGATCTCCATTGACTTTGTAGACATAGGCCAGAATGGAGGCGAGGATAGAGTATTCACGGCTACCCTCCGGATAAGCCCCTAACGCATCCCTGAGCCGGCTGATAGCCTTCGCGGCGTCGCCATCGCCTTCGATTTGCGGGATGACGTAAATCGTATATATGAACGACAGGGTGTCGGAGACGTTCCTGATCGAATCGACATACTGCCGCCTGCATTGCTCATATTCATGCTCAAGACCGGCATCGAAATCCGTATTGTATTCCACCATATACTGATAAAGCGAGCAGTAATTGGCAAAATACTGTTCGCGGTCGGCATCGGGAAGCGAGGAGGCATCGATCGATTCCATAATTCCTTTGGCATCGGAAAATAATCCTGCATGGGAATAGAGGTCGGCCTTCTTCAGCAGAAGCCTCATGTGTGTCAGGGAATCCGACTCGGCTATCGGCGATTCGAGGTTTAGATTTATGTAGTGGAGCGCGGAATCTGCCTTATAGGCTTCATATTCATTGATGAGGAGATTGACGGTCTCATAACGTTTCCGGGGATCCTGTGGCCTCGACAGGAGTCTGCGCAATGAGTCAAGGCGGTTTTCCTTAATTTGCACATATTTATCTTCAGAGGCGATGAGCTGGTCGAGATTACGGCGCAGATCATCCGTGGCGCCCCCGTCGCCGTCGCGTCGGCAGCCGCTTACGATAAAGAGAAGGAGTGTGACAATGTAAAGTATTTTCATATGGCGCGTCCTGATCAGAATGAGAGTTGCAGCATCGCCTCAAGGCGGTTTGAGGAGCCATGGCTGCCGTCGAAATTCTTGCGCTCCCCTATCATATACTCTCCGCCGACACTGAGGCGCGGAGTGACCTCCCAGAACAGATTGACGGCGCCGCACAAGCCATATTTATAGCCTGCCGGATCGGCCGGACGATCCTCGTAATTGCGCAGCTGCGAGAATGTGACGGCCGAATAGAGGTCGGGGCGGAAATTATATTTGCAGCCGACAAAATAGGAGAAAGCCCGGGGAAGCTGCAGCACACCCGGCTCCCCCTCCACCCCGACGAGGTCATGGGCGCCGTTGCTGAGGTCATACATATAGCTTGAATGGCCCGCGCCGTAGACGGCGATGCCATAGACGGAAAGGTCGGGGATTACCTTTACGACCGTGGAAAGCGCGAGTCCCCAGCCCGTCTTGTTATGATTGCGTCCGGCGATAAGGTCGCGATATGTGAGGGTGCGCAGCAGACCCGACAGACGGATATGGCTGAATCCCTGATGCCATTGATATTGCCCGAAGGCAGCCACATCCGGCAGGTAGGGGGCGCAGGCCTCTGTGGAGGTCTCATTGTCGGCTATATAAGTGGATGGAAATTCCAGTCCGCCGGCCACGCTCCATCCGCTCCGGAAATCCTTCTGATAGCGCACGAGGATGTTGGCGCGGTCGACCGTGCCGGCTCCCCCGCCTCCGTCACACATTCTCGGCATGGCTCCGGCATCGAGAAATGTGCTGAGGGCGTAACCCGCCGTGAACCCTCTCATGCGGATGTAGGCGCGGCGGATTCGGAAATCCGTCCTGTTGTATCCCCTGAATCCACCTTCGAGATATGCGAAGAAATCCCCTACGGCGGTGTTGCGCCCAAGCAGGGTGAAGAAGAAGCCTGAGTTGGCGGGAGTGGCGTAGAGGCGTTTCATGGCCGCCGGATTCTTGGGGATGGGGATATTGTAGGGGGAGAACACATATGGCTCCACTATGCCGTTCCAATCCTCCCAGCCGCGGATCGTCAGCAGCCCTCCCACTCCCAGCGCGAGATGGGCATCCTTGGTCATCATCATGAAATAGGGGGCCTCCGGATCACGGAATGTCCTGAACTGGTCGGTATAGAATATATCCATCAGCGTGCGCACCGAGTCGGATTCCTGTTCACCTCCGGGGGTGAATATTTTCTGTCGTTCGAGCAGTTTCTGCCGTTGAATCTGTTCGGGGTATATGAGCGGTGTCTTTATGGTATCGGAGGCATAGGCGGAAATCAGGATAGATATACATCCGATGAGCAGATTGAGTTTCTTCATGATGATGGATATGTTTGACGTGCAAATGTAGCCAAAAATAATGACATATCCAATCTTCTCGCCGATAATTCATCTGAGCCTCCCGTCATTATGCCGAATCCGATTCTCTCTCCCCGCGCCACTGCAACAACCTATCGCGGAAAGGAGTCGGGCAGGGAGGCGGAAATTGGCTAAAAAATGTAAATCAGCGAGTTTGATTCACCGTTTTTTTTCTTAGATAAATTGATTGAATAAATAAGTTATATATCTGATTTCAAGATAGTTGATATTTAGATAATTTAGATTGTATCCGAGATGGTTTGACAATGTAAAAAAGTATTAAGAAATTTGCAGGCGATAAGGCACCTCTACCCTATCGGACATTTACCGTGAGAAGACTCAAAAACAATTAATCTAAATATTTTTTACATCATGGAATCCAAAACCAGTAGAATCCGGATCGCCCTCGTTGCGGTCATGGCTACTCTCGGCCTTCTTCTCTTCCCCGCCGAGGCCTTGGCAGCATTGACCGTGACCGGCACAGTATCCGATCCGGGTGGCGATGTCCTTATCGGCGCCACAGTTTCAGTCAAGGGGCACCAGTCGAATGCCACGGCTACCGACATCGACGGTGTCTACACCCTTAAGAATGTCCCCGAAGATGGCACTCTCGTATTCAGCTATGTGGGCTTCGGCTCGGTTGAGGAGAAAGTCAACGGACGCACCACCATCAATGTGGTCATGAAGGAGGACACCGAAATCCTCGACGAGCTCATCGTCGTCGGCTACGGTTCGCTCAGCCGCAAGGAACTTTCCAGCTCAGTGACTCAGGTAAACAAGGATGACTTCCAGCAGGGCGCCATGAACAACGCCATGGAGATGCTCACAGGTAAGGTGGCCGGTCTCAACGTCAGCAACACTTCTGCAGCCGACCCCAACGCCTCATCCTCTCTCCAGGTGCGCGGCGCGACATCAATCTCCGCCGGCAACGGTCCTCTCGTCGTTATCGACGGTGTGACGGGCGGTGATATCCGAACACTCGCTCCCCAGGACATCGAGTCGATGACTGTCCTGAAGGATGCCGCTTCGGCCGCTATATATGGTACACGCGGTGCGAACGGCGTTATCCTCGTGACTACCAAGAAGGGTGCCGGCGAACCCGGTAAGCCCATCGTGACTTATGAATCATACGCCGCCATGTCTATCGCGCGTGACAAGCCTGAAGTACTCTCTCCCTATGAATGGCGTCTCGCACGCCGAGGCAACGACTACGGCGCAAGCACCGACTGGTACAGCCTCATCACCCGCGATGTCTCCTACGACACCAACCAGTATGTCTCTATCGACGGCAACCTCGCCAACGGCGGCTACTACACCGCATCTCTCAACTATAAGCAGGCCAACGGTCTCGATATCGTGAGCAAGCGTCAGGAATTCGGCGGCCGCACAGCAGTATCGGCCAACCTGCTCGACAACCACCTCCGCATCTCGGCATCTCTCAACGCTCGCCGTGTCAACGAGGACTGGGGCGACAGCGGAATGTTTGACACCGCTCTGGGCATGAACCCGACAATCCCCGTCTTCAACGAGGATGGCTCATATTATCAGCCCACATCTCCGACTGATATCAAGAACCCCGTGCAGCAGCTCAAGGTCAACACCTCTAAGGGCTGGCGCAATTACCTGCTCGGCACTGCCGACGTGAAATACTCCATCTGGAGCAATGAGAACCACAACCTCAGCACTACCCTCTCCTACTCCTACGACTACAACGACCTCAAGAGCGACTATTATACACCCTCGACTTCAGGCGAGTCTTACTGGGGCGGCTACGCAGGCCGTGCATCCAACCAGTATCAGAAATGGTGGACAGCCCGTCTCGAATGGATCGGCAACTACGGTTATGTCAACGATGATCATGACTTCAAGCTCATGGGCGGTTACTCCTTCGAGCGCACCAACTGGGAGCAGATGTTCATGCAGAACAACAACTTCACATTCGACAACCCGCTGTGGTACGGCATCGGCGCCGGCTCATGGCTGAGCGACGGTAAGGCGGCTATGTACGGCGGACGTACCGAATCGAAACTCATCGGCTTCTTCGGACGTGCCAATTACTCTTGGAAAGAGATGCTCATCGCGTCGGCCTCCATCCGTTATGAGGGTAGCACCAAATTCGGCGCCGACAAGAAATGGGGTGCCTTCCCCTCCGCCTCTATCGCATGGGAAATGGCTCAGGCTCCCTTCCTGAAGGATTATCCCGAAACAGTGCAGAGCCTCAAGCCCCGCTTCTCTTATGGTGAGACAGGCCGAAGTGACTTCGCCGCATACCAGTCTCTGACAACCTACTCCACACCTCCGTCAGAAGCAAATTTCTGGCAGGGAGACCAGTACCTTATTGACGGCTCATGGATACAGGCTTACATGCCCTCCAACAATGCTAACCCGTTACTGGCATGGGAGAAGGTGACCAGCACCAACTACGGTGTGGACTTCATGTTCTTCAATCGTCTCTACGGTTCAATCGAATACTATGACCGCCGCTCACGCGACCTGCTCTATACCTACACTGCTCCTCAGCCCCCATACATGTATCCCTCGATCCTCGTGAACGTAGGTACAATCAAGAATACCGGTGTGGAACTTGTGCTCAACGGCGATATCATCGTCAACCAGCCCTGCACATGGTCATCCACTATCAACTACTCCTACAGCACATCAAAACTCACCAAGCTCTCCAACTCCATCTATCAGGCATCCTATCTCGATCTTTATCAGAAGCCGGGTATCGGTACAAGCGAATACTTCTTCCGTGTCGAAGAGGGTGGCAAGGTCGGTCAGTTCTACGGCTATGAGTATGCCGGCTACGATGAATCCCACAACATGCTCGTCTATAACAAGGATGGTGAAAAGATTACCGCATCCTCAGCCGACCCCAACGACAAGCGTTACATCGGCAACGGTGCCCCGAGCCACTTCCTGACCTGGAGCAACAGCCTCAAGTGGAAAAACTTCGACCTGAACCTCATGTTCACAGGTGCATTCGGTTTCGAAATCTTCAACATGCGCAAGTATGGCATGGGTCTGCAGGGTTCAGGCTCCGACAACCTGCTCCGCAGCGCATATCTCGAAGATAAGGATGTATGGAGCGGCGGTGGCGTAATCTCCTCTTACTTCCTTGAGAAGGGCGACTACTTCAAGCTTGAGAATATCACTCTCGGCTATACCGTCCCGCTGAAGAACCGTCGTCTGCTCGACAATCTGCGCGTCTACGTTTCAGCCCGCAATATCTTCACCCTCACCAAGTACAGCGGCACCGATCCCTCGGCTGTTCCCTCCACGGGCGTGACTCCGGGTGTTGACGTATCAAGCGCCTACCCGACTGCCACACAGCTCACTCTCGGTGTGACCCTGAAATTCAAATAATCATCTCCTCTGATGAGACACATCATCTTTAAATCACAGAAGAATACAATGAAACCTATAAAATATATCGGAGGCTTCCTGGCAGCCACAATGCTTTCGTTGGGCACCGTAGGCTGCACCGACCTCGATGAAAAGACGTTCGACCGTATCGACGCATCGACATACTATCAGGATGAGAATAGTGTCAAGGGTGCGTTGGCCGCAATCTATCTCAGCGCACAATATGGCTGGCTGGAATATTTCTGGTATCTTAACGAGTTCCCCGCCGACCAGATCGCATGGCGTTCATGGAACGGCAGCGCATGGGGATGGGACGAAGCCGAAAAATTCGTGCTCTCGTCACAGACCTGGAACTCCGAGTCCAAAATTATCCGTGATGCCTGGGAACACGCCTGGCAGACAATCGCCCTCTGTAACCTCTTCATTCAGAATCTTTCACAACTTGATCCCGGTTCAATCGGCATGACGCAGGATGCCATTGACAACTATATCGCAGAAGCACGCACCATGCGTGCATGGGCATTCTATAATAACTTCGAACTATGGGGAGGCGCACTCCCGATCAATACTTCTACAGGTGGCGAAGTTCCCGGATCAGCGTCAAGCAATTTCGACGAAGGGTGTAAACTGGTATATAACTTCATCATGGATGAGCTTGACGAGTCGAACTCCAAACTTCCATCTGAAGATGGTTCCGGTGCAGTGCGCGGTCGTCTGAACCAAGGGGTCAACCGTATGTTGAAGATGCGTCTTCTCCTCAATTCCGAAATCTTCATCAAGGAGAACCATTACAGTGAATGTGCCGACCTTTGCCAGGAAATCATCGACGGTAAATACGGCAACTATTCTATCGCCGGCGACTACCGTCAGATCTTCAGCATGGGTAACAATGCTTGCCCCGAGATTGTATTCGCATTCTCCGAGGAGGTCGGTCATGCCAACGTAACCAACTGCCGCAACACTCCGTTCCTACCCTATAACTATGATGAGTTCACAGGTTTTACCTGTGATCAGGGTGGTTGGAACTGTACTATGGTAGTTCCCTCGAAAGACAATAGCGGCACTCTTGTTCCCTATGCCGGCACAGCCAATCCGAAAAGCTTCATCTTCGATTACGGCGACAAGCTCGGCGCTCCCTACGACCGTATGAACGACAAGGATATCCGCAAGCAGCCTTTCCACTGCGACGCCGCAGGCAACTGGCAGGGCAGATTCTTCATGGGAGCACAGCTCAACTATTCGACAGCCGCTCCGGTGCTCGCCGACGCTGACCTTCAGGATAAACCTCTCACTTATGTCGACCAGTGCGGCACATTCCTCAACCTCGGCCGTCAGCTTGAAACTGTCATGTCTCCCCGCTGGGGCGAGACCAACTCAGGTTTCCGTATTATAAACTATCCCATCTATCCCGCATCCGTAGGCTACGACTGGCGTGACATCAGCGAGGTGGAATTCCGTCTGGCAGAGGTTTACTATACTCTCGCCGAGTGCCGTCTGCGCGAAGGCAACTCCGCCAAGGCCAAGGATCTCGTCAATCAGGTGCGTCAGCGTTACTTCACCGGCGCAGCGATGGCGGAAATCGAGAAACCGGGCCCCGGCTTCAACGCTTTCGATGCCGACTGGATGCTTAGCGAATGGGGTCTTGAGTTCCTCAACGAGGGCCGTCGCCGCCGCACAGACCTGCGCCGCTTCGACAAGTTCACTCAGGGTCAGTGGTGGTTCTTCGGCCGTGCAACCGAGCCCGATCGTCCCGTCCCCGCCAAGCGCGACCGCAAGTATGAGTGGTATCCGCTTCCCCAGTCAGCCCTCATGGTTAACCCGGGTCTGCACCAGAATCCCAACTATTAAAAATTCTCTTTCGTAGTCACCGGATAGACCCGGTCAGGACTTCCGGTGACTACGATAAACCAATAAATCTTTTATCCCGAATTTCAAGATGAAGAAATCATATATTCTCCATTTGTTCCTCTTGGCACTCGTGACACTGTTCGGTGCCTGCTCGAAGGAGGAGATTGTGTTCGAGAGCGAACTCCCCCGCTTCGAACTCCGCCCCGGCTATCAGCTGCTGGAGGTGATTGTCCCCTGGGGAACATTCGTCGATGACGAGATCTATATCGTCGGCGACTTCAACGGTGGCGAGGAGAAGGCCGTGGGCGACCCCCGCTGGCTCCTCCAGAAGGCTCCCGACTCCAACGACAAGTGGGGCATCTATATCAACCCCGCCGACTGCATCGACGGCTACACTCTTGCCGACGGCTATACGTTCTATAACGTCGAGCAGGGTATGGAACGCACTCTCGACAACCAGGCCGTGCTCCATCATGAGGTGCCCGCAGTCGGAGAGCGCATCAATGTGTTCCTCTATCGTTGGGCCGACTATTTCACCATCGACGAGCCCGAGACTCCGATCGAACATGACGGCTACGTCATCTACGTTGTCGACAACTCCGGCTACAGCGACCTCGCCCTCTACGCATGGGGTGACGCCGAGGCATTCGGCGGTTGGCCCGGCATGAAACCGACCGGCACTGTGACACTCAACGGCGTGGAATACAAATATTTCGACACCGGCGCATCCAACGAGGGCCTGAACCTCAACCTTATCTTCAACGATAACGGCGGCGGCAAGCAGCTCGGCGACTACAACGTCACCCTCAACCAGGACTTCTATCTCGAACTGACTCCCGACGGCGTGGTGGAATATGAGCCCTCCGAAGTAGTGGAGCATGACGGCTACACTGTCTTCGTACACAATATGTCGGGCTGGGATGAGTTATATCTCTACATGTGGGGCGATGTCAACGACCTCAACGGCGGTTGGCCCGGCATGGCACCGACAGGCACTCAGAAAATCAACGGTGTGGAATACGTCTACTTCGATCTCGGCGCTGCCAACTGCGACCAGGGGCTGACGGAGCACGTCATCCTCAACAACGGCAACGGCAAGCAGGTTGACGACGTGGTTGTCTTCGCTCTTGACCGCGACGTGTATGTGAAGCTGACTTCGAATTCAGCATCTGAAATCGATCCCGCCGACTATGTGCCCGGCGATGAAGAAGCGGAATAAGCCGCTTGATAACCGATATTATCTTTCTTTAGAGATGAATTTCAAGAAACAACACTTTCTCCTTTCCGCCGTTCTCGGAGTCCTCACGATGGCTGCATGCGCATCGTGCGGCTCCGACAACGACGAGCCCACACCCGTCACCCCCGGCAATCCGTCCGCCGGGGGTGATGAAAAGGTGGAGCCGGCATCGACCGACATCATCTATGAAGCCAATCCCCGCTTCTTCGCCAAGACAGGCGCGCTGCGTGAGATCGAGAATCAGTTGCCGCGCATCTCCGGCATGGGATGCGACGTGCTCTGGCTTATGCCGATCTTCGAGCCGGGAGAGGTAAAGAGCGTAGGAAGCCCCTACTGCATCAAGGACTATAAGAAAATCAATCCCGCCTACGGCACCGACGCCGACCTGAAATCGCTCATCGGCAAAGCCCATTCCCTCGGGATGAAAGTTATCCTTGACTGGGTGGCCAACCATACGAGCTTCGATAATACCTGGACAACATCCCACCCCGAACGCTACAAGAAGGATGCCAACGGCAATATCGCCGCAACAAAGGATTGGGCCGACGTGGCTCAGCTCGACTATTCGGTGGCATCTACCGAAGAGGGAATGATCGACGCCATGGAATATTGGGTTAAGAATTTCGGTATCGACGGCTATCGCTGCGACTATGCCGAAGGTGTGCCCCATGATTTCTGGAAGAAGGCCATCACCGCTCTGCGCAAAATCGACCCGAAGCTGATAATGCTGGCCGAGACTTCGCAGAAGGGTTTCTATGAGGATGGCTTCGATATGATTTATGACTGGAGCTTCGCCCCCGACCTCGCAAAAGCTATGGGGAAAGGGAAGATAGCCTCTTTCGTCAATGACGCGCGCACGACTATCACATCGCTGCCGGAAGGAAAGAGCATCCTCCGATATGCTTTCAACCATGACGTCGTTGCCGAAAATGAATTCGACCGCTATTTCGGTTCCGCCGACGGTGTGAAGGCCGCCTACGCTCTGGCCGCCATGCTCGGGGGCACGCCGATGATATACTCCGGCATGGATGCCGACAACGTGAAGGGGAAACTCTCCTTCTTCAACTATTCTCCCCTCACATTCTCATCAACGCTGACCGCGGATTACTCCGCCATCGACGCCGCCTATAAGGAGACGGCCGATGTGCGCGGCGGGACATTCGCCGATTTCTCCAACGGCGACGTGGCAGGTTTCACCTATAAGGCCAACGGCAACACCCTGCTCGTGGTCGTGAACACCGCCAATTCCGCCAAGAGCTATCGCACTCCCATACAGCTCTCGGGCGAAGTGATGGAGGATCTCCTGTCGGGCTCCGAGGATAAACTCCCCGTCAGCCTCGACCTTGAACCTTACGGATATAAATTTTATCTGAAAAGATGAAAACTACTGTTATTTTCTCTCTATTGTGCGTGGCAGGTGCCCTGCAGACGGGTGCCTCCGCGCAGAATATCTCATCACCGTCGGGCGACCTCAGCCTGACATTCGGCCTGACTCCCGAAGGACAACCCACATATTCGCTCGATTATAAGGGGAAGAATCTCGTGAACCGCAGCCGTCTCGGTCTGAAAGGTGATGAGCGTGACTTCACGGAGGGTTTTGAAATCGTATCGGTCGACACTCTCTCTACCGACCGCACATGGCAACCCGTATGGGGTGAATACGCCGAAATCCGCGATAATTTCCGCGAGATGGCCGTCAATCTCAAGGCTGACAAGCCGGAGCGCGAGATGACAGTGCGCTTCCGTCTCTTCGACGACGGACTCGGTTTCCGCTATGAGTTTCCCAAACAACAGCAGGGTTCATATCTGACTCTCAAGGATGAGGCCACGGAATTCAATTTCAACGGCGACCACAAGCTTTTCTGTATCCCCGGCGATTATGACACCGACGAATATCTATGGTCGGAGACCACCTTCAGCAGTCTGCCGGAAGCTATGGGCAACTACCATCGCCATTCCGAAGCTCAGCGCACGGGGGGAAATACTATCCAGACTCCGATGCTGCTGAAGACCGACGACCCGGTCTATGTCAACGTCCATGAGGCCGCGCTGGTCAATTACCCCGCGATGCTCCTCGACGTCGACACGCAGGAGAACAACATGAAGGCTCATCTCGTGCCTGACCGTCTCGGCGTGGCAGGATACCTCCAGTATCCTTTCCAGACACCCTGGCGCACTCTCATCGTCAGCGACGATGCCCGCGATATACTCGCCTCACAGCTTATCCTCAACCTCAACGAGCCTTGCGCGATTGAGGATACCTCATGGATCAAACCCATGAAATTCATGGGTGTATGGTGGGAGATGTTCACCGGAAATCAGAAGACCTGGGCTTATTCCGACGATTATCTCGCCAAACCGGGTGTGACCGATTATACGACCCTCAAACCCAACGGCCGCCATCCCGCCAATACGGCCAACGTGAAGAAGTATATCGACTTCGCCGCTGACCACGGCATAGAGGGTGTGCTCGTGGAGGGTTGGAACGAAGGTTGGGAAGACTGGGCAAGCTATCGCAAGAACCGCCAGTTCCTCTTTGACAAGGCGTATCCCGACTTCGATGTCGACGAGCTCCGCGACTATGCGGCCTCAAAGGGTGTGAAGCTTATAATGCACCATGAGACCGCCGCCAACGCCGCTGACTATGCCCTTCAGCTCGACCGCGCTTTTCAGTTTATGAAAGATAACGGCTACGATGCCGTGAAGACCGGTTATGTCGGGGCGATTATCCCACGTTCGGAACATCACACGTCGCAGTGGATGGTCGACCATGTTCTTGACGTAGCCAAGCGTGCAGCCGACTATAAGATTATGGTCGACAGTCACGAGGCTCCCCGTCCTACCGGACTCTGCCGCACATGGCCCAACTGGCTTGCACAGGAGTCAGCCCGTGGCGGTGAGTTCGAGTCAATGGGTGGCAATCCCCCCTCGCATACCGCGCTCCTCCCCTTCACCCGTCTGAAGGGTGGTCCGATGGACTACACGCCCGGTCTCTTCGAGACACGTCTCAGCTATTACAACGAGGGTAAGGATTCGCAGGCAGGCACAACCCTCGCGCGTCAGCTCGCCCTCTATCTGACGATGCCCTCGCCGATGCAGATGGCCTGTGACCTCCCGGAGAACTACGAGCGTTTCCCCGACGCATTCCAGTTCATCGAGGATGTACCCGTAGACTGGAGCGACTCCCGCTATCTCGAAGCCGAACCTGCGCGTTTCATCACCGTGGCCCGTCAGGACAAGCATTCCGACGACTGGTATGTCGGAGCAATCACGGATGAGACACCCCGCACGGCTGTGATCGATCTTTCGTTCCTCCCCAAAGGTCGGAAATTCGAGGCCACCATCTATGAGGATGCTCCCGACGCCGATTGGAAAACCAATCCGCAGGCCTACCGCATCCGTACTCAGAAGGTCGACTCCAAGAGCGTGCTCCGTCAGCCCCTCGCCTCAGGCGGCGGTGCGGCCATCCGCCTCACCCCTGTCCGCTAAGAGAGTGTTAAATCAAACACTCTCCCAGAATCAATTCGTATTTTGCAAACTTAATCATAGAGTTAGTGAGTTAGTATCAAGTAAGCAAGAATCGCATTTCACACACACACGAATCAATAGTTCTACATTTCCTGTCGTCGGTCCGGCGTGGTGCCGTGCCGACGATCTTTTTTATATCTACACATCAGCTCCGGCCATCGGAATTTATGTAAAGGTTTTGGTCAAAAGACCATAGACCACAGTTCCATAGGGTTTATTTCCTTGGTTCTATGGTCTTTGGTCTTTTGACTGCCTCTTTGGCGCTATGGACAATGATTAGAAGAAAAGCATTATGCCTGTGGAAAGGGTCGAGAATGAGAGCCCGGCTGACTTTTTCATCATCTGCATCGGAGAATACCGCACGTAAAGAGCAATAGGGCTATAATGTACGACACCAAGAAAATCCACTGTCACCGGACGCTGCCCGATATGTCGCGTCACAACCGAATAGTCGCTGTCCCCGATACGGTAAGAGGTCTGGAGATGCCCGGTAACGTTGAAATTGACGACAGGTCCGACTGCAAACCCGAACCTACGTGCGCGTCCAAGCTGCAAATCATAAAGCACGGGCACCTGCAGGCTGAAGAATCGGAGTGAAGAGGCCCCCCTCTCCTGCATCTCAGAGAAGGGTTGTGTAGATATCCGGCCGTCAGCCTCTTTATTGAAATAATGACCTTTTTTTAAGCTGAACCACTTGCCATCAAGACCAAGGCCGGCGGAGACCGAATGGCAACCGTAATTCCATTTGACACCGGCAAGTATCGTCCAACTGAGCTCCAGGCTTTTCCCCATCGCCACATCAAGCCCTGACGGGGCATTAAGTGGAGTCGCCCAGCCGAGACCGAGACCGAATGATACGAAATCCCACCGGTGATTCCCCTTACGGTTTAGGCTGAGGTTCACCCCCTGATAGGGATTACGCACACCGGTATAAGAGGAAACAAAGCGGTTATCGGGGTCCGGTATATCGAAACTCAGGACATTCGGCACGTCAGTCTCACCCTTGAACGAGATAATAAGCACCCGGTTATCCTGCTCAACGACGTTGATATCTTTTAAATCTTGATATTGTGCCATATAACTCAGGTTGTCATCGTGGCCGCCTGTCTCTTCAAGTCCTGTATTGTAGTAATAATTTTCCGCTCCGTTGTCAAATTTCTCGATAACGACGGAGATATTTTCGTTATTGGAGGTGATACGCAGAGCTTTTGCCGAGGAAGCTGAGAATACGGTGTCACAGTTCTCCGTCTGTGCATATCCGCATATCGCAAAAGACAAGATAGATAAGACGATAAGGATAAGTCTTATATTAAAAGATTTCATAATGTTCAGTGTTGTGATAGTTGGATTTTTATTTAGCTTTCTTGGCAAGAGATTGTATAAGGTCGGCGGCATCCTGCTCGGACAAGGTCCCCTCAAGATAAAGGATCAGTACGTTGCCCCCTCCACCTACCGCATTGTTCAGGTAATAGATGTAACGATTTAGTTTCTTGCCATTGACGTTGACCGGCTTGAGATTGAAAAGCGCAAAGTACAGTTTCCCCTCGAGATAGCGCACATTCTTACCGATGGCTTTTGCCCCGTCGGATAACACAAGATGCTCTGCCTCCTGCCTGTATACGGCAGCCGGACCCTTGAAAGAAGCAAATACCGTAAGACGGTGACTCTGCAGGAATTTGTTTTTTCCGCTTATCATGGTTTCGGACACCTTCGGATCATCGGCATACCTTCCGTTGAATATCCGGTTGATTTCCAATCCTGACTGGGCATAGCCCGGCAGTGACACGGCAAGCCAAAGGAATAGGGTTATCAGTAAACGGTTCATAATTATAGTATTATACGGTTTCATAATAGAGGGTCGAACTGAGACTCGAAACAGAGGGCCGCCGGAGCAAGGGTCTCCATGTCATCTGTGATATCACTCCGGTTCCCGTCAAGGCAAGCGTTCAGTTCTTTCATATCTTCGCAGATGATCCTGAGCACTTCATCCTCCTCAACGATACGCGTGCCATTGACATAGGCGAAGCATCTATCATCAGCAACCCGTGATGCAGTCAGACCCTTTATTCCTATCACCACTCCCCCGGTCAATGCGATTGCAACTGCTATGCCGGCGATCCGATTCCACACATGATGCCTTGACGTCGAAGCCGGAGCAGTGTTCGCCACGGTACGGCCGGACCTGATAGTAGTGAAGCCCATCACCGCCCTCGCCTCATCAAGAATCGGGTGAGAGAATGTAGCGGAAGCCACTCTTCTCATCAACAATTTCTCCTCATCATCCGTAAGCAGACAGTCGAAGTATCGGCTTATATCCTCAAGCAACAATTTATCGGAATTTCCGGGGTGGGATTTATCTTCATTCTTTACCATAATGCCTGTATTAAGGGTTCATACTTCGGTAGGTATCTCTTATCTGCTTACGCGCCCGACTAAGGATTTTGCGCACGTTGGTTTCTGAGAGGTCAAGCCGCTCCGCCACTTCCGCATACGGAATCTCATCGACGTCGTGGAGGATGAACACTTCATATTGCAGTGGTTTGAGCACTCTCTTGGCGAGCTTTATGAGCTCATGGCAAAGTTCACGGTCGGATTCAGCATTCTTTTCAGAAACCGGCAAATCGACAGATTCGGAAGTGATGCTCACCTGCGGATGTACGCGCTGTCTACGAAAAGCGTCAATCGCCGTATTACGTACTACCGTATAAGAGAGACGTTCAGCCGCCAAGTCGTCAGCGACCTCCCTATGGTTGGTCCATAGTTTGCAGAAAGCCTCATGCAGCACATCCTCGGCATCCTCCGGACTTCCGACGATGCCCGCAGCCATGCCGCGCAAGCGGACACGTATCCGGATGAAGGCAGATGTGATGCGAGACTTTTCCACAGATAGAGATTTTTATTAATAGAGATTTTCAGTCCTTACGGCCCGAAATCCGTAAAGATAACGATACCAAGTAGAGTCTGTGACAAAAATCTGCAAAAATATATCCTTTTAGTCAATGCCTATCCGTAGTCCATAGACACTAAATTGGGGTCCATAGACCAGAGACCACAGTTCCATAGATTATATTTCCTTTGGCTCTATGGTCTCTGGTCTTTGGACAACCACCTTTGGTTCTATAAACTCTCCTTATCCTGCCGCGCTCCGCGCAGCAGGATAGGCTTGCGAACTGACCGGGTTTTCCAATCGAGAAGGTAAGAATCGACTAAGCGGGGATAATACATAGACAACGCATTGATAATTACCCTGCAAAGGGAATAATTTCAAATTATCCAAACAATTAAGGCAAAGAAAACACTCAATCAAAGAAAAGAGAATTCATAGCCATTCTCATAAAGCCATGCAACGGCATCCTTGAAATTCCTAAGATTATTGTTTTTGCTGAATTGGTGGTATATGTGCTTGGCCATGCCGACGACTCCTTCGGCATGAGTCAATCCGAGCGCCCAATGATGCGTGAATAACACCAAGGTATCCGCTTCACATCTCTTCTCCAGCGCGCTACGGATGTCGACACGATTCTCAGTCCGGAGATCCGTGCGCAGGTATAACCGGTCATTTTTCCTCAGTCGCCCCCGAGTCCATACGGTCGACGCCTCATCAGTATCGAGATCATATGACACCCGGCCATCGCTATCGGCGCACAACAGGGTATGCACGCCATCCAACTGATTCAGAAGGGAATCCGGGGAATAGTAATAATGTACGCGCAACGCCGTGGCAAGCATGGTGCTGTCAGCAAAATCCCCGATGGCATTCCTCACCATATCATACCCCCTCTTGAACTCCGACACCGTTATATCCTCGCTGAATTGAGGTGCGGGCCAATGGTAGCCTATCCTGAGCCATGAGGAGCAGTCACGGAATTCATCCCGGAATTTCAAAGGAACGGATGTAATCTTAAGTCGCCCCTCCTTCAGCGTCGGATATGTGTACAATGTGAATTTGGCACCATATTCCTCATGCAGTTCACGAAGCAGGGCGAAGAGCGGCTCATCGAACAATGAGTCATATCTCTCCTCATTCTCGACAAGAGCTCCCCATGCCTCTACATCATCGATACTGACATGGACAATCTTACCTGACTTCTCCGGCTTTGCCGGATCGGAGGTAGCGCATCCGGTCATAAGGAGGAGCACTATAACCGAAACAAGCAACTTATCTATAATTGATGTAAGCATAAGAATAATTATCCGATTAAAGAAAGTTTTGAGCAGACATGACCGAGAATCAATATGCGATGCCGAGAATCGCGGCAGAACAAATTTAACGATTTATCATGAATCCCACAATTTTTCCAAAAAATTTTCAGTACCTAAGGTAGGTCATATACTATAGGAAGAGGTGTAATTTATAGATGAAGTATGCGTTATAGGGATGATGAGACATTTGACAATCTTTTTTTCAATTATTTCTCTCTTTTTTCTACCCTGTTGCACAGAGGAAACGGGTGAGGGTCCTTACGCCCGGGGTTACGTGCCGGAAGCTCCGGCTTATGACTCTCCGGAGATGTGGGTGACTTATCCGAATGATACCGACGGGAGGGGAGCCGACGTGTTCTATATCCCCTCCACGTGGGAATTCGATTGGACAACCCCGGAGGGTCTGATATGCCATTACGCCGACCCCTCGCTCGCGCAACATCGTGCCGACATGAAAATCGAGATGGATGGTGTCGCCGATTATATGGCGGAGGGCAACAACTTCTTTTCTCCCTTCTACCGCCATATCACTCTCGACACCTGGGCGACTCTTGACGAGGATCTGATAAATGAGCGTTACAGCTCCGTGTCGTTTCTCGATGTTAAAAACGCGTTCGATTATTTCATAGAAAATTTCAATGACGGGCGCCCATTCATACTCGCCGGATTCAGCCAAGGTGGGAAATCTGTCGTGGAGCTTATGAAGGTCTTGCCTCCCGAGCAACGCGAGAGAATGGTGGCGGCATACGTTATGGGGTATAAGGTCACCCCCGCCGATCTCTCGACGGCACCTTGGATCAGGGGAGCGCAGGGTGCTGAGGATACCGGGGTCACGATCTGTTATAACTCCGTTTCCGATGTGAGATACGTCAAGCCAATCGTAGCTGCCCCGAATGAGTATTGCATAAACCCGGTCAACTGGCATACCGATGGAACCCCTGCTATACTGAACGACACTATAACCGTGACACTCGACCCTACACACAATGTACTCGTAGTCAGCGGCTACGACGGCTCATCCCTACCCAATATCCTCGATATACTGAATGTCGGCGACTACCATGGAGCCGAACCCTGGCTCTATAGCGACTGCCTCAGGGAAAATTTCAAACTGCGAATCCGGAAATTCCGCAAATGATATGAGACCTATATTCTTTACGGTTGACTACTTCACCAACAACGTTTTATTGTAATCCGGTATAGCCTATACTAAATCGCTCCCGCATGACTAATACCAACCTGTCACATAGGTCCTATCAGAGCTGTAACACCCAAAATTGTTATAAAGGCCATAATGACAATAATTCTTATCCAAACACTTTTGAATACTTTTCCTTTCCCCTTTTTAAATATCCAAAACAAGACATACCCTAAAAGTAAGTCCAGAACCACAGGCACGACTATACTTAATATCTGTACTGCATGATTACTCGCATAGAATACAGCGGGCCATATTCCTATTATCAACAGTGCCCCTATTGCTATTACAATGTTGCGTCCCGGAAAGCGAAATTTTTTAAAATCTTCCATACATATACCTTAAGCTTACGAGTAATTATTAGAGCACGCCCCTAATAATAGGGGAACCCGACCTATTAACAGGATGTACCACTTTTTCATAATATTTAATATTAATTTAGTTTAATAACACCCAATTCCCATAATAGTTCAAATATATGAGACCTACACTTGATTATGTAAGAAGGAAGTTCGATGAGTTCAACGCTCTCTGTTTCAACGGGGATCTTCCACCCATCCCGCTGCGCATGAGCAACGCAGGACGCTCGCTCGGAATGTTCGTGCATCCCCGCACATGGCCCGCGTGGAAACCGCGCGGCAAGGGAGAATGTCATATGCGTATCAGCACACGTCTCGACCTGCCGGAAGAAGAGGTGGAAAACACTATAATCCACGAGATGATTCACTACTGGATCTGGTATAAAGGTATCAGGGATAACGGTCAGCACGGGGATGCCTTCATGGAGAAAATGCGAGAAATCAACCGCCGTCACGGAAGGAAAATCACCGTGCGCCACCGCAGTTCGGAGGAACAGCTGGCCACGGACCGACACCATCGCAACAACTATATATGCGTGCAACACTGGTCAGACGGGCGCATGACACTCACCGTCTGCGCCCGAACCTGCATCTTCGACATCCACCGCGCCTTCGCCGGACATCCGCAAATCCGGCGGCTCGAATGGTACTGGAGCATGGACTCATGGTTCAACCGCTTCCCCCTATCCCGCACTCCCAAAGCCTACCTGCTCTCCCATCCTGACTTCGATTCCCATTTCTCAACCGCCACCCCCTGCGTCTGCGACGGCAGGACTCTCAAACCCCTGCCACGCAACTGAACGAGAGAGCTGCGGGGGGACACACAACAACATTTTTTCAGCAGAAAAAGCGAATTTGGTCGGTATTATCTTTTGCAGTATGGAAATTATTTGTAATTTTGCGTGCAGTTACGCCGACCGTGGATGAAAGACGTGTCATTTGCTCACGCCCTATCCTCGGGAAAGCCGACAAACTAACCTTAAACATCTAATACATATCTATGTTACCCGGCACTAATGTCAAGACCTTGGACCGTGTGGTTGTCCGTTTCTCGGGCGACTCCGGCGACGGAATGCAGCTCGCTGGTAATATCTTCTCCAACGTTTCCGCAGGAGAGGGTAGCCAAATCAGTACTTTCCCGGATTATCCCGCCGAAATACGTGCCCCGCAAGGCTCGCTCAGCGGAGTCTCGGGCTTCCAGGTGAACGTCGGCAAGGGCGTACACACACCCGGCGACGAAGCCGACGTGCTCGTGGCTATGAACCCCGCCGCCCTGAAGACCAACCTCAAGTATCTCAAACCCGGCGGCATCATAATCTGCGATGTCGACACTTTCCGTCCCGCAGATCTGAAAAAAGCTGAATACAAGACCGACGATCCCGTAACCGAACTCGGCATCGACCCCCAGCGCATCATGCTCGTGCCGATGACGACGCTCCTGAAGCATACTCTCGAAGATTCCGGCATGGACCCGAAGTCAATCCTGAAATGCAAGAATATGCTCGCCCTCGGCCTTATCTGCTGGCTGATGGATCGCCCGGTGGAGAGTGTGCTCCGCAAACTCCAGACTAAATTCGCCAAGAAACCCGCCGTCTACGAAGCCAACGCGAAGGTTGTGCAGGCCGGTTGGGACTACGGCCACAACACTCACTCCTCGATGTCGACCTATCGCATCGAGACAGATGATGTCGTGCCCGGAACATATACCGACGTCAACGGCAACACCGCCACGGCCTGGGGCCTCATAATGGCCTCCGAAAAGAGCGGCCGTCCCCTCTTCCTCGGCTCTTATCCCATCACCCCCGCCACAGATATTCTTCATGAACTCGCAAAGCGCAAGGACCTCGGCGTGAAGGCCTGCCAGATGGAGGATGAGATCGCAGGCGTTTGCTCGGCAATCGGCGCAAGCTATGCCGGCCACCTCGCCGTGACATCCACTTCCGGTCCCGGCCTCGCCCTCAAGAGTGAAGGTATCGGTCTGGCCGTCATGGCCGAGCTTCCGCTCGTTGTCATCGACGTGCAGCGCGGCGGTCCCTCTACGGGTCTCCCGACCAAGACAGAGCAGACCGACCTCATGCAAGCCCTCTACGGCCGCAACGGTGAATCCCCGCTCTGCGTCCTCGCCGCCGCAAGCCCCACCGACTGCTTCACCATGGCCTTCGAGGCCGCCCGAATCGCAATCGAGCATATGACCCCGGTCATCCTGCTGACCGACGCCTTCATCGCCAACGGCAGCTCGGCATGGCGTATTCCGGAAGCTGATGAATTCCCTGAAATCCGCCCCCACTACGTCACAGGCGACATGCTTGAGAACGGTTGGAAACCTTTCGACCGCGACAATAACCAGGTGCGTTTCTGGGCTATCCCGGGCACCGACGGCGCGATGCACCGTGTCGGCGGTCTTGAGAAGGATATCAAGACTTCCGCCATCTCTACCGACGGCAAGAACCATGAGAAGATGGTCGAGATCCGTCGCGAGAAAGTGGCCCGTATCGCCGACGACATCCCCGAACTGGAGGTGATGGGCAATCCCGATGCCGACACTATCCTCGTGGGCTGGGGCGGAACATACGGCCATCTCTGGACAGCGGCCGAGGAACTCAACGCCGGCGGCCATCCCGTGGCATTCGCTCAGTTCCGATACATCAATCCGCTGCCGAAGAACGCCCTTGAGGTGCTGCGCGGCTACAAGCGCATCATCGTGGCGGAGCTCAACACCGGCATGTTCGCCGACTATCTCCAGATGCATCTCCCCGGTAAGGAGATTCTGCGCGTCAACAAGGTGGAGGGCCAGCCCTTCATGGTGCGCGAGGTGGTCGACGGCGTGATCCGCCATATGGAAGAAAATTGAATACAACCGGGAATCCCATAAATATAAAACCATGGAATCCAACAACATACAGACAAACTTCGCTCCGCAGGACTATAAGAGCGAGCAGAGTGTGAGATGGTGTCCCGGCTGCGGCGACCATGCCATCCTCAATGTGCTTCACAAGGCCATGGCGGCAATCGGCGTGGCTCCGAAGGACACGGCCGTTATCTCGGGCATAGGATGCTCGTCGCGCCTCCCCTATTACATGAATACCTACGGCATGCACACGATCCACGGTCGTGCGGCCGCCATCGCCACAGGCGTCAAGACCGCACGCCCCGATCTGACCGTATGGCAGATCTCGGGCGACGGCGACGGTCTCGCTATCGGCGGCAATCACTTCATCCACGCCGTAAGACGCAATATCGATATCAATATCCTCCTCTTCAACAATAAGATCTACGGTCTGACCAAGGGTCAGTACTCCCCCACATCCGACCGTGGCGCGGTCACCAAGTCATCCCCCTACGGCACGACCGAGGATCCCTTTATCCCCGCTGAGCTCGTCTTCGGAGCCCGCGGCAACTTCTTCGCCCGTTCGATCGACATCGCCCTCGACACTACGAAGGAGGTGATGATCGCCGCCGCACGCCACAAAGGAGCATCCGTCGTGGAGGTGCTGCAGAACTGCGTCATCTTCAACAACGGCTCCCACTCCTTCCTCAGCGACAAGGAGAAACGCGACGAACACACCATCCATCTGCGCCAGGGGCAGAAGATGCTCTTCGGCAAGGATATGGAAAAGGGTCTCGTGCAGGATGGATTCGGCCTGAAGGCCGTCACCATCGGCGAGGATGGCTGGACGCTCGACGACGTGCTCGTACACGACGCCACGACCCGCACCAACTTCCTCCACCAGCAGCTCGCCATGATGGACGGACATGAGCTCCCGCTCGCAATCGGCGTGATCCGCGACGTCGAGGCCCCGAGCTACGAGGCCGACGTCGAGGCCCAGGTGAAAGCCGTAAAGGAGAAGAAAGGTTTCTCCTCCCTGCGCGACATGATCCTGCGCTCCACGGAGACATGGACAGTGGAGTAATCCACACCCTCCCGATCCCTATCCATACATCCCATATTCTACGCCCCCGAAGATGCCCTTGGCACACCTTCGGGGGTATTTTCTGCTTAAAAACATAAAAAATGATGCACGGATTTAAAAAAATTGTGCAATTTCAAGTGAAAAATTTTCTCAATTGAAATTTTATCGCTTAATTTGCAGTCTGAAACGCCCTCACTCCCTGAGGAGGAGAGCGAATCAACCCGAAACAAGACAAAAATCCTTATATTAACACATAAATCTGAACAACTATGTCTGATGTTGCAAGCAAAGTAAAAGAGATCATCGTCGACAAGCTGACTGTAGATGAGGCTGAGGTAACTCCCACCGCAGAATTCAGCAAGGACCTGGGTGCGGATTCACTGGACACAGTGGAGCTGATCATGGAATTCGAGAAGGAATTCGGTATCTCTATCCCCGACGAGGACGCTGAGAAGATCACCACTGTAGGCGACGCTATCGCTTACATCGAGAACCATCAGGGTTGATCGCCTCTCCCCTGCCGTCCTGACGCAGGGCTGCATCAACAACAACACCTATCAAGAGTCGGGGCTGGATCCGTAGCGTGCTGACACACGACGGATTCAGATTCTGACTCTTACTTGATTATTCACTATCAATCAATTTCCTCAACATCATATGGAATTAAAAAGAGTTGTCATTACCGGCCTCGGCGCCCTCAGCCCCCTCGGCAACAATGTGGCCGAGACCTGGAAGAACGCCGTCGACGGCAAAAGCGGCGCCGGCCCCATCACCCACTTCGACTCATCGCTTTTCAAGACGCAGTTCGCTTGTGAGGTAAAGGATTTTAAGCCCGAGGAGCATTTTGACCGCAAGAAGCTGCGTCAGCTCGATCTCTACGCGCAATATGCCCTCGTGGCAGCGCAGGAGGCTATCGACGACGCCAAGCTCGATTCCGACGAGGGTGTCGACAAGAACCGTGTCGGTGTCGTCTTCGCTGCCGGCATCGGCGGCCTGCACACTTTCGAGGAGGAGGCCGGATACTATGCCATGAATGCCGACAAGGGACCGAAATACAATCCTTTCTTCATTCCCAAGATGATCGCCGACATCGCGGCCGGACACATCTCGATCGACCATGGTTACCACGGCCCGAACTTCGGAACCGTATCCGCCTGCGCATCAAGCAACAACGCTCTGATCGACGCATTTAACCTCATACGTCTCGGACAGGCCGACGCGATTGTGGCCGGAGGCGCGGAAGCTGCGGTATTCCCCGCAGGTGTGGGCGGCTTCAATTCAATGAAGGCGCTTTCAACCCGCAACGATGATCCCCAGGGTGCTTCCCGCCCCTTCAGCGGATCTCGCGACGGCTTCGTCATCGGTGAGGGAGCGGCCGCTCTCGTGCTCGAGGAGCTTGAGCATGCCAAGGCTCGCGGCGCCCACATCTATGCCGAGGTGGCCGGCGGCGGCCTGAGCGCCGACGCTTTCCACATCACCGCCACTCACCCCGAGGGACTCGGCGCACGTCTCGTCATGGAAAATGCCCTGCGCGACGCCGGAATGAAACCGGAGGAGATCGATTACATCAACCTCCACGGCACTTCCACCCCCGTAGGCGATATCTCGGAGGCCAAGGCTATCAAGCAGGTTTTCGGCGACCACGCATATAAGATGAACCTCAGCTCCACCAAGTCGATGACAGGCCATCTGCTCGGTGCGGCCGGAGCAATCGAGGCCCTCTTCAGCGTCAAGGCCATCGAGAACGGCATAATTCCTCCGACAATCAACCATGTCGAGGGTGACAATGATCCCGAGGTGGATTATGATCTGAACTTCACGTTCAACAAGGCCGTGAAGCGCGATGTGAACGCCGTGCTCTCCAATACTTTCGGTTTCGGAGGACACAACGCCTGCATCATCCTCAAGAAATACAAAGATTGACAATATCCCGTAATACATCCATAAAGTCTCTCTGACGGCGGCCGGCATCCCCTCATGGGATTCCGGCCGCCGCTCCGTTCAAACGCCCTCAGCGGGTCGCGGAGGAGCCGGCAGGGCTATCCGAGTATTGCTCCAGCGCCCCCCGGAGAGCCTCCACGACCATCACGCGCAGCTCCGGAGGATCGAGCACCTTGACGGCGTCGCCGAAGGCCATGATCTCATGCACAAGCTCGTAGTTGAGCTGAAGTCGGTAAGTGAACACACTGTAGTCATCGTGCATCTCCTCCTGCTGGGAGGGATGGAGCGGCAGGGCTCTCAGATATTTGGCCTGACGTGATGACGTGCGCAGCCGCACGGTGTGCACCGGAGCCTTCGATGTCGTGATTCCTATGATATTTCCGAAGTAATCGGCTGTGCTGACACCCTCCGGGAGCTTGAAATGATGCTCCGTGAGCGTCAGGGCCTTTATACGGTCGAGAGCATATGTACGCACCCCTCCATCCTTCTCGCGGCAACCAAGCATATACCAGCGTTGTTTGTAGCGTTTCAGAAACCATGGACTGAAGAGTATGTCGCGCTCCGCACGCGAACGGTTGAAGCCCGCATACGTGAAACTGACCTTCGTGGAGTTGCGTATCGCTTCGAGCACCGAAGGGAGCCATTCACGGGCCGAGGGAACATCCTCCACCTCCACCCGCTCCGAAGCCTCGGGAGAATCCGAGATAGCTCCGTTGACCGCATAGTTGTCGAGCATAAGGTTGGTCAGCGAACGGTTGCGCGCCAGCGATCCGGGATTGATGTAGTAATGCCCTGTGGAATCGCAATTGATATCGATATGGAAATTCTGTTCGATGGAGCGACGGTAATGATGGAATGTGCGCTCGGGCAGATCGCGCCCGTTGGAGACGGAGGAACGTCGCCACAGTTCATTGAGGCGTTCGCGGGTCAGACGGTCATAACGGGTAAGGGTATCGATGATCCATACATATTTGCTGAAAAGATCGCGTGTCATATCGGCGCTTGTTTCTTATTTTAATTTTACGCAAAAATAATGATTTCCGTTAAAAATATCATATCCACACTATAAAAATATCTCTCTGAATAGGAAAGAACGTTGCACATCTGAAAAATAATTATTAAATTTGCAGTGTCTTCCGGGCGATGGCATGACTTTTCCATATCTCAATTACCATACCGGGTCATCGTCGGAAGTCAAGGATTGTCTTATGGTGTAATGGTAGCACTACAGGTTTTGGTTCTGTCTGTCCAGGTTCGAATCCTGGTAAGACAACACAATCCTCAATGGGAGTTAAGATTAATCTTAACTCCCATTCCTTTTATTATCAGATTATTCTGAGCCTATCGATGGAGATTCGAAATATATACTTCACTATGAAATAAAATAAAGTGAGCGCGGATTGATCCGCGCTCACTTACTTCAGGAACCATGTAGTTTTATTTAACCATCACCTTCCGCACATCACCATCAACACTAACCAAATTCACTCCTGATGCCACGGGAAGCGATATTTCGTCCGATTCACACTCCGTATCACAGATTACTGTCCCATTAGCCGTAAACACTTCCAAATGTCTACCCATCGCATTCAGGACAATAATCCGGCCTTCGGCTGCGATGACCTTGACTTTGGATGAATCCACACCGGAGACACCGGATATACCGGGCACAGCCTCGTTGGAGGGAAGTCCGCGCTTGGTGACACCGTCGAGCACATATACGGGACAAACTCTATAGACATCGGTTTTCCCATTACTATTAGTGTCTGTATATTTGCAATCGGGTGAAACATTCTCGGCAATAACATCACCGTTGCGGATTATGTCATAACCGGTATATACAGCTTTTGCAAGAGCCGGGACATATGAGAGTTCATCCAGCAGGATACCGCATCCACTCACGGAAGTATAGCGTATGGCGAAATATTTTGCTGTCTCAGGCAACTTTATCGAGAATGATTTCCAATTCTCGGATGAATAGGAAACCTCCTTCAACAATATGAAATCCTTCGGATTATCGCTCTTTTCAGATACCATTATCTGAAGATTCTCTTTCAATCCTGCCATAGCTGCCGACATCATGAACGATATCTCACTTCCTCCGGCGATACGGGGTGAAATCAACCAGTCGTCAGCCTGATCGCCGAAATCAGGACATAGCGCCACCAGCATTCTATCGCCCGCAAAGGGGAGATAATTATTATTGTAAGGAGCATTCTCAACAGTCTCACGGTCCCATATGATCCAACCGGTCGGATTATTCGACGGTGTATGATAAGGGAAGGCATAACCGGTAGTGTACATTCCGTCACCGTCGATATTGGTGAAATCTTCCAGAGTGGGTGTAATCAGATAGGGATCGCAGTTTTCAAAGCCCTCGACCTTATCCTTCACTTCCGGAGTCGACCATGACAAACCGATCGTGCCGTTGTCATTTATCACAGCATTCAGATCCGTGACAACCGGATTATCTCCGGCAAGAATCGACACTCCGATTAACATTTCATCGTTGGCCTCATTTTTATCAAGAGACGTAATTCGGGCCACAACTTCCGCACCTCCGATATTTGCCGGATTATCGACCTTGACACCGAATCTAAACCGAGCATGTTCACCCGGCTTCAGAGTCTTCATCTCAGGAGTTGAGAGGATTGTGGCTTTGGCTATCTGCTTATTTGAAGCCCTCACCTCCAACTCACATCCCGGAATCTCAAGGTCCTCGAATCCATCATTGCGCAGTGTTACGTCAAATCGGCTATCTTCACCCAGATATATATTACGGCTTCCGTCGACCGAGACAACGGCCGCGTCATGACTATACGCACCGAATATGGAGTAGGATACGAATATCAGGCTCTGATTCTCCTTCTCATATCGAGGTTCGATAGCAATCTGGACCCATCGATTATTATTGATACTCTCCGGAAGAATCGCTGTCACTGTCTGATATCCCTTCTTCATATCCTTCGCTTTTATGTCGAGCACAGGCACTTTATCCCCACCGGATGTCAAAGCATATAGCGCAACATCCGGGGTATTGTCACCAAAGAAGAATTTCATATATGAAACGATTCTTTCTGCACAATCGGGGTTGAATTTAGGAAGAATGAGGCTACCTTTGGTAGGTATCTCACCACTGTCATTCTTTCCCACTACGACAAAGTCTTCCAATTCCCCCGCATCATTATCATAGAAAAATGGGTTGGAGATAGTCCAGTCACCCTTATACTCTTCTGAGCCGGTGGTGGTCAATGGTCCGATTTTGCCTCCCATTTGCATATAATCCTCCATAGGAAGCGTATAAGGTGTGCCCATCGCTACGGGGATGTTGACATATTCTTCTGACAGACCACGTGAATTGCCCGCAGTAATGTAATAATACCACGCACGTTGAGGAGCATCGTCATATAGTCTATGAGTGATGGTAGTGTCGGAATAGTTCTCCTCAAGTATTATATAACCCTCATCATCATCAAACAAAGATATCTCATATGTGATTGATTCGGGATCTATATAACCACCATGCACACCCTTAGTAGGTTTATCCCAGTTAATGGTGACTGTCATATTATCCTCAGATACAACGTAACTGATATTGTCGGGGGCTGCCGGCATATCCACACCGGCGTAGAATTCATCTGAATGTACTGTGCCGCCACCTTTTATTTCTACCGTCACACGGCTCAGTCCCTCAGGAACCTGCAATGAGACAGAGATACGTTTTCCGGGTAGAGCGGAGGTTTCCACCGTTTCCTTATCGGATCTTATTATGACAGGAATCTTGCCCTTGACAGGCATGCCCTCGATTGTACGTTCCGGAAGCGTGAACGACACCTCCGCCTTTTCAAGCCCCATGGGATCGGGAGTCACTATGAGATCCGTCACATCATCAGGCGCGGTCACGGGGACTTCGGTGTCATCAAGCATTATATTGCAGATGTCGATTGTCACCGGATCAAGAAGACGGAATGCGATATAACATTTACCATCGGACTGTGGAACGAAATAATGCTCTACATTTCCATAGAATTCCTTCTCAAGATTTATTATTCCCACAGATTTCATATATTCTCGTTCGGGATGCGCTCCTTGGAGAATTTCAATTCTTGCCGGATTATACATATCCACGTCGGCATTGAAAGATAGAATATGGCGATATCCTTTGCCTATGATCTCATATGCAGGGGTAATCACCCATTCATCGGCGGTCGAAGCAGTCTCCTCTTCCGGTCGATAGGATATTCCATAGCCGGAAGTATACTTCCAGGTATTGCCATCATTATCTCCATCCACGACAGTGAACGCCGGCCATTCCACTTCCTCCGGATAAATGGCGGTGCCCAAAGAGAGAACTCCCCCGGCAATAGGCCTGGAAGAAGTGCCGGAGCTAACCTTACCATGGGAAATGGCGTATACCGTGACTTCATTTGTCGTGAAAGCCTGCGGCAATTCTATCTCCATGGAGGTATTTGCTGTCTCTCCCTGCTTCTCACCGTTAAGCCATACCTCATATTTTACCTTCTCTACATAACCGTTTTCTACACCGGAGGTTACAGCGTCCCATTTAGCCATATTTCCCTCCAGCACCACATTCGAAGGAGCCAAAGGTGTATCATAACCGAAGTATCTCTTGATTTTCAAGACGGGACTCTCTTTACCATCCGTCACTGCACGCAACGAGAATACGTGACGTCCCTCCTGCATCTCCTCAATCGGGATAGTTACAGTTTCCCCGGCCTTAAGTCCGGTTTTTTTATCATAGTCCTGATCATCCAAAAAGACCCGGAGCTCCATCATCCCGTCAATCAATTTTCCGTCCAGATATGTGTCGGGCATAGTGACAGTCATCTTACCTTCCAAAGCCGCTCCATTTACTTCCATATTTTGAAGCGACGGCGATGATGGAGCCTCAGAAGAGAATACGTCATCCTCGGAAAACATAATCATAAACTGATGAATATCCTCTTCCGGCCAGACATGCGTGCGCTCCATGGAATAAGTCGTGGCATCAATCTTGAGAAGGGAACTTTCCATATTCTTCTCGATCACCTGACAGACATAGGCATCATCGATGGGGCTATAGGTCATGGCGGTGCTATAGAATGCAAGCGATAAGGGAAGTTTAGACAGAGTTTCCCCTTTACCGGTCTTCGTATCGACTACGACCAGACGTGAGTCGGATGTGAGACCCACGATTCTATCTCGCTTCTCATCATATGCCATGGAAAGACATATGTCGTTTTGATCGATATCGTTGCTGATTGGAGTAAACGTGAATGTAGCCGGATCAAGTTTATTGAATACATATCCATCGATCATCTCGGTATAGGTATAGGCATATGCCTCATCCAGCAGCGGATCATACACCGCTGTAATGGCCGCATGCGCCGGATTGTTATCTACCTCTTCAGTATATGTGATTTCTCCGGAGGCTATGGTATAATCCATCCGCGACACATACATATTACCATAGATGAACATCGCACTGATACCATAGATTTTACCGTCATAGATAAAACCTGTAGTAGGGAACCAATATGAATCACCCTCCCATTTCAAAGTCTCAGTGCCATCATAGTTTATGTCAATCAGACCCAACGGCTGTGGTGAGATTCGCATAGCGAATATATTCGAGCCGGAAGAGTTCACTCGTGACGAGCCTCCTATCTTAGGGATTCTCCGGGTTGCTTTAAATGGATTGGTTGGGACGACGACCTGTTTCTGATTACGCGTATGGCTCGTGATCAGATTCACAGTCGGACTCTTCAATTCTCTTGCACATGCATTTTTCGGTGTCAGCAGGCTCACCATCGAAAAGAGCATTATAGCAATCAGACCGTAAATTCTCAGTTTCATAGTTGCTGGTGTTAATTGTAAAAATTATTTTCTTGCGCATAGAAAATTATCAGCAAAATTACACACAGATAGTAATCTCACCAATCAATCCCCGGAGAAATAGTAACTACAAAACTTCTTTTTCCTTTATTTTTATATCTATGAATAATATATAACTACCTGAAAATTCAGCCTATTCACTATCTATTTGGGAATTTGCCTCCCGATAATGGGTCAAAAGCACCTGCTCAAGGTCATCCTCCTGCTCAAGATTCAAAATGCGTCGAAGACGATAGCGGCTTTGATTGACAGATTTAGCCAACACTCCCGTGATACTTGATATTTCCTGAGTGGTCAGTCCATGACAAAGATAAATGGCAAGTTTACGGTCAGCGGGATTCAATTCGTTCCCGGTGATACTTTCGAGTCGCTCTATCAATGCGCGATCCTCCTTCTCCGCTATCGCGACAGATTCGTTTTTTCTTTCAGGCAGCGTATTTTGCAATATCGAGGATGAGAGATCCTTTATCTTTGACTGAAGCAGGGCATCATCGGTCTTCATACCTTTAAGAGCCTGACGTATCCTGACAAGGATAGCTCCAAATCCTTTATACAGGATTTCAAGTTTTATTGTCTCTCCACGTAATTCGGCCATCTCCCCATTTAATTTCTCAATAGCTCGTTTACTCACCTTTTTCTCCCTCTTCCATATCCACCAAAATATCGTCCCACATACCAAAATTGATAATATGCACCAAAACCAAGACATCACCAATTCTCTATTCTTTTCATCAGGATTTGAGCCACTCAACACCGAGTTACTCCATTGAAGGATTTTGTCGGCCTCTATCGTATTGACGGCTATCTCACGATCCCTCTGCACATCGGCAGTCTCCCGTAAGTCGACCACCTTTCGCATACACGCATAGGACATCGCGGTATTATTCTGACGGGCATAAACGTCAGCCGATAGTTGAAGACCCTCGGTCTGATATTTCAATTGACCGAGCTTCTTGGCGATTATGCAGCCATTGTCGATTGCCTTCAGAGCCTCGGGATAATCCCCCTGACGAAAATAATAGCGTGCGATAGCCATATATGCAGGTGCCATAAGAGTTGAGCAGGTGCTCTCGGAAATAGTATCCACACAAGTTTGAAGTTTATCAAGCTGAATATGCGAATTATCCCCCAAGCGTTCGGCATGAATTATGGCATTGGCATAAAGAAACCTGTTGCCTATCGAATCAGCCATAACCTCAGCCCTTTCAAAATACCTCAGGGCATCCCTCTTCCGGCCTGTCTGCTGGTAGACCTCGCCTAAATTTATGCAGAGACGAATGTGTGTATCAATCTGAGATGTGTCCTTACTTGTCTGTTCATACAGTTTCTTAAAAGTGCTCTCGGCTTCCTCCAAGTCTCCGTCAAGATATTGATACGAGGCATATGTAGCGGTGATATAACTCCTTAGTTGTATGGAATCAGCTGGACAATGCCGGAGGGCCTTATGAATAAGAGGTCCGGCCAAATACCAATCTCCGTTTTCAATCAGATAAACCGAAAAATCATTTAGCAGCCTCACTGTTTCATAAGCTTGCTCCGTTTTATCAGATATAGACTTTATATGGGTTAAGAGCGACGTATATTTTTCTGACGGTACATTAACCCTACTGCGGGTAGAGGTGTCATCATCCGTGCGGGCGGCATTTATCAGCGATGGGATCATCATCAATAAACACCACAAAAGAATATCAAAGAATCGTTTACACTTATTCATTACTTAACTTACCATTTATTCTTTAAGTAGCTGGTCTACTTAACCGATTTCATTCGCGACGCAAGTCAGGTGTAGATTATTCATCTCTCGACAAGCAGTCGGTGCGTGTTGAAGGGGTATATTCAAGATTCTCGGTTATCACCATATGAACTCTCATCCCGGCATGACCTAATAGAGTTCCCTCTACTTCGGATGTCCCTATATCGAGTGCTGAATCATTCACATCGCGAAGATAGCTAAAAAATCTCGTATTCTCAAATACATAGACATTTAACCTATTTATATCCCTATACACAGTGCATCGTTGCCTTAGAGGGGGTTGAGTCGGACACCTATCCCATAATGACGATGCTTAGATTATAAGTAGCTGTTCAAATTAAAACGATATAATAAAGTTTTCATTTCAATGATTGAATCTCGCATATCCTCCGCTTGGCGATTTTGGCCGCTTTGGCCTTGTCGTTCAGTCGCGATGCCCGCATCACTCCTTCGCTCCGCAGCCAAATCGCCTCAA
>JAAVDV010000031.1 GCA_014801595.1 Bacteroides sp.
AATTTTGCATTTATTCACGGCTCCTGGAGGCGGTGTGCCCTGTCGGCTCCCACTTCTTTCGGGCCCTGCTAACCGACATCAAACTCAAACCCAATTTCCAAATACCTAAATTTTCAGAACTGCTATGTGGTTATCAAGCTCTTCAGTAGGACGTAAGTTCATCATGGCCGTCACCGGTGCCGTGCTCGTCCTATTCGTGACCTTTCACTGTTTGATGAACGCCATAGCCATCGCCTGGCCCGTAGCGTACAACTCCATCTGTATGTTCCTCGGCGCCAACTGGTATGCCCTCATCGCATCCGCAGGCCTGGCCGCGTTTATCATCGTACACATCATCTATGCCGTAATGCTGACGGTGCAGAACCGCCGCGCCCGCGGCCATGAGCGCTACGCCATCTCCAAGCGCCCCGCAGGCGTCGAATGGTCGAGCCAGAACATGCTCGTGCTCGGCATCGTAATCCTCGCGTTCCTCGCCGTACACATGATCCAGTTCTGGGCCAAGATGCAGCTCATGGAAGTGCTCGGCAAGGAGACCGTAATCCCCGCCACCGCCGGCACACTCTTCATCCAGGAGGCATTCCAGCTCGTATGGACTCCGATCGTCTACATCATCGGCTTCATCGCCCTCTGGTTCCACATGAACCACGGCATGTGGTCCATGTTCCAGTCAGTGGGATGGGACAGCACCATCTGGATTCCCCGCCTGAAGAAGATCGCCTGCTGCTGGACTACCGTAGTGATCGCCCTCTTCATCGCCGAGGCCATCGTGTTCACAGTGCAGGCCAACAAGCAGCACTACCTCAAGGACGAAGCCCTGCGCAACCAGTACAAGACAATGGTAGTGCCCATGCTTGAGAAGGACTTCGGCCCCGCAGCCGTGCAGCAGCTCAGCTCGATGCCCTTCGAACAGTACGAGCAGGCCATCCGCGGACAGTACCGCAGCATGCAGGACCCCCAGGCTGCCGCCTACTACTCTGCCCAGGACCCCGAGGCCTACAACGGCATGATTGAGGCCCTCGAACAGCAGATCGAATTCCTCGACTTCATCGCCCCCGAGGAAATCCCCGCCACAGCCAATCCCGCTAACAACTAATCATTTCACTTCGATATGGCAACTACAGATTTGAAAGTAAAAGTAATGAATCCGGCCGATTCCAAGATCCCGGAGGGTCCTATCGCTGAGAAATGGACCAACTACAAGGCTCACCAGAAGCTCGTCAACCCGGCCAACAAGCGTAAGCTTGACGTGATTGTGGTCGGCACAGGCCTTGCCGGCGCCTCGGCAGCCTCCACCCTCGGCGAGCTCGGCTTCAACGTGCTCAACTTCTGCATCCAGGACTCCCCCCGCCGCGCCCACTCCATCGCCGCCCAGGGAGGCATCAACGCAGCCAAGAACTATCAGAACGACGGCGACTCCGTCTACCGTCTCTTCTACGACACCGTAAAGGGCGGCGACTACCGCGCCCGTGAGGCCAACGTCTACCGTCTGGCCGAGGTGTCGAACAACATCATCGACCAGTGCGTGGCTCAGGGCGTACCTTTCGCCCGCGAATACGGCGGNCTGCTGGCCAACCGNTCCTTCGGCGGCGCCCAGGTGNNCCGTACATTCTACGCCAAGGGCCAGACCGGCCAGCAGCTCCTGCTCGGCGCATACTCCTCGCTCAACCGNCAGATCCAGCTCGGCAAGGTGAAGAGCTNCAACCGCTANGAGATGCACGACGTGGTGCTCGTNAAGGATAAGGANGGTGTGGAGCGCGCACGCGGCATCATCGCCAAGAACCTCGTGACAGGCAAGTTCGAGCGNTTCGCCGCNCACGCCGTGGTCATCGCCACNGGCGGATACGGCAACACNTACTTCCTTTCCACCAACGCAATGGGCTGCAACGTGCTCNGCAGCCATGGCATGCTACCGCAAGGGNGCCNNCTTCGCCAANCCCGCGTTCGTACAGATCCACCCNACCTGNATCCCCGTGCACGGCGACAAGCAGTCGAAGCTGACCCTNATGTCNGAGTCGCTGCGTAACGACGGCCGTATCTGGGTGCCCAAGAACATCGAGGANGCCAAGAANCTTCAGGCNGGACAGATCAAGGGAAGCGANATCCCCGAAGAGGAGCGCGACTACTACCTGGAGCGCCGCTATCCGGCATTCGGTAACCTCGTGCCCCGCGACGTGGCCTCCCGCGCCGCCAAGGAGCGTTGCGACAAGGGCTTCGGCGTCAACAACACCGGCCTCGCCGTCTTCCTCGATTTCTCTGAGGCTATCAACCGTCTCGGCATCGACCAGGTGCGCCAGCGCTACGGCAACCTCTTCGACATGTATGAGGAGATCACCGACGTCAACCCCGGCGAACTCGCCCGCGTAGGTTCCGACGGCGTGAAATACTACAACCCGATGATGATCTTCCCCGCCATCCACTATACGATGGGCGGTATCTGGGTAGACTACGAGCTGCAGACCTCCATCAAGGGTCTCTTCGCAATCGGCGAGTGCAACTTCTCCGACCACGGCGCTAACCGTCTCGGCGCATCGGCTCTCATGCAGGGTCTGGCCGACGGCTACTTCGTGCTCCCCTACACTATCCAGAACTATCTGAGCGACCAGATCTCCATCCCCCACTTCTCGACCGATCTCCCCGAGTTTGACAAGGCCGAGAAGGAGTGCCAGGAGAAGATGGATCGCCTCATGGCAATCCAGGGCGACCGCAGCGTTGACTCCATCCACAAGGAGCTCGGCCACATTCTCTGGGACAATGTCGGCATGGCCCGCACCAAGGAGAGCCTTGAGGAAGCCATCGAGAAGATCAAGAAGCTCCGCAAGGTCTTCGACACTCAGCTCTACATCCCCGGCTCGGCCGAGGGCATGAACGTGGAGCTCGACAAGGCCTTCCGTCTCAACGACTTCATCACCATGGGCGAGCTCATCGCATATGACGCCCTCAGCCGCAACGAATCCTGCGGCGGCCACTTCCGCGAGGAATACCAGACGGAAGAGGGCGAGGCAAAGCGCGACGACCAGAACTGCTTCTACGTCAGCTGCTGGGATTACCAGGGAAGCGACAACAAGGCTCCCGAGCTCATCAAGGAGCCCCTCCACTATGAAGCAATCAAGGTGCAGACACGTAACTATAAGTCATAAACCTCAGAAACTACACACACGACAATGGATGATAAAATGACAGTCAATCTCAAGGTGTGGCGTCAGGCCGGACCGCGAGAGAAGGGCGAGTTTAAGACTTATATGAATGTCGAGACCACCCCTGACACCTCCTTCCTCGAAACCCTCGACATCCTCAACGAGCAGCTCGTCGAGCAGCGTGAGGAGCCTATCGTATTCGACCACGACTGCCGCGAGGGTATCTGCGGCATGTGCTCCCTCTATATCAACGGACACCCGCATGGCCCCGCCACCGGCGCGACTACCTGCCAGCTCTACATGCGCCGCTTCAAGAACGGCGAGACTATCACGGTGGAGCCCTGGCGTTCGGCTGCGTTCCCGGTAATCAAGGACCTCATGGTCGACCGTAACGCATTCGACAAGATCCAGCAGGCCGGCGGCTACGTCAGCTTCAACTGCGGCGGCGCTCAGGATGCCAACGACCTCCCCATCTCGAAGGTCAACGCCGACGAGGCCATGGATTCCGCCAGCTGCATCGGCTGCGGCGCATGCGTGGCAGCCTGCAAGAATGGCTCCGCAATGCTCTTCGTCTCCGCTAAGATCAGCCAGCTCGCTCTGCTGCCGCAGGGCGCTGTCGAGAAGGACCGCCGCGTGCGCGCCATGGTGGCCAAGATGGATGAGCTCGGATTCGGCAACTGCACCAACACCGGCGCATGCTCGGCCGAGTGCCCGAAGAACATCAAGCTCTACAACATCGGTCGCATGAACCGCCATTTCATCGCCGCGAAGTGCAAGGAATAATTCCGCGCCACGGCGTAGAAAGATAAAAAACATCACCCTTAAGGGGCGTTTCCGCTTGCGGATGCGCCCCTTTATTATTAATTTTGCACTCATGAAGCGTATCCCCATACATCTCATTCTGCTCGCCGCATTCGGTCTTCTCGCCGCCTGCGCCAGCATCGGCAATCCCTCGGGCGGACCCCGCGACGAGGATCCACCCCGCTTCGTGCGCGCCAATCCGGCACCGTATGCCTCCGGAGTCTCTCAGAAGACCGACAGAATCAACATCGAGTTCAACGAGCTGGTCAACGTCAAGGATCCCACGATGAAGGTGGTCGTCTCCCCCCCGTCGAGGAGTGTGCCGCGTGTCTCATCATCAGGAAGGCGGGTCACAGTAAGTTTCCAGGATTCCCTGCTCCCGAACACCACCTACACCATAGACTTCTCCGACGCCATCGAGGATAACAACGAGGGGAATCCACTGGAGAACTTCTCCTATACCTTCTCGACAGGAGCGACCGTCGACTCGCTCAGAATCGCGGGGCGTGTGCTTTCGGCCATCGGTATGGAGCCGATGCAGCGGAAGATTGTCGGAGTNCATCGTGTGGAGGATGCCGACACGTTGCTCGTGCCGGACACACGTGATATCCCCGACTCGCTTCTCGACAAGTCGTCATTGCCGGCTATATTCCACAAGATGTTCGATCGCGTGGCGCGCACGGATGACCGCGGCCGTTTCTCGATCGAGGGTCTGGCACCGGGCCGATACCGCGTTTTCGCCCTCGACGACACCAATTCCGATTATCTCTTCTCCTCCCCGGATGAGGAGATGGCCTTCGACGATGTGATAATCTCCCCTTATGCCGAGGAGAGCATGACGACCGACACGGTATTCGAGCCGAAACTCGGCACGGTAGACTCCGTCGTCAGCCGCCGGCGTACGATTTTCCTTCCGAACGATATTCTGCTGCGGTCGTTCCTCACGACCCGCAAACAGCAGTTTATCAGCTCTAACGCACGTCAGGATTCCACACGGATAAATCTCATATTCAATGCTCCCAACATCCCGCTGCCCCGCTTCTCGCTCATTGGCATGGAGGAGAGGGACGGGACTGAGTGGTACGCCATGGAACGCTCCTTCTCGGGTGACTCCCTTACGATGTGGATAAAGGACCCCACCCTGGTCTCGACCGACACGCTGCGCCTCGGCGTCACATATCAGGTGACGGACTCCCTGAGCCGCTACACCATGCGCACGGACACACTGCGTCTTACGACTGACCGCCCGAGGAAGAACAAGAGCAAGGCAGATTCCAAGAAGGATAAGGGGAAGGCNGAGGCCGACACATTGCCCCCNCCGACNCCCCTGCTGCAGCTGACTCTGCTCAATTCGACGCTCGATCCTGACCGCGAGCTCGTGCTTGAGGCGGAGACTCCCCTCGCCCGACTCGATTCGGCGGCATTCCGGCTNGAGGAGAAGCGCGACACGCTGTGGGTGCCGATAGGGCAGCCGGCCATTATACCCGACTCCCTCAACCCGCGCCGTTTCAGCATAAAGCAGCCGTGGAAGTATGATACGACCTACCGGATTTTGGCCGATTCCCTCGCCATGGAGGGCATCTACGGACTGCATACGGGTCCGCTCAGTCAGGAATTCCGGGTGAAGGCCGAAAAGGATTATTGCTCTCTTACCCTCAATATCACCGACTGGCCGGCGCGACTACCCGCCTTCGTCGAACTCCTCAACCAATCGGATACTCCCCTGAGACGCGAAGAGGTGAAAAACGGCAGTGTCCGCTTCAAATATCTGACTCCCGGCAAGTATTACTTACGGATAATCGCCGACCTGAACTCAAACGGCCGCTGGGATTCGGGCGATATCATCGAATCGCGTCAGCCGGAACCCTCCTTCTATTATCCGAAGGCCATAAACATCAAGCAGAACTGGAATAAAGAGGAGACATGGCGCGTATTCGACACTCCCGCCGACGAGATGAAGCCGCAGGCGATCCTCAAGAACAAGCCGGAGCAACGCAAGAATCAGCGCAACAATAATTCCAACCGGGCGGAGGAGGATGAGGAGGATGAAGAGGACATCTTCCCCTCACAACGCTACCAAAACAGCAACGCCAACCAACGCTACCGCTGAGGCGGCGCGACATAAGCCACCGTAGCCCCGCCGGCGTCGGCGACACTTGACAACAGGGATGAAATCGGATGTAAAATGGTAAAAAATACCTAAATACACCGAATTTCATCCCTAACCTCTTTATCAGCTGAAAAATTTACACTATATTTGCAAGTTGAAACGCCATACACCCCCGAAAGGGGTGCGCGGCGCCATTGTCTGAGCACAACTTTTGGACAAGAAAAATTAAAACATATATAACAACTAAACTTCAAAATGCAGAACAAAGGGTTTATCAGCACCATCGCGGTGCTCCTGATCCTGATCTGCGGATTCTACATCAGCTTCTCGTTCGTGACATCCCACTACGAGAAGCAGGCACAGGAGTTCGCGGCAAAGGCATCGGGCACCTCTGACGTCACCAACGACGTCTACAAGCAAAGTCTGAAGCAATTCAACGACTCAATCGACAAAGAGAAAGTCTATCTGGGCTACACCTACAATCAGGTGCGCAAGATGGAAATCGGTCTCGGCCTTGACCTGAAGGGTGGCATGAACGTCGTCCTTGAGATTTCCGTGCCCGACATTCTCCGTCAATACGCCAACGGCGAGGGTGCCCTCAAGCAGATCAACGAGGCCATCGCAAAGGCCGAGAAGGATGGCTCGAAGGCCGCCGACAAGGATTTCGTGCAGAAAGTAGCGGCCAACTTCCAGCCCGGAACGATGGCCGGTCTCTTCACGCGTGAAGGTGAATTCCTTGGCAAAATCAAGAATTCCTCGACCAACGCGGAAGTCACCGCCGCCCTCAACCAGCAGGTGGAGAGCCAGGTCGACGCCGCCTTCAATATCTTCCGTACACGTATCGACCAGTTCGGCGTAGTAGCCCCGAATATCCAGAAGCTTCAGGACAAGACAGGTCAGATCCTGCTCGAACTCCCGGGCGTCAAGGAGCCGGAGCGTGTCACCGACCTGCTCAAGTCGTCGGCCAACCTGGAGTTCTTCGAGGTCTACAATTACAATGAGATTCTTCCCGAACTCGCCGCTTTCGCCGAGGCCTACGCAGCCCAGGACACNATCAACCACACTAACGTGATCGCCCTTCTCGGCGGCCGTCAGCGTGAGGGTAGCCCCGTGGTGGGTCTTGTGGCTCCCGCCAACCAGAATCTNGTCGACAGCATTCTCAATTCGCCCCTCGCCAAGTCGAAACTCCCCAGCGACCTCTCCTTCGTATGGGAGGTGAAGCCCGTGGAGATTCCTCTGACCGACGCCCAGGGCAACCCCATCAAGAAGAACGATAAGGAGTACCGCACGACTCCCTACTGGCAGCTNATCGCCCTCAAGGGTGACGCAGCTCTGGAGGGTGATGCTGTGACATCGGCCACTTCCGAATATGACAACATGCGCGGCAACACCGTCAACATGCGCATGAACGACCGTGGCGCACGCGAATGGGCCACACTGACCCGCAACAACATCGGCCGCCCGATCGCCATCGTCCTTGACAATCGCGTATATTCCTATCCCAACGTAAACGGTGAGATCACCGGCGGTTCGTCGGAAATCACCGGCAACTTCACTCCCGAAGAGGCAAANGACCTCGCCAACGTGCTCAAGTCGGGCAAGATGTCGGCTCAGGTCAAGGTTGTCAGCAACAACGTTATCGGTCCGTCGCTCGGTGCCGAGGCTATCCAGCAGGGCTTCATCTCCTTCATCGTGGCTCTCGTGCTGCTGATGATCTTCATGATCTGCATCTACGGTGTCATCCCGGGTCTTGTGGCCAACATCGGTCTGATCCTCAACCTCTTCTTCACTCTCGGCATCCTCGCTTCGCTGCAGGCTGTGCTGACGCTCTCCGGTATCGCAGGTATCGTGCTTGCGCTGGGTATGGCGGTCGACGCCAACGTGCTTATCTTCGAGCGCACCAAGGAGGAACTCGCGCTCGGCAAGAAGCTGCGTCAGGCCATCTCCGAGGGTTACTCCAACGCCTTCTCCGCAATCTTCGACTCCAACCTCACATCGGTCATCACCGGCGTGATCCTGCTTATCTTCGGTTCCGGCCCCATCAAGGGCTTCGCCACTACGCTCATCATCGGTCTCGTCTGCTCCTTCTTCACTGCAGTCTTCCTGACCCGCATCGCCTTTGAGCTCATCACGAAGAACGGTCGTTGCGCCAACATGACCTTCACCACAGGCATCAGCCGCAACTTCCTCGCCAACACGAAGATCAACTTCCTCGGCCAGTCGAAGGGCGCGGCAGCCGTATGGCTCGCGCTGATCGTCATCTCGATCGCTTCGCTCGCCATCCGCGGCATGAACCAGGGCATCGACTTCTCCGGTGGCCGCAACTACGTCGTGCAGCTCGCCAAGGATGTCAACCCGACCGACGTCCAGGCCAAGCTCCTTGATGCCTTCCAGACAGCAGCCGACGACAAGACCGTATCGGTCAACGTCATCACTATCGACGGTCCCTCCAAGGTGCGCGTCTCCACCAACTACAAGATCGCTGACGAGAGCGAGGGCGTGGAGAATGAAATCACCGATATCCTCTACAAGAATCTCCAGAACGAGTTGACCGATGCCTCCGGCAAGACGATGGACATCAATGCCTTCCGTGTGGCCGACGAGAACAACGGTATCATCTCGATCCAGAAGGTGGGTCCGAGCGTGGCTGACGACATGCGCCGCGACGCATACTGGGCAGTGGGCATCGCGCTTGTCTGCATGTTCCTCTACATCCTCCTGCGTTTCCGCAACATCGCCTTCTCCGTAGGTGCTGTCTGCGCCGTAGGTCTGACTGCGTTCCTGATCATCGGTTTCTACTCCGTATGCTGGGGCTTCTTCCCCTTCTCGATGGAGATCGACCAGTCGTTCATCGCCGCAGTGCTGACAATCATCGGTTACCAGATCAACGATACGGTGGTTGTGTTCGACCGCGTGCGCGAGATGATGAAGGTATATCCGAAGGAGAACCGCTTCGAGACCATCAACAAGTCGCTCAACACTACGCTCTCGCGTACGTTCATGACTTCGTTCTCGACTCTGCTCGTGCTCCTCTGCATCTTCTTCCTCGGCGGCGACACGATCCGCTCGTTCACTTTCGCCATGATCTTCGGCGTAATCGTCGGCACATTCTGCACGCTCTACTGCGCCGCTCCGATCGCATGGCGCATCCTGAAGCGCGAACAGAACAAGACTGCCGCCGCAGCCGACGGCAAGCCGGCTCTCCAGGGGAACCGTCGTTTCAAATAAGCATTACTCTGCAACAATCAATCGATAAAATCCGTTTCCCCTTAGGGGGAAGCGGATTTTTCTATGACAGATACGTTTATCCGAACTGAGATGACACATAATCGAAAGGAAATAATATCCGGAATCCTGAGATGGAGCGTCGCGGCCGGGCTGACGGTGCTCCTGCTATGGATTCTCTTCAGAAAGGTCAATTTCGCCGATATGATGGAGATTATCCGTCATGGTGTGAATTATTGGTGGATACTCGCGGCCATGGGACTATCGGTGGTATCGCATATGATTCGGGCACGCCGCTGGCAGCTGCAGCTCGACACGCTCGGCATCCGCCCCGGCTACATGGCTCTATGCTGCTCCATATTCGGCTGCTATGCCCTCAATATCGTCTTTCCGCGCCTGGGCGACATTTGGCGGTGCACCTATATCTCCAAACGCGAAAAGGCCTCCTTCTCGAATGTATTCGGCTCGATGGTCTCCGACCGTCTGGCCGACAGCGTCACCGTGCTNTTCCTTTTTTTCCTCACATTGGCAGTGGCGACGTCGGCCATCAATTCNTTTCTGGAGAAGTATCCCGTCGGGCGCGATATCGTAGNGCTNCTCTATTCNCCNTGGTTNTGGATCGGGCTGGCGGCGGGGGTCATCNTATGCGTGCTCGCCTGNCGGCATTGGCGCGACACACGCCTTATGGGCAAGCTCCGGGCGATAATCTCGGATTTATGGAAGGGATTCGCCACGGTCATCACCATGCGGCNGCGCGGTCAATTCATTCTTCTGACTATCCTNCTNTGGGGTTGNTACTACACCCAGCTGTATCTGGCATTCTTCGCATTCCCGTTCACTCGGGAGCTATGCGCGCAGCCGTCGCTGGGATATGGGCTCGTTCCCTGTCTCGTGGCATTTGTCTTAAGCTCGATAGCTATGGGAATCCCGAGCAACGGAGGTCTCGGGCCGTGGAATATCGCCATTATGTTCGGTCTGGCGATCTATGGGGTCAGCGAGGCGCAGGGCACTGCCTTTTCAATGCTTCAATGGAGCGGGCAGACCGTCATGCTGATAATTTTAGGTCTCTTCACCATCGCCTGGATTCTCCGCGATTCCCGTCATAATCGGGCCATACACTCTTAGCCGGCGGACTGCCGTCACAGGTTTTATTGACGTGAAGAGAGGGATTATCGGGATTTTTTATTAATTTCGCATATTATAAAGCTGATAACTCGTTATATCTTATAGGAATCTAAACTGAAATTACTATAAATGGGAAAAGTATTGATTATCGGAGCCGGCGGTGTCGGCACCGTCGTGGCTGCCAAGTGCGCCCAGAATCCTGAGGTATTCACGGAAATCGTGCTGGCCTCACGCCGTAAAGAGAAATGCGACCGCCTCGTGGAGAAGATCGGCGCCAAGAATATCGTCACCGATCAGGTCGACGCCGATTACGTCGAGCAGATCGTGGATCTGTTCAACCGCCATAAACCCGATATCTGCATCAATGTGGCTCTCCCCTATCAGGATCTCACTATCATGGAGGCCTGCCTGCAGTGTGGCGTAAATTATCTCGACACGGCCAACTACGAGCCCAAGGATGAGGCGCATTTCGAATATTCATGGCAATGGGCCTACCGCGAGAGATTCGAGAAGGCCGGTCTGACGGCCATCCTCGGGTGCGGATTCGATCCGGGTGTGTCGGCGGTATTCGTGGCATATGCGGCCAAGCATCATTTCTCGAAGATGGAGTATCTCGACATTGTCGACTGCAACGCCGGAAACCACGGCAAGGCTTTCGCCACCAACTTCAATCCCGAGATCAACATCCGCGAGATTACCCAGAAAGGTAAATACTGGGAGGATGGCAAATGGGTGGAGACGGAGAATCTCGCCATCCATCGTCCGCTCAATTATCCCAACATCGGCGAGCGGGAGAGCTATCTCCTCTACCACGAGGAACTTGAATCACTCGTGCAGAACTTCCCGACCATCAAGCGCGCGCGGTTCTGGATGACGTTCGGCCAGGAGTATCTGACGCATCTTCGCGTTATCCAGGATATAGGCATGGCCCGCATCGATCCCGTGATGTACGAGGGTCGCGAGATTATCCCGATCCAGTTCCTGAAGGCCGTGCTCCCCGATCCCGGTTCGCTTGGAGAGAATTATACCGGCGAGACATCGATCGGCTGCCGCATATCCGGTCTCGACAAGGAGGGCAATGAATCCACCTATTACATCTACAACAACTGCTCTCACGAGGCCGCCTATAAGGAGACCGGCGCGCAGGCCGTCAGCTACACGACGGGCGTTCCGGCGATGGTCGGTGCCTATATGTTCCTGACCGGAGAGTGGGTTAAGCCCGGCGTACACAACGTAGAGGAGTTCAACCCCGATCCCTTCCTTGAGAAACTGGCTGAGTCAGGTCTCCCCTGGCACGTGATTATCGACGAAGATATCGAATTTGACGACAAATGAAGAATCCCCTGATATTACCGGCGGTCATCGCGCTCGGAGTCGGAGCCTCGCTCCTCTCCGGGGCGATGACGCCAGGTTCGGTGACACGCCGCGCCGACGGGTCGATGCATGTGTCGACGCCCAAGGGGGAGGTGATGGTCACCCCTTATTCATCCGATATATTCCGTGTGACGGTGCTCCCGAAGGATACGACGGTCACGCGTTATTTCCCCTCCCAGTCGGCTGTAATGACACCCGATGTCTCGGAGGTCGTGGAGATGGTGACCCCGGATGCGGCTATTCTGCGCAGCAAGACAATGCAGGTACGCGTCGACCGCGCCACGGGAGCGGTGTCGTTCCTTGACGCGGCGGGAGAGGAGATTCTATCCGAGGTGGATGGTGTCGATAATTCCGGCAAGGTGAAGAGCGTCACTCTCGACGGCACCAACGCCGGACGCCTCTACGGCGGCGGCGAACGCGGCCACCGCCCGACACTTAACGGCGACTCTCTCTCGATGTATAA
>JAAVDV010000032.1 GCA_014801595.1 Bacteroides sp.
GAGCTTTTTATTTCATTGGGAATAAGTTTGGAAAGCTCGTATTGGGAGATTCCAAGAGGAAGATTGTATGCCTCCAATGAATATTGAGCCTCTATGTTGTCTTTGTCCTTGCATATTAACAAGCCGATAGTCGGGTTGTCATACTCTGTCTTAAGTTGATGATTGACCGCTGTAACATACAAACCTAACTGACCGAGATATGATGCCTGAAATGATCCGGTCTTCAATTCAATGCAGCAATATGCGTGGATTCGGGTATTGTAGAACAGTAGGTCGATGAAAATTTCCTTTTCGCCGACTTGCATACGATACTGTCTGCCCATATAGGCGAATCCGGTGCCTAACTCCACAAGGAATTTTGTCACGTTGGCGACAAGAGCATCTTCCAGCTCTCTTTCATTGTAGTCCTCCGTCATGGTCAGGAAATTGAACACGTATGGGTCTTTGGTAGTCTGCTGGGCGAGGTCGCTTTGTAATGCCGGGAGGGTCTTACTGAAATTGGTAATGGCTTTCGCTTGACGCTCATATAAGTCTGTACTGAGAAAATTCAACAGCATATCGCGGCCCCAGCTATTTTCGATGACTTTACGGACAAAGAAGAGAGCCTTCTTAGCATCGCCTTTGCACTTGTCAATAATTGTTCTTTGATGATACCACGGGATTGAGCATATTTCTTTCAGTAAATTATCCGCAACCTGCGGAAGATTCTGCTGTTTGAAATCGTCCACACCCTGTGGAAGATTATGATTCCTAAAATCGTCCACGGGGTGTGGACGATTTTCAATCAACTGAGAATAAAGTCGATAGAAATAATACATATATTTGAGGTTAGTCTCGGAAAACCCTTTCTCTTCAGGCATTTCTGACCTCAAATCATGGCTCAGAGTCTTGTAGAAGGCGGAGCCATAAGTATTGGCATATTGCTTGTCCGCAATGTCGCGGCCTAAGCTCCAGTAATATTCAAGTAATGTCCGATTAGCTTCGATGGAGGCTTTCAGACGAGCGGAGAGGTATCGCTGTTTGAGTTCCTTAATCCAACTGCGATAGTCAGTATTTTTTGAGAGGTCTAATATCGGTTTCATTATGAATGATTTTTTCTAAGTTGTTAGCGTCAGTCAAGGAGGCTGACAAGTTCTTACTTCATGTATTCGTCGATGTCGCGATAGCGTACGAAGGCGTTGCTGCCTTCTCTGTGACCGCTGAGCGAACCGACAAGGTTGGGGTCTAATAATCAGAGTAATTTCTTTAACTCTTCTACATCAGGCAGAGCCTCACGCAATTTCTCCGGCATATCCTCGCTGAGCCGATATGTGGCTACTCCCATCGGCTTGGCATAATCCTGTATCACATACTCTACGAAGTCCTTGTTGGCGGTTTTGCACAGCACGATACCGATTGATGGATTTTCATGAGGCTTTTTCACTTTGTCATCAAGAATACGAAGATATGTCATGAGTTGGGCAAGATACCCGGGCTTGAAATCGCCGGTCTTAAGCTCCACGACAACAAGACAATTCAATTCTCTGTTAAAAAACAACAGGTCGGGGAAGAAGTCCTCGGAAAACGCCTCAAGATGATACTGATTGCCAACGAATGCAAAATCACGTCCGAAAGTCATTATGAACTTCTTGATATTGTGGATTATCTCTTTCTCCACCACTCGCTCATCTATATCTGCAATGTCTCGAATACCGATTTCCTCAGTATTGATAAAATCAAGCAGATATTCGTCTTTGAACATATTTAGAGCCTTGATAGCATCGCGGCTATCCTTGATTGTTACGCCAAAGTTTGAAGGCGTAGTACCATAGTGTTCAGCGGCATTATTCTTGATCTCTTCTCTAAGTCTTTTGGCTGGCCATTTCTGATCTAAAGCGATATGAATGTATTTATTTCTGGTGGGGATATCAGTTACCTTATTCAGAATCTCAATATGATGAGAGAAGCTTACCTCCAAAAATTCTTCTATGTTGAAATCGACCGCCGTGGCGGTCGGAACTACGCAAAGCAGCGAGTCTATATCAATCTCATCGGTTGTCAAAGGTAAATTGACCGCCACAGCGGTCGATTTGTTGATGACTGGTTCCCATTGTTCGTAGAACTGACGCATTTTCTTTAAGCTTGTTGTCGAGAATCCTTTAAGGCCCGGAAGTTCTTTGCGTAATCGTTCAGAGATGGTCTCAATAGCATTTGTGCCCCAAAAGCCCTTTCTTGAATTTGCAGAAACATACCTACCAATTCCATAATAGAGTGAAAGCATTTCACGATTAACCAACTTCGCCGCCTGATATTGGCTGCGAAGAATCGCGTCTTTTATTGTCTGAACAGCGATGTTGTAATCTGCTGCGTTATGCTGAATAAGTGTTTCCTTTGCCATAATAATGCAAATTTACTGATTATTTGTCGGTTGGTCAAATTCCCTTAGGAATCGCTTGTCGAGCTATAGCTCGACAAGCGATATTTGCCAACTCGCGAATGATTATTTGTTGATGGCGGAAATCTCAGCCATGATTTGTGCCGGGGACATACCTTTCAGGAGTTCGATGGCTGGTTCCTCCTTAGTCGCTGTTTAATGAACTATAAATGAATTCATCAGCCTTGCCACCATATTCAGAATAGATTGTTCTGTTGTCAAAAGCTTTTTCCATAGAGTTTACCTGATTATAGATTTCCCAAAATCCCGGTTTTACTTCCCAGGATGTAGGCGACCCTACCGGTCGGCGCCATCAAACCAGATTCTCGTTTCCGCTCCTCAAGAAATTTCCTGAAGGCTGCGACGGCAGATTGCTGGGATTGGATCAACTGAACATTATTCATAACAATGGTAGATTAGGTTTAACCTAGTTAATTTTAGTTGAATCTAAGATCAGTAGATAATAAAAATTGAAATTATGCTGTTAAGCGTTTGATTGTGAGATGTAAAGGTTTACAAAAGTCCGTGAAAAAATCAGTAACTCTAAGGAAAAGGGGCCGACTGTGCTCCATGTAGACTGCTAAATCCAAGGACTTGGCCAAAGTTAATCAAATCCCCTCGACTATGCAAGAGCATTTTGGATAAAATATGAACTTTGCACGCATAAAACTTGCATGCACTCCGAGTGGATTGGAAGAAGTTTCGCTCACCACCCATACCGCCCGCCTCAGTGGCATACCCATTATCAGTTCTATTAGATTATTCGAATTATCACACCTGGTATATGATTACATTGCAGACAATACTGTGATTTATCCTAAGTCTAAACTTATCGACATACTTACAGAATCATTATCAATAGAAGATGTTATCGGTGATGGTTCTCAGACCTTTCTCCGGGATTTGATAAAAACCGCCTCTTGGGAGATAAACCGATGCCGAATTTATGACAGTAAATTAATTTTTTCAAATATTTTTTTGGGTACGCAGATAGGCTGCATCCGGCCTGTCTAACTTTGCAGTGTCAAACAAAAGGAAGCACGGGTGAGCGGTCGAAACCAGCCCTCTGCTAAGGGGCCGAGCCTCAAAAAGACTCCGAAAGTTCGAATTGCAAATCGGCGAAGTCCGCTATAATAGATTCAAACTGAGCCAATCTTTCTGCTTCCGCTAATACTGGGGTGTCGCATAGCGGCTATTGCAGGAGACTGTAACTCTCCCGTCTTCGGACATCGTAGGTTCGAGTCCTACCGCCCCAACCGACATATGCTTCCGTAGCTCAGTGGATCAGAGCGTCACGCTACGAACGTGAGGGTCGCAAGTTCGAGTCTTGCCGGAAGTACCAATATACTGTGGGGTGTAGCAGTGGTAGCTGACGAGCCTCATAAGCTCGGAGNNGGTGGTTGCNATTCGNCCNTCTCCNCGCAACCAATATGTGAGAATGCCCGAGCGGTTCGAGGGGGCGGTCTGCAAAACCGGTATTCGTCGGTTCAAATCCGACTTCTCACTCAANGATGNAGGCTTCCGTNGAATCNATTTAAGGATTGACGGAAGCCTTCCTTATTGATGTATCAGCAAGGCATTGAGCCGTTCGCCGACTTTTTCAAGTATGTCACCTATATCTTCGACCGAAGATTCTCCCTTATGACGTATCATCCTGACAGCCTTTACGACAAGCTCGTATGTGTCATCGGCTATCGGANAATCTGTTATNGAGTAATCGGAATCCTCGTACCTGTANTATTTGTTGTCGTATACCTCTATCGGNGCATTGTAGCCCAGTTTGTCAGACCGCATNATCTGAATGTCGGCCTGAACTGTTCTTACGGAGACNCCCCTNGTTATACCCTCCATCTCGTAGAGGGCATCCGANCANGCCTCGACGAGGTCATCCAGAGTCCACCGCCTNTACTTGTTTCTCAAGCACCGGTCGATTGTCTTGTATCTTAATAAAGCATTCTTGTTTACTGGCATGGCANNGATAAAAATCATTCATNGTTTGAAAANTTTANTTNGTGCCATGCCGTGACAATAAGGATCATGTGGCCATGACANGGCACAAAAAAATCGGAAAGCTTTTTCAGGACTTTCCGACTGTCTCCTTATTNTCTGAATAATATGAAATCAGACGCAGATANNACTNCAATATCGNCGGAACCATNCTTCAAGCAAGCNNCTAAAGCTAAAGCAATAGCAACTTACGCAGCAGCTACGATAGCTACGGCGGCGCCATGTTAACGATATGTTGTGTTGCGGTGTCTGCATTGTTCTGAATTTAACTCGCCCGAAAGCGGCTGCAAAGTTAACAGAATTTCTTGGTACAACCAAGTGTATCCAAGACGATTACAGCGATTGGAAAATTTCCGTGCTGAAATCGGCAACAAAATTACAACAGGGGTACGCAATCTATCTGCGTAGCAACGAATCTGAGATCTACAGGCTTGAGTGAACTCGCCCAGACCCTCTCGGAGAAACACTACCTGTTTATTCTTTTCATCAGCTCATATGTAGTTAGGTTTAGTTTATCGGGCATATATATAGCCCGAACCAAATCGAACTGATTATCATTTTCCGCGACGGTGCCAAATGTAGGTGAAAAATACGCGATTTGGCACTCTCGTGGATTTTCCATAACATAATACACATAATTCTGAGTTTCAATAACTTATATTTCTCAAACTTCTGTCATGTTTCCAAATGTGGTAAAAAAATACAAGATTTGGAAGCATGATGTAAGAAATATGTCGTTGAGAATAGAATAAATGAGTGAGACTATGTATCGATAGAAATTCACCTGATTTAAGATGAATATTAGACCTATACCAAATGAGGTCTAATTGGGTAATCTGTCAAAATAACATGATGCCTAACTTGAGGCTTAGGCATCATGTTATTCAGTTTTACCATGTATGACGTATTTCTGATATCGACTTTTAGGCTTATCCGGAAGCGTCATTGATAATCCGTTATTAATTAGTGGATTGATAAATTTATTCTTAAACTTTATCCTGTCTTTATAACCTAAATGAGCCATTATTTCTGCTAATGAACGGGGTTCAATACAGAATTCGATTATTTTCTCTTCAATTGTCTTGTCTGTTTGACTTGTGCCCTGACTTGTGCCCTTCGGCAAGTCGGATTCATTTGTGGCGTGGACATTGACGCGGAATGCGGTAATGGTGTTTACGTCAAATTCGGCGGGAAGATTGCCGTTATCCTTCAACATCTCTTGCACACGGGTAACGCCACGGTTGAATTTGTTGACGTACTTCATCAACCTCATTGCCTCTGCCACAAGAGGATTGCGGTAGGCATTGACCGATGGAAAGTTCTCGGGACGAGCTTCGCCATAAAGACCTCCGGCATTCATCACTTCAATGTAGTCATCAAACTGATATAACCGGATTGGCATATTGGCTTGATAATCCCTATGCATACAGGCGTTCATCAACAATTCGCGGATAGCTCCTTCCGGATAATTCCAAACAGTCCTTTCGCGGAACAGAGTTTCCGGCACAGGGCGTTGAGTAATGATACCGTCACGAACAAAAGATTCCAGTGTCGGCAACATCTTGTATAAAGGTCCGGCAAACTGACGCTCATTTAGTATGTCTCCTCCTTTGTCTTTTCCTGCAAAACGCACGAATTGGACATAATTATTGTCTTTGTTGTTCCATTTTTAGATGTTACAGTTATTGAGGTAGTGTCTCACTAAGTGTTATTGAGCGAATCTTAGCATACTCTACTACATCGGTAACAAGGAGTTTGACAGCCTAACAACCAATCTCCCTTCTGTCCTGAAGGATGTGAATCGGACGCACAACCGAGGGTTCAGACGATAAAGGGTGCGCGAGCTACAAAGCTAGGCAGGTTTTCAACTGAGTGGAAGTTGAGTTCGGAAAAAGAGAAGTCTATAACTTGCTGAGATCTTCAGCGAAGTTATAGACATTATGATGGTCGCGAAAAGACGCGGTTAACGCCTGGCAATGATTACATTGATTAGACCAACAATTTCATTGGTAGTTTTACCGTCAGTTCCAGTGTTGATACGCACAATTGGAGTTGAGATGCTATTAATATTCACAACAACAGTGTAGTTATGAATTACGCGATCATTTTCGTGTTGGAATTCCGTGGTCTTCTTTCCAGTTGTGCCTCCAATAATAGCTCCTGCTGGACCTGCGAGTACATCACCCACAATAGCACGCCCTACTGTTGAGCCAGTGTTCGATTTGGTGGTGGCTGTAGTTTTACCTTTAATTATTGTTGGGGAGTCGGTGAATGTTACATTTATGAAGTCCTTGAAATTATACATTTTACCTTGCAAGTAAACTTGTTTCTTACCTTCATGGACATGTATAATCTCCATTTCGTCATTAGGTTTGATAATAATAGTCTTGTCTGGAGTACCATTCTCAGATAAATACTTTGAAGACCATTCCTCAAAGCGAGCTTTTTGCTCAGCCTCTCGCGCTAATCGCTTTTCTCTGTCAGCAGTTGCTTTTACTCTTTTCTTTTTCTCTTCGGCACTTGATTGCATACAGCCCGCTATTACTGCAACTACAATTCCAATAATAACAATCCACACCCATCCTGAAAGGCTACCGTTTTCATCCACAGATGCACCTCCCATTAAACCAAAAACAGATAATATAAGGGTTGAAAGAAAAATCTTAAATTTCATATCTTTGATTTTGTTATTAGAAAAAACATTATTAGTCCTGCTAAATATGCGATGATATCTTTATAATCAAACGTTCCTGGGATGGCTCCAAAAAATTGCAATAATTCAGAAGAAATAGCCATTGTAGGCACTCCCCATAGAAAGATTTTATAAATGGTACTTGGTTGTGAATTTAGCCATATCCCATGAATTAAAAACATATACGAAAATAGCCATAAAGCCGCAGGTAAATTAAATTTTACCCATGAATATAAGGATATGTTTCCGCATGTCTCTCTAAGGAAAGAAATCTGAGAAGTAAACCCAATTTTGCCGAACCAATCAAACATAATCAAACTTTTACTCCTAAAAGTGAGATATAATAAGCCTCCAATCAGCACAGAAATAGTACCAATTATGTAATTTACTGTTCTATTATGTAAGATCGCATGGCTTAACATGGCGCAAATTTACGCATTCTTAGTGACATATCAAAGGAATACTTCAAGATTATTGACTTTGAAGATGCAGCCGTCGCGGATTTTGTGGCATTAGCCGGAGGAAAGTATGTAGTGACAAAAGTAGTGACTATGGGCGATAGTGACTAAAAGAAAATCGCCAATTCGGTGTGAATTAGCGATTTGACTTTTGTTGAGGTGGTGTCACCAGAACCTGAGTTTGTGAATGAGGGCGAATGATGATGAAAATGAAGTGAACGCAAAATGCTGAAAAATAAAGCAATATGAATTTTGTTGAATTTTTGAGTTCTCATATTTGTTCGCAAAACGTGGTGACCCACGTGGTGACCCGATTTGTAAAATAGCGGTTTGAGTTGTTATATTTGCAGAACCAAAGTGACTGATTGTGAATAACTGTGAATGTCACTGTTCAAATATTTAGCAACTTCAAAATATGACAACAGTATCCTCTCCAAAGAA
>JAAVDV010000033.1 GCA_014801595.1 Bacteroides sp.
ATCGGACATCATGAGACAGGGGGACGCCTTGCCAACTACGAGCGTCAGATGGAAGCCGGAATGAAGCTGTATGAGGATAACGGTATGCACTACGTGAAGACCGGTTATGTGGGTGACCTGCTTGACGGTCGGGAGCGGCACAGCAGCCAGTTCGGGGTGCGGCATTACCGCAAGGTCATAGAGAATGCGGCCGCCCATCGTCTCGCTATCGACAATCACGAGCCGGTGATGCCGACAGGGTTGCAGCGCACATATCCCAACCTCATGACCCAAGAGGGAGTGCGTGGCCAGGAATGGGACGCATGGTGTCCTGAAGGTGGAAATCCCCCGAGCCATACGGTGACACTTCCGTTTACCCGNGGNCTNGCNGGACCNATGGANTTCACNCCNGTGACCTTNCGGTTCGAGAATCCCGTTATGCCGGACACCCATGTCAATACGACCCTCGCCAAGCAGCTTGCGTTGTTCGTGATACTGTATTCNCCCCTNCAGATGGCTTCGGATGAGATCGAGAACTACGTAGCCAATCCGGAACCCTTCCGGTTCGTCAGCGAATGTCCNGTAGACTGGGACCGTACCGTTTTCCCTGAGGCAGAAATCGGCAAGTATATCACTACGGCACGCAAAGCGAAGGGGAGCGACGACTGGTTTATCGGAAGTGCAACGGGAGATGACGCACGCACGGCGCATATAGCCCTTTCATTCCTTGACGCCGGAAGGAGCTACCGGGCTACAATCTATCGAGACGGTGAAGATGCNCATTTCGATACGAACCCTTATCCGGTGGTGATAGAGGAGCGGGATGTGACATCCGACATGGTCCTCGATATTCCCCAGGGACGCAGCGGAGGATGCGCTATCAAACTTACCCCCATCAGCTGACTGCCGGGGCTACATATAGACCGAGACCTTAATCAAACAATATTGTTCTGACCGGCAGAATATGCGGCAGGAATTCTTGCCGGAGCATGAAACTTTGTATTCCGCAGGCGTTATATCATTAGAAAATTTACTTAATGAAGCCGAGACAGCTTCAGAGGAAACGATAAAATTAATGTTCGCATCAATGAAATCAATACTTACGGCAGGCATCCTCTGCCTCACGGCAGCCGGTGCGTATGCGGCCGGTGACGTGGTTGTCAAGACACCGGCATACGTATGGCAGGAGGATTCGATTTTCCAGGGTCCGTTCAAGGCCTACGCACCGAGCGAGTTCGAGATTATTTCCGACTACTCCGCGCAGCCCGGCTACTATATGGGCATCGACAAGGTGTGGAAGCTGAAGAACGATATCAGCTCATATCCGAAACTGACCACCCCGAACCGTCTCCACGAGGCCATCTACAACATGGGACTTGATGAGATGGTGAATGCCGTCGAACCNGACACGACCCTNCGCACAGGTAAGGANTGGGCCGGCGTATGGACACGNGACGTCAGCTACTCGATCCTCCTCTCGATGGCCTATCTCCAGCCCGAGGCCTCGCGTATCTCCCTGATGAAGAAGGTGGATCCCCTGGGNCGTATTATNCAGGATACCGGTAGTGGCGGAGCATGGCCCGTGTCGACCGACCGCGAGATATGGTGTGTGGCCGCNTGGGAAGTGTATAAGGTCACAGGCGATAAGGANTGGCTNGAATATATCTACCCNATAATGAAGNGNTCNCTNGAGACNGANGCCAAGGCATTCTACGGCACCGAGACNGGTCTCGTGAAAGGGGAGACCTCCTTCATCGACTGGCGCGAGCAGAGCCATCCGAAATGGATGCANTGNGCCGATATCTACAATACNGAGACTCTTTCNACATCNATAGTGCATGCTCAGGCATGGCGTGTTTTGAGCGAGGCGGCCGAGATACTCGGACACAAGGATGTGGCGAAAGAGGCGGCCGCCATGGCCGACGGTATCGCGGCGGCTGTCAACGAATACCTGTGGCTCGATGACAAGGGTTATTACGCGATGTATCTCTACGGCAAGGATAACCTCATCACCAATCCGCGGGCCGAGACTCTCGGCGAATCATTGGCCATCATGTGGGATGTGGCTGATCAGCAGCGTGCGAAGACATTGACGGAGAATAACCCCACGACTCCCTATGGCGCGGCTGTATTCTATCCGCAGATNCCNGACATGCCNGCCTACCATAATAACTCGCTTTGGCCCTGGGTAGGCGCATGGTGGGCGCTGGCCAACGCCAAGGCCGGNAACGAGGAGGGTGTGATGGAGGCAATCGGTGCCATCGTGCGTCCGGCAGCCCTCTTCGCCACCAANAAGGAGAACTTCAACCTCGACAACGGTGACATCGCTACCGAACTCAATTCNAGCAACATGCTGTGGTGTCTCAGCGGCAACCTNGCNCTGACCCACAAGATTCTNTTCGGTATAGATTATCAGAAAGATGGCCTGGCGTTCCATCCCTTCGTGCCCGAGGCTCTCGGACAGACNCGCAAGCTGGAGAATTTCAAGTACCGTGACGCGGTGCTCAACATCACCGTCAACGGNTATGGNGANAAGATCAAGTCNTTCANNGTCAACGGNAANNAGCAGGCTCCNTTTATCGATGCGAANAAAGCCAAGGGGACACTNGATATCGTGATNGATATGGATAATCAGCCCATAGCTCCGTTGCAGGTCAATCATCAGCCTAATGNCAAGACTCCGATCACTCCGATCGCATGGCTTGAAGGATCGACACTCGTATGGAATCCTATAGAGTATATCAACCATTACATTATCGTCAAGGATGGAAAGCGTGTGGCCGAGACTAAAGCCACGACTTACGATGCCTCCGAACCGGGAGAGTATCAGGTAATCGGCGTGGCCGACAACGGTATCGAGGGCTTCGCCTCCGAGCCCCGCTCTACGCGCAGCATGATTCTCGTTACGCTCGACGGCTCCGACAACGATAAGCAATCGGTGGTGGATATCCCCGTCAGCGTGCCCGCCACAGGCGACTATTACGTCAGCCTTGAATATGCCAACGGCAATGGTCCGGTCAACACCGAGAATAAGTGTGCGATACGCACAATCTCTCTCGACGGTGACCGTCAGGGNCTTCTCGTGCTNCCGCAGCGTGGCCGCGACAACTGGGATGAGCATGGCTGGAGCAATTCCGTCAAGATGCATCTCACGGCCGGCGACCATATCATCCGCATCGACTATCGCCCNGAGAATGAGAATATGAATATCGCCGTCAATCATGCCAAGCTTTACGCTCTGCGTCTGGTGAGCAAGTGATTCCAACTGACAAATTCCCTCATAAATAATACTATCGGTCGGTCATCCTCATTGANCGGCCGATATTTTTTAGACCCATAATCGATTATTCCGGAATGAACCCCTTTGAGGTGAGGAGTGTTTAAGACAATATAAATACGATTACACTATGAAAAAGACCATTCTCCTCGGTGTCTCGGCCATTATGGCCTCCGCCGCACTTCTCTCCACTCCCGATGCTTCCGCATGTTCGCGTATATTATATGAGGGTCAGGACTCCCTGTATGTCGTAGGACGTTCGCTCGACTGGAAGACCCCCATTCCGACGAATCTGTATGTNTATCCCCGTGGTATCCACAAGATGGGCAGCGACCGCCCGGGAGCAGTGGAATGGACCTCCAAATATGGTGCTGTCTACGCTGTCGGTTATGACGGCGGAGTCACCGAGGGTATGAACGAAAAGGGNCTCGTGGTCAACGGCCTCTTCTGCAAGGGCACCGTCTATGACAACGAGGAGACCATGAAACGTCCCCCNCTGTCGATGGCAATGTTCGTGGCGTGGCTGCTCGACAATAATGCTACCGTCGAGGAGGTGAAGGGNGTNCTCCATGAGCATAATTTCTCCCTTTCCGGNGCTACATTCGACGGGGGAACGGTCTCGGCNCTGCATTGGGGTGTCACCGATGCCACCGGCAAGTCGATTATCTTCGAGTTCAATCATGGGGTAATCAATATTTATGACATGGGTGATTACCGGGCGATGACCAATGATCCCAACTGGCCCTCTATGACAGCCATAATCGATTATTGGGATAAAAAGGGGGGACAGAANACNCTTCCCGGAACGGTATCCTCTCCCGACCGNTGCGTGCGTGGCAATTATTTTGCCCATCATGTGAAGCAGACTGCCGATGCGGATCTCGGTGTGTCAATCGCCCGCAGTATATTGGTCAACTGCTGTGTNCCCTATACATATGAGATAGAGACGGAACCTAATGTCAGCTCCACTCAATGGCGCAGTTATGCCGACGTGCGCGACCTCCGCTACTATTTCGATATCGTCACGAATCCCGGCTACTACTACGTCGACCTCAAGGAACTCGATCTGCGTCCCGGGGCGAAAATCTTAAAACTCGACACATCGAAAGAGACGCAAATGATCGGCAACGCCAATAAATATCTCCAGAAGAACCCCGGNTTCACTCCGATGTACTGATTGAATTATTTAAATGAATATCCCGATAATTCCCCAAATGGAATTGTCAGGTTGAATCGAAATTATTACTGTCGNACAGNTGTACGACAGTAATAATTTTTTTTAATCTAAAATAGAAACGAATTTCCTGCCTTGATGGGCCGGAGTCCCTTAATNAGCTTTGCTCGATTTTTAGCCTAATCCAAAAAAGCGGCATAATTTTTGGATTAGGGGTAATTTGGGGTTAACTTTGTAGCGGAAATCAAAATCAGGTAAAATGTAACATCTGGAGTTTTTGATATGATACCGAATTCANTAACAGGGCCGGCGCAAAGCGCTTTCGCGGGGGAATGTCTGGAGCCGTATAAGCGTGGCACCATAAACGTGCTGTGGCTTACCGTCAGAGAAGGCCGCCGGTTTATCCTGAAAGGACTCCCGGAAGCATTGCGTCATCATCCCGAAGAGACGGCACGCCTGCGCAAGGAATATTCGCTCGGCCTCCGCCTCAACCATGCCGGAATAGCGGGTACATACGGATTCGAGACTAATCCTACAGTCGGGCCGGTCATNGTGATGGAATATGTCGACGGCACATCACTGCATGAGTTCCTTCAGAAGAATAAAAATGTACCNNTNAAAGTCAGGNCCGATATTGCGCGTCAGATAGCCGGAGCGCTTGCCTATATGCATTCATTAGGCATCTCGCACCGTGATCTGAAGTCNGACAATATANTGATTACGCGGCGCAATGAAGCCAAGATAATCGACATCGGTCTTGGAGACAGTGAAGATTCGGTGGTGTATAAGCAGTCGCTTGGCACAGCGCAATTTGGAGCTCCGGAGCAACANGCGCCATATGTGGGTGACTCACGCGCNGATGTCTATTCTTTCGGAAAGATATTGGAAATGTTGTTGCCTGAGAATAAGTTCGGTAAATTACGCACCGGATGCCTGAAGAATAATCCGTACNGCCGGCCGCAGATGCAAGAGATAGTCGATGCGCTCGACAAAACACTAATGCCCAAGAAAAGGGGATTTTGGTGGTGGGTTGGGACTTTCTATGGAGTGATGTTTGCAATAGGACTTATATTCGGAATAATCGATGAGGAGATATTGCAGAAAGATGTGACTGACAGAGGCCTTCCGGAGGTAGAGAATACTGAAATGCCTCTGAAAGATAATATCATTGCGCGGGATGATGCATCCCTTGTTGAGGTTGGCGAAGAGAAGCCGGAAGTCAACACTCCCAAAGGAAAAGAAGCAGATAAAAATGAGGTGCAAAAATCGGATGGTAAGACTGTAACGGCAGCAGTAGGCAATGCCGATTACGAGGCTATCTACAGGAAATATCTTGCTGAGATGAGTACAGTGATGGCGCGAGATTATACGCCGGGTATGGACAAGGAAGCAGCATCGACGCTTTTGGCCTCTAAAAGCATAGAGGTGGCAAACATATCATCGCGTATGGTGCATGAATTGACTGCGGCCGGATGCCCCTATGACGAAATGACGCGGCTGAGCAATCTTTTATTCGAGAGATGGGAAAGGACTGTTGATGAAATCGAAGCAGGACGACACCCTTGAACCTTAGAAATCCTCATTTTCTATCAGATTGTAAGTGATTCCGTTTGCCGATCCTGCAACGTATGTGATAGGCAGCTGCCGCTCGCGGAAGATTCGGCAGAATAGGGGGGCTTGCTGAGTGAAACACAGACATTCTACGATGTCGCCTTCGCGGAGGGTAGAAGAGTTCTCTGCGCTGACCACCGAAAATAGGGTCGCGTTCATATGCCTCAACCGGCAGATGCGGTTNGGGCGCCATTGTATTTCCACTTCCGCTCCTTCCGGCAAGTTGCGCGACTCGATNAAGCTGCCTGANTATTGGCGTGACTGGATGGGTGAGTCTGAATCAAGGAATTCCTCGAGGTCTTTGAATCCTATCAGCCGACAGAGTGCTGTGACAGTGTAAGCGTTGGGGCGGTAATCGGATCCTGTGTCTGATATATATCCCCATATTCGTTTGAGGGTTGTGGCGCTGACACTGCCGCAACCCTCTTCCTTTAGCAGGTCTGAGAGTCGGGCATAGTCGTCGGGACTTTTGATGGGGAAAGTTAGTCGGTTCTCTACTTCCCCCCGCAGGCGTTTGAGTTGATGGGAATCTATGCTTCTTCTGGTCTTCATTGTTGTCTACGTTTTCGTCGTTTTCATCGTTTTCGGAGGAGGTCGTTTTTACGGATTCAAAATTAGTCAAAATAATCTGGATTTACATATTGCAGCGGGAAATGGAATTAAAAATGGACTAAAATGGAATTTTTATTGTTGAGTGTAAGGTATTAACTTTGCAGTCGAAAACCTATCACAACACAAAAACAATATCATCATGAAGAAAAAGAAAATTGCAGGANACCATCCTGCGTGGAAGATCGGAAGCANGGTGCTTTCGCTGCTCATGATCNTTGGCCTTGGCTCCTGCGGCGGAGGCAACAGTGATCCGAACTCTCTCAAGCTCGAAGTGAAGCCTGAGCTTGGAGATCTCGGCAAGTTCNTGACAATCGAAAACAAGGAAGCAGTAATCTCCTTGAGTGAATTTTCGGATGAGGGNAAGCCTTGTATCAAANTCGCATCTACACTTCAGGTAAAAGTAAAGGAAGATGTCGCGTCAGACTGGGGNTTTGAACTTGATGNNGTGATTCTTGATGAGAATATGAATGAACTCACNGATTTCGGCTACTATGACATAGAGGACCGCTATGATTATAGTGTGCACTATCTTACTGTGGGAGACTATCGCGCAGTAATGGATGNATCAGATTCGAAGGAAAAGTGGGATGGNAAAGCAAGCGCTATGTGGGACATGATGCGAGAGAAAGGTAAGTACATCGCTTTGAAACCGAGATCGAGCAGTTCGAAGTTTGTTCCGTATAAGGGAGCGGCTAATTCGGAGTNCTCAGAAGAAATTGATGAATCTGATGAAGTGGTTGCTGAAGAGGTAGTGGCCAATTCCGGCAATGAGGANTGGGATAAGATCCTTGACGAGTATGATGCTTACTGCACCAAGCTGGTGNCTTATGCCAAAAAGGTGCAGGCCGGTGATATGAGTGCGATGACTGAGTATACTTCGCTCCTTGAGTCGGCTCAATCGCTGCAGGAGAAGCTGGAGAATGCCGGCGCAAATCTTTCGGCCGCCCAAGCTGCACGTCTGAATAAGATTGCAGCGAAGATGGCCAATGCCATNTGGTAAGNCTTATTATTTCGGACTGCGCCCTCAACACAGGGCGCAGTNCCCTCTACACTTTTAGGGTCTGAATGGAAAAACTTTCATGTGAACTTCAATGACTATGATACCGTATTCATCGGTTTCCCTATATGGTGGCATGAAGAACCGGCTCTAATCCGCANATTCCTTGACAGCGTAGATTTAAAAGGGAAGCAANTNTATCCGTTCTGCACCTCTTATGAGAGTCCTATGTCTGAGGCAGATGCCACTCTTCAGAAAGGCTATCCGGATTTCAACTGGCATACCGGTCTGAGATTCCCCGCTACCCCACAACAGATTAAAGAGTGGATTAAATAGAAAAATATCAAATATTACTCCTTAAAATAAGGACAGACCATAGCAACCTACGNNCTGTCCTTTATGTTTTGTACGTTATCCAACNGTAATAATTGGCTGACCGAAGAATGAGGAGAGCATCGCCAGAGTTGAGATAGTGAAGTTATGTTCCCCACTCAACCAACGTGTAATTTCACTCGGGCGTTTGCCTATGGCATCGGCAAACTGCTTCTTTGACAATCCTTTTTCCTGCATCAGAAAGTCAAGACGGTTGGAAATCTGAAATGATAGCCTGGCCTCAGCCCTTTCTTCAGGTGTGATGTCACCTAATAATTCACGTAGAGAAGTTTTTGCCCGTTTCATATATCAAAAGTCTTATCTGTTTGAATCTCGCTTTCAGTGATGATCACACTTCCATCGGCTACACCCTCCTTTAGCAGTTCCTCAAAACGCTGCAATGTCAGTACGTATCCGCTCAATGTATCATCTTCATCATAGGTACGTGTTTTCTTCTGACCTCCGTTGCCGAGTATAAGGATTCTATCCGACAGACGCAATCCATATAGACGGAGTTTGGATCTCAATGTGGGTAACGCAACAACGGCATCCTTCATCTTACCTTCGGGGCGGAAATATCTTTCCAACGCACCGAAATCAAGAATCTGATCAATAAATTTGGCGATGATACGGAAATCCTTGTTCAGTTCACCGTCAGCCTGAAATTTTGCGACGAATTTCTCAAACTCGTTCAAGTCATCGGAAAGGAACTGTATCGTATATACGGTACAGTTCTCTGTCTGATCCAAAAGTAGTAGCTCAACTTCACTCATAATGTCTTTTTTCTATTATAACGCAAAGGTACGATAATTATTTCACATTTATGTGTAATAGGATATACTTTTTTCATTTCAAAACTACGGTTTGTTAGTGGCAACATTAGAAAACTTNACATTTTGTAAGCAATACATATAGTGCGGGAGTAATAAACAGTAATGCGAGTGTGCCGAGTAACATGCCCCCGATGACACCTATTGCGAGGGATTTTGAGCCATTTGAACCTACTCCGGAAGCGAATATCATTGGAAGTAATCCAAGTATCATTGTCGCTGAAGTCATAATAATCGGTCTCAGACGATGCTTGGCAGCCAATAGTGCCGAAGTTTTTATATCATGAC
>JAAVDV010000034.1 GCA_014801595.1 Bacteroides sp.
GCGGACCGGTGGGCGTCGGCTCATTACCGGTGGCGAGTCCACCGGTCCGATTCTTTCTCCCCCTCTCACTTACTGTGCGTCGACTTCAGTCGACGGAAATCCTCCCCTCATCCTCTTCCGTTGTGCGGTCGCTACCGCGCAGGGCGGTTTTAAACCACGCTCTCCCTCAATCTCCTCCATCCATTCTCTCCCTCCATTAAGCTGAAAATAACGACTACACCATATATATGAAACGAATCTCTGAAATACTGGCTCTCGGAACGAGGAGCTTCGCGCCGGCAGCAGTGGCCGCCGTGGCGTTGCTATCGTCATGCTCCATGTTTCATGACGACCTCCCCGAGTGCGCAGTCCGTCCCACGACACGTGCGACGGTCAATTTCATCTATGATTACAATACTTCCGATGCCGACAGGTTCGCCGAATCCGTCGGCTCCGTCACACTCTATGTTTTCGACGCGCAGGGTCAGCTCGTGTTGCGGCAGGAACACACCGTGGATGCCCACGCCATCAATGCCTCCGGCTATTCGATGCCTGTCGATCTCCCCGTGGGCCACTATACGCTCTATGCCTCGGCCCGCGAGAATACCGCCGGCTATGAGGCGTCGCTGCTGACCGAGGGTGCCAAATTCCGTCGCTCCGGCGATGAGCAGGGTGCGTTGCAGGAGAATATCCTCTATACACTCGACCATACGGCCGGGCTCGTCGACCATTGCGGCGCGCCTCTCGAACATTTCTGGCTCACCCGCGAGGCGGTGCCCTTCGACATGACCGAGGCTCCGATGCCCGAGGAGGGTGCGCCGCAGCCCGACGATGTACTGCTGAGCGTCAACGTGCCCCTGCAGCGTGTGACGAACAACATCAGCCTTACCGTCAGCCGCACGCTGACCACGCGTGCCGCCGCCGACGCCCCATTGTCGCCGGCCGACTACGACATCAAGGTAGTCACCATCAACGGGGCCTCGACGATGGACCTACTGGGCCGTCCGACCACGGACGCCTCCACCTTGACCTACACTCCGCACATGACGGCCCCGGGCACGACCGCCAACGGTCGCAGCTGTCTGACGGCCTCCATCTCCACATCCCGCATCATGCACGAGGAGGATGCCTCGCGGCACACGCAGCTTGTCATCACCTCCCGGAAGAGCGGCGAGACCTTCACGTGGGACCTCCCGGCTCTCCTGGCCAACGGACGCCACGCCTACGGCTCCAAAGGCTGGGGGGAGCAGGAATACCTTGACCGCGAGACCGACTACGAGATAGCCGTTGACTTCAACGAGACCGACGACAGCTGGCGCTACATCGAAGTCAGCATATCGGTGCTCAGCTGGGCGAAGCGCATCCAGAATGTAGCGCTGTAAGATATAAAGGAAAGAAAAATATTATCTGGCAGACAACGAAAAGAACTTCCATGAATATCTCGAGATACATACGCACAAAGGCCGCCGGGCTATTGACCCTGTCGGCCATACTCGGTGGCCTGGGCGCGTCGCTCATGCTCCCCGGCTGCGCCGCCGACGACTTCGACGGGCTGCGGGATAAGACTGAATACAGCAGCGACACGCAGTTGCTGATTACCCTCGCCATCCCGCAGGGTGAGCAGATTCCAGCTACATTGACCAGAGCCGAGGAATCCGCCCCCGAAACAGATGAACTCAAGATTAATTCGCTGCGTCTCATTATATTCAAGGAGAGCGGTCAGGCGGCAGTCAATCGTCCGTTGCTCATCCCTTCGGAAATGCCGGTCAATCCCAATAAATCGGTGATTTATGAAGTGAATGGTCTGACGGCAGGTGAGAAATACCGCATGTATATTGTCGCAAATATGGGGGAGGCAGTGACATTTGACGGCGATACCGACTTCACGGAGAGTAACCTTAAGGAGGTTATGATCGATTGCACATCCCAATGGCCGACACCCGGAAATCTGCCGATGATCTACGAGGGTGAGGAATTGATCACGGCCCCTGAGATAGGGCAGGGTCCGCTCAAGAAAACTCTCTCCCTTAAATATGCGTGCGTCAAAGTGCGCATGAATCTTATATTTGACAAGGATTACGAGCGGACCGGAATCAATTACGGAGAGCAAGGTTTCGTCCCTGTATCAATGACATTCAGCCATGCAAGCACAAAGGCTCCGTTGCTCATCAATGCCGCCGGTCAGAAGGATCTTATAGAGGGTGATAAAGGGGGCGCACTGACGCTCGCCGGAAGCTTCTATGATAGTTGGACAGAGACACCGGGAGGCACTTCCGATACGAAAGAGATAATCACCGTCACCGGTGCCGGATCCGAGACACCTGCCTCATACTCCGGCAAATGGCTCAGCCGCCACACCATCTATCTGCCGGAGAGATATGCCGAATCAGAGGATGATCAGCTGACCTTCACTCTTGAGGGGAAGCTCGCCGACAAAAACGGAAGCCCGCTTGAAAGCACCAAACTCAACTTCGAGGATCTGAAGGTAGGCGTGGCCGATGAAGGTGTGAAGGCTACAGATCTGCCTCGCGGCAGCTTCTATGAGATAGTGGCGAGAGTGACGAGCAAGGAACTCGAAGGTAATCCGATGGAGGCTACTGTCAGTCGTCTCGAATGGGATGAAATTACATTGCCGGTGGATTTCTTACATACTTATCTCCACATTTCAAAGACTGAGCTCAACGTGAAATCGCTGGAGGAGGATTACCTTGTGTATGAGACTGACGGAAGCGGAGGTATCAGATTTGAATGTGATGATGATGCCGCGAGCACTGTCGATGGCAAAGCGGCAGTGGTCGGAGTGCCGATGTATAGTGTCGAGAGGGGTCAGCATCTTGAATTCCGCGTCAATCCCTCGATAGATATCACTAAGGTTACCCTTGATGAGAACGGCGAACTTAACGGTAGAGCCACCGGCTATGTCATAGCGGGCAATATCAAGAAGCGGGTGACTGTCAACTACAACATGACACCCTTCTTCGAGATAACACCTGCGGAGCGCACCATCTCGTGGGTGGAGGGTGGTGAGAACATGGCCATATTCCATTATCGCACAAACCTCAACGGCGTTGTATTGACTCAGGAAGACGATCATACGTCCATACTATTCAGTGAGCAGAGGCCTTCTGCAACGCTTGGTCTGCTCTCTATCGATATGCAGGAGGATGGTAATCCCGGAGATTCCGAGGGATATATCGTCATGGTTTCAAGCCAACCTGAATCCACCACAGTCTACAATATGTTCGCGCGTCCAGCCTCGATTCCCGTCGGGAAGACGGCTGAGGACTTCGGAAGCGATATAAGCGTGACTGTTCAGCCGCAGCTTACGGCATACCGTATATATTTCCGTGCCATCAATGACTATCAGGAGCCTGATACGAAGCATAGCATGGTGGATATGTATATAGGCAACACTCAGGTTGATGCCGGTTACCTGACGGAGTTCCTTTTAAATAACGGGTATAAATTACCGAATGAGGCTACTGAGAAATGGGTAGATTGGTGGGGCAACGAATATAAGAATGTAGCGGATCCATATAATCACACAATATATATATATAATCAGGTCGGGAATAATTCATCCTTTGAAAATTTATCGAATAACGTATGTTATTTTACGCTATGGACTGATTATTTACAAATGAAGGGTGATGATCAGAATGCGGGTTGGTATTTCTATGACTTGGAGAAGAATGGCCAGGGTTCTTGGGATAAAAATAGCAGTGTCACTGACTCTGATAAGGCCTATTACTCCATACCCAGACCAAATGAGACATTAATCATTTTTCATAACCGTGGAGATGACGGTACGACCCACCATCGCCTTGCGCATGCCAAGGAACCCGGAGTTGCATTAGGGGCATTCGCTGATGGTGAGGGTTGGACTTTGTTTGATCCGACAAAAGATCCACGGTACACGACCTACGATAATAAGCCGGTCGTAGAGGATGTAGCGTACACTGTCTATTCAGATAAACCTCTTCAGGAATGGTACACCATTTATGGTGCCCGGAACAATAAAAGAGAGGAAAAATTCAGGATGTATGCCAACAGATGGTTACCTGCCGGAGCTTCGAATGGAGAGGTAACGGTAGATGGAAAGACTTATGTCCAGAATAAACGTGTGACCCTCTCAAACGGCAAGACCTATTATAAAAATGTATTGTGGTTGAAGTCCGTACGCGATGAATATGAGAAGTGTATAACGCTTTGTTTCAGTGAATCTCCGCGATATAGATTATATTTTGCAGTGAATGATGATAATTCAACATGGCACGATCCCCATCTCTTTATTCAGGGTATAACGGATTGGGATAATGAAAGGGATATGATTCCCGAAAATGGTAGAAGAGATGACGGTTATCAGTATTATTATTATGATTTCTCGGAAGCGGAAATGCAGAAAGCCACTTCAAGCGGTATCCGTATTAGAAGCGGAAACCGAGGCTCTGAGCATCCTTTGGGTGGAACGCCTAATATTGTTTTGAAAGTTAATGAGATAAGCATAATTAGAACCGGATCATGGTCAACAGATAAGTATTCTGATTATTATGCGAGTCCTACCTATGAGACGACTCTCTTCGACGGGGAAAGCTACACGCCGACCGGTTCGGGAACGAATAACAGGGTAATCGAGGGTTACTTCAATTCGGCTACCGGAAAATGGTCGAAGAATCCCTTCTGATTCCTCGCTATNAGAATAGATGCAAACTAACGAATCGACAATTCTGATCAACACATGAAANTCAACAGACATATAAAATGGATGCTCGGAGCCATGGTGGCTCTCGCCGGATGTGCCGACGATGATTTCATCAACCGCAATGAAATCTGGGACGGCATCGTCCCCGACGAGCTGACGCTTACTCTCACCATCCCCGATCCGGAGGTGGTGAGCCTCGGCGGCACGAGGGGTGAGGATGGTCCGATTAATTCCATCACTCTGCTTCAATATAATAACGGAGTGCATATCTCCGGGAAAAATATCAATTTCGACGAGGTGCCTGAACCCAATTCGGACGGCACCTACACCATAACCGCCACACTCGACAAGAATTGCACGGGGATTCAGATTGTCACCAATTATGACGTTGATTCCTCTACATCCGATCTCTCGGCAGTCGCTACTTCCGAACCCCGGGATATAGCTGACGCTGAAACANCGCCTATTCTGTGGGGACATGCTGAATTGGAGGATCTTCTCTCCGCCAATGCCTCGCTTAAGCCGGAAATCAGTCTGATGCGGCAGACGGCAAAACTAATACTTGAGAATAACGCCTCCAACTTCAATGTCAAAGAATATGGCGTTTACAATATGCCGACTACCGGCACCGTCGGCCCAAAACTAAGCAACTTCGATGCCACCGGCAAACTCATAGCCGCCACTGTCATCGAGGAGGGATCCGGGAAAACGCTCTACACTGATAATTACGAAGGACAGCCCGAAAATCAGGCTATCTATTTGTTTGAATCGCCGGCTTCCTGCGACGGCAATGATAAGACCGACGCAACCAATATAACACGCCGAATATTGATTAAGGGTGAATATGAGGGGAAGGATTACTGGTATGTGGCCGCTTTCAGAACCCGTACACCCGAAACCTCTACCGTTGGCAGTGATATCCCCGATACATACGCCTATGAGACTATAGACATTCTGCGAAACCATATCTATAAACTTCAGATTCAGGAAGTCAGAGGTATCGGCTGGGAGAAAAAGGAGGATGCTCTGAAATCGCTCCCCGACAATCGCGCCACTATATGGCTCGGCGACATCACACCCGATATCACCGATATGATCGCCACGCGCGACTATATGCTCGGAGTCTCCGGCGCGGTTGAGACGGAATGGAATGCTAATGCTCAACTTAAGGTCGTGACCAGTTATCCGGTGGATAACAGTGCCGAGTTGAGGGAACTGCTCGAAATCACAGTGCGGGACGATGAGGATAAGGAATGGATGCACCCCGAGGCTATAGATTATTCGGATACATCGATGGTCTCATCGACATCCTCCACTGATCCTGTNAGCGGCAAGACGATAAGAACCCTTATTGTGAATGTGCCTCTTGACAACAATAGTCTTACCTCTGATGACAGGGAGGGTTGGGTAGTAGTGCGTACGGGCAAACTCACCCGCGAAGTGAAGATTACCCAGATGGGTCGTCCCCTCCGTAGTGATCGCGAGACCATACTTATGGGTTTGCCCGGAATGACTGTCAGCAACTATTTCGATTGGATAGAAAACAGCGTGAAGGGTACATCTGATGAGGATAACCGAATCACGATTGGCGGTATGAGCCGTAATGAAGCCCTGATTTTCGCGGCTGTGCCGGCTTATACACTTTATTATAGAATCAAAAAGAACGCCGGCGACAGCACTCCTGTGATTTCCGGTAGCTCGGCTGCTGATTTCAAATTCTCCGAAGATGGCGGCTACTGGAAAATCGAGGCTGTCAAAACCTCCGAGCCCCATATTTCATCCGCCGTACTCACGATCACGGAGTCAACTGCTGACGGTAATGTGGCGACACGTTACAACCTGCTTCAATGCGGCTATTTCCATGAGTTGAAAGCGGAACATATGAGTTTTATGTCACCGGTCAATCGTCCCGAANCCGGATGGTATTACTATGAAGTGGTCAGCAAGAATGGATTCTATACGCTTGACCGAAANATAGGCGCATCCTCCAATGAATCCTANGATCGNTCNAGNGTCAATTACAGNGNGGATGANGAGCGGGCNACGGGAGCGTATCTCATGGCAAGCTACGAGCGGCCTGCTGACCGGACCAACCAGATGGACAACGTCACTATCTGCGATAACCTCGGCATGACATATTCGGGCAAAGGGCGTTTCATTATCCCGAGCCGTGCGGAGATGAATTATCTCGGACTNCTNAANAACGGCAGGGTTAACGGAAACTCAGTCACAGTGACAGGTCTTGTCAACGGACGGCGTATCTATTTCCCGGCTGCCGGTTACTATTACGGTAGTCAATATAAGAATAACCTTCACGTAAATCTCTGGACACGCTCNNTGCTTATGGGTACGCAGGGGCTGACGGAGAGTGATCCTGAATATGGGTGCTCTTATGAGGGAGTTGATATTCTCTCNGGAGTCGTGACGTTCAATGCCTTCCGTCTTGCCAACGGTTCTGACGGAAGTCTGGGGAGTGTACGCCGTTTTCTGCCGGTACGTCCGATATGGCGCGGAGAGGGGGAAACGTTGACTACTCCGAAACTGGATGATGCCGAGTTNGAGACCGAGTATCAGGGCCCGATTACGATATGGGTAAAACAGAATGCCGGGTGGAGTNGCGTCAACTGCTATGCGTGGTATATGGACCAAGACAGTGGCAAGGCAGTGCAGAATAAGGCATTCCCCGGAGTGGCGATGACTGCCAATCAGACTCACAACGGAGAAAACAATTGGTATAAGATAACGATTGATTCACGCTACACGCATTTGATCTTCGCGCAGTCAACCAGTAACAAGACAGCGGATATCGATTATTACCGTGAAGGGCATATGCAGGCCACAGAATTCGAGTTTGTCATAGCCTCCGACAAGAGCTACGAGATGACGGCCCTTAGCGGCTCGACTCCTCCGACACCGGCAGAGCGCGAGACGGTGACCATCATGCTTGAAAATGTGGCAGATTGGGCAGATGCCAGAATCCGATTTGGCTATGGCTCAAATAGCTATTTCCCTAATAAGGATGGGAAATACATGGAGCAGGTAATGTATGAAGGAAAGAAATATTTCCGGACGATAGTCAATTCTTCGGATTTTATAAACCTCAATGATGATAACGTAGACGTGCAGTTTAGCAGACAGACAACTGCCAATGGTTCCTGGAGTTCTTTTGGAAGCCAAAATACGCAGATTTCTGATGTGAAGAGTCGGAATGTAATCTTCTACAGAAATGTGACCGGAAGTGGTAATATCCAGTTTGATGATTCCAAAACTACAATAGATAATTCCAAGTTGTCGATAGGTTGGTCATCAGATAATTCCGAACCAACAACGAAGTATGTTCTTCGAGGTAGCAAATGGAGTAATTGGAACACGGATGAGCCTATGACCTGGAGAAACAATGAATGGGAATATACTCTTACGACAGAAGAAAGTGTTAATTTCAAAATAAAACAGAAAGACGCTGATAATTGGTTCGGGTATAATAATGTTGATACCGGAAATTCAACTTCAAGTATTACAAATCAAGATGGTAATATCTCTCTGCCTGCCGGGGTATGGAGTGTCTGCTTTAATCCGGATACGAAGAAAATCACCATTACCGGCACAGCCTCCGGTGGAGGCGGAGGTGGAGAGGGTTATGATCCACCGGCAGGAAAAGTTAGGATTGTAGTCTATAAAGATGATGANTGGACGGGAGATGTTAAAATAGAATATGGTTGGCAGAATGATAGCAACGGTCAAAGTGGCCGGCCTAANGTAGGTATGAACTATGGTGGTACGACTACAGATGGAATAGAATGGTATTATGTTGATGCTGAACCAGGAATATATGAATTNAAGNTTCATAATGGTTCTGACTATAGCAGANAATGGATTAAGTTTGAAACAAAGGTCACATCCGGGACGATATATATCAGTATTCATTCCAATGATAAGACTTCGAAAAAATTAGCTCCTCGAAGAAAATCTGCTTCTCGACGGGCAATCACTCGAAGATGAGAATTAGAAATACCCGCCCTGCCGCCGAAAGGTGGNGGGGCGGGGTCGTTTTCNGCNGCGGGAGGCGGCGGAGCCGCCCGGCACCAACANGCTTCGCGCCGGTAGAAGCCGCCTCGGGGGGAGCGGGGNTGGTTTTGCGGGCGGAGAGGGAGGCGGAGGAAGGAGGATGAGCCGGAAAGAGGGGAAGCAGGAGAATGAGCCGGCAGGAGGGGCGGGGAGGGATGAGCCGGCGCGAAGCTTCGTCGATGCTCGGGGCGNGTGCCCCGGTGGCGGGGGCGGGATTGCAATAATCGATTCTTTTTAGTAAATTTGCAAATCAAATCATTGATAGNGATTGTTATGAGAAAAGAATTCGGTAAATGGCTGATGGATATAGCCAAATATATAGCGACTGCTGTCGTGTTNTCCTCTGTATTCGGAGAAGCAGATACNTGGGTNATTTATATAGGCGGAGCGGTGTCGGTTTTGGCTATACTGATTATAGGTCTTCTATTAGTTTCGGATCGGCCATTCAGGATTCATCGTGACAATAGGGTAAACTCTAATAATTGAATGATATGGGATTTCTGTTTTTTTGTGGATTCTTGACTCTTGTCGCTGTCGTAGGTGGTGCTTACTTTCTGTTCGTNGACAGGCANGAGAGCCATGAGCATTCTAAGAATAAGTGATTATACCCGCCCTGCCGCCGAAAGGTGGCGGGGCGGGGTCGTTTTCGGCAGCGGCGGCGGGAGGGAGGCGGCGGAGCCGCCCGGCACCAACAAGCTTCGCGCCGACGGGGGCCTCGAATGGCGGGGCACGGGCCCCGAGGGNGGACTGGCTTCGCGCAGGTGAAGGCTTCGGAAAGGGGGCGGATTGCGGGCGGNGGCGCGGAGCTTCGTTGAAGCTCGGGGCGCGTGCCCCGGGTTCCGGAGGNGCGGTGATGGGGTGGGGGATTTNGGAAAATATGTTGTAGAGCAGGTTTTGGAATTTATGTGTTAATTTGTTTGTGGTGNTATGTAAATTTTGTTAATTTTGCACCGTTATTCGCGTTTCTGAGCAATCACTTGTGGATGGTCTGCGTGCCATCTGTCTTTTTGCGCGTGAAACATGCTATGGTTTGTCTTACTTGAGCTAAATTTTTACTCTGACATATGAAACTTAGTCATGGGCTTATAGCATTGTGTATGATGCTGGGTGCCTCTCCCGGTCTGCGAGCCGAGACTGTGGGCATCAAGACCAACTTGCTCGGCTGGGCCGTCACCAACCCGAATCTGGGGTTGGAAATCGGNGTCGCCCACCGTTCGACCATCTCCCTGACGGGATCCCTGAACCCCTGGAATTTTTCGGATGAGCGCCACCTGAAGTCGTGGATGGCGTTGCCCGAGTACCGTTACTGGTTCTGTGAGAAATTCACGGGCCATTTTTTGGGTATCCATGCGCTGGGGGGCCAGTACAACGCCAAGAA
>JAAVDV010000035.1 GCA_014801595.1 Bacteroides sp.
GAATACAGCTTAATGGTGAGAGTTTAAGAAAAAAGTATTAACTTTGCGCCATGAAACCATCGTCAAAGTGAACGGATATCACCGGAAAAGGTGAACGGATTTAGTCCGGAATACGTACTTTCATCAGCCATTCTTGAAACCCATGGAATAGACGCTTCTTCGGAGTATTGGCTGGCTCTCGGTATTGCAATTGCGGTGCTTATTACATCAATACTGCCTCATAGATAACTTAACTTATATTATAAGTAAGTTGTAGAAATTGAGGAAGTCGGTGTTTAGCCCGTTCCATCAGTAGGGATGCGGTCAATGGGTGTCAGTGAACTACGGCTCACCGTCACCGTTTGACGGCAAACCCGACGAAAACACGAGCCGCCACGCCTCTCGGAGTTTATGAATGAGATATCCTAAACTCAGTTTTTTATCAAATACCGGGTTATAATCGCAAAAATTTGTACCTTTGTATTCTCTTAATCGTGATTTTTTGTATGGCAGTTAAAGTTGACCTACTTTTATTCAACATAACATCTTGTACTAGATAAAAAACATACTATTTTATCCAGTACAGTGAATTTATTGGATAAAATTGATTATCTTTTCAGAGCTCGCCGTCGCACCAATCGGCATAAAAATCGTTATATATCCTAAAATTTAGGACAAATATGACACTTTTTGTCCTAAATTTTAGGACAGTATGGATAAAAAATATATAGTCAGCTTCAAAAGCCACGGGATGTAAGAATCTATATATTATTACCTATGATTCTGCTGAGGAAATCAATATCGGCAATGATACTGTCATTCATGTCATTCCCGTCTGGAGATGGCTTTTGGAGAGATAGAAATCATAGATTCGTATCATGTATAACCGCCTTCCAGATAAACCATTCCGCCTCTGCAATGTTCACTCTATAAATATACGTGAATATGTCACAGACAATAAAACTTAAGCGGGCTTATGAGCCGGAGGAAGCCTCCGACGGTTTCCGCGTATACGTCGATAAGCTCTGGCCGCGTGGCCTCTCTCACCAGACTTTCCATTATGACCTTTGGGAGAAGGAAATAGCTCCCTCAAAAGATCTGCGTGAATGGTTCCATACGGATCCCGACAACCGATGGGAGGAATTTAAGCAGAAGTATGACGCTGAATTGAAAGCCAATCCCGCGCTTGACAATCTCAGGCAAACGCTCGATACAAAACCCGTCGTGACACTCCTTTACTCCTCCCATGACCCTATCCATAATAACGCCGTCGTGCTGGCGGATGTACTAAGAGGGCTACGATAACTAAGCCCCCATTTCTTATGGGTTGGGATTCTACGCCATGGAAAGGAGAAAAGAAGAATATCAGTTACCAAGGAGTGCGAATAGTTTGTGGAGATTCGAGTATGACTCTCCATTCTCACCGATANCGATTGCATTATTTATGGCGGTTGTCAGTTTATTGTCCGACAACAGTGTAGCGACCCAGTTTTCTTTTGATAGATATGATTGTTGCTTACTGAAGGCGGGGAGATAGCGATGTAGAGTGGTCACCACATCATCAGACGATGCAAAATAGCGATTGGTATTGAGATAATGGAGCAGAAACCAAAACTCAATCGATGGCATACTGTCGCAGATGATTACTGACCTATTATCGGCATAACGACGACGCATTGCATCAAATTTGGCCTTATCCGCCTTATGTATGCGTGTTACATCTACATCGAATACACATACCGCGACACCCTCATCAGCAAGCACCCTTTCAACCTGACGCTGAATATCATCGATATTCTGCTCTGCGAAGTTGCGAGGTTTGCAGACATAGTTGTAACCATTGAGTCGTTTCAAATGCGTGAAATAAAATCGCTCGGTCGCACCCTCACCGATGATTGTAATCGCGGGATTTTTGAGCTTACGCTCCTTAATTTTTCTTGCCATAATTACAATACGTTGGGAAGTGCGCCGAAACGACCGTTCATATACGCGTGATGTATGGATGACAGTTTATTTAGTCCCTTGAAATCAACGAGAGAGAATAATTGGGAACTGCCATCTTTCCCTTTCTCGGTGAACCAAACGGAATCCTTTCCGAAAATGTCATCAATATCTTTCAGAATCGGATCATAATGAGTGGAGACAAGCAGCTGTGACTGATTGTCGCATGTATTGACAAACTTTGAGAGAATATACTCCATAAGATTGGGGTGCATCGANGCCTCGATCTCATCAATACACAGGAATGCCTGACGGTTCAGCTGATCATAGATCATGGATTCCAGTTCGACCATTCGCTTGGTGCCGGTACTCTGNCATGCCTCCGGGAGGACATAATCCTGNNACCCTACGGCATTCTCAACCTTATGGCCAAACAGAGCCGCCATNTTTTGTATCTTGATGTCGGAAATATTGAAATCCGCCTCCTTTGCNAATTGCAGAAGATACTCACGGAAATCCTCACTATCNGCGATATGCTTCTTCGCGGCAGTTGAAAGTGATGTGAGCGAACCGCTTTGNAACGGCAGCATACGGTTGTCAATCCAGCGACGCATATTATCAAGATATGCAACCGACACATTTATCTTCTTCAACGTAGCCAATAGCGACATATTGCGAAGGCAGTTCATCGTCATGACATCCAATTCTGCCTGTGAGAGTTTGACAACAGCCGGATTGAAATTCAATTTTGACACACCATCTACATCCTCTCGGCAAAATACTTTTGTCGGACGATTGGAAAGATAAACAAAGAGAGACTCGTGGCAAACCTTNTCGGGATTTATCTTGAGCTTATACCAATAACGAAGGCCATCGGCATAGAATTTCAATTCAAATTCCGTATCAAATGCAAGCGCATCCTCTCGTAACAAAAACGGTTGCACATCCGTACCNTCATCATTCGTNGACGGGAGTGTGTTCCAGAATCGGCGTAAGAACTCGACTGCATCAAGCAGATTTGACTTACCGCTTGCATTTGCACCAAGCACNACNGCAAACCGCAACAGTTTTACTCCATCCGGCATAGTGACCACGCTGTTATATCGGTCATCTTCTGACGGCTCAAAGCTCAACTCCACTTCATCACGAAACGATTTGAAATTTCGTATTTTCAGCTCCTGTATCATATCAGATGAGATTTTATAGTGCGAAAATAGCGAATTATTACATCATCTCAAAATTAAAATNAAANTTTCTGCGAATTTGATTNNATANTTGANTATATTTAACCTAAGATCGAGAATCAAAACNTCCATATTTCACNATTTTAATTGTCAATCANAAAANTTTCGATTTTTTCGCCTTCTATCCCAGTACCGCTCTCCCCTCCCGACTCGGATCCGTGGCAATCTACACCACGGAAATCTCCTCGGTTTTATCCGGAATCCNGATGACAAAATCCCTTTTCGGATTCAAAGTNGCNAAGGCCAAAATCGAACAGGGNCGCCGACCCTTCATCGATGTGACNATCATNCCNTGAATCTTNCCCNACTCACGCGAACCATATCCCGGTCNCCTCCCGTCAAGGAAAGTATGCGACGCGCAGGCGAGTNAATTCGNNNCTCCCGCTAATAGGGTACCGAAAATTAAGCNGNGGATGTATGGAAATGCAAATTTAAAATGTTAAATTTGCATTTCCATTTTTTACGTTTNTACTTATTTCTATGAACCTACCTAAATTATCTACACTCCTNCTCTCNACGACTGTCTGCATTCACGCCGCGGCCTGGAACATCTCCTCCGGCNCCGACGCAGGCACGANATTGGATTTCAGCGATCTGATTTCAGGCCNTCAGGGTCCGTTCACGATCGAGAAGGCATCCGGCAANTGGAGCCCTTACTCTGTGGCAGGCCGTTCGGACAACGGNATCTTCTCCGATAACGCCACGTCTNATCCGGNCTCCGCATATTATCGTATTCTCGATGCATCGGGCCTCGCTATCGATACCNTCTCGTTTGACCGCCAATTATTCGGAGATAAGATTCTCCTTTTCTCCCCNACCGATAATATGGATTCCGTCGCTTCCCGCCTGAGCGACATCGACCACAGACTTTTCGGACGCGAAATGAGCGCCGACCGCTATGCNCTCCTCTTCAAACCCGGTGATTACAAGGGGGCCGGNCTGATCAACGTCCCCTTCTACGTCCATATAGCCGGACTGGGAGCCACTCCCTACGANGTGGAGATCGACAATATCCATACACCCCCGCATCTGCGCGACGGCAACGGCACCTGCACCTTCTGGCGNTCGGCAGAGAATCTGGCCGTCATCGGGCCCGAGACCTACGATGAGCCNGAAACATTCAAGTGGGCCGTCTCTCAGGCNGCTCCNATGAGACGCATAGTCTCACAACGCACGTTGCGCACCCAATGGGGCGANGGATGGGTCAGCGGCGGCTATGCGGCTGATTGCCTCTTCGAGGCTCCCGCCGGTTCCGACCATCAGCAGCAATGGTATTATCGTAACTCCATGCTCAACAAGGGAAGAGGNGATTTCCGTGAGGAAAAATATAATTACTGCTTCCAGGGAGTGGAATTCGGTCCGGAGGCCGATATGTCGACCTATCGTAATAATTGGGATGAGGGGGGCAACGTNACAATCATNGATTCCACCCCCGTCATCGCCGAGAAGCCNTTCCTCTGCATCGGTCCCGACGGNAGATACAAAGTGTTCCGCCCCGCCTTCAGAAGGGATGCCAAGGGTGTCTCCTTTTCCCCCGGAAATCCCGGAGAGGGTGAATATCTCGATCTTCTCGATACCTTCGAGGTGATAAAACCGGGAGCTTCNGCCTCCGACATGAATAAGGCCCTCGCCTCGGGACGCAATCTGCTCATAACNCCGGGAATGTATACNCTTGAGCAACCCCTCCGCATCACTCGCCCCGGCACGATTGTCATGGGTATCGGTTGGGCCACCTTGACCCCCGGTGAAAATAATCGCGAAGGAGCCATCGTCATCGATGACGTCGACAATGTCGCTGTCGCATCCCTGCTCTTCGACGCCCACTACAGTTCCGACACTCTCCTCAAGGTAGGAAATGAGAAAAACGACGTCGACCACAGCGCCTCCCCCATCCTCCTCTCCGACCTCTTTTTCCGCATCGGTGGCTTCCGGCCNGATAAAGTCCACGTTGACCGCGCNGTNGAGATCAACAGCAACGATGTCGTGGGAGATCATTTCTGGATCTGGCGTGCCGACCATGGTGTGCGCGGAAGTGTGGGATGGGATNTCAATACCGCCNCCAACGGACTTGTGGTCAACGGTGACGATGTCACTGTCTACGGCCTCTTCAACGAGCACTTTCAGGAATATCAGTCTCTATGGAACGGTGAGAACGGACGCATGTACTTCTANCAGTGCGAGACCCCCTACGACTCCCCNACTCAGGGCCATTATATGAGCGAGAACGGCACCCGNCCCGGCTACGCCGCCTACAAGGTGGCCGACGGTGTGAAAAANCACTACGCCGCGGCCCTCGGCATTTACGATGTCCTGGTCAACGAAATCAAAATCGAGAACTCNATCGAGGTGCCCGATGCCGATGGTGTCGAAGTCTTCCATGCCTGCAACAATTCCCTGTCCAACGGAGGGAAACGCGGATTCGGATACGTNATCAACGGCACCGGAAAGAGCACCTATGACACCTTCCGCGACAACCGNGTCNTCGTCAACGATTACCGGGGAGGGAAATAAGCTGTATGACTCCGGNAANTTTATAACTCACTCTAATAAAAGTNAACTCACTCTAAAGAAAAATCTCCGTCATCAATGCTGATACGGAGATTTTTCGTATTTTTGCATNATGAAACGATTTTCACTCAAACGAGTAAATCTCCTCGTGCAGATTCTCATAGCGTTGGCACTCGGTATAGCCGTCGGGCAATTCGCGCCGATATGGCTCGCTCGCCCGTTCGCGACCTTCAATGCCATCTTCTCCCAGTTCCTNGGNTTCCTGATTCCCCTGCTCATTATCGGATTCGTGGCGCCCGCCATCGCCGAGGTCGGCAACAAGGCCGGCAANGTGCTTCTTCTGACGGTGGCCCTCGCCTATCTCTCCACTACCGGNGCCGGNATGATGGCCTTCTTCGTCGGNGACGCCGTTTTCCCCTCCCTCATATCCGTGCGCGAATCGGCTGAAGCNCTCTCAGGNTCGGATGTGACCATCGAACCTTACTTCACCGTCAATATGCCCCCCATGATGGAGGTGATGACNGCACTCGTGCTCGCTTTCCTNCTCGGCATTTGCATCGCCACNCTGAAAGCTCCCACCCTGCGCGGATTNTTCTCCGAATTGCGCGATGTCGTCAGCATGGCCATNGGNAAGGCCATCATCCCNCTTCTCCCCCTNTATATCTTCGGGATNTTCCTCGACATGACACTCACCGGNGAAGTCGCCACCGTCATCGCCGCCTTCGCGAAGATTATCCTCGTCATCTTCGCCATGCACATCGTCATTCTGCTCGTGCAATATGCCATAGCAGCTCTCTTCGTCAANCGCAATCCCCTCAAGATGTTGCTGACGATGCTCCCGGCATATTTCACGGCNCTCGGCACCCAGTCATCGGCNGCCACCATCCCCGTGACGCTCCGNCAATGCGTCAAGATGGGGGTCAGCGAGGAGATCGCCGGATTCACCGTGCCCCTCTGCGCCACCATCCATATGTCGGGCAGCTGCATGAAGATCACGGCCTGCGCCGTGGCCCTTATGATTATGGAGGGTATGCCCTACGATGCCCCGATGTTCATGGGATTCGTCTGCATGCTCGCCATCACTATGGTGGCGGCNCCCGGTGTGCCGGGCGGGTGCATTATGGCTGCCCTCGGTGTGTTGGCCTCGATGCTCGGTTTCTCTGAAGCCAATCAGGCCATGATGATCGCCCTTTATATTGCCATGGACTCCTTCGGAACAGCCTGCAACGTCACCGGCGACGGCGCTATCTCCCAGATCGTCGACCGTTTCTTCGGNCCCTCCCGACGCCCGGCCACACCGGATCTTTCCGTAGCCGAACTCGAAAACTAATAATAATCAGATTATGATTCACGAATTCCTTACTCAATACAATCTTCAGGGGGTGGTCATCGGCTTGATGACCTTCCTNATCATCGGGCTCTTCCATCCGCTCGTCATCAAGGGTGAATACTATATGGGGCAACGCTGCAACTGGCTTTTCCTCACAGGNGGCATCCTTACGCTCATAGCCTCTCTGATGACCTCCGGCACCGCCTCGATTCTCTGCGGCGTGACATCATTCTCCTGTTTCTGGTCGATTCTCGAAGTCAAGGAGCAGCGCGAGCGTGTCCGCAANGGCTGGTTCCCGGCCAATCCCCGTCGCGGGCAGCGCGGCTTCAAGCGCTCGGGTCGCCGCCCCGTCTGAACCTCAAATATTAGATACNAATGGAGACCGAACTCATATTGCTCAACATATCCGGNGCCGACAAGAGCGGCATCACCGCGAGTCTGACCGAGATTCTGGCCAATTATGATGCNAAGATTCTCGATATAGGTCAGGCCGATATCCANCACACCCTCTCTCTCGGAATTCTCATTAAAACCGACAGTGCCAANAGCGGCGAAATNCTGAAGGAGATTCTCTTCAAGACGCGCGACCTNCAGGTGCAGGTGACTTTCGATATCGTTTCCCCTGNNGCCTANAATGAATGGGTCAGCCGTCAGGGAAAGAACCGCTANATCGTGACTATTCTCGGACGCGANATNACCGCCCGGCAGATTGCCGAAGTCTCCCGCATCATCTCTGACCAGGGANTGAATATCGAGACCATACAACGCCTNACGGGGCGCATGCCCCTCGATGAGTCGCAGCAGCCNCTGACGAAGGGATGTATCGAGATGTCAGTGCGCGGCACCCCCTCCGACCGCGAGNCGATGCAGGCCGACTTCATGCGTCTCGCCTCCCAACTCAATTTCGACATCTCCCTGCAGGAGGACAATATGTACCGGCGTAGCCGTCGCCTGATATGCTTCGATATGGATTCCACTCTCATNCGGACGGAAGTNATCGANGAATTGGCCGACCGTGCCGGTGTCGGCGAGGAGGTGCGGGCCATCACCGAGTCTGCCATGCGTGGTGAGATTGACTTCAAGGAGAGTTTCACCCGTCGTGTGGCNCTGCTCAANGGACTTGATATATCTGTCATGCAGGAGATAGCCGAGAGNCTCCCCATAACGGAGGGTGTGGAGNGCCTGATGAAGGTTCTGAAACGCTCCGGATATAAGACGGCAATCCTTTCGGGCGGATTCAAATATTTCGGCGATTATCTGAAACAACGCTTCGGCTTCGACTATGTCTATGCCAATGAACTTGAGGTTGGCGACGACGGCAAACTTACGGGTCGCTACGTCGGNGATATCGTCGACGGTGCGCGTAAACGCGATCTGCTGCGCCTTATAGCGCAAGTGGAGAACATCGANATAGCGCAGACCATTGCCGTCGGCGACGGNGCNAACGACCTNCCGATGCTATCCACNGCCGGTCTCGGCATCGCATTCCATGCCAAGCCNAAAGTAAAGGCCGAGGCNGCNCAAAGCATCTCCACCATAGGCATNGACGGCGTCCTTTATTTCCTTGGCTTCAAGGATTCCTANATGGCCTGACAGATACCTCTGATTCACATACGTGGATATACAAAAGCGTCCGCTCANCGAATTTGATGGGCGGACGCTTTTGTCGAGGAATANANTTCNATGTAGATTACGNGTATAAATNAGGGGCGACTCCGGATGGAGCCGCCCCTTTTTATTGGATTCGTGGAGAATTCTGATTAGAGAACAACCTTCTTGGCCTTGTTGCCTACGCGGACAACATACATGCCCTTGGGAGCCTCTACGGATACCTCTGAAGCCTTTGTAGCCTTCACGAGCTTGCCGTCGAGTGTGAAGATTGCGATAGGAGCATTCTCACCTGCAACAACGTTGATCATGCCGTCGCGAGCGATGATGCGGGCATTGTCCTCTGCCTTCACAGCCTCAACACCGACAACATCNGGATTAACGTATGATTCAAGAGAGCCGACAGCAGAGAAAGTACGTGCCTTAGTTATATCAGTCGGATCATAGTGATACTCGATCTCAGTNACATTGCTCTTGATAAGGAATGTCTGGAGATAGTCATCAATCATATTGGCAACGAAACCATCGGTAGTACCCCANGCGATGTTGGAATCCTTAGAGGGGAAGTAATAGTAGCCGGCCTTTGCGATATCAGTGCCATAGTCAACTGACCATGTATAGGTATAACCACCCTGCAGGAAGCTNTCAATCTTAGGAGCGATCGCGTCATACTCACCGTAGAGTTCATCCTCNACTCTCTCCATGAGNGTAACCTTTGTTCTGATTTCAGTCGGGTCAAGCGTTGTGTCCTGAGCATATTTGGGATCCACGAACATGAAGCCCTGAATACAGTTATACTGTGTGTTGCTTGCGATATTAACTTCNGCGAAACCTACTTTGTTGCGATCGAAGGCACCNCCTCCCTGTACCTGACCGGGAGTGAAGCCGGGGCCACCGGCGATTACATACAAAGCAGTCATCTCATCGAACACTTCAGTGAAAGGAGAATCATCTCCAAGCAACGCACTGCTGACAAGACCTCCGTTATAGACAACTACCGGACCGAAGTTATCTATTGTAGTAGTTGTAGCCTCGAAACCGAGCACGCGGTCAGCCTCACCTCTATACTTACAGTTCATAGTTCCTNTTCTGCCACTATCATTCGAGAGAGAAATATTCGCGTCAGCCTCGATATAGTTGTCGGTGCTATCGTAGGCATAGAACTGCATTGTAGTGCCGTTATCAGTATACATTTCCTGACCGTCATATGTGCACTTAGGACCGGAGATAATAGCCCAGGAAGAAAGCATGCCATTGCTGTCAGCGTTCATGATATAACCGGTCTGCTCGAAAAGACGAATAAGCTGGTCATTGTTACAGAACTCAGTGAGAGTCATTGCTGACCAGTCAATCTCATCTTCGGGGGTATCGGCAGGCTGCAGGCAGTANTAAACNGAGGGCCATGCGAGCACCAAATCCGCAGTGCGCGTAGNGGACTGTGAATTTGTGGGAGTGAACATAAGGATAGCATCCACATAGTAGAAGGGGCATTCCTCAAAAGGAAGCTGGACGGGCTTACCATCTTTGTCANTGAAAGTGAGTACCTCATTCAAGGTCTGCTCATTCATGACCATAATGAGCTGCCATGTACCGTTGGAAGCCTGCCATGAACGTGTGAGAGTCTCAGTATCAGGGAGTATTCCCATGTGCAGTTTAGCGAAATCCGNACGGATCTTCTGCTGACCTTCCGGAGTAAGNTCGGTTGTGTAGTCCCGAAGCTGCTCTACCGTCAGTGGCTTTGCCATCATGCCGCCGACACCCATGAGGGCAGCAGCCATAAGGGTAAAGATTTTCTTCATTGTCCTTGTTTGTTAAAGTTAAGTTAAATATGTTATGATTTATATGAATCGAGTAAGGGAGAAAAAGCAGATTCGCACTTACCAACGGCAAAATTAAAAAAGAAATGTGAAATATCCAAATTATTAAGCATAATAAAAACACTGTCGGTATGAGAAAGTATGATTTTTATCGAGAAGAGTTGGATTCAATATTTTGAGCTCCAAAATCATGACATCTTTCCAAGAGCCGGATGTGCAGAAAATAATACATAATGGAATACCAAAACTATCTGTACAGACTCATATAACTTATCCATCAGGCGACGGAATTATTATTACATATAAAAAATCCGGAGTTCCCCGTCATAAGGAAACTCCGGAAATTATCACTGGATATCAGAAATATCAATCATCAACAAGCGTACGGTCAACAAGCTTGTTGTAGCGCGATTCNCTAAGAGGAACTGCAAACTTCCAACCCCTATCNTTAGGTTCTTTTCTCAGACCGTATGCTCTCGGNACATTATTTGAGTCCATGTCNCCAGCAACCCAGACATTGCGTACCATAGGAAGATTCCAACGTTTAAGGTCAAAGAAGCTGAAGCCCTCTCCCCAAAGTTCGAATCGACGCTGCAGGCGGATTTCATCAAGNAGAGCCTGGCCGCTGAGAGTGCAATCATAATTCTCGTTACGCTGAGCATTAAGTTCCTTGAGGTTAGCTATTGCCACAGCAGGCTGATTGTTGTGGTAAGCAGCCTCCGCTTCATTGAGCAGCATTTCCGCACCACGCATGATACACCATGAACCTGTGCCATAGTTATCAATGGCCCAGAACTTATACTGAGCACCGAATCCCACGATAACGCCTTCATTGCTTCCTGTCTGGAAGTTGGTGTAGGGAGCCGGCCAATTAACTGAGGCATCAGTGGGATAATGATTTCTCTGGTAGTTCTCGATCTGAGCTTTCATCAGAGAGTTCAACTGAAGAAGGTTCATTGATGTTGGATCACACCACTTCTCATTCCAGAATGCGGAACGATTCACACGGTTACCGACGAGCTTATCAGGAGTGAAGAAGAGATCGCTACGAATATCACCTTCGGGGAACTGACGGTAAAGATCATAGTTAATACATCCGGCACCCTGACCCCATACACCGGGATACGTACCATTGCACGCATACATAGTACCATATGCTGCATAACCGAAGCTGTTGTCTTCGTAAGCTTCCCAGATCCACTCGCCGTTCGGTTTGCAGAAACCTGCCTTATACTCATCGGCAGTCATAACGGGATAGTTGGCTCTTGCAAGAGCAGCCATCTCCTGAGCCTTGGGCCAATCCTCCTTAAGCATAGCGGCACGGGCATAAAGGCCCTGCGCTACGGCTGCATTAGGCTCCCACGTATAAGTACGGTTAAGACCACAATTCTCGAAAAGGCCGATTGCCGTCTCACAGTCATCATATATCGTGGCCAGAACATCGTTCATTTTTGCAAGGGGTACATCCTCAGTGCCGGCATGTAGACGCAGAACTACAGTGTATTTCTCGCCATTGTTGGAGTCCTGCCATCTGGGGGCATAGGACATCAGCAGACGGATATACGCATGTGCTCGTATAGTCAATGCCTGAGCCTTGATGAAATCAAGGTGGTTACGATCACCTTCGATAGTGTCGATTCCATCAAGAATCACATTAGCCTGATTGATCAGGTTATAGCAATATGACCATCCCTGCAGAGGGAGCCATCCGCCAGGGAGCGTATTGGCAGCCCACGTATAGTTTGTTCCTGTACCACTTGCCCAGAGATAGTTGAAGTCATCCTGACTGAGGACCTCACCGTAGACGGTAGCTATGTAGGGCTCGCCATTGGGGAACATATAGGAATCGAAATAATCCGAGACCGGACAATACATTGTCTGGCAAAGACCATTCAAAGCCTGCTGAGCGCCCTCCTCGGTTGTCTGGACGGTCGCACTTGAAATCACAGTAACGGGTTCTACATNAAGATAGTCGCTGGAACAGGCTCCGAGGATACCNGTTGTGGCGATAACCGCTAATGATTTTAATATATTGGTTTTCATTTCAATTTTGTTGGNTTTGAAATTATAAGTGTCATGCCGGATCNAAACACCTGATCCGGATATAAATCCGGCATGACCGATATTATCAGAATCTTGCAGTCAGCTGGAAGCTATAGACNCGCGGAGTCACGAANTATGTGCTCTGGCTGCCGGAGTAGCTCTGCTGCGGNTTCAAACCTTTGCGACGTGTAGCCGTGAAGATATTGTCGATTGATACACCCAGATTGAGGTTCTGAAGCTGAAGGGCATTCGACCATTTACGCGGGAAATCATAGCTGACATTCAGGTTCTTGAACACAAGGTAGTTGCTGCTTGTGAGGAAGCGAGTCGAAGTGCTGCAAGTGCTGTAACCGCCGAGGTAGGAGTTTGCCTGAGGTATACCGTTGGGATCGATACGGTCAGGGCTATCGGCAGTCATGCCTTCGGGAGCCTCTTTCCATGCGTTGAGCATATCNACGTGNAGTGCGCCGGGAGAATCACCTACGGCCATATAGCTTGCATAGTTGCTGTCGAGAGTCTTACCACCGAGACTATAGGTGAAGAGTGCGCTTAAATTAATGCCCTTCCAAGAAAGAGTCGTACCGAATGAACCATACACTGTCGGGATTGAACTTCCGGAGGGAAGCATACCGGCATAGTTGAAGTTGGTTGTATAAAGCTTACCGTCGATTTCAACGAGTGTACCCTCCTCACGGGCCAACTCAATCTGCTGATTATATTTAGTCTCATCAAANACGAGCTGGTAATTGTCATCATACGAATAGTAATCGTANGAATCCTTGCTAATCTCGTAGAGGCTCTGACCTGTCAGCTGGTCGACACCGGCCCAGGGATATACATAGAATTCATACAGAGAACGACCCTCTTCACGGATTGAACCCAGACCATATGTCGTACGGTGATTAGGAAGCTTCGTAATTTTATTCTTGAGGAANGTCGCATCAAGCGACATNCTCCATACGAATTCACGATTACGGATGATATCACCGTTGAAAGCAAGCTCCCAACCGGTGTTGCGCATTGTGCCGATATTTTTCAGCACGGTCGGAACAGCACCGCCGTTTGCGATTGTACCGACAGACAAAGCGAGTGCGTCATTGAAGAGAAGGTCAGCATTGATTTTATTGAAATAACCGACACTGAAGCCGAGACGATCATTGAAGAGTGAGCCTTCCAATGCGATATCAAAAGTCTTGGTTGACTCCCACTTCACATTGCTTGCTGCAAGCTGCACGGGGATAATGGGGTACTGACCCTGAATAGGAATACCGGTTGTACCGTAGAGCGACCAATAGGCATACGCACTTGCCGACATACAGTTGCCCACTGAGCCGTAGGCAGCGCGAAGTTTCAGATAGTCGAGCCACATAAGATCCTGCATGAATTTCTCTTTTGAGATAACCCAGCTTCCGCCGACACTCCAGAAAGTACCCCAGCGGTTATCCTTTGAAAAGCGTGATGTACCGTCNCGACGAATTGAAACTTCACCGAAGTAACGCTGATTCCAGTTATAGCGCACACGTCCGAGATAAGACTCGTCATGAGTGTCAGCGATAGAACCGGAAATCTGAGCGGGCTTATCCATTGTCGACGTATAGTTCGACAAGTTGAAGTTATTCGGATACATCTGAGTGAAGACATCCAAAGAGTTGCTTTCATAAGAATAAGTGGTATTCTCATGATGCAACAAAGCGTCCACATGGTGCAAACCATAATCATGTGACCAGGTCAGTTCNTGAAGGAACGTGTGCTGATTTTCCGTAAGATAGGCTCTTGACAACTGACCACCTATAGCCGCAGCNGCACCGTGCTCCTTATTCATGCTGGTAAACTGGTTTGTCTTATCGCGGTGCATNGTGCCACGGACAGTAAGCTCGAAGCCATAAGGGATGACTGCTGTACCATAGATAGAGCCATCTATCACAGTAGCAGAGTTGCGTGATACATTAGCACGTGAAGTATAACCAACGTTATTGTCGCGCATATATGTCGCAAAGTTCCATATGGGATTTCCTTGAGCATCATATTCAATATTACCTTCAGCATCGTGCTGATAGTAAGGATAAATCGGAGCCATGCCCTGTGTCAGGAAGACATTATCCGTAGTATTACCGGTAGTTGACCCAAGGAAGTCNCTCTCCTGTTGGTTGGCAGAAAGGTTGACACCGAACTTTAAGTAAGTCGTGGGATTATAGTTGGCATTAACACGAGCATTGAAACGCTCGAAGTCAGTCTGCACAGTGTAACCATGCTCCTTAAGGTAGCCCACAGATGCGAACACATTATACTTTTCTGTAGCGGCAGCTGCGTTCACGTTGTACTCCTGACGATAACCGGACTTCACGCTGACAGCATCCCACCAGTCAAGGTCAGTATAACCGGGAAGAGGATTGCCGCCGATGAAACGACCGTTAGAGTTAAAGAGCTGATTCTCCGGAAGGCCATAGATGTTATTGGCAGCATATGCAGAATTGACATACTGGCTTAGGAAGTGGTCCTTAAAGAATTCCAAAGATTCGTCATATGAACCATACGCACCATTAGACACATTACCGTTAACGATACCATCGAATGCAATCTGCATCCAATCGTTAGCACCTACACGGTCATAGTTTGGAATACCCTTGGTGTACATACCCTGGCGCACCTGAAGCGTAACATCAATATGACCTACGTTCTTCGCCTTCTTAGTCGTAATAAGGATTACACCGTTGGCACCCTTGTTACCGTAAAGCGCTGCAGAAGCTGCGTCCTTAAGCACTGACATCGACTCGATGTCGGCCGGGTTAAGGTCGGCGATCGAACCGTTGTAGGGGATACCGTCAACAACATAAAGAGGGTTATTGTCACCATTGATCGAGTTGAAACCACGGATACGGATCGTAGGTGCTGAACCGGGAGAACCTACGGTATTGTTCACCTGGACACCGGGGGCATTACCCTCAAGGGCTGCAGTTACGCTCGTTACGGGACGCTCCTCGATCTCTTTCGAACCTACGACTGCCACAGAACCTGTAAGTGACTCCTTGGTAGCCGTACCATAAGCGACAACCACCACGTCATCAAGTGATGTGGATGATGCGTCAAGATAAATCGTCATGTCAGGCTTGAGGTCGACAGTCTTCGCCGTGTAGCCTACATAAGACACTTTCGCCTTCGTTACGTTGGCGGGAACGGTAAGTGTAAATTCACCGTCGATATCGGCTGACGTTCCTTGACCGCCACCGACCGGCATGATGGTTGCACCGATCAACGGCTCGTTGTTCGAGGCGTCGAGCACGGTGCCGTGAATCGTGCGGTTCTGGGCTTGCAGCCCTATCGCGCACATCATCACACTGACCATGAGTAAAAGCAGTTTTCTCATACTTTTAAGTGTTTATGACTTGTTATTGTTGTTTGATTCCGTTTGGTATCTTAGGTTGAATATGGTAGGTTTCCGGTAGAATGTCAAGCGGACNGCAACCTCTTCACGGAGGGTGTTTTCCACTTCATAGCGCAAATTTAATATTTTTTTAGATATGACAATACTTTCAAACAATTATTTTTCAAATTTTACATGTTTTTTTAATCTCAGATTATGTCAGAATCCCCCGGGTCTATCTTTTACGCCATGACTTACGTCAATATTTATGGTGAGATCCCTGTTAATATCAATCAAACTGACATTATCTCGACCCTCCGATGACCATGATTATCCCCGGTTGGCCTACATATTGCCAATCCGGTCTCGACGAGGCGAATCCGTCGGCTATTCCGAGAGCTCCCGCCGGTGTGGAATCGGAGCCTATTATCAGGAACCATCGTTCGCCGCTCTTGAGCGCGCGTGTCTCCGGATATCCCCCGGATGCGAGATCGGCCGCCATCGCTATCGCATTCGACGACATGCGGAATGTGGCCACGCTCACGGCATAATCGGCCACTGAATCGGCGCGGGCGAAATTGAGATGACGCGCATACACGTCGCGTCCGTCGATATTGACCGTTGTCACCCCGTCCTGATCGAGTATGGCGCTCCCGGTCATACCCATCTCCTCCTGTCGGGCCGCCCGTTCGCGCTCATCGCGCTCGCGCTTCTCGCGCGCCACGTCATAGGCCGACCGGTAGTTTTTCTCTGTCGGCTTACACCCCCCCAGTCCCGAGAGCAGCGTCAGTAGAAGCAGAGTCATTATAAAATAGAGTCCGGCGGTCTTGATGACCGCCGGACTCCCCGGTTGTATTCTTTCAGGGTTTGCAGTCATATGGGTCTTTTCATTAAATTTTATCAAAATTAATAAAAAGAATCTATTTCTGCAATAGCCCTGTATTTTTATGGTTTTCAATCCACCTCGATGATAAGGTAGGGACTGAGGCTCCAGAATTTGCTCGGATTAGTAATCTTCAGGGTTTTATTGTCATTCTTCTCCCCTACGATTTCGTAGCTGTCAGCCGGCATATTGGTCTTTACCTTTGCTTTCTTGCTGCCTGTCGGGATGCTGGTGAGCGTTCGCTTGTCGGCCACGGTGAAGTAGTTCTGATTGAAATCGCCCTGCATCACTTTGGTTGTGCCGAGGAATTTCTTCTCGAGAAGACCATTCTTNTTGAGNTCCTTATTGGTGCCGATCGCATAGTAGACCTTGTTGGCCTCATTCTCGGCTGCTACTGTCTGAGCCTCTGCCTCGGCTGTGGCGGCGTTGGCCTCCTCTACTTTCTTCTCACCCTCTGCCACCTGATCTGTCAGTTCCGTAATCTGGGTCTTCGCCTTTTCAAGGTCGGCGGTCAACTGGTTGATGCGGTTGTCCTGCTCGGCGATGCGGGCCTTGAGCTGGTCGATAGTCTTGTTGAGCACGGCATTCTGCTGACCCGATGCGTTGGCCTTTGCCTGAAGTTCCTCAAGGAGTGCCTTGTTGGCTGCCAGACGCTCGCGGATCGATGCGAGGTTCCGACGGATTTCATCACGACGGTCTACACCCTCTCCGCCACCGGTCTTATAAAGGAGGCCCTCCTGCTGGTTGATGGAGTCNANNCCNGTATAAATGTCACCCATGAGGAGGAGGAGTGAGTCATTGAAAGTCGACGCCTCGTTATATTGCATCTTGAGGCCGGCGATCATAGCTGAGTCTTCGGCGAGTTTCTTCTCATTGCCGGAGCAAGCGCCGAGGAGCACGGCTGCGAGTCCGACCAAAAGCATGCTTTTCTTCATATGATTCGGTTTTTGAGGTAAATGTTTTTGTGTTTAGTTTACAGTGAGAGGTCGGAATCCTCCTCGTCGCCCTGCTGACGACGGGCNGGACGTTCTTTCTTCTTTCCGTCGATTACTATAACAAATTCCCCCTTCGGTTGGTTCGATGTGAATTCTTCAAGAAGCTCTCCGAGTGTGCCGCGATAGTGGCTCTCGAATTTTTTGGAGATCTCGCGGACGACGGCCGCCTCGCGTTCCGGGCCGAAGGTTTCGGCGAGTTCCCCNAATGTTCTGGNGATCCNGTGGGGGGATTCATACATGACCACAGTTTCCTCTTTCTCCGCGAGAATACCGAGACGTGTCTTGCGCCCCTTTTTTACCGGCAGGAAGCCCTCGAAGTGAAATCTGTCGCATGGCAGCCCGCTGTCGACGAGGGCAGGCACGAAGGCTGTCGCGCCGGGAAGACACTCCACGTCGATGCCTCTCCGGCGGCATTCCCGGCTCAACAGAAAACCGGGATCGGAGATGCCGGGAGTGCCGGCATCGGAGATGAGAGCTATGCTCCGCCCCTCCTCAAGCATGTCGGCCACCCTCTCGACCGCCGTGTGCTCATTATATTTATGGTGGCTCTGCATCGGGGTGGAGATGTCGAAATGACGCAGCAGCACGGAGCTGGTGCGGGTGTCTTCCGCCAGTATCAGGTCAACCTCCCTGAGCGTGTTGATGGCGCGGAAGGTCATGTCGTCGAAGTTGCCGACGGGCGTCGGCACGATATAGAGTTTGCTCATGCGAAACAGTTGCTGATTATTGTCAGGAAATCCTGCACCAAGGGAAGCTCCGGGTTGAACCCTCGCTCGGAGATGAAATATTCTTCGGCCTCCTCATAGCTTTCCATGCCGGCCACATTCTTGAGGGCCTCGTCGAAGTCGGCCATACGGCCACCGAATAGTTCGCGGGCGAAGAGGAAACGGTCGTTGACGCTGAATACCGGGGTTGCGGCTACAGCGGCTCCCCCTTGCGGAGCCGCCGGAGTCGATGCGGGGGATTCCGCCGCATTATCCCTCATCGGAGCGGGAGATGACTTGACTGCAGGGGCGACCACGACAGCCGGTTCCTCCTCATCCAGGTCATAGGTGTCGCAGTCTTCGGAGATTTCATAGGTCTCGGGGGATTCCTCGACGGCAGGTTGCGCAGGTATTTCCGGAGCAGCCGGTTCCTCGGGGACGTTCTCGGTTATAGGTGTCTCCGGCTCGGGTTGCGGGGTATCGGCCGATGCGTCGGTGAGCAATTCCCTCAGACGCTCTATCTTTGTGCTTATNAGATCGGCGATGCGTGCCGGCGCGTTATCGCGGTTGACTGCGAGTTGCAACAGCCCTTCCAGTTCATAGGCGGTGTCGAGCATCTCGCGCCAGTCGGTTTCAGGATTGGAGGAGGTCATATGGCTATGATATTTTTTGAGGTTTATTTATTTCTGTAAGAATGCCGTGGGATTATTCAGCGTAATCCTGTATCCCCTTCAGCGGTGTCGACATGGTCTTGTCGGTCATATTCTCGTCGGAGAATATCTCAAGCAGCATTTTCTCGATATGGCTGCGCAGATAGGCTCGGTCACAGCGGAAGTCGTTGACCATGATGATGACCACATGGGTCGGCGCGAAGTTATCGTCAAGCTTGTAGCCGGCATAACATTGAATGCCGTTCATGCTGCCGGTCTTCAAAGCTATGTAGCTGTCGAGCGGAGTGCCGACAAGGAATTTCTTGAGTGTTCCCTCCTGTCCGGCGAGGGGGAAGAAGCTGGCATATTCCACGTCGTCGGATTTCTGACGCAAGACACTCTCCATAAATCGTGGGGTCAGCCGATTGGAGCGTGAGAGGCCGCTTCCGTCGATGATCGTCACCCCCTCCATCGGTGTGTTGCGTGATTTCCAGAAGTTGGTCTCCCGCCGGGCGGCATCGGAGGTGCTCCCGTCGCCACCCTCGGCTTTGCCGAAGAGTCGGAGGGATGTCTCGGCATAAAGGTTGTCGCTGCGCATCATGCAGGAGCGCAGGATTTCCTTAAGTTCGGGAGATGAATGCACGAGGAGCGGGCGCCGTTCGCTGCCCTTTACCGGAGTATCGCCGACGGANATNCCCGCGCCGTTGAGACGTCGTCGCAAATCGGCGCGAAACGCGGCGGCCGGATCCTTTACCGANCTCTTGCCGACGGAGTTGTTGGCATAGTTGAAAGCGTGCGAACCTGTGCCGTAGGAATGCGGCAGGTCGCCTGAGGCCCAGCTCGCCGGTATCGAGGGGCCGGCGAGGAAGTCTTCGTTGACCACTATTCCACCCTCCACTCCCTTTACTCCGGCGGCTCGCAGTGCCTGAAGAATCTCTTCGGTTATCTCTTCGCCGATGGGCCATATGCGGGAGTTGACCGAGGGGTCACCCTGNCCCACCACGACGATATTGCCATGCAGTATCCCCTCGTCGTCGATCTCTCCATCAATAAATATGGGGGTCGTTAGCGGGAGGTCGAGTTCGGCCACCTCGCTGAGCGATGCGAGGGAGATACATTTCATGATCGACGCCGGCACGAGAGGAGTCTCGGCGTTATGCGACGCGATGATCTTTCCCGTAGGGAGTTCGCTGACCAACACTGCCATGCTGCCCTGAGGCAGACGCGGAGTGGAGATGAAACGTGCCACTGCCTCCTGCGGAGACAGCGCGGAGGCCAATGCAGGCACAAGAAGAAGTGCCAACAGCAGAAGTGTCTGCTTCAAATATGGGCGATATTGGAAATTCATGCTACAAAATTAGCAATTCTTATCGTAATTCCGGTAAAGTCGCGTTACATTTGTATGGCATCCCGATGTCCGACAATCAATAAAAATTGTTAAATAAGCAGCCGTTTATATATTCTCCCTCCCGGCTGATGTAAATTTAAACCCTAATGGAACCTACCCCTTACACCCGGCGTCCCTATACGTTTGACCGTGTCGTGCGCATCGTTTTCACGGTCATCGGCATCATGGGCGCTCTCTATCTTATTCATATCCTGAAGGCTGTGCTTCTCCCGTTCATAGTGGCATGCCTGATAGCCTACATTCTTGAGCCTGTGGTGAAATTCAACCTCAGGATCACGCATCTTAAGAAACGTTTTATCCCCGTGGTGATGACGCTCGTCGAGGTCACTGCCTTGATCACGCTCTTCTGCATCATCTTTATCCCCTATCTGCTTGAGGAGANGGGGGAGATGGCATCGGCNATATCGAAATACGCCACGACNCAGATCCAGATACCATATGTCTCGCAATCAATCCATGAATTCATTCGCGACAACGTGAATTTCGAGGAGCTGACCCGCTGGATGAGCCGNGAGGAATGGGTGAAGCTGGCACGNAGCACGATTTCCTCATCCTGGAATTTCCTCTCCTCCTCGGTAGCCTTCATCGCGGGTGTGGCGAGTTGGATAATCGTGTTGCTCTATCTCATATTCATCATGATGGATTATGAGCGTCTCATGCTGTCGTTNCGGCAGTTGGTGCCATATCAGCATCGCGAACGCGCCTTCCGCGTGTTTGACGACGTGAAGAACGCCATGGACCGTTATTTCCGGGGTCAGTTTCTGATAGCGATGAGCGTAGGCATTCTTTTCGCCATAGGCTTTCTGATAATCGGCTTGCCGATGGCGGTGGTGTTCGGTCTGTTCATAGGGATATTGAATATGGTGCCCTATCTTCAGCTGATATCGTTGCCTATAGCCGCCGTGCTGTGCGTCGTGGCATACATATCGCATGGTGTCGATTTCTGGCTGATATTCTGGGAGACCATGGCGGTTTATGTTGTCGTGCAATGTATCCAGGATCTCATCNTCACTCCCAAAATCATGGGTAAGGCAATGGGTCTGAATCCTGCCATCATTCTTCTCTCCCTCTCCATCTGGGGGAGCCTGCTCGGATTCCTCGGGCTAATCATAGCCCTCCCGCTGACCACGCTCCTTCTCAGCTATTACGACCTCTACATTGTCCGCCGGCTTCCGTCCGATGAGAATCACAATTCATAGATTAGCGAGCCTATGAGCTATTAAGACCCCAACCCAAAAGAATTAATATTAACAGAAAGAGTGCCGTAACCTGAGTTACGGCACTCTTGATTATTACTTAGAGATTTGGGATAGTCAGAACACTATTTTCTTTCCATTATGTATATAAATCCGGCCTCTGACAGGATTCTCTACCTTAATGCCGGAGAGATTATAGAATGCTCCATCCATTTCCGACTCTGAGATTTGGGTTATACCGGTTATGTCAATCACCACGACATTAGAATCTTCTGATTCGCCATCAAGATAGAATGCCCTCACGGTGTAATGACCATCAACCGCCGGATCAACTATATATACCAGTTCTTCAGCATCAAACCATACAATATCAAGTTCGGGATTAAGAATCTCTCCATCTCTATAGACATAGTAGCCCAAAAGATATGACACTTCAGCTGAGCCCACACCTTCCGGCTCAGACCATGTGAGGATTAGCTTACCGTCAACAACCTCTCCTTTGAGATTCGTCACAGCAGGAGTTGCCAATGGATCCAAAGAAACATTGACGATATTGGAGGGTTCAGATTCACCCTGATCGTAAACAGCAGTTACATAATACTCTCCTTCCTCACCGTTTGTAACAGCATACTCAATATAATCATTATCAGCGGGAATAAGGTCGGAGTTGATTTGTTGGCCCTCGTAATAAGCATTATAACCGATAAGATTATCATACTTATGAATAGTGCCCGTCTTGTATTCAAGATCATCTATGAGCACCGCATATCCCTTCATGGAATAGTTGTTGATTGCGAAATACTTGGTTCCCTCGGGGAATCTGAAAGTGTACTGAGTCCATTCAGTATCAAGATTAATGTCGCCTCCGGCCACGACCTCAAACTCTGATAACTCATTGCCTCCCTTGGAATACATAACCCTGATATTGTCATTACGGTTGGATTTAGATCCTGTACGAGCCCAGAATGACAAAGTCGTACATGAACCCTCCAGTTCCGGAGAGATAATCCAATCATCGTTCGGAGCCTCCATCAGATAACTTGTAAAGTCACAGAAACTCATGATCAGATTATTACCTGAATGNGGAGCCCANTCNGGATGNTCNANNAGATTAATGTATTGACTNGGATTCCAAACCATAAANGCATGGCCTGAATCGGATGTNGGNATCTCNACNAATTCNTAGTCTATTACNAAATCGCGTAANCCATCGCNACCNNANGGAGAATTATCNATTGTNTNCCATTTNCCGAAGGTGATNGCACCGTTGNGATAATCCTCNAAACCNTCAGTNANNGNANCCAGNACNACATCTTCTTCAAANNCNGGAGCATTCCATTNAAGTATNANATCATCNCCGTCNAGNACNTAATNNAGATNTGTGACNGNGGGCATATCAAGNCCTGACATATTGACTTTGACAGTAACAGGGTTCGAGGCTTCTGACTCNCCATTNGANTANANTGCCNTNACNGTATAAGTGCCGTTAAGTATAGGAGANGTAGAATAGGATGTCTCTACAATTGGAACATCATTAACCGCCACTCCGTTTCTATAAATGTTGTAGCCTATGGGTTTATTCCAATTACCGGCCATAGTGACAGGGGCAGTCCATGAGAATGTNACCGTATTGGTACCCTCGTTGAGCACGAAATCAAAATCGGAAGCCGGTGGCCAGCTGGTGGGATTCGCTGATGCCGTAGGATCTGTCACGAGAATATTATCTATCAAGANAGGAATACGACCACTATANGCCTCATACTCAAAACTTATTGTTATGAACTCAGTCCCTATGGCATCCGNAATCGGGAATTCATAAAGTCTGTAACCACTCTCCTGTATGTCATTTAGATGTATGGAAGCCAATGTCACAGGAGTAAAGTCATCGTAGCTTATTTTGATATTGAGGTAATCTGTATTGGGATCATAATCTGTAAATCCGTTNTCAGCCAGACCAAGCTTTGCCATATAGAAATTCAATGTGGGATTTTCAACGCCTTTCATTGAAATCTTACCCGACATAGCAGAGGTTACGACATCAGGCTCATTGGGAATATAGTACATCAAGCCATTGTCATTGTCCTGAGAAAAAGCAGTCATGTCATCTGCAAGCTGCCAACCGTTTCCATTCTTTTGCTGGAATGCCCAATAATAAGAGGGGGTCGCATCAGCAAAAGATTCCATGAATGGCAACTTATAAGGCTCACCGCTTATATAGAGTGCCGATGCATCTCCTCCGAAATCAGTTCCATAGAATGGCAAGACAATATAGCTATATAGTGTCTGCTTCTCAGTAGTATTATTGATAGTGGTTCTGGTATCTGTATAGCTTGTTGTCTTAAGTCCCTGCGCTATTCCTTCACCTGTCATACCGTTATAGATACTGTATGTGATATTGGCGTAATCCACATATCCGCCATGCATGCCCGCACCTTCGGGAGTTGACCATTTGATGACAGGATGATTGTCGCTATCCAATGTGACATGAGGATTTACAGGTGCCGCAGGAACATCAGGTCCTACCCAAGCTTCAGCGGCACATGGTTCACCGCTACCCTCATCATTAACCGCAACCACGACATAAGTTGCCATTCCAACCTTATCAAGCTTATCCTGGAATTCCAGGGATTCTCCGGGTACGGGAGTATCGAAAGTCTTGACGAGATTACCATTCCTTGTTACCTCAATCTGCGAAATGGAAGTAAGGTTCTCNCCATCGACAGTCTTTACCGGGGTNGTAAATGAAACAGTAGNACTCAATGCTCCTCCGGCAGCGGCAGTCACAGAGAGGTTATNCACAGATGCAGGTGCTTTAAGCTTCAATGCTTCCGTAACACTAATATTATCAACAAGGAAGAACGCTCCGCCAGCCTCAGAAAGTGCATGGAAACCAAAATAGTACACTCCGTCTGTAGGCACTGTAACTNTCAATTCCTTGGTTCGGAAATCCTCCCACCATATAACTGTAGGTTCTATCAGCTTTGTCGTCATGCCTGCAATTGTTGCGGCNTTACCCATATATACCTCATATTCATCAGGCCAATAATCAGCATAGCACAGCACGTCATGGCTGAATTTATATTGACGGTCAGCATAAAGTTGTATGCCGGGGGTAATAAGCCAGTCATCACCATCTTTTGAACCGGTATTATAACCGGCTACCTGGCCTGAAGGACTGTACAGCCAGCAACCCGAGTCCTGGAATATTGTCTCGTTGTTATCTATGACTGTGAAAATATTGTAATCTTCCTCTGTATCAAAAGTAAATTCTATGGGTGTCTGAAAAGCCTTACCCATAATAATACCCTCGGAAGTTACAGACATACCCTCCGCTGTATCCGCGTAAGGAGTTATAATATATCGTATTAATGACTGGCCTTGAAGAGATGATAGATCATCGGTAAAAGAGAGTCCCTTTTGATTTTGAGACACTATTTTATAGTCCGGAAGTCGAGTAATGGTATATGAAAGACGGGAAGTGTCAAAGAATCCTCCGTTAACTGAACCATTTGGAGCTGTCCATGAAACTGTCAGCTTCGTATCATTATCCTTAGTAATCTTGACATCGCTTACCGCCTTGGGCTCATCTATACCGATCCATTGACGCACTGAACTCTTTTCTGAATTTCCGGATGAATTTGACAAGACAACCGAGATGTAATGATTACCGGCATTCTCCGCTTTAATTGAAATCTTGACGTTACTTCCCGCTTCACCTGATCCGGTCTTTACAGTTTCACCATCAATAATAACTTCATAGCCGATATTGCCGGATAGAGAGGATGCTCCGTAAGTGACTTTAGGTATTGTGAACGTAAGATCAAAGTCAAGCTTATCTCCACTTGTCNTCACTTTGAGATTCTCAGCCTTGGCAGGCGCACCCGATGAAGGAGCCGGTGTGATTGCTGACATAGCCACAATCTCCTTATCACTATAGAATGTCTCTACAGTTGTGACCTCTCCATTTGTCACATCTACCTGAAACAACGTAGAATAGTACACCTCCGAACTTGCAGCCCAATATAGCTTGCCATCGGCGCCGAATGCAGCNGTCTGAAGATAAGAGGGGGGATAACCNGTGTCTCCTATCGTNGTCAGACGACCGGTTCGCTTATTTATTGAGACAAGAACTCCTTCGGANGTTATACCGTAGGCTGCTCCGCGGTCATTGATGGCTACCGCCGCCAATTCACTGCCAAGAGTCGCTATCTCCACTACCTGACCGGACTTCGGATCCATGTATCCCCACATGGTTGTCGACCCATCGCCGTAGAAACAACCATATGCACGATCATCTATTGGATCATAAGAGATATCCGTGGCTATCGCCTCCATNCCCTGTGAAATACCATCGACTTCTTCGCCTGTTNTCTTATCGAAAACGGTAGTATAGACTGACATTTCACCGGTGAAGTAATCCTCGGAATAAGAGGTCATGTAATAGTAGTCATCAGTGAAAAATCCCCCACCTGTCTGGGCATTCTCCGTCAGAAATCTTTGCTTNAAAGCAATAGGACTCTCTGCACTGAATGTATAGACGCCATAGTCGTTGTACGACCAATCTTCAGAATATAGAAGAGCGCATTCAAACTGAGCAGCTGAAGCGGATTGCGCAAGTTTTGCAATTCTTCTGGTAGTCGGATGGAACTCTGTCTTGTCCGAACCGCTGTTCTTTTTCGGCCAATTCGCAAGGCGTTCAGTTGCCTTGTATGATGTCAGGCTTTTCTTTGGAGGCATCTCCTGCCTCGAGCCGGCCGCCCACAGACATATCCCTGCGGTCAGAACACCGGCAACGACTAATTGTGTCGTCTGATTTGATAACTTCATATCGTTTGAATTATCAGGTTAATAATGTGCCGTAAAATTAGTCTAAAATCAAGGTAATCACTAAAATAATCGGGATGAATACCATTCAAATTTATAAATTATAGTATATAAACTATAATGATTTATATAGAGGAGCCGGAAACGGTGTGCCGGCTCCTCCAATATGATTTTGCGGGAATAGAATTTATCGGTTTATAACTTTATAAACCTTTTCACCTTTTCTGATNATATATANGTGGTTGGACCGGAGGTTNTCGACCCTTNCATTCCGTTCACATCGTAAACCTCAATGTCATCCTCAGTATTGATTTCATCGACACCGACCGACTTACCGTTTACCTTAATAGTGAATACGAATATTTCACTGTCCTCATACACCGTGTCAGCCCAGCGGAAGCTACCTGCAGGGATAACAATCGTATACTCGCCGGTTGCTGTGATTTCCTCGTCAAGCGTGATTACCATAGTGTCCCAGTTTGCGGTTGCTGACACTGCGACGGGGGTATCGTTGATAAGGATGTAGTTCAATTCATTGGTAACAGAAATATCGGAATAGTCTGTAGTGACAATAATCTTGTTCAGTTTATCAACCTCGGAATCGGGTTCCGGCGATACATGGAAACCGGTGGGTATATATGTTTCACCCGAGATCGGTTCATCAGGCTTACCCGGATTGGGATCAACAGGTGAGCTATCCTCTGAAATCCATACGGTCCACTTGAATTCACCACTTTGAAATGTATCGCCATAGAATGTAAAGAATCCGGCAGGAAGATTTATTTCATATTCACCGGGTAACATGATTGTATCTGCCAATGTAAGAGTAAGAATCTCATCGTCATCACCGGTCACAGTTGCCGTGTACTTCACATTGTTTCCATTGATATAGAGGGGGGAGTCCTCAACTAATCCGATTTCTCCAAGACGTGTCGATTCAATGACAAGTTCCGCTATCTTGTCGACCTTGGACCCATTAGCGGGAGTAACTTCAAAATTGGTTGGTATAACCGCATCCGGGGTCTCCTCGACGGGATCATCGCTTCCGGTCTCGCCAATTGAAATAACCCATTTGAAATCTGAGCTTACGAGATCTCCATAATATGTAAAGAATCCTTTGGGCAAGAAAATCGAATATTCCCCCTCCTGATCTATCAATGTATCCAGAGTTATCTCCAGTGTTTCATCATCATCAATTATTGATGCGACGAAGCCCACTGATTTCCCATTTATATAGAGTTTTGAACCTTCTACATACGCCAAATCTCCAAGAATCGTATTGGAAATCGTAATCACTGAAAGATTTTCAACATTGGCGCCATCCGGAGGAGTCACCTTGAATCCACTCGGAATAGTAGTATTTTCCGGTTCCTCAGGAGCAGAGGGATTATCATCACCGGAAGTAGTCTCCTTTATATTCACAACCCATTTGAATTCTGAATTCTCATATACGTCCCAATACATATTCTCATATGTGAAGACTCCCGCAGGCACCTCAATATTATATACCCCTGTTTCGGTGAGCGGCTCCTGGAGTGTCAATGTGATTGAGGAATCTGTCGTGGTAGCGTTCACCTCCACACCCTTGCCGTTGACTATGATTTTAAATGAGTCGCTTTTAGCTGAGAATGACTCATATTCCATCCTGCCATCGGATATCGTGAGAGCAGTGACTGCCTTCACAGTTTCACCATCAGCAGGATTTACATTAAATCCGGCAGGTATGGAAGTCTCAAAGGATTCTGCGTCCTCATCACCATCCTCGCTATTCTTGACGGTTACATCCCATTCGAACATCTCCGAGACAGATAGGTCTTCTCCATAATATAAATATGTGAAGAACCCTGCCGGCACATTGATGTTATATCTGCCGTTGGTAGTTATAGGTGTTGCAAGCGTGATGACGATAGTATCATCAGGATAACCATTATTCGATTCATAGCTCACGGTGTAAGGAGTAGCATTACCATTGATCAGAAGATCCACTCCCTCTTCAGCACGAAATGTGTCGCTGTAGGTGCCATTGTCGATTTTGATTACACCGAGTTCTTCAACTGTGGAGCCGTCGGAAGGATTTACATTCCACCATACGGGAATTGATTTTGCCTGCCCCGAGACTCCCAGTAGGATCCCGACCGCAAGCAGAAATAAGTTAAGTTTTTTCATACGTTGATAATGTTTGAAAGATTAGCTAAACACTGAAGCAAAATTATGAAATGTGACACGTTTTATTATTAAAACACTTCCATATTTATGTTTATATTTATAAATTCTTCTACAAATACGCCCCTAATAGACAACAAATGTAAACGCCGGGGAGTGGATATACTCCCCGGCGTTTACATTTGTTGCAAGTTGGAATTTAATCCTTATTTTCAGATTCTTTCTTAAGAAGACGCATATATTCTGATGGAAGCATACCTATATTCAGACGGAAAGCTTTTACAAACGTCGCCCTTGTATTAAACCCGACTGATTCACTGATTGCCTCTATCGTAAGATGACCATACTCCTCAGAATCTGCCATTCTTCTGCACACCTCCTGAATTCTATAACGGTTGAGAAGATTGCCAAATGACATTCCATAGTGTTCATTGACTATACGTGATATATAGCTTGTATTCGAACCGACAAGAGACGTCAACTTTTGAAGTGAAAAATTACTATCACATATTTTATCCATGTTCCCCAAAACCTCCTCTATCTTTCCAATCAACATATGCCGGGTCTCATCGGTCATCGAACTATCGCGATATTTTCTCTTAGCTTCTCCTTCCTCTGCTTTGTCCGGCTCATCTGACTTTGATGATTCCAATTCTTCAGCAATTTCTATATTTTGTTTCAACTCTTTTTCTTCGTATTCTTTCTCCTCTTTTTTGATGACAGATGCAGATGGTTGGATATGCAACAATGGCTGAAGCTGATCGAAAATAACCTTATTCTTTAATTTCAAATCCCTATTTTTTCTTGTAATAATAAATGACACGATGGATAAACCTACAACGATAATGAGCGAAAAAATCAGCCAAAGCCAAATCAACTGACGCTCCTCCTCTATTTTTCGGGCATTCTGTTTGATGTCATCCAGTTCCAGTTCTATTCGTGTCGGTTCAAGCGCCACAACATCCCGCATCAACGAATCTTTTGCTTCAAAGTATTTTATCCGATAATAGTCCGACATTGTTTGATTACCCCCAAACGAACTATATTTTGCCAGCAAATCATACACCTCCATATGTACATCTGAATCACTGACTCCACTATTATCCATAAGTATCCAGCGAATACAGTCAATCGCTTCATCATACTTCTTCTCGGCAAGAGCAACGGCAGACAAGCATACATCAGCCATGTATTTCTCACGAGGAGCGGATAACCCAATGGAATCGCGCATCTCTATGAAGGCCTTTCTCGCATCATCGAAATTACCCTCAGCCAACGCATCAGTGCCGACGCAAAGCAAGTTAGTAAACTGGTAATCCATCGTTTTGGGAGGAATGGAATACCTTAGAATATCTCTTGTCTTATCGTTCAATTGTTTATCTATACTGAAGGGCAGGCTCATCATAGCCATATTGATGTAGGCGGAACATACAATATCCCAGCTTTTAGACGCAATACTCATCTGTAATGATTTCTCATATAACTCCCGACTGCGTTTCAGTGAGGATTTATCCTTTGCCGGGAATATATAATCATACATATTGAATAAATTACCGAGATTAAGTAGAACCAATGAACATTCCTTCATGTTATTGTTCTTCTCAAAGATTGTCTGTGCTTCAGCAAGACATTGATATGCCCTTATATTGTCCCTATAATTGATATAATAACATTGCCCCATCTCTGACAGACTTTTCCCGACTATCTCATGAGTGGCTATATCGTTCGTGTTCCTGTAGGTTTCAACAAGCATTGAATAGCATATAAGCGCGCTGTCAAGTTTTGAACTTTTCTGATATGCCTGGGCTTTTTCAAACAATTCTTCTGCCGTATCTTCTACGAACGGCATTATCTTGGATGCAGTCTTTAATGCGGCATAGGATTGGAGGGAGAGGAATAGGGATATCAATGTGACTATGGTATTTTTTAGAGCGTGCATGACATTACTTGAATTTTCTATTGGGTTAGGTTTCATTTTACAAAGTTAAGTGAATTTTTCGAATCACTATACATCTCAACCGGTATTATGTGGTGGTTTATCATTAGATGAAGTGTGAACTATGCCCGAATTTATAAATCAAAACTTCTATTCTATGCGTATATTTGTGTTGTATTGTCGACTTAGATATTTTTGTGGAAGATTTCGGGATTGAGTTTTTTTAGATCCCATCCCTCATTATAAATACGAGCAGATACGAATTTTATATATGTTATTATTGATGTTGATTGGTGAATGGTGACACCAATTTAGGTGGCAGAGCCTCCCCGCTTGGGGAGGCTCTGATTGCGATTGATATCGGATTATTTCATTCGGGGGAGGTAGTCGGCGTCACCGACTGCCCAGATGACGTCGCCGGGACGAAGGATGGTGTCGGGACGCGGCTCGAAGTAGTCGCCGTTGCGGTGCACCTTGATGAGCATACTCCGGAAATCATCGCGGATGTTGGTATCGCGGAGCGGCACGTCGACTATAGGTGAATTCGGAGTCAGAAGGATGCTGCGCAATTCCACATGCTTGAATGGCACTATGCGCTCCGAGAAGTTCTGTTCGTCGCGCTCGATGTCATCGTTGAGGGCCTTTATCTGTTCGTCGTTGCCTATGACTCCCAATATGTCGCCGGGGAAGATGCGGGTATCACCACCGGGCAGCGGAATCATCATCTGCCCGCGCTGTATGCTTGAGACGCTTACGCCATAGTCATGCCTTAAGCCTGAATCCTTCAGTCGGTCGCCCACGAATATACTGTTGGGGCCGACCTGTATATAGGCCTGATGTAGGTCGTCGACAAGGTTGTTGTTGCGTCCCGAGCGGGTATTTTCGCGTATGTTGAGGTTATCCATGAAGCGATCCTCCATCTTCTTATATCTCGACATGAGTTTGCTCGAAGCGAATATGAGAATCAACATGAAGAAACATACCCCTACTATCCAGCCCACCACCGGACGATAGCTCAGAGTCACGAAATATACCGTGAACATCATCGCCACGACATAGCGCACTATCCGCATCGCCACGAGCGGAACATCGTAGAACGAAGCGGTCTGATGCAGTTTCATCCGTTCATCGGGTTTTGTGCTGCTGAACGACAGGGCCACCAGGAAGGGTGACATCGCCACAAGCGTAAGCACCGTTGCCGCCAGATGCCCCCACTCATGGAACATTCCCTCCATGAAGGGGAAGAAGTATTCACGCGACACGAGGATGATGGCCAACAGGATGACGGAATAAAGCACTATGCGCCACATATATCGCCCGAGTATCTCACGCCACAGACGCTTCGTCTCGCTGGAATCGGCGGTCTGCTTGGAATAGCGGTCGATAAGGAAGTGGAGTCCCTTCGGCAGTCGCGGAAGCACCAGATTATAGGCCGGCTTGGCCATCTTGATGAAGTAGGGTGTGGTGAAGATAGTTATCACGGAGACGGCCACGATTATCGGGTAGAGACTCGGCTCAAGAACCCCCAGACTCATGCCGAGCGAGGCGATGATGAAGGAGAACTCGCCTATCTGCGTCAAGGTGAATCCGCTCTCCATAGCCACCTTCAACGACTGGCCTGTCACGAGCATTCCGAGTGTGCCGAAGATTATCATACCTACGATCACGACGACCGCCAGTATGAGTATCTCCCCCCAGTATGTCGCAAGCACGACGGGGTCTACCATCATGCCGACGGAGATGAAGAATACGGAACCGAAGAGATCCTTTACCGGCACCACCACATGTTCTATACGCTCGGCGGCCATCGTCCCGGCAAGAATCGATCCCATCACGAAGGCTCCGAGTTCAAGGGAGAATCCGCAGCTGACCGAGAATACCGCCATCGCGAAGCACAGGGCCATCGAGACCACCAACAGGGTCTCGTTGTTGAGATAACCCTTCAATCTCACGAGCATCGAGGGGATGACATACACCCCGACGATAAACCATATGATGAGGAAGAAGAGTAACTTGCCGACGCTGAACAGCAACTCCATCCCCTTCACATCTCCCATTGCAAGCGATGACAGCAACACGAGCATAAGCACCGCGAAGAGGTCCTCGATGATGAGCACCGACAATACCATCGTGGCGAATTTATTCTGCCTCAATCCCAAGTCGGTCAGCGATTTGAGAATAATCGTCGTCGACGACATCGAAATCATGCCTCCCAAGAAGATGCAGTTGATGGTGTTGAGATGAAGCAGACATCCGACGCCGAATCCGGCCAGGGTCATGCCGGTGATGATTATCAGCGCCGTCACTATCGCCGAACTTCCTGAATTCAACAGTTTCTTGAAGCTGAACTCCAGTCCGAGACAGAACATAAGAATGACGATACCCAATTCGGCCCAGAATTCTATATTCTCCAGATTGGATATGGAAGGAAGATATGTAAATTTCGGACTCGCCAGGAAGCCGGCCAGTATATAGCCGAGGACAACAGGCTGCTTGAGTTTCTTGAAAAGCAGGGTGACTATGGATCCGAGCAACAGAATCCAGGCGAGATCGCCTATCAGGGCATTGGTATTCATATATCGGCTTGTGATGAAAGGGTTATCGATACGGTCGGCTCCACCATCCGCAACGCGGCGATGACCGGAAGGAAATCGGCATGGGAGTGGCCGAGCACAAGGAGGTTGAGGTCAGTGGAGTCTTTTTCGTAGTTATACTCCACGAAGTATGTGCTCAGGTGGACTCTATTGGCCCGAAGCACCTTCTTATATGGTTCGAGGTCGGTGATGATACCGCGTATTTTCAGATTGATTGCCTTGCTCTCGGCGCCTACGCTCATTTTATGCTCATACCAGTCGAACATGACGAGCACCATGAGAATCAACGCCGTCGTGCCGACCGACACGACGTACATGCCGACTCCGACAGCCATCCCGATGATGGCTGAAATCCAGATTCCGGCGGCTGTCGTCAGTCCTTTCACCGAACCCTTGGCCCTTATCATCGCGCCGCCACCGAGGAAACCTATTCCGGTGATGACCTGTGCCGCTATTCGACCCGGATCACCGTTCTTGAGTCCCATATAGACCTGCGGGACATATATGGATAGCAGCATGGCCAGACATGCCCCCATCGTGATGAGGGCGAATGTGCGTATGCCGGCTATCTGCCCCTTGCGTTTCCGCTCGGCTCCGATCACTACGCCGAGCGTCATGCTCAGCAACATGCGGAACACCGAATTGAGCAGCGTCACATCAAGGGAGTTGAGATCATTATATATAGTCTGCCACATTTATTTATTCTTTATTATCGGGGAAGATTACCAGGGAAGACCCGTACCTATATATCCGATTCTTACGTCGGAGGTAAACAGATCGGCCTCCGGTATCTCTTTATCATTATAGAGTTTATTGCCAAGTCCCTCGGGAAGATGGCTCTGGTCGGGCTGAAACCAGATTCCACGCCAGCTCCAGCACCACATTCCATCACTGTCGACATGCTCCCAATCGGCTTTGACACCGGGCAATCCGAGCACTCCTCGGAATTCTCCACCGAGACGGAGAAAGATATCTTCAGGTGCGGCTACAACCACCCTGGGAGACTCGGCTCCGATCACGTCTATTCTTCCGGGGGTAAATTCATAGGCGGTGAATACGGCTCTTCCCTCTTCGAGAAAAAGATATGAATTGGATTCATAGCCCTCTTCAGCCACCACGCTGTCGTAGATTCCGGGGCAACGCTCGGGAATGCTGTCGGTCGACATGCCGATCCTTACCGGGCCTATTCCATCCGGCGTAAGGATTATATCGGAGGGTGTCACATCTTGCTCCGGCGTGGCTACTGCCGGAGTGTCCGGATGCGCGGATTCCCCTTTCTTCTCTCCCCCCTTGCCGGAGCATGAGCCGGAGAGAATGAGAATCGCCGTAACGGCAACGAGGATTGCGGGCCTACGCGATATCAATATGCCGAAATGTTTTTCACGACTTGTGTCTTTCCCTGAATCTATCATATTTTCATCAGTTTTTTTGAAGGATCTCTTACCGGGGATTGAGTGAATCGGTGTTGACCTTTCCATCAAACTGGGACGGTATCACGAGAGTTATATTATGATTGCGGAAGTTGCGACCGAGGAACGAGGGCATATTCTCATAGTCGCCCGTATAGGACACCGACCCCTTCCGGGCACCTATGACAATCAGCAGGTCCTCCTCCCCTACCTGCGAGGAGAGGATGATGAAGTCATCCCAGTTCTCCATCGGCGCATACTGCCGGCTGAAGGCGTAGCCCCCCTCTGCGACGTGGGCCTCGATATATTCCCCTGTCACCGGTTGGCAAAGGAAATGCACCCGGCAGCTCAACTGTGACGCCAGATTCCCGATGCGCGCTATCCAGTCGGAGAATCCGCTCTCGTACTGCGCGTTGCGCGGCACGTAGACGAATATCCGACGCACTGTATCGACCGGAATAAAACAACGCGCCATGATGATCATCCGGTTGGTGGATCGCATCAGCTGATCAATCATACTGCCGAAGAAACTGTCGACGATATTCGTGCGCCGATGCAATCCTATGACTACCTCCGTGGCGTGGTGCTCCCGCATTACGTTGGTCACCCCGGCCATGATGTTGAGGTCGAATCTCTCCACCTGTCGACAAGGGACATCGACCGCCTCGGCGGCCGCCACAGCCAGATTGAGCGACTGACGCCCGTCGCGAAGTAGCTCGGGATTGTCGCTGCGGCGCACAAAAAGTGCGGTGATGGTCTCCGTATTCAGCGGACTACGCATGAAGACGGCCATCCGCATGATACCTTCAGCCGTCAGCGGATTGCTGACAGCCACTATCTGCCGGGCGAACCCGACACGTCGCGGAGCTTCGTTGTCAAGTGCGGCTGCCGTGAGGGATATACGGATCGATTTGGCGGCAGTCTCTGTCGTGACGGAGGCCACGATGCAGCAGACGAGTATCATCACCACCGCGCCGTTCATCATATCCTCTGTCAGCAAGCCATATTGGTAGCCTATCATGGTCGCCGCAATCGTGGCGGCGGCCTTGCCCGATGACAGCCCGAACATCAGACGTCTTTCATTCGAGCCGAGACCGATCATCCGCTGGCTACCCCACGCCGCCACCCATTTGGTCACGAGGGCCGTGAGGGTCATCACTCCGGCCGCCCACGCCACTCCCCAGCCTCGGAATATTACGTGGACATTTATGAGCATCCCGACTCCTATCAGAAAATATGGGATAAATATCGCGTTGCCGACAAATGATATGCGGTTCATCAGCGCCGACCTCGAAGGGATGAAGGGATTCAGCACGAGACCCGCGTAGAAAGCCCCTAAAATCGATTCGAGTCCGATTACTTTTGCCAGTGTGGAGGCTATGAGCACGAGCGTCAGGATGAAGATGAACTGCATCACGGAATCACTCGTCTTGCGGAAGAACCATCGCGTAAGCTTCGGAAAGCTCCACCCCACTCCCACTGCATATATCCCCATCAGAAGGAGCAACCAGAATAGCGACCCTACGTCAAAATGGCCCGAAACCCTGACAGCCACAACCTCGGCCAACGCAAGAAGGGCGAGCAGGACAGCCACGATCGTGCCGCAGACGGCAATCACGGCTCCCCGGTTGTTGGTCAGCCCGAACTTGCTGACCACCGGATAGGAAATCAGCGTATGCGAGGCATACATCGATGAAATCAGCACCGAGGATGTCCAGCTTATATCGAGGGCGAATTTCGTCAAGGGGATGCCGACGGCCATCGGCAGCAGGAATGTCACGAGTCCGAAGACGACACCGCTGCGGTAATTGCGCTTCAGATGGTACATGTCGATCTCCACGGCCGCCAGAAACATCAGATACAGTATGCCGACTTGGCCGAAAATCTCGAAACTCGCGTCTCGCGCGAGCAGGTTGAAACCGTAGGGNCCTACCGCCACACCGGCCAGAATGAGCCCTACGATATTGGGAATCTTCAGACGACTGAACAGTATCGGGGCGCATAGGATAATGACCAGCACGAGAGTGATGATCACTACNGGCTGCGNCAGCGGTAATGTCAGGAAGTCCGAAGGAAATGTCATGTGGTTATGAAGATGATAGATTGAATATGGAGCGCGCGTTGGCNTCNGTTACGGCCTCCACCTCCNCAGGGGNNAGNCCGCAGACTTCCGCAATGCGGTCGCGTATATAGGGGATGTAGGCCGACTCGTTGGTGCGTCCGCGCTTGGGCACCGGTGCGAGATACGGCGAATCTGTCTCAAGCACCAGCCGACCGGCNCCGGCCTCCGCNACCGCTTCCCTCAACNCGGGAGCGTTCTTGAAGGTGACGACACCGTTTATGCCGAGATATGTGCCGGGGAGTGCCAGAATACGCCGGGCATCCGCCGGATTTCCGGTGAAACTGTGGAATACGAGTCGTTCCGGNCTGCGGTCGCCCATCATGCGAATTACGTCCAGCGTGTCGTCGAGAGCCTCGCGGCAGTGGATNATGACGGGCAGCCCCATTGTGTAGGCACGGTCAAGCTGATCTCCGAAGGCATCCATTTGTTGGAATCGGNAGGTCGGATCATGATAGAGGTCGATGCCGACNTCCCCTACCGCCACGGGNNCTTCATCCGCGAAACGTGCGAACACATCCTCCAAACGGGGACGCCAGTCGGCGTCGATTTCTTCGGGATGCAGACCGACCCCNATACTCGTCACATCCGGATGAAGGGCGTGAAGNCTTAAAAGATCCTCCATCGAGGTCAGCCCTACATTCGGNAGCACCATATGGCTNATTCCCGCGTCGAGGGCCCGACGNACAGCGTCGGAACCCCCGTCGGGNAAATCATCTCTAAGATATAGATGGGTGTGGGTATCGATCATTTTTTACGTCCGGAGAGACGGTCGAGAAGATATTTGAATGATTCGAGGCGCTCCTCNGGAAGNCCGGTNGCCTTGGCGGCCTTGAGGGCCTTGGCGCTATAGGAGGAGGCAGCCTTGCGGCAGCTCTCGTCGAGGTGCATCTTCTCGTATATGCGGGTGACNGTCTTCACGCGCATATCACCNGCCGGAAGCTCCATGCCCATCTTAAGGGCTTTCGCCTCCTCTGCCGAAGCAGCCATGCCGCTGACATAGAGGAATGTTTTCTTAGCCTGATTGATATCGCCGCCGATCGGTTTGCCGAAGGTGGCCGAGTCGCCGAAGGTATCCAGCCAGTCATCCTCNATNTGGAATGCGATGCCGAGGTTCTCGCCATATTCGCGGAGTTTGGCGCATACTTTATCATTGCATCCGGANAGTATGCCGCCGATTTCAGCGCATGCGCCGAGAAGCGAGCCTGTCTTGAGACGGATCATGTTGACGTATTCATCCGGCGTGACGTCATCGCGCGTTTCAAACTCCATGTCGAGAGCCTGNCCCTCGTAGACCTCCACCGACATNCGGTTGAACGTCTCCATCANACGNCGCAGCACTGCATCGGGCACCTGCATCATCTGCTTCTCNGCCAGTCCGAGCATAGTGTCGCCTGAGAGTATGGCCGCATTCTCTCCATATTTCTTGAAGACAGTCGGNCGGTTGCGGCGTGTCTCGGAGTCATCCATCACGTCATCATGGAGCAGCGTGAAGTTATGGAATATCTCCATGCCGAGCGCCGGGGCCATGGCAGCCTCCACATCTCCGCCGAAGGCGTCGACCGTCATCAGCAGGAGCACGGGCCGGATGCGTTTGCCCCCGGCCTCAAGTGCATATTCAATGGGAGCGTAGAGTGATTCGGGACGGCGTGAGCCGATGCCGAGTTCGCGGATCGCCGATTCTACCTCGACGGCGTATTCAGATATTCTTTTCATATTTATTTACTGTAGGATTCATATATTGATTTCGGTATACCCTCGGAGCCATCCTTGTCGAGGGCCACCTTGAAGCCGGTCATGAAGCGGCGGAAAGTCAANGAATCTTCCGGGNNGGCGTCGCAGACTTTCTTGAACGCGGCGATTTCGGCCTCGATTTCCTCCCCCGTCATCCGCCCTGTGCGGATATCGTTGACGTATTCGAGTCCCAGCTGATAGCCGAGCGCATCGGGATTATCGCTGGCGGCGAGCTTGCGCAGGTGCATCTTGTCGGGAAGAGGGAGATTGTCGGCATATGTATCGTAGGCTATCTGGAAGGTCTGCAGGTCGGCATCCTTATAATTCTCATAGGCGTAGAGCGCGGCCATGGAGAGGGTGTCGATCCGCACTCCCTCGATTTTGCCGAGAGCGGCATCGCAGATAAACCGCGCCACCGAGTCGGGAGCGACACGTTGCATCATATACTGCATCTTGGCGCGGTCATCCATTCCGGCGAATTCGCCCGCACGGTCGCTATCGGCGCCATTCTTGGCTCCGCAACCACTCAGCGCCGCCACTGCGAGAAGCCCCGGGAGAGCTTTCGGGATTCTACTGATTCTTTTCATGCCGAATCATATGTTTTACCCCCTTCCGACAGTTACAACATACCCCGGAAGGGGCTATATATTAATATTACACCACAAAATTAGTAAAAAAACAATAAAAATCGGCCAAAACTTCTTGACAATCCAACAAAAATTACTAACTTTGCATCCGAAAACCGATATACGGCCCATTCTCACGGGCATAAGTAATGGTTTCAGCCGAAATTGGAGTGGTGCTCGAGTGGCTGAAGAGGCACGCCTGGAAAGCGTGTATACGCCAAAAGCGTATCCCGGGTTCGAATCCCGGCCACTCCGCTCAAATTTGAATCCCGCAAGCAGAAATGCCTGCGGGATTTTTTGCACTAAAAAAATCATACTGCGATGTCTGAGATGGAAAAATATCAGTTGATTCTGGATGCTTTAAAGAGAAAGGCAGCCGAGATTCTGCCTAAAGGGTCTCAGATGTCCTTGTATGGATCCAGAGCGCGTGGAGATGCATCTCCTGACTCGGACTGGGATATCCATATACTCATTCCGGGAGAAGAGAAAATTCCTTTTGACCTATGGGATAAATACGCGTGGCCATTCGTACATGTTGGCATATTGTTGGGAGAAGAGATAAATCCGAGATTATATTCTTTTGCCGGATGGCTCAAACGTAGTTTCCTTCCATTTTATAAAAACGTAGAGCGAGATAAACTCTCAATATTTCAAAATTGACTATTATGACTCTCAAATCTGAAGAAAGAAATTCTATAGTAGCCTATCGCCTTGAAAAAGCATATTCTACGATCCAACAAGTTAAGGATGTTGGGAATCTGGGCTATTGGAGTCTCGCCGCCAACCGATTGTATTATGCAGTATATTATGCTTGTGTGGCATTGCTTATTCATCATGGAATTGAGGCATCTACACATCGGGGAGTCATCAGAATGATTAGTGACAAATTCGTAAGAACTGGAATCCTTACTCCTGAAGATTCAAAGTTGATCGGACGTCTTTTTACAATGCGTCAAACCGGAGATTATGATGATCTTTATGATTGGGAAGAATCAGATGTAATGCCTCTAATTCCGAAAGCCGAAGAATTTGTCATGCGAGTTGCACGTCTTATTCCGCCTCAATAATTTCCAATTTATGAATGAGCGTATCAAATGTCTGATTCCGAAAAATACAGGAGTAGATGAAGACCAAGCCGCTTCTCCGGGCTTGGTTATTCGGCTCATACACCTGCGGTGAGGAGACCCCGGAAAGCGACATCGACATCCTTGGTGATTATGATATTGCTCCTTCGGTCCGACCTAGCGGCAGTCCCTAAAGTCGTGACTTTCTTCTCCGGAGTATTTCTTTTTAATGGAAAACTCAAACTCAATATTTCGAAACGCAACGTTACCATCATCTTGATATAGGCAAATATCCATTTAGACCCCATCCGAGACAAATATCTATATTACCTCGTTGCATGTCCTGCTCGATATACACCTGGATTTTGAGGTATTCGAATCCCGTTTCTCATTCTCAGCTAATCATAATACAAATCTATTTGGAGATGATTTTCAAGAAATCTCTTTAGAGTATATTTGGAGGTTCCGGCAGGGAAAAATTTTGATGCTATTTTTTCGCCGCCAACAGTCCAGATTTCTATCTGATCACCACGAGGGGAACTGATATACATACCAACCTTACGGTTGTCGCCTGATCCTGTGCCCCAGAAAATCTTGTCTTCAAATTTGCATGGTACGGTCATCGCCAGCTTCCTTAAATTAAAAATGCCGACCCTGCCATTTTATAAATTTGCGCCACGCCATAAGCCACATTGCTTATGCGGTCATAATTACCCAGATTCTGACTTTTCCGTCCATCCTCACTTATTACAACCATATCTCCCGAGGGAGAGCGGCCTATGAAATAAGTCGGCTCACCCTTAACGAAGAAATCTTCTTCATTCGATACCGACCTGAAAACCGGATCTGACAATTTATCCCCATCTCTTGTATAGATCCCTGCAAGTCCATTTTTCAATACCTTAAAATGCTTTCCCAGCCATTGCACTTCATCATAAACAGGTGGAATCACTTCTCCCCAATCATCCCTATATATTCCGACCTTCCCGTCCTTACCTACTAATTTGTTTCCATATCCAAACTCTTCAATCCTATCATATTCAAGAAGATTTCTGTCAAAACCTGCTTCAATATTTATTTCCTTCCCATCAATAGATGCATAAAGATAATTGTCTTTAATGAAGATACGATCAACATTGTTATGAGAGATTTCCTCCCCACTGTTCGCGAAAAGACTTTTACCAATTCCGGATTTGACTGAAATTACGAAATCAAGCCCTGTGCTGTCAAGAGCCTTTACAAGCTCCTTAAGGTCTTCCTCTAAAAGCCCACTCTTGCATTCAAGTGCGATTTCATAAAAGTTATTTCCATTCTTTTTAAAGCTATATATCCTTACATCTGAAAGTTTAAATGGAATCACCTCATTTGAGTTCACATGTAAAGAATACAAATCAAACTCCGGATGTTTAAGCGTGAAGATCTTCTTGTCGGGATCAAGGAAGTTAACCGGGTATATTTTATCGTTGATAAGCACCATATATTGCCGGCCATTGCTCCATAATGGCTCTTTCACCACATTCCAGAGGGTATTTGATGAGGGATTAAGGAGCGCGACGACCGCATTCCCATTATTCAGTCTATAATAGTCTTCATCGCCAATCCTTGTTAGGTTGCACGAAGAGACATTTTCCAATTTAACAATTCCCTTGGAATTATATAGTTTATGGTCAAAGAGTGTGTAGCCCCCTTCAAGTCGCTTTACGGGTTCTTCATTGATATTCCAATTCTTGGGAAGGCTTTCATTCGGTGATATTATCTCACACCATCCATTATCCCTTAATCCATACCACAGTTTATCCGGACCACGGAAAACCGCTCTTAATGGCATAGTAAAATAAGCCTCCGACGAAATCATACCGAAGTCAGTCCCTTCTTCACTCACAAAAAAGAAGTCATTCCCTTTCGGGTTCCTGTAAAAGGGCGGAAAAATAATTTTTTTAAATTTGCAAGGAATATATACTTTTCCGTCTTTTCCTACCACCCCTTTCTTCCCCTTTTCCTCAACGACGGCATAATCGCTTTGAAAAGGGTAGATTGTATCATATTTTGACTTCAATATTACCTTTCCCGCCGTATCGGTCAGTCCCCACTTCCCTTTTTTCTGAAAAGGGATCTGAGCCTTTGTCGACACGCACAGACCTAGCGACAATATAAGAATTAAAAGAAAAAACGATTGTTTAATATTCATAAGACCGATATTGGATTATGTCGCTGTATGGAGTTGAAACCTGACGTCTCACCCAGTTGCCATGCGAATCAAATTTATAGTTACTGTAAGTTTCCGTATAAATTCCATCCCCGAAGAAGGGAGTGGCCTTCCCTTTCAGTTCTTTTGCGAATCCATTCATATCGTATGTGATGGTGAAATTCTCCAGACACATATCATATCCATCTATAAACATCTCCCCATTTTCTATCTTTGAATTAAGATCCTTTTCATCTAAAATAAATGTAACAGGTCTGCCAGATACCATTTTTATTTTGAATAAGCCTGGCAGTCCCATCCGGAAACCAATCACCGTATCGGAATTGTCATAGGGAATCGCCTTTTTGTTTGATGAGATTTCAATCTCTGAAACCGAATTTGTCATCTCATTAAGTTCATAATTATCAATTGCCTTTTTTACCGCACGATAATCTGAAAAATTTATCTGCGGATTTGCTACAACCTCCTCTACCGATGACTCCCATGCTATAATTTTTTTAACAGGAGCCTTAAGCTCATACATGATTTGATCTACTGTCAAATCATTGTTTTCTTGCCCCTTCATATTGAAGCAAGTCGATACCATTGCTAACACCGAAAGAATGGTAAAAATGAATTCTTTTCTCATAAATGGTTGGTTTTAAGTACAACTCACAAAAAAATAATAAATGTTATCTGACACGGTGTAGGACGCGATTCTTCGCGTTCCTGCACCATGCTTTTGGTTTGATGATTTTTATATTACCGTCATAAGTATTTCTTATCTTCTCGTAACACTACGTCTACCCCGGTCGCAAGTATCACGACCTCCAATTCCGCCGTGTTATTATTTGAGTTGCCTGTTCCGAATATCACCTCAATATTATTGGGGAGAGTGGAGAGGAATTGTTGAAGCTTTCCGAGCTCATCCATACTCAGTCCCGTACCCCGGGATACAAGTAGCTTGATGATCATTTTGCGAGCGGCATTGATGTCATACCTTCCTTCGGCTGGCTTATCAAATGCCTCCTTAAGTGCTTTCTCCATTTTATCAGCACCCGTACCTACTCCCCGGACAATCAGTAATGTGCCGCAATCTCGCAAAACTTCCCTTAAAACGGATGACTCAATATTGATCTTTCCAGGCAGAAGAATGTCAGATAATCCCTTCCTTATGTTAAGAATGATTTTATCCACTTCTTCCTCTACCGATTCAATTTCCTCGGAGAATGACAAAGAAGAAGGAGTGATTTTTGAACGCAAGGATTCCCTGTTGACCAATACACAGCCATCGGCAATCTGGTGCAATTGTTGACACCGGACCAGAGCATCCAACACACCCTTATCTCCAACAGCGGCAAATGGCAGGATTCCGATTCCCAATACGGTCTTCCCTTCATCTTTCAGCTTCTCCGCACGTCTTAACCCATTATCCTTATCAACTTCAAAATCAGTCACCACAACTTCTATATCCGCATCAGTAAGCTCAGAATCAGGGAGCATGGCGAGCAGATCGGTGAAAGTGATGCTCCTTTTATTCTCTTTTCTATCCATTTACTTTCTATCCATTTACTTAATCTTAAATCTCACGTGATAACCTTCGGGGATGAGGGAATAGGAATCCGGATTTTTGAAGGCATCTTTCCAGATCCTGATTGAATCTCCTGTCACCAACGCCACATCATAACGGTCACGACACCCCGGAGATTGCGAAACCTCATATTCATGTGCTGTAAGTCTGATATCTTCCCCCGAACTGCAGTTCTTGATTTCAAGACATCGGTAAAGAGCCGATCCCTTCTTACGATACTCCAGGTCATAACCTCGGGAATCATCTCCGGAAAGTCCGTTCTTGGCAGCCAGATATTCAGAATAGATTTCTCCGATCTCATATTCAGAGTCTGGGAGGGAAAAGGCGCGGAAAACAATATCCTCGGCTTTTCGGCCATTCCTTTTCTTTGCAGTTTCAGAAGGCTGTCTTCTTTGAGAGGATTTGATTGTACTATGATTCCCGACACTAGGACGAATAGTCTCCACCTCCTCTATCTCTGTAATCACCGGAGTCTTCAGACTTCCATTCCCGGTCTGATTATCATTCTCATCATCCTCTTTTTCGGCCGAGAACAGTTGCTCTATCTTCCGGGCAAAATAATCTTCATACCCATCGAAATAGAGAAGACTCTCATCCTTGGGGCTCAGTCGGAGTTCATGGAAGTCATGACCGAGAAGATATTCATCATGTCGGCGGGGAAGAATGCCGACCTCACGTTTCTCAGCCTCAAAATCAAATTTATACGTGATATAATTCTCGATCAAATATTCATAATCAGGTTCGACCTCATATCGGATATTTTTGGCTATATCCTCAATCCAGTCGTCGCTGAGGAAATTCTCCTTAAACTCAACATACCTCGTTTTTGCCTCATCATCCATCTCGCTGAGAAGGGCATGGACGCCGGCAAGGTAGGTCGCCTCATAGCGGCTTCTCACTCCCTTCAGCTGCTGTCTGTGATAGGTGATGAAACTGTGGATGTCGGCTCTATCCGCCTCTATCCCTAATTTAGCGACAAGATAACTTCTCGGGGTCTTCTTCAGAGCTTCCTCGTCAAAGCTATCCACGATCCCGTCATATTCAAATACGGTGCGCCAGAACTCTACCTCAGATGACGATAATCCGGTCGTTTTCTCGCATTTAGCCCAAAGCGATTCATCAAATTCATTCTCCGCGATATAATCCAATTCTTTCTTGGATGATTTGAGCAGACGCAGGAACCTGTCGACATTCTCGCCGCCGTTCAGCTTCAAGGCTATGGCCATCGCCTCCACAATGCCATTGCAGAAATATGGATCTTCCAGCGCCTCCTCCAATCGGGAATAATCACCGCAGATGAAAGGTTTACCATCAAAAAATTGCAGATCGCCGTTTTCCATCCGGATAGTATGGTTTATACCCTCAGGCCCATTAGACAGTCTATACTCGCATTGATTTACCACACTGATATATAGACGGTTGAGCGCGCTCTTGACATTACTGATAAGGGTGTCGATATTGCCGCCCTTGCTCCCCGCTTCCTTCGTGGCTGAAGCAATGACATACGGCTTGATGGTGCCCAGTTTCTGGTTGAGTTGGTCGGTTAGAGCTGGGTTCATCTCTCCCTCTACAAGTTCAAATTTAAGATCTTTGATCAACCGGCATCCGAACACCCTCTTCACGATATCCTCACCTTCGCGGGAGCTCATTTCTATGATCGGAAGACTGTTTCTCAAGCTTCTGATTCCGACGTTATCGCTGTAAAAGATCTCGTTCGCTAGTAGGAATTGAAGTTCATCACCGATTTTGCAGGCGAGACGCAGATCTGCCGGAGGATTAACTGAAGTCTGTTCATTCAACGCCATCTTTATCTTATGGTAGAAAGACTTCAAACCCTTGGAATCATGTTGCGCCTTGGCTCTGTCGGTGCGTTCCTGAAGCACCTGATACAAATCCTCCGTGCCGAAATCCGCGCAAGTTGCGGAAGCACCGAGAGCCAGTAGCAATCTGAGAATCCGGGGATCATCATCGTTGAGCTCCAATTGATCTTCCTTCGCAACTTTCCCCGGCAACCACTCATGATCTTCAACGGCATAGTACTTTAGTTGCGAGGCAGCTGATTGGGTGCGTAGAAGATAGGCAGCGTAGCTCACATCAACTGTAACGGGTTCTTTATACTTCGAGTTAAACCAGTCAATCTGCTGGCCCGAGCATACCTGCTCATCATATCCAGACTTTAGGAGGAGTTTGATCAGATCGGGGAGCCTGAGACTGTTCAGGATTTCCCTGTCAGCGATATATGCGGTGTTCCTAGCCTCGCGCTCAGCATCCTTCCATGAACAGTTGGCCTTGATCTCCTCAGGAATGTCAAGCGAATTTATGTAACTCTGGTCCGAACCATAATGCATGGGAGTCTTGCAGAAGTAAAGATTCACTCCGAGCTTTACCAAAAACTCCTGAATTGAAGAGGCATCATTCCCGGGGACTTCCTCCAGGAAATAAGGATAGGCCACACATCTTTCCCGGGGAAGGGGAGAAGGGGAGATGCCGAGATTTTTGAATCCGTCAGGGAATCTGCTGTCGGCCGCTATGAGGTGTGACGCTTTCTGCCATTTCGTGGAGAGGGTTTCGTTTGGAAGCCATGCTTCATTCCCCTCGCTTATGGTGAATTTGTTTCCTCTTCTAAGGAAGATCTTAAATAGTGATTTCATCTGTTCCTTATATTCAGCCACCGGTCTGCGCGAATCTTCGCTCTTGGGAACCATTCGGTTGGTAAGTGATGAAATATCGGAGGACGAAATTCTGCCTACCACCGACAGCCGATCCGCCATCTCGCGTTGCCATGGCTTTTCTCCGGGCAGCTCCAGAAGCTGCTTTATTTTTACGGCAAGATCATCGTCGAGATAATCAAATTCCATACACGAAGGAATATCCTCTACCTTCTGACCTTCATTAATGAATGCGGTGCCGAAGATAGTGGAATCAGTGTCATCCCTGAAGATCTGACAGTCAAGTTTCAGACCACGACGGGAGGCGAATTTCCGAAGAGCCACAATCAGGGAAGCCAAGGTATCCTTATCAATTTCCGATGCAAACTTCTCGATTCCCCATTTTATATCGCGATTGAACTCCTGATTTACCAGGCATAGAATTTCTTCCCCTTCTTTTAGCCTCATGTTACTGAATATAGAGGGACCAGCTTCCGTAATGGAAATGATATCGAATAACTCATCATCCAGATACCAGCAATTATTCAAATTTCCATATCCTCCACCTAAAAGCGGAATGTAATCCCCTTTTCGTGAATACAGCTTTCTAAACAGATAATCCCCATATACGGTTCCTCCCTTATACATAGGATTGGGACGCATCAGCCTGTAGGCATCCCATGTGGTGCCCTGCTCCTTGAGATACTCCGCCATTTTGGAAATGATGTTGGCTAATTTATCTATCATCACCTTATTCACTTCATTTCTGGGTATAAGATGGTTGCGGGAGGCATCCAGCTCAAGAGTGGCGTGCAGGATGGCGGGGAGGCCGAAAATGTCGCGAGTGGGGAAGAAGCTATACATGGGATACACATTATATTCCTCATCATCTATGCAGTAAGCACACCCGATTTCGTAATCTCTTTCAATCCCGTCAATTGTGATTTTACCCCCTTCTACCTTTGAAATCCATCTCTTACCCTCAAATTCAGAGATGATGAACCCATTGTCATCGGCCATGATCCGGTTACTATAATCGGCTATTATCNCCCCGTCAACGGAAATGGTAATCGACTTGAGATTATGAAGGAACAGAAGCGATTTCGGTTGGAAAGACTTCAGATCCTTGATTATCTGATCCTCAAGTTCAGGCGCATAGTGCATGATGATTGCTGTGAAATCCACATCATCCAGTTCCCTGACAGTAGGAAGAGCGAGAATAGAAAGCGGCACCTGCCTGTGCTCCCTGACCGCAGCGGTCTCATATTTGGAAAGCTCCTTGAGATGAGGAGCCATTTGGCCGTTCCAGAAATCAGCCACTCTACCGCTGCTGAATTCCATCTCCACATTTTTGCTTCTGATGATTATATGATCCGACCAGTTGAGAATAGACCGGAATCCCAACCCCTTGGCGCCTATATAGTTCANCCCCTTTTTAGGGCTAAGGTTGGCACACATGATGGATTTGATACCTTCCTCCTTGAAAGGAATTGTATCAGGACCACTGTTTCTCACATCAAGAGTCTTGTGCTGGGTATCAAGAATGATATCAACCCTGCTACTTCCCGCATCATCGGCATTCTGCAGAAGTTCAAGTATCTCACGTTCGCGATACTGCTTAAGATTCTCAACCTCCGTATTGAAATCTGCCAGCCATCGTTTTGCTTTATTTTTCAGGGCTTCATCAATATATTCNCTCTCCATCTCATGGATTTCATTTTTCAGGATAGATAGGTTCATTTTGTGGTAGTCTATNAAACGTTTGTAANATAGNGATTTNGTATTAAGAGTGAGNANGAATTTATCAGCCGACAACGGCCTTGATAAAAGTGTAGTAATCTCTCAGNGCGCACCGGCNATTCTCAAGAGCGTCGACACTCATTTCATTCTCATTATAAGTGTCGATACGCTCGTCGAGCTTTTTAAGCATGGCNTCGAACATCTCGTCAATCTTTNCCCTGTTTTTGGTCTTCACATAGCTNGGCAGGAAGTNGAACAGCAAGTCATAACCCGTCTTGCAGAAGANNTCCTTGTTTATTCTCNTGATATTGCTGACGTAGGATTCCATAGTAGCTCTCNTNCTTTCCNNTCTTCACNCCCCANCTGATGAACTGATTGGATAGAAAAAGGTTGTGNGCTGTTTTGCGTGAGGCTTTAATCATTGCCGCCAANGCTTTCTTATCCACTGCGGCTTTCTCCAACTCCTTATCNAGGAATTTCACATAGTTTCTGAANGCCGNAATCCAATTTCCCATCTCCTTGGGAGATTCACCATATTCACTATCCTTCTCTGCATTCGCCTTCTCCTCTGAAAGCTCCGCCTCATATTCAAAACATAGTTTCCGGACAGTATCGANATCGGAAGACTGCCATGCCTTGGTGAGCAACGTCCAGAAGTCGCGGTCGGAATGACATATCCATTCATCCGCCTTTCGAAGCCAACGCTTATAATTCACTTGGGACGACTCTGAGATCTTACTCTCTGTCTTCAGCCATTCNTNATATCTCTCACTGANAAGAGGAACTTCGACTCCATCNATATCCCGCNAAAGNTCACGGTCAAATTCACGCGCCATAGCAATTAGATAATCTGCAAAGCCCTTGCTCATGATCTTTAATTTAATTTCCCGGCTCCAGGAAGGTTGACAATACACAAAAGCGGAAGAGCCGCCTACACATCTTAAGGAATCGGTGCCTGGAAAAAACCGCTAATGAAAGATATGAGACAAGCTCTCCNGCCATAGTGAGNCTATGACGCGAGANTGTCCACTTCATCTCTCATCGAGGTNAGAANNTTTCCAGGCTTCATTCCTTGAGAATCAGTAAGACACTTTCGTGTTAAATTTATTTCTATGAGCTCTCTATTGAACTCAACGTTGCAAATTTATAAAAAAAATTTTTTATCCGCAAGTCAGTAATAGAGGACATATCCGTCTTTAAGCCTTTCTATTAGCTTATTATCGTAGCCCCATCAAACACCCGATTTCTTTTTTCATACATCTTTTCTGCCATAACTTACTGTTATGAATAGATTGCAATTTAAAAATCTGTCACAACTCTCTTCTCACCGCCCCAGAATTTTAAGGTAATTTACGCGAGTAAATAGCATGGTTAAAATATGTTAAAACACATTTGAAGAAATAGTTTTGTTCTAAATCCCCACTATTACAAGCAATATTGGGGAATAATTTTTATGCTGATTCAATAAGAATTTATTTTGAATATTAGATAATTCTTATTACTTTTGCATTATAGTGTGCTTGCTAGTGGCTTGTGCATGAAAAGCAAAAGCTATAACTTATTGTTTAACAGCGAGTTTAAAAGGGATGAACACAACTGGAAAGCGTGTATACGCCAAAAGCGTATCCCGAGTTCGAATCTCGGTCACTCCGCTCAAATTTGAATCCCGCAAGCAGAAATGCCTGCGGGATTTTTTGCCATAACATGGAATATGAGACCGACATTATACATAATAGCTGGATGTAACGGAGCCGGAAAGACTACAGCTTCATACTCGGTTTTACCGGATTTATTGAATTGCCGGGAATTCGTCAATGCTGATGAAATCGCCAAAGGATTGTCTCCTTTCAACCCTGAATCCGTTGCAATTGAGGCCGGCAAATTAATGCTTCAGCGCATTGACTTGCTATTAAGTCAGAAGAAAACTTTTGCAATCGAAACGACGCTTGCAACTCGCAGTTATGCTTCGTTGATAAAACGAGCCCATGAAAATGGATATCAAGTCGTGCTATTGTTCTTTTGGCTTTCTTCTCCGGAATTGGCAATAGAGCGTGTAGCGAAAAGAGTACGCGAAGGCGGTCATAACATTCCTACGCAAACCATTATCCGACGTTATTGGTTAGGATTACATAACTTCTTCAATATTTTCGCCCCGATAGTGGATAGTTGGAGTTTCTACGATAACGTTGATTATCCATTGGAACTGGCAAATGATGCTGAGGTAATCAATCATAACATTTTCACTAAAATCAAGGAATCATGTCTGAACAGGAAAAAATAGAGTTAAGAGAAAAGATTAATCAAGGACTTAAGCAATCCTACGAGAATCTACTCCGGCGTAAGGCTGCCCTCGGTCAAGACATGGTCTTTGCCGATGAAAATGGCCTCCCCCGTATAGTTCCTGCCGGCGAAGCCCTTGCGGAGTATGAAAGCAAGCATCAGCATCTCTGATGAAATAGACTCTTGATATGCAGTAGCAAGCCTACGGGAATCGACATCATGTTTCCTTTCTTCAGGTTTACCCATCCCATAAATATACTTTCGAAATGGGAAACGCAATACAGGAAACTACATCCAATTAGCTCCTCTCTTTTTTATACCTTATCTAAAANTTAAAGTAGCTACTTTAAATTTNTCAAAGTACTACTTTANATTTCTCAAAGCACCCNTTTAGGAATTAAAATTATAGTGANATGAGTAAGATTTCATTGAATATACGGGATATTTAGAGAGTGTNTNACACTATTAAAGTTTTTANATATAAAAGTTGCCGGCATCAATCATCCTTGCTATGGGGATTGGAGATATATCGTTCGTAGTAGGACATTATCAGTGAGGTGACAGGNAGNGCTATNATCATACCCATTATTCCCANNAGNCTNCCCCAGACCGACAGCGACAGCAGNATGACAGCCGGATTCATCCCCATCTCCTTACCCATTATGTGGGGAGTTATGATATAGTCGCATATCGACTGACTCACCACATATACAAGCAACGATTTCCCGAGCAGCATCCAGAAACTGTCGGCCCCACCCAAGGAGTAGATAAGGCATATGATTCCCACCGGAATCAAGGTGATATACTGAAAGTAGGGTATCATATAAAGCACACCCACAAGTATACCCAACGGAATCGCCAACGGCAAACCCACTATCGAGAACCCCACGCAGTAGAATACCATCGCGCACAACGCCACCCTNCCCTGTCCNCGGAAATANCGGTTCATATTGTCCTGCACATCACGCACCACCGACACGGCACCCTCCCGATATTTATAGGGCACGAGGAGCTTGAATCCCCTGCTTATCTGGGGATAATCTATGAGAATGAAGAGCACGTATATGAGCGTCATGGCCCACGCCAGAACCTGCATGATGACGCCTATAGATTCGCCGAGCAGGGATGTGCCCTTGCTAAGGAGGGTGCTCACATGAAGCTCCGACAGCAAATGGCGTATGTCGGAAGGATTGAAATTATTCTCCACATAGCTTATTATTCCGGCGAACTCCGGCGGAAGCTGACGTTTACCGACGTTTATCTCGTGAAGAATCTTTCCAAGCTCCTGCAGTTCATCCATCACATGGGGCAGAAACATATAGACGATGCCGCCCAGCAGCAAAATCACCTCAAGCACCGTGAGAATCGACGAGATTATTCGTCCCTTCTCATGTGTCCATCGACGGTTGAATTCCACGATCGGCTGAAGCAGATAGGCGATGAAGCACGCCACGAAGAATGGTATCAACACATTCTTCAGATATGACATGAGGAATATCAGCCCCGTGATTATGCCGAGGGCGATGATCAGTTTCATTATCCTGTCAATATTCCAGAAAGTTGACTGTGGAGCGGACATAGTTTCAGTTTTTTGATTACCTTTAATAAACAAAAAAATCAGCATACGCGCTCAGGCATATGCTGATTTTTATTGGAATCCGTGTTATTATCGGAATCGTGTCGGGGATTATTTACGGAGAATCTTACGGGTCGTGCCGTCAGACATACGAAGGATATTGACNCCCTTCACCAGATTGCCCGACCGGCGGCCGTCAAGCGTATAAATACCCTCTATGGTAGCCTCCGTGACGTCAGCCGCGATTTCATCAACCGCCGCGTTATAGTTGTAGTCATCATGTATCACGTAAGTCAGGTAATATGCCGGATCCTCCTCCTCGGATGTCGTGAAGTCNTCGCTNTAGAAGGTGTAGCCGAGAATGACGCTTGCATCNGCGGAGATACCTGTCGGCACGTTGTTACCGTCGGAAGCAGCGAGCTGCTCCTGATACGAGGGGAACGCGGTCAGGAAATTCTCGGCNTGTGTNTTNCCGGCACGCATGATGAANGAACCGATGGNGNNTACAACCGGCTGACCGATTGATCCGATGAACGTACCGTTGTCAGCTATTGCGGTGGGATACAGGGGGAAATTCTCCGCACCCATAATGTTGATTTCCTGCGGNTCATCATAGATGATCATCTTATCCTCGACTGTGTCATATATCGCCGGCACNCCGATACTCGTTCCCTCTTCATCCTTGATCAAACCCAACATGCTGACGTAACGNCCGTTGGGGCTCAGGTTGAGATACATTCCCGAAACACTCCACAGGGGATAGCTGTCATCACCCTGCTGTCCTTCGGAGAGTTTCACGAAACGCTTGATGAAGAGATCCATCTCATACTCTCCCGCCTCATTCAGTCTCCAGAGCACCGGGGCCGCGAAGCTGCCGAGACATCCGAGAATAATCTTTCCGTCGGCGCTCACATATTTGGCCGAACTACCTTTNATTCCTTCGAGAAGAGTCCCCGCGAGGTCCTCCTCCGTCGGCATGGGAAGCAACTTCCAGTCATCCGTGCCGTCAACCGCCACCACTGCCTGAGTCTCGAAGCCTGCTGCCACGAAGGAGCCTATCTTCACACTGCCGTCGGCCGAAAGAGCCTCGGCAAGCACATATTTCACGTCATCCGGACAATAGAGTGTGGAGACATCGCCTGTGGCGAAATCATAAGTTATCGCCGTGGCGTCAAAACCGATTGCCAATCCGTTGTTGTCGACATGACGCAGCTCACCCTCGTCAGCCTCTTCGGGAACGGTCCATTTCACCTCCCCTGTCTCGACAGATGCCACGAAATAGCCCATGGCATTCTCGATCGGGCCACAGATATATTTTCCGTTCGGCGAGATGCCGAGACCCAGAAGTGCGGGTTCCTGACGGCCGGGTATGCCTATGCCGCAATTGAACGTCTGGAGCGAGTCGGCCGAAACCATCCCGAAGCATACAAGGCCGAGTGCAAGAGTAAAGATTTTTCTCATTACGTTAGATATAGTGCCCCTGTTGTGGCAGATATGTCAGGGCGGGGCTTGTTTATCCTGTCATACGTTTATGTTGATGTTGCAAATATAGTTTAAATTTCCTATCTTACCAAATTTCATGGCCCGAATATGACACAAGTGTTACTCTATTCCTCTTTCACTGACTTTACTTGCCGACTCTGACACCGAGTAGTTGATAAGAACTATGAAATCAGTTTATTCACGATATATTTGTGAAATCCCTATAATTTTCTTAACTTTGACGCAATTCAAGAGAACTGAGTATTCAGAATCATTTTGAAACAATTCATTACTATCCATGATTCACATCAATCCATTATAATTTTATCTTAACAATGAAGAAAACTTTACTCCCGGCAGCGTCCCTCCTGCTCGCCGCCATTCCGGCCGCCGCAGACGTCACGACGCTAACATTCGACGGCACCGGAGATGCCTATGGCATCGAACGCCAATTCTCCAATAAACCGGACGACCTGACCTTCTCCCCCGATCTCTCCTTCTCGGAGGATGGCGTAGATGTAGCCATCCGTAAAATCTCGGAAACCGGCAATGGTTTCGCCCTCGTCGATGCAGGCGACTCCAATTGCGGTCTCCTCGTCTATTCCGGATTGGCCGCCGCGACATATCTCACCCCTGAAATTTCCCTCTCCGTACCCGGCGGTACAATCTCGAAGGTCGTGCTCGCCATGACCGGTTCCGCGCTCTCAGCCCTGGATATCGAATGCAACGGAGTCACTTCCGAATCCGCTATGGAGAATGGTCTCTACTATTGGACCTGGAATCTCAAGGATGCCTCCGATAANGCATCCTTCAGCTGGGAGAATAAATTCTACGGCCGCTACATCCACTCCATCGAAATCACATATACTCCTGATTTAGGTGGCAAGGAGGCCTGCGGACTCACCTTCGCCACCCCCGATCTGGAGGCCTATCTCGGTGAGACCGTCACCTCCCCTATCCTCTCCAACCCCAATAAGCTTGCGTTGACATGGAGCAGCTCTGATCCGGAGGTGGCCACTGTCGACGATAAGGGGAAACTGACTCTCCTCGCGGCGGGCACCACCGTCATCACCGCCGCCACGGAGGGNGACGCGTCTCATGCGGCGGGCAATGCCAAATANACCCTGACTGTCGTNCCCACCGCCACGAGCATCGCCGAGATGATGGAATTCGCACCCGCCAATTACGACAAGGTCAAAGTCAACTGTCCGCTGACTGTCAACTTTGCCTACAGCAGCTTCGCCTTTGTCACCGACGAAGANGGTAACGCCGCCTGCATAGAGAACATCAAGAATCAGGGAAGCACCTCCACTACCGTCACCACGATTTATTCCAAGGGTGAGGTAATTCCCGCCGGTTGGGTCGCAACGGACCTGAACCTCAACAATTCAGTCACCTGGCAGGGTATCCCCGGGGCGGTCAAGGAAACAGTGAATGTGGAATATCCCGTCGTATCCGCCGTCACTCCCGAGGATGTCAACCGTGTGGTGATTCTTGAATCCGTGAAGTTCGAGACCGCGACAGCCAGTGAATTTACAAAGGCCTACGGCACAACCCACGACGGAACCCGTTATGAATTCCAGGACAACTACGGCACCACCACTGAGCCGGCCGGAACCTATAACGTCACCTGCGTCGTGAAATACTCGAAGGTAGGCTCTACCGAATACTTCTATCTCGCCCCGATCGCTTATAGCGAAGGAACGCTGACAGGAGTAGAGACCATAAATGCCAACCCTGCCGATGCACGCTATTTCAATCTTCAGGGTGTAGAGACCTCTTCACCTCGCAACGGCATCTTCATCAAGATGGAGAACGGCAAGAGCAGCAAGGTAATAATAAAGTAAGCCTGAACTGAAGATTCCATCTTCGAATCCCTCCTCACGGAATTTCGATATCCAAGCAAAAAAGCGGGGTGCCTCCGATGAGGCACCCCGCTTTCATATCGGGTTAAAAGATCTGTTTCAGAATCGGGTTTACTTCACCATGACCTTGCGGTAGAGGGAGCCCTCGGTCGTGCGCACGAGGATGATACATACGCCGCTCTCAAGGTCGGATACCTTCAGGCCATCGGTTGTCTTGACACCCTCGGCAAGCTTATGACCATCCATGTCGAAGATCTCTACAGAGAGTACCTTGGAGAGATCACCCTTGATGGAAATCTCACCATTCTCACCGAGGATCAGATAGCCGTCAACTCCGTTGACAGTCTCGACAGCCACGGTGCCTGATACATGGAGTTCGTAAGGATCTGCGAAAGTGCCGACGGGATTCTCATCGAAGATGATGTTGTCGACCGAAGCGANCGTGCGCGAGCCATCCATATAGCGGAAGGTGAGCACATCGCCGCGCTGACCATGGATATTGAACATAACGGCNTCACCNACGGCCACACCTATNCCACGGCATTCCTCGCCGCAGAATGCACCGATCACGTAGTCATCGGCTGATGCGTCGGCCAGGACAGCCGTCATCGGCATAACGGAGGGATATGCATGGATATCNACAGGCCAGATAGTCNCTGCGGGAGCCGCCATGCGCTCTGACTGAGCCTCCTCGGCNGCTACGATCGCATAGGTGAACTCCTTGTCGGAGTTGCTGAAGAACATGTAACCGACACCGGGAACGAGACGGTCGAGTGTACCCTGCCATTCACCCTCGGCATCAACCTGAGTGAAGCCTTCGAGACCTACGATCATATCACCCTCCTCAAGGTCGAGAGCGGAGAAGAGATCGCTTACAAGGGTGCTTGCGTCATCCACGGGTGAGCCGATCCAGTTCCAGCCCTTCTTGAGAGCCACGGGCTCGGAGGGATCGAATGCCGCGCCGGCCACGTTGCCCTTCCAGCTGTCAGCNCCGACGCANACCTTGTAAGCCACGGCGGGATCAAGAGCGGTGAGCGTGCCTACGAGACCATACTGCGGATCGTTGACTGCCTCCTCATCCTGCGAGAGAATGCGGGTCACGTCGTTGTCGAGGAAGTCGGCCACTGCCACTGAGTTCTCCATGTTGTGGGAAATCCAGTTCCAGTTCTTGGCCAGGTCATAGTCAAGGTCAACTTTCTTGAGTTCGAAATTGAANTCGAGCTGCTCGGAAGTNTAGTCCTTGTGCATTGCCACAACCTTGAGGNCCATCACGTCGGCATCCATTGCGAAGGGCTCCTCATAGAGCTTGCGGGTGCCCTCGGCATCGGTCGGATCGGAACCGTCGGTAGTGTAGTAGATGCTTGCCACTGCAGTCGGGCTGACGAAGCCGATCTTNTTNTTGCGGTAGAGCTTCGTGCCGGTTACNCCGGTCAGCTCNGGCTCGCAGATCCAGAGGGGGTGCTCGCCGATGTTGAAGTCAGCGGCATCCACACCGTCGTTGGCGCAGAGATATGCGCTGAATGAACCGACAGGCACATCCTCACCATNCGCAGGACGGATGAAGGAATCGGCTGTCTCGTTGAGCGTGTAGCATGTGCCGAGCACAGTTTCGCCATCATATGAACCGAAGNGCGAGAAGTTCTTGCCGGCTGCCACATTCTCCTCNGCTACGGGAGTGAAGGGGATGTCGAAGCTGTCGGGATCATTCAGGCTCTCTGCATAGAAGGTGACAGGAACTACTGCATACGGAGCGGATACGTTCGCCATGTAGGGACGGTTGGCGAGAATCTTATCCTGCGGAGTCATCANCTCAGCCTCCTCNTTGTCGAAGGATACGAGGTTGAGACCGCTGCCGGGACGCTTGCCGAATTCCACACCATATTCCATCGATGTCGGTGAGAAGGGAAGCATGATGCCCTTCCAGCCGTCGTTGTCGTCGGAATTGAGGCTACCGGGAATCTCAACCGTGAAGGCGATGCGGTGATCGCCGAGGTTGAAGCTTGCGGGCGCGCTGAAGGAGTGGTTGCCGTCAAGGTTGATGTCGGAAGCCGCAACACGCGTGCCGTTCTGATTGAGGATGATGTTGAGTTCCTCGGAGTCGGGAATCTCGTTCGCACCCATATAGATCAGACAGTTCGGGTTGATGCCGCGGAAGGACTCGGCGGTGATACCGCNGCCGGCGCGTGCCACACCTGCGCGGCGGATACGCTTGGCCGGAGCCTCNGCGGGAGTCGGAGCCGTNACANCATCGGATGAGGGGATAAGAATGCTNGTCAGGTTAGTGCAGCCCTCGAACGCACCCTCGCCGATGGAGTTTACGCCGGGGAGCGTGAGAGTCTCGATACCCTCGCAACCCTGGAATGCACCCTCACCGATCTCGGTGACGGTCTCGGGAATCATCACGATGCGGAGGTTATCCATGCCTGCGAAGGCATTCTCGGGNATTACCTCGTTCTGGATCTGGGAGAGGTCGATAGTCTCGACTGACTCGAAGTTCTCGCGGATAGTCTCGAAATCGCTCTCGTTCATCTCGCCTGTCACGGTNAGCTCGGTGAATGTCTCCATCTGCTCCTGCTTCAGGGTCGAGAGGTTGTCGGCNGGAATCGGGTCGGTCTCTTCGTATGAAGTGATACCGGAGATACGGATGCGGGTGTCGCCCTCAAGCGCGGGAATCGTATAGATACCGTTGTCGGGAACGAGTGTCACCTCTCTCTCCTCATATTCGGGTGTCGAACCGGGTTTGGTCATCACCTTGGAAATTGCGCTGACAACAAGCTCGGTCTTCGGAGCCGCATCGGAGAGGCGGAACTTGAGTTCGCTGCCCTCGCGGTATGCTACGGGCACGACCTTCGTGTTCATCACGCGACCATCGAGATATGTGAAGCGCGACATGGCGATGTTCGTCCACTCGCATCCCTCGGGAATCTCGACAAACTCGGATGTCACACCCTGTGCGCCGGCGAGGTTCTCGAATGAAACGGTGTAGTAGAACACGAGATCGATCTCATGGTTCTGGGGAATTGTCGGACCCCAAGTGGAGCTGGGCACCCAACGCAGCATCAGACGACCGCCAATCATGCTCCACGATTGCTCGGGAGTGACAGTCTGGAACGATCCGGGCGCCTGATAGTTATATGTGGCAAGGTTGTTGAATACATCAATGCCGTTATCGTAGAGCTTGAATATCACACCGGGACGGAGCACATCCTCGATCTTGTACTGGTTACTCTGGTTGTTGGGGAGAATCAGAAGCACCTGTGTCTCCTCGTTCTGTCCTACAGCAATGCGGTCAAGATCAAGTTTACGGTCGTAGACTCCGATGCGGCTCTTGTCGAGCTTAACCCAATAGTAATCCTTGTGCTCTGCAGGCACCTGGTAAAGGGAGAGCATCGACCACCATGTGGAAGCCACGCTGTAGCTTGCCTCCGAACCCTTGGGCACCTCAAGCGAGATCGACGAGGGATTCGAGGGGAAGGGGGAGCTGTTGCCGCAGGTCGGTGCGACCTTCGGCTGGGCGATAATCTTCTTCAGGGATACGCAGGATGTGAAGGCTGCGTCGCCGATATACTCTACCTTGGAGGGAATAGTAATCTCGGAAACCTGAGTACAGCGTGCGAAGGCATTCTTGTTGATGCGCTCGATACTGTTGGGGAGAATGATCGTCTTCAGGGCCGAAAGACCGTTGGAGGCTTTGGGAGCGAAGGCGTTCTCGGGGATTGCGTTGCCGGTCATCATCGCGCCCTTGATAGTGACATCAGCCATATCGAGGTCGATGATGGTGCTTGCGTTCGCGCGGAGTGCGTCGAATTCATCGACGTGCATAGTTCCGACGAGTTTCACACGCTCGGGGCATTCAGCGAGCTTGGAGGCAAGCTGACCCTCCTGGATGTTGATCACGTGGTAATCGCCGGCCTCGGCGTCAGATACGAGGATCGTGATGTCGAGATCCTCAAGTACGGCGGGGATGGAGATGTTGGCGCTTGCCACCTTGAGTGCCTTGGTCTCGCCGTTGACACCCACTGTCACACGCTGTGCGGGGTTGATCGCGCTGACCTTCACATTGAGGGGCATACCGCGTACTACCTCCGTCGCGCCACCCTCGATTCTCGCGCCTGTCACGCTCGCGGGCATCGTCACGTTGTGGTAGATGACGGGGTTGCCGATAGCCTCAAGGCGGTCGGTGATAGTCTCGTCCTCACCCACTACATACTGCCATGTCTTCTTGTCGTAGGATGTCACGAGGCGGAGCTGGTTGCCCTCCTTGATCTCTGCCTCCTTCACCTGGCAGGTGAAGTTGTAGAGGAGGTTGGCGCCTGCGCCCGAGTAGTTCTGGATCTGCTGGGAGATGAACTCCTTGATGTTGCCATCCTTGTCGGTCAGCGCGATCGCGTATACCTTGACGGCGTGGTCGCCGGCGGGCACCTTGATTGCGTTGGCACGCACGGTGAATGTCTTGCCGAAGGGCACGTTGACTACCGATGATACAAGACCGATACCACCCTCCACGTTGGAGAGCTTCCAGTATTTGTCGACGGTAGTGGCCTGAGGCTCGCGGAATTCTACGTGGATAAGGGTGTTGCCGTTGACAGTGGCATGGTAAACACCCTCGGCGTCAGCCTTGAGAAGCGTAGCGTTGGCGTAGACCTGCATTACGGCATCGCCGAAGGAGTTGTCGGTTTCGAGCTTGAAGTCGTAGGCGGCTCCCTTCTCGAACTCGGTGCCCTCGGTGAGGGAGGTGAACTTGAGACCCTTCTTCTCTGCCACAGTGACGGAGAATGTCGTGGGAGCAGCAGGCACACCCTCTACGATTTCCTTGAAGTCTGCCCAATATTCCTTCGCGCCATATGCCGCTGCGGAACCTACGGGAACAATCAGCTTGTCCTGAGGTACGCCGGAGAATACACACCAGTTGACCCATGCCGGAGATGAGCGACGCGCGATCACCTCGCGAAGCTGGTTACAACCTACGAATACGTTGTATTCCCAAGTGCCGACGGAGGCGGGAATATCGATAGAGCGGAGACCTGTCTGTGCAAGACAGCCGTTCTTGAACGTCGACAGGTTATTGGGAAGAATAATTGTCTGAAGCGAGCGGTAGCCGGTGAATGCCTTCGTCGGGATGGCGTTGGCGGGGTTCGAACCGCTTGCAAGGATAGATACCTGGGAGATGTCGAGACGGTTGACCTTCATGCGCTCGCGGATGAAAGTGAAGTCATCGACGTTCATTGTGCCGAAGAGTGTCAGATCGGTCACTGTGGCGGTCTCGTTCTCGTTGAGGAGGTTCTTAAGATTACCGGCAGTCACCCAGAGCACGCTCTTTGAGAGGACATCAGCCGCATTCTGCACGATGATGTCGATCTTCTGATCGGCGAGCACGTTGGTCAGCTTGTAATTGTTGGCGGCATCGGGTGTCAGGATGAAGCCGTTGGCCTTTACTGTCACGACCTTGTCGGCAGCTGTCGAAACGACCTTGAAGCTATAGTCACGACCCTTGATTACGCGACCCTCACCACCGTCGATCTCTACGAAATCAGCGGACGCGGGAATCATCACGTTGAAGTAGGAAAGTGAACCACCCTTGGCGAGCATCTCGCCGGGAGCGAGCATGTTGTCGCCCGCTACGGGAAGCCATGCTGCGCCGTCAGCTACCTGAGTGACCATACGCACCACGTCGCCGTCGGCCACCTGAGTGCCCGAGGGAACGCTACAGCTGAAATCAAGATACTTCGAAATCTGGAGCGCCACAAGGTTGAAGTTTCGGGGCGCGCTCAGCAGACACTTCTGCTTGCCATCGGCGCTGAAGAGCGCGACGGCCATCTTGCCGGAGAAGTCGGAATTCGAGATATTCTTGAATGAGCCTACACGCACCGTGAAATTGTCCACCGATGTGATGTCATCCGTATCAAGCGTCAGACCGATCTGGCGTTCGTCGCTGGTCACGTGGATGGGCGACCATTCGAGAGCCGAAGCGGCAGGCTTGATGTTATAGATGATTGTCATCAGGTCATTATAGCTGTGGGCCTTGCTGACTACGGGGTTCAGCGCGTCGGAAGCGAAGTAACCATTGGCAGAGCCACCCCAGCCCCAGTTGATGTGGAAGTAGGGTGTGTCGCCGCGCATCTCATAGCCGTCGCAGACGAATGCGTGACCCGAGGATACGTCCTGACCGCTGTAGAGAACGGGGCGACCCTCGTTGATCTCATTAACGATGAGGGCATCCCATGAAGCCTTGTCGAGTTCGTCGCGCTTCTTGTAGGATACACCGGCATCATAACCGAAAAGTGATGTCAGCGCATAGGGCACTTTCACCTCGAATGCGCTTGAGGAGGACATGCCGAAGTCGGTGCCGATACCGATAGCGGCGTCGGCCACGAGTGTAGCGACCGCCTCAGCCTCGTCAGAGCCGTAGCCGGTGCGGTAGTTGTCCATGCGCATCATGCCCCACTGATAGTCGGGCGTCTCGCCGAGGTTGACGAGCGAGGTCGGACGTGCAGCCGGGAAGTTGTGATACTTCATGATTTCGGCAAGTGCCACGCCGACACAACCGGTCAGACGGCGGTTGGGGATATTGTTGTTGAAGGGGGCCTCCTGGCTCCACGACGGAGTCTCGAGAAGTTTGGAGGTCTGTTCGCCGTAGCGTGCGGTGCGCATGATGCGGCGTCCGGCCTCCTCAATGCGCACGGGCGAGGAGATGAACTCCCGGGCCGATGCGGGCTGTGCGGCTACATCCCATACCGATGTGTCGGAATAACCGAGCACCGGAAGGGCATCGCTGTCGGCCGACACGATGACGAATCCGCGGCCATCCTTCGCATTGAATACGTAAGAGACAGGATTCGACTGTCCGTCCTTCGCCACGAATGCAAGTGTGAGTGCATCCTTGTGGGCCAGACGGCTTACATCGCCTGACTGAAAGAATTCAGCGGCGACATTCTTTGCCTCATCCTCGCTGAGCGTCGCTGCCGCCGACACTGCCGGGGCCGTCGCGCAGAGCGCAAGAAGAAGCGACTGCTGAATCGATTTAAACATAAGCTATTTACAGTTAGTTTGTGGATTATTGTCTGTTGAGTCTATCACTTGACTACCACCTTGCGGCCACCCACGACATAGATGCCGGGAGCGAGACCTTCGAGGTCGGCCGGAGTCTTCGCACCGCGAAGTATCACAGTGCCGTCAAGACCGATGACATCAAACGAGTCCGCAGCCTCGGCGCCCACCGATGATACGCCCACGGAAACACCGAAGGTGCCGTAGATGTCGACATCATGCGCCGGCATAGCCTGCGGGATCTCACCTTCCCAGCCCTTGAAGTCCTTGCCTTCCGGTGCTTCGGGTTCGGGAAGTACGATTGTCTCGCCGTAGGCCAACAGGCTCGTGGAGTAAACCTCGTTGTCGATGTAGATAGTCAGCACATAGTAGTTGATGGTGTATTCGCCGGTGACGGTCACGTCCCGGGCAGGCATCTGCAGCGGAGCCTCGCTCCAGCCGGAGAAGGTGTAACCCTCGCGCTCAGGCATCTCGGGAAGAGTGATGTCGCTGCCGTAATCGAGTGTCAGAATCTCGTAGACCTCATCATTGAGCATCAGCGTCAGCGTGTAGGTATTCACGATATACGCGCCGTCATACTCCACGTCGTGCGCGGGCATAGTCTTCAGCACCTCGCCCCAGCCGCTGAAGGTGAATCCTTCGGGCACCTGCGGATCCTCGACTACGATTTCCGTGCCATAGGCCAGTTCCTCCTCTTTATATACCTTGCCGGCGATGCGGAACGTGAGCTTGTAGTAGTTCACATTGTAGTCGCCTGTCACCTCCACGTTGCGGGCTGGCATCTTGGCGGGAGCGTCGCTCCAGCCGGAGAAGGTGTAACCCTCGCGCTCCGGCATCTCGGGAAGTTCAATGGGATCGCCGTAGAGGATTGTCTTGAGCTCATAAAGTTCGCCGTCGACGATGAGCGTCAGCTGATAGCCGTTGAACTCATAGTCGCCCGTAAGGATGAGATCATGCGCGGGCATAGTCTCGGGTGCGTCATCCCAGCCATCCCATGACTGACCCTCCTGCTCGGGAGGGGTCGGGAGATTGAGCGCAGCGCCATATTCCACAGTCATCACCTCGTAGACCTCGCCGTTGAGCATGAGAGTCAGGAGATATGAATTGACATTGTATGTGCCGATAAGCTCAAGGTCGCGGGCAGGCATCGTCTCGGGCACCTCACCCCAGCCGGAGAAGGTGTAACCCTCGCGCTCCGGAGGCGTGGAGCCGTCAAAGTCCTCGCGCTTGAGGGGAGTGCCGTATTCAGTCTCATACTCCTGATAGACTTCACCGTCAAGCACAAGCTGAAGCTTGTAGCTGTTGATTTTGTAGGAACCTGTCAGTGTCACCTCGTGCGCGGGCATAGTCTCGGGAGCATCACCCCAGCCGGTGAAGCTGTAGCCCTCAACCTCGGGCACCTCGGGAAGTACGACGGTCTCGCCGTAGTTCAGGGTCTTCAGCTCATAGAGCTGTCCGTCGAGCTCGAATGTGAGGTTGTAGGAGCTCACCTCGAAAGCGGCCGTCAGGTTGATGTCTGACTCCACTGTAATGCTGCGGGGATTGTCGGTGTAACCGTCGCTCCAGCCGAGGAAGTGGTAACCCTCCGCAGCTGTGGCCTCGATTTCAATCTCGCTGCCCCAGGCATACGAGCCGTTGTCGGCCTTGACCGTACCGTTCTCCCCGGCCTCTACGTTGACCGTGAACCAGGGGGTCATCTCGTAAGGCTTCGAGGGGAGTCCGACGATTCCGTCTGACTCAAACGAGAAAAGTGATCCCGTCTTATCCTTCAGGACATAGGTCTGCGACGTGGCGCGGTCACGCATCAGGAACTCCACCTCCTCACCCGAGGAGGCGTTGCTGCGGATACGCATGTAAAGGCAGCTTCCACCGTCCGGGAGGTCGAGAAGCCGGGCTGTCCCGCGACATTCGTCACCGACAAATGCCCCTATCTCATATTTCTCGGCATCCGCGAATTGCTCGGGACCGACTGTGAAATAGAGGCTCATGTCATACCGAAAATCTGAAGGATTCAGTGCCCACTCCCCCTCGCGGGAGGCAGCGAACATTGACAGGCACACCGCCATCAACAGTGTCGATAGCATGGCGAGTGGCTTGCCGTCAAATCTCTTTTTGAACATGGATAATTAAAATAGGTTAGTTAAAAAATAAAAGAATGAATCTTATTGAAAATGCAAAATTAATACACTATTCATGTTTTTGCAATATCCCCGGGATAAAAATTGAAGTAATTTAACGAATTACACAATATATAATAATTACCATAGGCATACCCACACGCTCCGGGAAACAATAATTCCCGCCGATACGCTCCATGTATGGACAGGAGCGTATCGGCGGGGCTATACGGGATTTGGATAAGGTATTTTCTTATACCCTTAGATCTTGGATTCTACGACGGTGAGCACGGTCTCCTCCTCGGCGGCGGCAGCCGCCGCGATTTCGGCTCCACGGGCAATAAGCGCCTCAGCCTTGGCACGGTCCTTGAGGCCGGCCGCGTTGATCTTCACGTTGAGGAAGGCTCCGCGCACAGCTGCACGAGCGGCCAACGCTCCTACGCCGGCATCGGTCACTGAGTTGGGATTGCCGAATTCGGCCATCGCTCTTACGAGGGGGAACACCTCGAAGGCTGCCTCCATCGTGTGAAGCGGCACCTCGGTGGCATACAGCGTGGCGGCCTCCATGGCTGCCGCGCGGGCGGCCTTCTCAGCATCGGTGGATTTCGGCATGGCGAAGACATCCATTATACGGTTGAATGCAGCCGTATCCTCGTCGACAAGGTGAAGCAGTCGCTCCATCAGTGCCTGTCCCTGCTCTGCGTAATCGGAGAATTCCTCCCAACGGTCGTCATAGGCTGCCTTATGGGCTGTCAGATTGGCCACCATCGTGCCCAGGGCCGCGCCGAGAGCTCCCATATAGGCGGATATTGAGCCGCCGCCGGGTGCCGGTGACTCGCTTGCAGTCTCTTCGGCGAATCCGCGTGCTGTCAGGTCAACGAGTTTCTTGGCGGAATCATCCTCAACGAGATATTCGATGACTTTCTCCTTCGGATCGAAGGGTTTCAGCTCGTCGAGACCCATTGACTTGACGGCGATGCGGATAATCTCTTCGTCGGGGATACCGGCTGAACGCTGCTGCTTCTTCAGGAAGTATTTGCCGGCGTCGATAAGCGTGCGCTTCGGCACAAGACCTACGATCTCTGTTCCGGTGACACGCACACCACGCTCGCGTGCCGCGCGGCATACCTCGTCGAAAGCCACGTGCAAGGGAACGGTCGCGATGTCGGTGATGTTCATCGATACCTGCGCGATACCGTATTCATCGATAAACCATCCGATGGCTTTAGTCCCTTTCAGCGTGCCGGGCTGCATGATGACTTTTCCTTCGGCATCCTTGAGGGGTTTGCCCGTCACTTTGCCTCCCTCGCGCACGGGGCGACCCTTCTCGCGAACGTCGAACGCGATGGCGTTGGCACGTCGTGTGGAGGTCGTATTGAGGTTATAGTTGACTGCGATAAGGAAGTCGCGCGCACCTATGGTTGTGGCTCCGCTCTTGGCGACAGCCTCATCGAAGGGGCGGTTGCCGAAATCGGGACCCTTCTCGGGGTCGCCCATCTTTTTGGTGAGGGCTTCGTATTCACCCTCGCGGCATACAGCGAGGTTCTTGCGCTCGGGGCGGAATGCAGCCGCCTCATAGCAATATGTGGGGATACCGAGTTCCTCCGCCACTCGCTCGGCGAGCTTGCGGGAGAGTTCGGCGCACTCTTCGAGTGTCACGCCGGCAACCGGGATAAGGGGGCACACATCGGTTGCGCCCATGCGCGGATGCGCGCCATGATGGCCGCGCATGTCGATCAGTTCGGCGGCCCGCTTGATTCCCTGGAAAGCGGCCTCTACGACCGCCTCCGGTTCGCCGACGAAAGTCACGACCGTACGGTTTGTAGCCTCACCGGGGTCAACGTCGAGCAGCTTCACACCCTTCACCGCTGTGATTGCATCGGTGATCTGTTTGATCTTCTCAGGATCGCGTCCCTCACTGAAATTAGGGACACATTCTATTATACGTGTTTTCATGATTTGAATATAGGTTAATCGTTTCAACTGTCTAAGGCGGGGAATTTTCCGTCATTCATTCAGACGCTACAAATTTACGATTTTTTTCTCAATCACACCTATACCCCATCACTTTTTTTCCTATCCGGA
>JAAVDV010000036.1 GCA_014801595.1 Bacteroides sp.
AGCCGGTTAGAATACAGGCCTGTCACGCCTGGGGTCGCGGGTTCGAGTCCCGTCCGCACCGCCGAGGAGAGAGGAAGAGCAGCATGGTAAACTTCGGTTTCCGGCTGCTCTTTTTCGTTTTGATAGTGCGGGAAGTTTTTAGTATATATTTGCAACTGCCCGACAACGGTCAGGGTCAGTGATGTTACAAAACGGATAATCTGATATAACTACCTATGATAGGAATAATCAACGGACCCAATCTGAATCTCCTGGGGCGACGCGAACCGGAGATTTACGGATATGAGTCATTGGACGATATTAACAACTGGTTGCTCGACCATGTGGCCGGCCTGGGTGAGAACGGCATGATTTTCGTGCAAAGCAATTCGGAGGGGGAGATCGTCACCGCCCTCCAGGAGATGGGCTTCGACCAGGCTGTGACGGGAATCGTGATCAATCCCGGCGCCTATGCCCATTATTCGATAGCAATACGCGATGCCATAGCGGCGTTGCCGGTGCCGGTAATCGAAGTTCACCTCTCCAATATCCACGCGCGGGAGGAATTCCGCCATAAGAGCGTCACCGCCGGCGCGTGCCTCGGGATGATCTGCGGTCTCGGGAAAATGGGATATGCACTGGCTGTCGAGACATTATTATCCTCCAGATGAGCGCGGATGGTCGGAGCGGACCTCTGTCATAAAATTATTCGACCAATGGAATTTTCCGAAGAACTATACGAATATATAGAAGCCCATATCTCGGCCGAACCGGAAGGGCTGCATCGTCTTGAGAGATTGTCGCATCTGCGAATGGTACACGGACGCATGTGTTCCGGCCATTGGCAGGGACGCCTCCTGAAGATGCTGACCGAGATGATACGCCCCCGAAGGGTGCTCGAACTCGGGACCTTCACCGGCTATGCGACCCTCTGCATGGCAGAGGGCCTGGCCGCTTGCGCCGACTCGGGGCTCGGTCATGCGGATGCAGCCATCGACACAATCGAGATATTCGATGAGAACGAGGACTTCCTGCGCGATGTCTTCAGCCGTTTTCCGGAAGGAAAACGCGTGAACCTCATCATCGGGGATGCCCTCGAAATAATGCCGGGCCTGCCTCAGGGTGAATATGATTTCATATTTATCGACGCCGACAAACGTCTGTATCCCGAGTATCTCGCGCTCTCGAAACAGCTGCTCTCCGCCGGAGGATATATGATCGCCGACAACACTCTATGGGATGGCCATGTGGTGAATCCCGCGCGCAACGATGCCCAAACCCGGGGAGTGAAACGTTTCAATGATCTTGTGGCCGCCGATCCCGACCTTGAGACCGTCATAATACCTCTGCGCGACGGCCTGACACTCATTCGAAAGACTCCGCCACGTAACCGATGACACCTGCCAGCATAAAACAATAGGGGCACGCAGCGCGTTTTCTAAGCGAGGAGACCGGATACTTCCGCTGTCCGGCTCCATGTGTACATAACCCAAAACAATTATAGAAATGGAAGGAAAAAGACAAGCCAAGATATCGAGAATGCTTCAGAAGGAACTGAGTGAGATTTTCCGTCGTCAGACATCGGCCATGGGTGGCGTAATGGTGTCGGTCACTGAGGTGCGCGTGAGTCCCGATCTCGGTATCGCCAAAGCATACCTGAGCATCTTCCCTGCCGATAAAGGCCCCGAAATACTGCTCAACATCCAGAAGCAGGCCAAGACCGTGCGCTACGAACTGGCGCAGGCCGTGAAATCCGTGCTCCGGAAGACGCCCGAACTGCAGTTCTATCTCGATGACTCTCTTGATTATATCGACAACATCGATCGTCTGCTTGAGAAATAAATGAAGCTTGAGGCCGGTATCGCATGGCGATACCTCTGGAAAAAGAAATCGCATGGCGCCGTGAGTGCCATCGCGACAGTATCTGTGGTCGGCGTGGCGGTAGCCACGGCGGCCCTTGTCTGTGTATTGTCGGTATTCAACGGCTTCAGGATGCTGCTCGTGGACCGTAGCGACCTCATCCTGCCCGACATCGAGATTGTCAGCCGCGACGGGCGCGTCATAGCTGATGCCGATTCCCTTGCCGATGCCGTCTCCCGTCTCGATGGGGTGGAGATAGCGTCGCCGGTGCTCGCCGATCAGGCCCTCGCTATCTTCGGACAGCGCGAGATGCCCGTCATCCTTCATGGCATCGACCCGGTGGAATTCAGAAAATATACATCGGTCGATTCCCTCATAGTGGCNGGCAANCCGCTCCCTGACGACGCTGTNGATTATGATCCGCCGGCGGCCCTGATAAGCACCGGGGTCGCCTCCCGGCTTCAGGCCTTCGACTCGGACGACCATCTCTTCATATTCGCTCCACGGCGCGAGGGGAGAATCAATCTCGCCAATCCGATGGCTTCATTCTTTACGGATAGCGTGCAATGTTTCGGCATAATCGAGACGATGCAGAATGACTTCGATGCCGCCACCATATGCGTGCCTATCGATATCGCGCGCTCTCTGCTGCAATATGACAGGGAGGGNAGTTCGGTAGCGGTGAAGGCGCGTGGCGACACCGACCCCGGTCGGCTCGCTTCGAAAATAAGCGNGGCGGTGGGGGAGAATTATGTNGTGCGCGACCGTATGCGGCAGCAGGATGTCAATTTCCGCATGGTGCAGATAGAGAAATGGGTGACGGGGTTGCTCCTTGTATTNATTCTCGTCATNGCCTCCTTCAATATCATATCGACGATGACGATGTTCGTGCTTGAGAAGCGCCGCCAGATGCAGACTTTCCGGGCCCTCGGGATGCGGAGCAATGAGATCGGGAGAATTTTCGGTTGGGAGAGCCTGTATATCACCCTGCTCGGCGGGGGAAGCGGATTGCTTCTCGGCATCGGGCTTTCGATTCTTCAGGAACGCTGCGGACTTCTTAAAATGCATGGTGGCGATGGCGCATCCATGATAGTTCAGGCCTATCCGGTGCAGCTCGTATGGAGCGATCTCTGGGCCGTAGCTCTTCCGGTGCTCGTGATCGGGATTGTCACCGCTTGGATCGCGTCAGCATTTGCTCGTAGCCGCATCGGGGAAAAGCGTCAATGAAAGAGCCGGGGGTGGCATTGATTATCCTTGCCCCGATGCGTGAGGCATGGTCGGCAATATCGAAGTAGCTGCGGAAAGCGATGGTCAGGCTCCCCAGAATATCGTGGAGATGGTAGCCGGCATATTCCGAGGCCACACGCTCGGCCTCCTTTTCATTATCTTTATAGAAATGGGGCTGCACGCTGACCACGCGGTTTTTATCGTCGACCCATAGGGATTGACTCCATGTGTGGTCAGCTCCCACAAGATATATCTCACGGTAGCCGGCATGCAGAGAGGTCATTATCGCGGGAATCAGCACATTGCGCGGACGCGGCATACCGAATCCCGTCTTCATCAGCCGGCGTACAAGCGGACCCTTCCCCTCCAATGGCGTGAGATTGAACCACTTCGCCGCCACGTTATCCGGCAATGATCCCAACATCGGCCATGCCATGGCCTTATGACCGAGAGGAAGCCATAACGTCATCGGCCAACTGACGGCCGATAGATTCTCCCAGAGTCGGGCGACATTGGAATCCGTCGACCTGCCGTTGAAGAAATGAGGATCAGCCAGAATATACATCTGCGGGCGTAGTTCGCGGAATTCCGGGGCGTTCGCCGCGAAATTCACAGCCATAAGCTCATATCCCTCACGAAGTTCAGGCCCCGCATCGATGAATGAACGCAGCGACGGACCGTTGCCCATGATGATAAGGGGCCGGTCGGTCGGTTTGCCGGCAGGAGAGGGGCGTTTTGATCTGAGGATCACCTTTCCGAGCGACGCTAAAGGTTGTATCACCCGGGATTTCAATATATCTGCTGATTTTTCGATTCCCATAATACACAAAGTTAACGCTATTTTTTGGATGAATAAGGGGATTTGAGTAATTTTGTGGTAAAATATAAATTAAATGACAATCACACGCACTTTATATCTCCTTTTGACCTCACTTGCCACCTGCTGTGCGGCTCTTTGCTGGAGTTGCACGGCCAAAGGGACGGCGGCCGGGGCCGGAACCGTGACCGACAGTGTAGTCTCCACCGAAAAGTCAGAGGTCTTCTCGGCTGATTCCGCTTATGCTTATGTGGCGCGCCAGGTGGCGTTCGGTCCGAGGGTGCCTAACACGGATGCCCACATGCGTGCAGGAGAGTGGCTTGCCTCAGAGCTTAAGCGCCACGGGGCTGTCGTTGTAGATCAGCCAGTGACGCTCACGGCCTTTGACGGCACCAAGCTTAAGGCCCGCAACATCATGGGACGTTACAACCCTGATTCCCCTCAGCGCCTGCTCCTCCTGGCTCATTGGGACTGCCGCCCCTGGGCCGACGAGGATTCCGACGAGGCAAAGCGTAGTGAGCCGGTCGACGGAGCCAACGACGGCGCCTCCGGTGTCGGAGTGCTGCTTGAAATCGCCCGTCAACTCGGCATTGACTCACCCTCGAAAGGAATCGACATACTCTTCGTTGACGCGGAGGACTGGGGATCTGAGGGCGACTCCGATTCCTGGGCTCTCGGCGCCCGCCACTTCGCCGCCCATCCGCCGGTGGAGGGTTACTCGGCCGACTGCGCCATATTGCTCGATATGGTCGGGGGTAAGGATGCCCGTTTTTATCGCGAGTATTTCTCGGAAAATGCCGCTCCCGAACTTAGCGACGCCCTATGGCAGACAGCCGGTCGGCTGGGCCACGGCGAACGCTTCATCAACCGTATAGGCACGGCTGTCACCGATGACCATGTCGAGTTGATCAAGGCCGGAATCCCCGCCATCGACATCATCGAGTATAATCCGTCGCACGGCTTCAATGAGCATTGGCATACATCTCACGACAATATGGAGGGAATATCCTCCGAGACGCTGGGGATAGTGGGGGAGACGGTGATGACTTATCTGCGTGAGAATTATTGACACCAAAAGCGCCATATCTCCCGGCCTCATGAAATGGAAATCAATCAAGTAATATAATAATGGATTTTATNGACGAACTCACGTGGCGTGGAATGATCCACACCATGATGCCCGGCACTGATGAGCAACTCCGCAAGGAGATGACCACCGCCTACCTCGGCATCGATCCTACGGCCGACTCTCTGCATATCGGCCATCTCTGCGGCGTGATGATGCTGCGTCATTTCCAGCGTTGCGGTCATAAGCCGATAGCCCTCGTCGGGGGTGCCACAGGTATGATCGGCGACCCCTCCGGCAAATCGGCTGAGCGNAATCTGCTCGATGAGNCTACCTTGCGCCATAATCAGGAGGCTATCAAGGCCCAGCTGAGTCGTTTCCTCGACTTCGAGAGTGACGCGCCCAATNGGGCCGAATTGGTCAACAACTANGACTGGATGAAGGATATAAGCTTCCTCGACTTCGCCCGCGAAATCGGCAAGCATATCACCGTCAATTATATGATGGCCAAGGATAGTGTGCAGAAGCGTCTCAATGGAGAGGCCCGCGATGGCCTGAGCTTCACTGAATTCACATATCAGCTGCTCCAGGGCTTCGACTTCATGCATCTCTANGAGACCAAGAATTGCAAGCTTCAGCTCGGTGGCTCCGATCAGTGGGGCAACATCACTACCGGCAGCGAACTCGTACGCCGTAAACTCGGAGGCGAGGTATATGCGCTGACATGNCCGCTGATCACTAAGGCCGACGGNGGTAAGTTCGGTAAGACGGAGAGCGGCAACGTATGGCTTGACGCCCGCTACACATCTCCCTATAAGTTCTATCAGTTCTGGCTTAATGTCAGCGATGCTGATGCCGAGAAGTATCTGAAGATCTTTACCTTCCTTACAAAAGAGGAGATCGAGGCNCTCGCCGAGGANCACGCCAAGGATCCCGGTGCGCGTCCGCTTCAGAAGCGTCTCGCGAAGGAGGTCACTGTGATGGTGCATGGCGAGGATGCCTATAACGCCGCNGTAGAGGCAAGCTCGATTCTGTTCAGCAATAAAGCCGGCGANGCCCTGATGAANCTCGACGAGCAGACATTGCTCGACATTTTCGAGGGCGTTCCCACNTTCAGTATCTCCAAGGCTGAACTTGAGGCCGGCATNCCGTTGCTTGAGCTTCTCGCCGGTAAAACCGCGATTTTCCCTTCAAANGGGGAGGCCCGCAAGATGGTGCAGGGCAATGGCGTGAGCATAAACAAGGANAAGGTGACCGATCCTCAGATGACAGTCAATGCCGACAGTCTGATAGCGGGCCNTTATATGCTCGTGCAGCGCGGCAAGAAGAACTACTACCTCCTCATCGTCGATTGATCTCCGAACGATCTCCTGNNACTCAGCTTGGACGCNNATNGGAANACAGGAGATCTTGTTGTCTTGATNCCTTATAGANTATTATACCCGTTAGGGTGCAATTNTGACTCTTGTCAGNCCAANTGCACCCTAACGGGTATANTATTAAATAGCTACTTATAGCTNCTTTAGCTGTCTGNATGAATCTCGTATGTCGGAACCGTGATTCTAAAAGAGCGGGGCAATTTCCGATTCGGGACGACCGATGGTTGCTGCAATTTGCTGCAACGTCGAGCCTTGTGACTTAAGATGGGAGATTATGCTTGAAAGAAGGTTTCTCTCACCCTCCTTGATTCCNTCGGCNCGTCCCTCCGCGCGTCCCTCAGNGAGAGCCTTGNTCCTTTCCTGNGCGACCTCATANTCCAAAGCCTCNCTGTCATCCTCAAGTTTGAGNCGCGACTGGCTGTAGGCAATATACTGATCTTCCGCCAAATCTGCTATGGCGGCGGCATCAAACAAATCATCAAACATCGGATATTCCTTTTCTTTCCCTTTCATATTCTCCATATTTTTAACTAAAAACAAGTACCTCTCGACATTGTTGCGACATTCCTGAAATGTTCTCCTGTGCATACACTTTAAGTCTAGGAATACCAGATGCATCCTATCAGAGAAGAGTTCTTTTGTATCCTCATCCATAAAGGAAATTTTCCTTATAAGACGTGGTGCGTGGTAGGCAAGGTGGGAACCCATGATATAGATGCCATATACCTTCTCATACTTATATTTGTCGCCTTTCCTGATTTGATTCAGCACACCATGGGAACAATAAGCGATTGCTCGGTCTGCAAATGTAGGAGGCACTCTGACTTGCATCTCAACGATGATATGCGAATCAGTGTCTGTGGTACAATAGATATCGAATACCATCCGCTTCCCCTCCTCTTCAACCGGAAGTTGTTCCTTATCCCGAAAGGTTACATCCACAATTTTTTCCTTCCCTTCAAGAATCGTATTGAGGAATTTTATGAGTACTTGTTTATGTTTCTCCGAACCGAAAACGTATTTAAAGGCGTAATCGGTCAGCAGGTTCATATATCGTGGCATAACGTCCTGGTGCTTTGGTATGATAATTGTAATTTCCTATTACTCCATTGCAAATTTAATGGTTTATTTCCAATAAAGCAAGTTGTTGAGCTAAAATCACAAACCAGCTCAGCTCCATAGGGGAACTGACATTGGCTGAACATGGCGATTATCTGCTTGATGGGAAATATCTCTTTGAAATCGGTGGTCCGAACAAGAAATTTACGCAGATTGCGGATATCCCTGACAGCTGGCTCGCGATTGACAACATCGAGACAGGATTTGGAGCGAGAATCCCTTTGTGGCTTTTCGGTATGCTGTACTAAGGCTTACGTTGCCCGTATATGACAAATTTTTAGTAAATTTGCAGTTTGAAACGGAGGAATACGGAAAAAAGGTCTCCGTTGACTCACGAAACAAAATCAGAACATACACAACATATATGAAGGAATTCAAGCGTACGCTTATCACATCGGCGTTGCCCTACGCCAACGGTCCCGTCCATATCGGCCACCTCGCAGGTGTCTACGTGCCGGCCGATATCTATGCCCGCTATCTGCGTCTCAAGGGTGAAGAGGTGCTCTTCATCGGCGGCAGCGACGAGCACGGTGTGCCCATCACCATCAAGGCCCGCAAGGAGGGTGTCACCCCTCAGGATATCGTGGACCGCTACCATAATATAATCAAGGAATCATTCGGTGAACTCGGAGTGTCGTTCGACGTTTACGGCCGCACGACCTCACCGACCCACCGCCGCGTGGCTTCCGACTTCTTCCGCCGTCTCTATGACAAGGGTGAATTCATTGAGAAGACATCCGAACAGCTCTATGATCCCGAGGCCAACCAATTCCTGGCCGACCGCTATGTCACCGGAACATGCCCCCACTGCGGAAATCCCAACGCCTACGGCGACCAGTGCGAGCAGTGCGGCACGTCGCTCAACGCCACCGACCTGATCGACCCCAAATCGACCATCACCGGCAACACCCCCGTGCTCAAGGAGACAAGCCACTGGTACCTCCCTCTCGATAAATGGCAGGATCGCCTCAGCCACTGGATACTCGACGAGCACAAGGAATGGAAGCCCAACGTCTACGGCCAGTGCAAGTCATGGCTCGATATGGGTCTGCAGCCGCGCGCCGTCAGCCGCGACCTCGATTGGGGCATCCCCGTGCCTGTGGAGGGTGCCGAAGGGAAGGTCCTCTATGTATGGTTCGATGCGCCCATCGGCTATATCTCCAATACGATCGACTGTGTCGGCGATGACTGGGAGAAATGGTGGAAAGACAAGGATACACGTATGCTCCACTTCATCGGCAAGGACAACATCGTCTTCCCTGCAATGCTGATGGCCGACGGCTCCTACAACCTGCCCGACAACGTCCCCGCCAACGAATTCCTCAACCTCGAGGATAACAAGATATCCACCTCGCGCAACTATGCCGTCTGGCTTCACGAATATCTCCGTGAGATGCCGGGCCGTCAGGATGAGCTCCGCTATGTGCTGACCGCCAACGCGCCCGAGACGAAGGACAATAATTTCACCTGGGCCGACTATCAGCAGAGGGTCAACTCCGAGCTCGTGGCTATCCTCGGTAACTTCGTCAACCGAGCCGTGGTGCTGACCCACAAATATTTCGACGGCATCGTGCCGGAGGCAGGCACGCTGACCGGGACCGACGAACGTCTCATGGCCGAGATCAACGCCCTCAAGGATGAGATGACGGCATCCCTCGACACGTTCCATTTCCGCGATGCTCTCCGCGCCGCCATGGACATGGCCCGGGCCGGCAACAAATATCTGCAGGAGACTGAGCCTTGGAAGACCGCCAAGAGCGACATGGCCCGGACGGCTACCATCCTCAACATGGCCATCCAGACATGCGCTAACCTCGCCATCGCCTTCGAGCCGTTCCTTCCCTTCATGTCGGAGAAGCTCGTCAGCATGCTCGGTGGCGATAAGATCACGTGGGCGATGCTCGGATGCTTCGATCTCGTGCCGGCCGGTGCAAAGATCGGTGAGCCGGTGCTCCTGTTCGAGAAAGTGGAGGATTCGGCCATAGAATTCCAGCAGGAGAAACTGCGCAAGACAGTGGAGCAGAACATGCTCGATGCCTGGAAACCCGAACCGGTGAAGGACGACGTCCCCTTCGAGGAGTTCGAGAAGATGGATATACGTGTTGGCAAGGTGCTTGAATGCACGAAAGTGCCCAAGTCCAAGAAGCTTCTTGAGTTCAAGATCGACGACGGTATGGGCGGACGCACGATCCTGAGCGGTATAGCCCAGAGTTATGAGGATCCCTCCGTGCTCGTCGGTAAGGAAATCTGCTTCATGGCCAACTTCGCGCCCCGCAAGATGATGGGTCGCGAGTCGTGTGGCATGATCCTCTCCGCCGTGAATCCCGACGGCACACTGACCGTTGTCGGCCCCACCGGCCCCGTAAAACCGGGTGCTACGGTAGGGTAAACCGAAAATTTCGGCAAAAAAATGAAAAAAAACGCCGAAAAATTTGGTGGAATCAAAAAAATGCACTAATTTTGTACTCGCTTTGAGAGGGCAACTGATTGAAGCGAATACAAAATTAAATCGGGGTGTAGCTCAGTAGGTTTAGAGTACGCGTCTGGGGGGCGTGAGGTCGCAAGTTCGAATCTTGTCACCCCGACTTAAGCAAAGAGCCGTCAGCATTGCTGACGGCTCTTTTGTTTTACGGCCTTAAGAAGGGCCCGCCCGCCGCTGTTTTTTAATATAGGTGAAAGTGTTAAGGAAGAGTGAACGGGGTTAATGGTTGTTAAATCCGAGAGATTTGATTAAACTGGATTGTTTATATAGAGTCAAAGGTTACGTAAAGCAACTGAGACGCGACATAATGAGCGTCGATACGTTCTATATAGAGCAACAATTTACTTAAATCAATAATTAAACAGAAAATTAATTTGAACATGAAAAAGATATTTTTTGGCATCTCCATGATGCTTCTCTCAGCAGCCGCCTTCACGGCCTCAGCCCAGACTCAGGAAAACGCTCAGTCGCAGAAGTGCGACAAGCAGGAACAGTGTGAGAAGGTCGGCAAGAAAGCCGACAAGGGTCGCAAGCTTTGCAAGGGGGACTCAACCCTCCGCCGGGGCGACCGTAACGGTAAGGTGGTGGCTTTCCATGGCAAACATAAAGGTCAGAACGGCAAACAGTTCGGTCGTTTCGAGGGAAATCGCGGCGGACGTGAGACGCTTTTCTCCGGCATAGAGCTCAATGAAACCCAGAAGGCTCAGATCGAGGCTCTCGATCAGAAGATGGCCGCCGAGCGCAAGGCTATGAAGGAGGATACATCCAAAAAGACTCAGGAGGCGCGTGCTGAAGCCAAGAAGGCCAACGCGGAGGCAAAGAAAGCTTACAACACCGCTCTCAAGGAGATTCTGACCGCAGAGCAGTACACCAAATATGAGGCTAACCGCGACGCCATGAAGCTTCGCGCAGGTGCCAATAAGGATATGAAGCGCATCAAGGCCGATGTACGCGGTGCGAAAACAACCGAGGTTGTCAATGCCGAAGCGGCTTCAAAATAACATTCTCACCATATTTAGCGTATAATGGTGCCGCAGATACCTGTGAAGGGTAATCTGACGGCACCATTTTTTTAATCATCCCTTAGGGAAACACCACCTCGTCGGCAAGAAGGGTATAGGGAAGCTGGATGAAGTGGCGTCCGCGGAGGTCACGTCTCAGATAGCGCCTGCGCTCCTCCGGAAGAATAGCCTGGAGATTTTGCCCGGCTGCCGGATAGAAAGTGTGCATCGTGTCCCAGATGCCGCTGTATGTGAAGCGTCCGAGTCCGCGAAGCTCCACCTCCATCCCGGCGGCGAGACGTTGTTTGACTGATTGTTGCCTGCCGATCTCATCATCAGGCAGGGGTGTCTGCCATGAGGAAGTGAAAGGGGCCGGAGCGGTATTGAAAGCGGGATTATCCATATTTATTGGCACGATATTTGTTAAAAATACTTTAGAGCGGAGCCGATGGGCACACCCTCGTTGTTATATAATTGACAAAGTTATAAAATCACGTTATTAAGATAACAAGAAAGGAAAATAAAATATTATTATGGACAAATTATCTTATGCCTGGGGCCTGGCCATGGGCATGCAGCTCAAAGGAATGGGCGTTGAGGAAATCGAGTATGACGCATTCAAGGATGGCGTGAAGGTTGCATTCGACGGTGGCACACCTGTGGTAAGCCCCGAGGAGGCACAGAAACTCATCAACGATTATCTTGAGGGTCTTCAGAAGAAGGCCGCCGAGGCAGCCACTGCCGAGGCAAAGGCTTTCCTCGATGAGAACGCTACCAAAGAGGGCGTTAAAGTTACCGCTTCCGGCCTTCAGTACAAGGTGCTCAAGGAGGGTGAGGGCGAGCAGCCCGGAGCCGAGGATGAGGTTACCGTACACTACACCGGCAAACTCCTTAACGGCACGGTATTCGACAGCTCCGTCAATCGTGGCGAACCCGCTACATTCCCCCTCAACCGAGTTATCCCCGGTTGGACTGAGGGTGTCCAGCTGATGAAGGAGGGCGCGAAGTATGAGTTCTTCATCCCCAGCGATCTCGCCTACGGCCCGCAGGGTATTCCCAATGTGATCCCGCCCCACTCGACACTCATCTTCGAGGTGGAGCTGATCAAGGTAAACAAAAAGGCCGAGTAATTGAACTTAGCGAAATTTATGAAAAAACAGATTATCAAGGTTGCGACGACGGCTTTTGCCGCCGCCGCAATCGTCGTTCCCGCCCTCACATCGTGCGGCGGCGACAAGGCCAAGAAAGCTGAAGAGGAATCGGCCAAGCTTGATTCCGTGGTGTCCATGGTGCAGGAGGTGCTGAGCGCCGACAGCGTGGCGTCCGCCGAGGAGGCATCCGCAGAAGGGGCCAAGGATATGTCGGCCTATGTCAAAGGTGGAGATATGCCGTATAAGGCCGACTTCTTCACTAATGCGGCCAACAAGGCTGCCACTGTCACAGCCGGCGACGGCAAATATGCCGAGACTGCCTCCGGCCTGAAATATGCGGTTATCAAGAGCGGCGAGGGCGCGCGTCCGAAAGCCACTGATGTCGTGACCGTCAATTACGCGGGGCGTCTCACCGACCTCGACGGCACACAGTTTGACAGCTCATATGACCGTGGCGAACCCACATCCTTCCCCCTCAACCGTGTGATTGCAGGTTGGACCGAGGGTCTCCAGCTCATGCAGCCCGGAGCGGTCTATGAATTCTATATCCCCGCCGATATCGCCTATGGTGAGCGTGGCGCGGGTCCGATTCCGCCGAACGCCCCGTTGCTTTTCAAGGTGGAACTGATATCGTTCACCCCCGCTCAATAAGAGAGGCAGTATGGGAAGAAATAAGACGACGCTTCTGCTGCTGACTCTGCTCGCCGGCGGAGCGGTCTTGACATCCTGCACCGGCAGGCGCGCCGACACGATGGTGCCCCTCGGGGAGACAGTGGAGGTGGTGATTCCCGAAGGGGATCTCGTCCGCGACTCTGCCATCGCAGCCGGCGACGTGGCCGGCGACACGGTTGTAGCGGCTGTGGCCGAGTAGATTAAATAAGTTTACGGAAACATGAAATTCAACAATAAGATTCTCGCCGCAGGAGCTGCGCTGCTCCTGCTCGCCTCATGCGGAGGCAAGGGTGAGGGTGAGAGTCGGTCGATCGCCGATTACGGCGAAATCTCGACTGCCGACTCCCTGCTCTATTACTTCGGTCAGCTCCGTGCGGCCGACTACTGGCAGTTCGCAAAGGGTGATTCCACACTCGCCGAGCGTGCCTCTCGCGATGAATACCTGAAGGGCCTTCGCGCCGGTCTTGACGCCGCACGCGATAACGACGCCTACAATCAGGGTCTGTACGTCGGCGTGCAGCTCGCCATGAATATGAAGGATTTCTCCGAGGAATATGGGGTGGAGCTCAACCGTAAGATTGTCTACGGTGCAATCGAGGACGGTCTGGCCAATGATTCGGCTGTCGACACCCGCGAGGCGAACGTCAACTTCCGCCGCCTCCTCGAGACCCTCAATATGCAGAAGGAGGAGTCTGACCGTCAGACCGCCATCGCCACTCTCTCTGAGGTGGCCAAAGCCGGTAAATGGACAAAAATCAACGACACGCTCTATGGCGGGCTCGTCAAGACTGCCGGACAGGGCGCTGTCGTAAAGGAGGGTGAGTTTGTCGGCATCAGTGTAGAGATCAGTGACACCGACGGCAAACAGATCGATACCCGCTCCGCCGACCGCGTAAGGGTCGGTCAAGGTTTCCCGGCTCCTGTCTCTGAGGCGGTGGCGACGATGAAGGTAGGGGAGAGCCGCACGTTCTATACGACCGCTCCCGCTATGTTCGGCCGCATGATGGCGCGCTATAACCTCAAGCCGACGCAGGTGCTGACGTTCAACGTCACTGTCTCCGCTCCCGCTCCCGCCAAGGAGAGCGAGACTGCGGAGTGACCACGCGCCTGTCGACTGCGAAAAAATATGTAAGATAATCCGCTGGGGATGCCCGTTTCATCGGGAATCCTCAGCGGATTATCCTTTATCAATGTATAAGGTGTTTAAGACGCGCTCCGGGTGTAACTTTGCCTTAAAAACACTCTATGGAGAAACGTTCAGGAAATATCAGCGAGGAGACTGCAAAGGCTCTCGACAACTTTATAATGGCCTATTACAAAGATGGGCTTATGGATGACTTCCGCCGACTGACGCCCGCGCAAAGAGTCGGCATATTCATCAGGTGCGCGGGCCTGAGGTTGCCGAAGTTCAAGGCCATCGAACTCAACGACAACGGCGGCCTGACGATGCGGAGTATCGTCGAAGCCTTGGGAAAGGTGCTTCAACCGGCCGCTACTTCACCACAGTGATGTGGAAACATGGGGATTTGCGCTCATACTTGATCATACATCTCCCTTGACGGTGAAGGTCATAGAGCACCTCGCCGAGAAGATTCTTCAGATCCTCCTGGGAGTTGATATCCTGTCCCTCCGCCGGATTGAAGCGGGTGTAAGTGATGTCGAAAGTTGTGCCATACTGATGTGTGGATTCCTGGGTGGCGTTACCGTTCACACGGCGCAGGCGCTTCACGGTGGTGGGGGTGCGGAGCACACTCGTCACTATGATTCTGTATTTGCCGCCACCTCTCGATGCAAGGGAATCCTGGAAGTTTCTCCCTATGTCATGAAGGAGGTTGGCGGCCTCCGGCACGAGATAGGGATAGGAATGGCGCAATTCGTCGACTACGAAATCCTTGTTGGTCTCGATTTTCACAAGCGGGCGGCGGGTGTTGTAGTAAGAGCCCGGCTCCCCCATAGGCTCGATGCCGAGTCGTCGGGCATGCTCAAGCTGATAATGGTTGGAATCATTGAAGATCTCATGGAGGCGTCCGATGCGTCGCAGGGGGAGCCTTCCGCGGGCGGCTGTAGTGAGCGGTCGCGGAGCATCCGCTTCGGCGGGCAGNACCTCTTCCGGAGATGCTTTTTCGGGAGCCGGGGCTTCAGCGATAAGCTCTCCGCCGGACGTCACATCCTCTTCCGACAGTTCCTCCTCCTCGGATGCAATCAGTTCGGAGTCCGACAGTTCCTCATTGCCATAGGCCATGGTCTTTTCAGATTCGTCTTCCCAGAAAATCGTCTCTACATATTGCTCGGCGGTCGCAGAGGAATGGCCGCAACTATGCAGTGTCGCTGTCATCACTATGGCAGCGACGGTAATGAAAAGATATTTCATCCTCTCTTATACTCAGTCGGGTTAATCGGGAAGCGTAAATGTCACGGGTATCGTCACGACTGCCTCTACGGCCGTGCCGTTCTGCTCAGCCGGAGTCCAGGCGGGCATATTCTTCATGAGCCGTATGGCCTCCTGTTCGAGGTCCGGATCAATCATGCGCACTATCTTGATGGTTCCTACCGAGCCATCCGTTTTTATGGCGCATTCCACTGTCACGACCCCCTCGATACCGTTGCGGGCGGCTGTCTCGGGATAGTGTATGTTTGAGGTGATGTATTGGTTGAGTGCGTCGGTGCCCCCCGGAAACTGAGGGTCGGAAGCCATTGCGCCGGCCACGGCCATCGCGGCGGCGGCCGTTATGATGAATCTTTTCATGACAGTCATGTTTTAATTACCTTGCAAATTTACGAAAAAAATTTTTAACTTGCTCACCCTCCGGCTCAAAAATCATTCCGGTTTGTAGCGTGCGCCGGTGCAGATGAACGCCTTCATCGCCTCGCGCAGCATGTGGGTGAGATTGAGGGTATTCTCCTCCTGGATTTGTTCGGTCACCTCCTCACCCTTCCGGATGTCGTAGGCGGCGCGTCCGAAACGCAGTTTCGGATTATGGAACATCCCTTCGATATTGATGCCGAAGGGGATATGGAGGGGTGATTCCTCCACTCCGATATGATAATAGAGCCGACCGTTGAAGTTGTTGACACCGAGCATATGGAGTTTATATCGGTCAAACTCGAAATTGAAAGGGTAGAGCTGCAGCAGGTTGTCATGTATCCCGGCATGCACGTCGATATCCTTTATATGGATGTCAGCGTCTGTGCGGATCATCATCATGCGGGTGATCTTGCGGATGAAATGGCTCTGATGCACGAGCAGTTCGCGCCCCTCCACATCGACATTGGCCTGGAAGGAGGGTATGTTGAGATTCATCGTCGGATATAGCCCGCTCTCCAGACTGCCGTCGATTGAGATGAAGCCGGATAGATTCTTCATCTGCGGCATCATCTCGAGAAGGGAGTGGAATTTGGCGAAGAATTTCACTATGTCGATATTCTTCAGGTCAAGGGTGGCCCCGACCTTCATATTATCGATATCCGATGAGTCATAGAGGAATGAGGCCTCGGCGCGACCGAATGAGCTGGCGAGGCCGAGACGTTTGACATCGGCCACACCTCCGGCCACCGAAATGTCGGCCACGAGATCCGTCAGATTGAGATTCGTATAGTCGGTTTCCCCGACGTTGGCCTTTATGTCGGCCTTTATGTTGCGTGGAATAAGGAGTGCGACCGTATCGGAGGCCGAGGAGGTGGGATGCGCCTTGACGGCCTCCTCGCCACCCTTCGAGGCCACATAATTGCGGCTCAACGCATTGATGTCGATGCGGTCCACGTCAGCGTACAGATCGAGCAACAACGGATTTGACTCCGAAGCCTCCTTCGTCAGGAATCCGCGCAGATTCCCGATCTCCCCCCTTATGCGGGCCGGTGTGTCGGAAAGGCTCATGGAGAGGTTGCGCAGGGTGAGAGCCTCTTCGTTGAGCGAGAGGTCGATATCGGCCAGATAATCGCTGTCGGGATGTCCGTGGCTGACCATATCGACGCGTTTTATTTTCAGATCGGTATTGAAATGCAGACCGTTCATCACGCGCCCGACAGCCGGCGGCATCTGCAGCGACAGCAGTTCGGGTGTATGGGCCGGGGACTCTCCGGCTATTTTCTGAGGCTGCGGTGCGGTGGATGCAGTTGGGATGGCGAGTATGGCGGGGAGGGAATCAAGGAATCCGGCGTTGCGTTCAGCCACGGATAGATGAAGGTCCGGCTCACGCAGAATAAAAGTTGTCTCGCCTGATTTTACATCGACACTTCCGGCTTTTACGTCGAGACCGTCAGAAAGGGCCTCCCGGAAACTCTGCGGGGAGGTCGTGGCCACGATATCGCGGATATCTATATCCTTGCCGGTGACGGAGAACGCGGTCGAGTCGCCGTTGTCAAATCTGAAGTTGGCGGCCTTCAGGTCAAACTTCAGTGGGAGACCTTGCTGAAGGGCGGCCGGAGTAATATCTTTCGGCGTGGCGGAGAGGGTGGAGAGGTTGACTGAGTGTCCCTCGAAATGTCCGAACGGAGTGTAGGCGTCGGCGCGGTCTACGTCGATGGTGATATGGCTCATGGGATTATCGATGCCTCCGGGAGTCAGGGCTGTGGCATCATCGTTCAGGCGTGCGGTCAAACGGTTTATCCGGATGCTCATCTGCTCCTGCGGATAGCGTAGGGTCACATCGTTGAGTTCGAATCCTCCTGAGGTATTGATGTCGAGCAGTCCGTCGGCCAGGGCCTCGCGAGAGAAAGAGGAGAGTCGGAAACTGATTTCATTCCGGGATGTAAGGTGCCCGGATGCGTCGATTGNCGAGGTCGTCGGGATAAGATTCATCGCCTTGGCGATATCGGCTTCTATCCCGACGGAGGCCTGCACGAGTGGNGAGGTCGTCAGATCGGTCACTCTTGCNTGCAGCGATGCGTTGACCCCAGAGGCGAACACGTTGAAACGCCGTATGTCGAGATAACTGTCGGCGGGATGCTCTCCGTTGAATATGAAGTGACCCTCGATGGGGGAGTGGGTGAGGGAATAAGTGCGCAGTTCACCCTTACCACCNGCCGTGGTCGTGCTGACGGTATAGTCNATCTCCCCTTCNGGCACGTTGAGATCCACCTCTATGGAGGGGAAATCCTCGCTCGACANGCTCCATGCGTCGAGTAGCCGGGCGGATGCGCTTATCGGCATATCAGCCTGCAGNCCCTGTAGAGAGGGGATGTATTCCTTCGGGATATAGCCGAGCAGATTCATCAGGTTGACCGACTTGATATGATAGTTGAATGATTCGATACGGGGATCGTCACCCATGCCGACCGACATGGAGAGCGTGCTGTGAATCTCCCCCAGATCGATTTCATAATCGGAGAGCGACACNCCGAAAGGATCGAAGCGCAGTGTGAGGTCGCCGTCGAGACTGAAAGGGAAGTCGTGCAGGATATCGATGCCTGCCGACCTGGCGGTCACGTCNCCCCCCAGGGCGAGTCTGTATTCATTCTCCTTCCGGGTTTTNACTACGCGCCTCAGNGTGAGATCGGCGAGCCGCAGNGTGGCCTGCGTGTCGGTTGCCTTGGAGAAATAGGTGAGTGCGCCCGGATTGCGCAGCGCGATGAGTTCGGCCGAGAAGTAGGGTACTTTTTTCAGNTNCNGGCCCGAGGTCGGTATNAGATTGTAATTGTTGATCGAATCGTTGTAGGCTACGAGATTGATCCGCAGGCCGTCGACCTCCACGTCATGGATGACGTATCTGTTGAGGAATAGGTCAACCACATTGATACTCCCCCTGAAATTCTTCAGCGAGCCGAGGAAATCTGCGTTTTCGGGGAGCTGACTCTTTATAGAGGCCGGGATAGAGTCGAGAGTGCGCGAGCGCACTGTTATTGAATCCGTCGATATGCGGAAGCGCGGGAATGAGCTCCACAGCGTATAGGATATATTGTGGGCGCGGATGTCGGCGTTAAGATATTGGCCGGCCTCGCGGTTGACAATCTCCGTCAGGCGTGACGGGGTCAGGAATAGACTGATGCCGCAGAGCAGGAGGAGGATAAGCCCTATGAATGAACCCGCGACGATGCCTCCGATTTTGAGGAATCGGGGTAATCCGCGTCGTGGTGACTCTTCGTTGTTCCGGGATGTCTTATCGGGTTTATCCATATACATTCTTTATGATACGTTAACACTTTCCACCCCGTCACGGTTCTATCTATTTGTTTGGATTGTCGCGGAATTTTCAGTAATTTTGTATTATGAGATTGGTGATACAGCGTGTCGGCAAGGCTTCAGTGGAGATTGCCGGCGAACTTTACAGCAGTATCGGCCGGGGTCTGCTGATTCTGGTCGGAGTGGCCGAGGGAGATACTCCGGCCGATGTGGAATGGCTCGCGGCGAAGACGGCCGCGATGCGTATATTTCCAGATGAGAACGGGGTGATGAACCGTTCGCTCATCGATATCGCCGGGGAGGCTCTGGCGGTAAGCCAGTTCACGCTGACGGCCTCCACCCGGAAGGGGAATCGCCCGAGTTACATACATGCGGCGGGGCATGATGTGGCTGTTCCGCTTTATGAGATGTACTGCGCTCGCCTCTCCGCTCTTCTCGGGCGTGAGGTGGCCCGAGGTGTTTTCGGAGCCGATATGCAGGTGAGCCTCGTCAACGACGGTCCCGTCACCATCATCATTGACTCCCGCCTCCGCGAATAGCATTTTATAAAAATTTACTCAAGTGAAATCCAAACCCTATGAAGTCATGAGTGAAAAGATGGGAGAGAAACGGTATGCATCTGACTACACCGGGGATGATTCCATCCCGGTGTTTCTTTCATTCGCCATAGAGCAATATAAGCACCATAAAGGTATATCAGGAGAGGAGGCAATGGAGATTTTGTCGGAAAATGGATTGCTGGATCATCTTGCGGAATTCTATGACGTAATGCATCAGCATGGTGCCAAATGGCTCATGGAAGAAATCGATGACATGATTACAAAGAAATAACATTGTAGATATGGAGCAGATATTGTTTCACGGTGGTTCTCATATTATTCCTGTTCCAGAAATACGTGAGCCTGAACGTACACTGGATTTTGGACGAGGATTCTATCTAACAACTTCAAGGGAACAGGCGGAAAGGTGGGTGAGAAACAGACTTAAAACGATGGATGATGAAGGATACGTAAATACGTATTGTTTCGATATTGATAAAGTGACCTCCGAACTTAACGTAAAGATTTTCCCCGCAGCTGATGAGGAATGGGTGGACTTCGTGCTTGCAAACAGAATGATGGAGGGGTATTCACATGATTATGACATAGTCATTGGCCCGGTTGCAGATGATAAGGTGTATACTCAGTTTTCGCTGTTCGAAGGAGGTGTCATCAGTAAAGAGACTCTTATCAGGGAACTCAAAACGTATCGTTTAGTGGATCAATATTTATTCCATACCGATGAAGCGTTGCCATACTTGAAGTTTCAATCCTATTATCCGGTAAGCAAATGAATGCCATAACACCTGAAAAATTATACCTCATATTGCCATACAAGGTAAGTCAGCTGGCAATGTTGATTTCGAAGCACCTCGACCTCCCGATTATTGATGCCGTGCGTACGGTCTACAGGTCAAACACCTACAAGATGCTCGCTGATGAGGAAACCAAGCTTTGGCATCTTGGTCCGGTCGCTCTTTACGAACATTATCAGGAGTTCCACTGACCTTATCTGCCTTGGAGTTCCTGATAGATGTCGAGGGCCGATTCGAAACGGGAGCGGTCGATGGCAACGTCGGTCACGGGATGTCCCGGTGACGCGAGGAGAACGAAGTTGAGAACGTCGGCTGTGCCGGCGTTCTTTTTGTCATGGCGCGCGATACGCCATAAATCGGCGTAATCCCTGCAGCTGAATGGAATAGCCGGATAGTAACTGCGCAACCATGAGGCATATCGGCTGACCCAAGCCGAGTCAAGGCCACATTCCATGTTGCTGAGTATCAATGCCACCAGCAGACCGTGAGCCACTGCCACGCCGTGTGCTGCAGGTGTGCCGCGCTCCAGCATCAATGTCTCCATCGCATGCCCTGCGGTGTGACCGAGATTCAGCACCTTCCTCAGCCCCTTTTCCGTAGGATCCGCCTCCACCACCCGCATCTTCTCATCCCTGCAGAATACGCATATCTCCTCAAGCATCGAGGGCGTGGCTTCCATCGGATCAAGCCCCAATATACGCCGGGTCATATCATCCCCAGCGAGGAACGCGGTCTTGATAATCTCTCCGAAGCCGGAAAGAATCTCCACAGGGGGGAGCGATGCGAATGACTCCGTGTCGGCAAATACCTCCAATGGCATATGGAACGCACCAAGTTCATTCTTAAGACCCCCTAAATCGACTCCCGTCTTTCCTCCTACCGAAGCATCCACCCCCCCGAGCAGGGTGGTGGCGACATTTATATGGGGGATACCCCTTTTGAAGATTGCCGCCACGAATCCGCCGAGATCCGTCACCATCCCTCCACCGATGCAGATTATCAATGAACGCCGTGTCGCGCCCCGGGCCGATAACTCCCCGGCTATGCGTGCGACCTCAGCTATCCCCTTATGCTCCTCTCCCGCCTCCACCACTGCCACATAGGCCGGATCGAGAGCCTCGATCAACCGGCTCTCCACCACGGCTACATTGGAGTCGGTGATGACGAATACCTTGTCGGGGGCGACGGTGGCGATGGTCTGTCGGATCCTGTCGATGATAGCCATAATCATATCCGTTCAAGAAGTTCCGGCAATGCGTCGGCGAATGCATCCATCGAGGGGAAAATAAGGTCGGCACCCTCACGCTCGAAAGCCTCGCGCGGAATCGGACCGGTCGTGACCGCTATCGTGAAGAGTCCCGCAGCTTTCCCGGCACGCACACCTAACGGCGCGTTCTCGATTACGAAAGCCTCATCCGATTTCACCCCGGCTTTCTCCAGCCCTTTCAGATACGGCTCCGGATCCGGCTTCCCGTGAGTGACATCAAGGGCTGTCACCCGCTTACCTGCCGGGAATGCACCGGGATAATCCATATCCAGACGGTCGAGCAGGGAATGCTGCGCCGATCCCGTCACCAGCACACGTCCGATTCCCCGCTCCATGAGCACGCTCAGCATCCGGCCGGCTCCCGGCATCTTACGCTTCTCACCCATCTCCACGAATATGTCGGCCTTACGGCGATAGAGACGGAGAGCCTCCTCATCAGTGGCATGGCGGCCGAGTTCCCTTTGGAAAATAAGGTCGACAGTCGCTTTCCCGGTCATACCCTCGTAAAGAAAGAATTCATCACGGTCGGTGTCGATTCCCTGCTCGGCCATCATGCGCTGCCATGCGAGCGCGTGGAAGGGCATGGAGTCATATAGCACACCATCCATATCTATCAATGCGTATCTTTTCATACCGCGAATTTAACGATTTATTTCCGATTCCCCAAGAGAGCGGGGTGGTGGGGGGAGAGGTCTGAATGAAAAAGAAGGGCCCGGGAAAACCGGACCCTTCTGGAAGTCAGAATGTTTACCGATGGCTGATGCCGTCAGCCTTGAGTTTATTTAGCTACCTGCATCCGGATATCGGATACTGTGATGTTTGCCTTGGCGGGAGCGCCTGCGTAGTCCATGCAGAGCTGAAGGTTCTTGGTGTCGATACCATCCTTCTTCTTGAAGAAGTAGGTATAGGGAACGCCGGCCTCGACATCGACTCTGGCGACAACGATCGACACATTGTCATCGGTGTCGGTGTCCTCGCCGAGCGAATCACCCTTCTGCAGCTTGATGGTCACCTGACTGAGATCGGCGTCCGACTCAAGGGTGAGCATGAAGTCATACTTGTTTTCGGCAGATGTCTCGACGTTGGTCCAGACGTGTACCTGGCCCTGCCACTGGTCGGAACCGATACCCTCCGGAGCGATGAAGCTGTAGCCATCCTCGAAGAATACGATTTCGGGCTGAGTGATGGCTGCGTCACTCCATGAGGAGTCGGCGAACCATGTGGAGTATTTCACTACCTCGAAGTTTGCGAAGATATTGTCGGCGTCTGAAATCGAGGGAGCTGCTGCCGAGGCGGGGATAACCGTGCCGTCGTCATAGCCGTTCTCCTTGAACACGATGTCGCTGATCTCGATGTCGCAGTCGCCGTATCCGCCGAAGTCGAACGCGATCTTGAGCGTGCCGTCGAAGCCCTGCACGTCGTAGAACCATACGATGTCGCCACCAGCCTCTACGTCTACACGGTCAGCTGTGAAGAATGTTTCATCATCACCAACCTTCTGAACCTTCACGGTCACTGCGCCGGCCTTGGGCACATTCACCTTGCAGGAGAAGTCATAGGTCTTGGCGGCTGATACCTCGATGTCGGTCTCGACGTGTACCTGACCCTGCCACTGATCGTTGCCTGTCTCGGCGGGAACATGGAGCGAGATACCCTTCGTGTCTGTCAGTGTCACAGCGGGCTGGTCGCCGAGTTCAGACCAGTTGCCGTCGGCAAACCAAGTGGAAGCCACCCATACATTGGCGTTCTTCCAGAGGTTATGCTCGAAGTCATACTTGAAGCCTGTCGTGGTCACATCGTTCACAGCCTCACCCTTCGGGGCGATGATATACTGCCAGGAGATACCGTCGAGATCCTGCACGAGAGTAATCTCGTTCCTGTTGAAGCTCGTGATGCGGTATTTCGGGTTGGCGAAGGCCGCTTCGGAGGGAACGTAGGGGAAGGGGGTATCTGCGGGGAGGACGAGGTAGAGGTTCGCGCCCTCTGCCGAAAGAGTGAATTGTGACTCCACTACACCGGAAGCCACGGTGAAGTCTTCACCGTTCTCAGGATTGTTCACCTGATAGCCGGGGAGGGAGTGGACATCCTTATTGACATAGAAGGTGCCGGCTGTGCTCGGGTCGAAGACATACATGCCCGAAGTGTCGCCGCCGTCGGGGGTGGTGCCGAAGATGAGTGTATTGTCATACACGCCGAAAGCCTCCTTGTCGCCGGGCTGAGCGTTCCACCATTCAGTGGGGTTCTCAGCCGGACCGCAACCCATGTTGCCCTGCTTCGATCCGTCGACGGCCCATTCCTTGGTTTCGCCGTTGGTCAGAGCCTGCATGTAGGGAGCGAAATCGAAGATGGTCTTATCGATTACGATGGTGCCGTTGACGGAACCTTCTGAAACGCCGTTGGCGTTGCCGACCTTCATCTCTACCGGGTATTCGCCGGCTACGGTGATGAGGTCACGGTAGGTGAGGGCAGTCGAGGGACGCTGGCTTTCGTTGACATACCAGATCGGGTAGACACCTGTGGCACGCTGGCCGTTCTTGTCGAGGATATTGAGCTCCACGGTATTGAACTCGTCGACGCTGATGCCGATTGTATAATCGGAAGCCTGGGGGATTCCGGCAGCTGAAGGCTCGAAGATGTCCTCCTGGGCGCAGCCCGTCATGGCGAGGAGAAGACCCGCCATAGAGCCACAGCCTATGATTTTATTTATTGTTTTCATCTGTAGTTCGAATTAAAACGGGTGGGGGATTACATGAAGTACTGTGTGTTCTGCTGGAGATGACCCTGACAATTGTCGATCTCGCTCTGCGGGAAGGGGATATACTTCTTGTTGGGGGTGTAGTGACCCTTACGTCCGTCGGGAATTTCGGTATCCTCTACGAGATAATCCACGGCCAGACCTGTGCGGATGAGGTCCCAGTAGCGCTTGCCCTCGCCGAGGAATTCCCATGCGCGTTCCTGAATGATGTTGTCGAAAGTAGCGGGAACTGAGGGAACGCCGGCTCTCTGGCGCACGCGGTCGAGATACTGCTGCTTATTGGGCGAGCCGAGCTCGGCTGCATAGAGAAGAGCCTCAGAGAAGCGATAGACACGCAGGTTGTTGTTGTAGTTGAGGATAGCGTCGGCGATCTGTGCGGAGTTGCCGCCGATTCGGCCTGCATACTTGGCGAGGAAGTAGCCCGTGTCCTGGAAAGCGGGGTTGTAGTTGCCTTCGCCCGGCTCCCAGATAGAAGCGTCGCGGCGCGTATCGGCTGCATCGTAGGAGTCATATGTCGACTTGCGGACGGTGCAGAAGCCCCAGCCCGTATCATCGTGGATACCGTCGGCCTTGTTGTAGCCGCGCGGCAGGATCATGCCGGGCACGACTGTGCCGCCGGCTGTTCCGCCCCAGCTCCAGTTACGCGCACCCTGATAGTCGGAGTAGTTGATTTCCCAGATTGACTCCTGGCACCATTCTCCGGATACATCCCAGATATCGGCGAAGTTGGGCATCAGGTCATATTTGCCTGAATTGATGATCTCCTCCATATATTTGAGGGCGGTCGGTTTGCGGGTCTCGTCGTTCTGGTACATCACGATTTCCGTATAGAGCATATATACCATATGCTTCGTCACGCGGCCGAGGTCGGC
>JAAVDV010000037.1 GCA_014801595.1 Bacteroides sp.
GAGAACGTGCGCGACTGGCTCTTCGTCGAGGACCACGCCCGCGCCATCGACCTCATCTTCCACGAGGGGAAGGTGGCCGAGACCTACAACATCGGCGGATTCAACGAGTGGAAGAACATCGATCTCATTAAGGTCATCATCAAGACGGTCGACCGTCTGTTGGGGAATCCCGAGGGGGAGTCGGAGAAGCTGATAACCTACGTCACCGACCGTCTCGGCCACGACATGCGCTACGCCATCGACAGCCGCAAGCTCCAGTCGGAACTCGGCTGGGAGCCGAGCCTGCAGTTCGAGGAGGGNATCGAGAAGACCGTCCGCTGGTATCTCGACCATCAGGANTGGATGGACAACATCACCTCCGGCGACTATGAACGCTACTACGAGGAGATGTATAANAATCGCTGATATTTAAATCTGAATGCCATGACACAACGCACCATCTCACCTTCGGAGCTGATAATCAATGCCGACGGCTCCGCTTTCCACATTCANCTGCGTCCCGACCAGCTGCGCGACAACATTATCCTCGTCGGAGATCCGGGTCGCGTAGACATGGTGGCCTCCTATTTCGATGAAATCGAGTATGATGTCTCTTCCCGTGAATTTCACGCGATCGCGGGCAAATATAAAGGGAAGGAGATGCTATGTATCTCACATGGTATCGGCCCTGACAATATAGAAATNGTCGTCACGGAGCTTGATGCGCTCGCTAACGTCGATTTCGAAACCCGTCAGGTGCGTCCCGATCATCGGACTCTGCGGATGGTGCGNATCGGCACGAGCGGCTCCCTTCAGGATGACNTTCATATCGGAGATTTCGTCATGGCCTCGAAGGCCACGGGATTTGACGGCATACTGAATTTCTATGCGGGCCGCGACAGCGTCTGCGATCTGGAATTCGAACGTGAGTTCATGCGNCACACCGGCTGGCTCCCCANATGGGCCGCCCCCTATACCGTCGATGCCGANCCCGGTCTGCTTGAAGCTATCGGACGTGACGACATGATACATGGCTCCACCATAGCCGCCGTAGGATTCTATGCCCCCCAGGGGCGAATGGTGCGCCTCCCCCTCGCCGACCCTCATCTCAATGAGAAAATCAATTCATTCAGATTCCATGACCGGAGAATCACTAATTTCGAGATGGANTCGGCATGTCTTCAGGGTCTCGCNCGCNTGCTCGGCCACAAGGCATTGACCGTCTGCTGCATAATTGCCGAAAGAATGGCGTCAAAAGCCAATACGGATTATAAACCCGCTGTCAGGCAGCTTGTGGAGACNGTGCTCGACAGATTCCCCGCCGAATGATGCGAAACCAAGAGGAGGATGAAGAGATAATCTGCCGTATCGCGGCGTCGATGTTGAGGAACATCGACGCCCGATTACTGGTGGAGCTTGACACACGCGATGTCCCGCTGACTGATTTCATGAAGGGGGACGATGTGATGTTCCGCTCTATCACCGGATTCAATCCTCCGCCGAATCTGACTGCATCCGCCCGCTATCAGGCCTTGCAACGCGCCGGGGAGGAACTCTTGTTTATCCGNNGGCACAACATCAGGATTCTCTGGATCACGGAGGCGGAATATCCNCTGCGACTCGAACAGATATCCGGACCTCCCCCCCTGCTGTATATGCTCGGTACATGCGATCTTAACNCCGGCCATCCCGTCAGCATGGTGGGCACNCGCCGCATGACCCCTTACGGAGCCGAGATGACACGGCGNTTGACNGCCGACCTCGCNGCATCATTTCCCGATCTGCTCGTGGTCAGCGGACTCGCTTTCGGTGTCGACGCGGTGGCGCATACCACCGCTCTTGAAGCCGGCGTGCGCACAGTCGCCGTCGTCGCCCACGGCCTTGATATGATCTACCCCGCGCAACACCGCGANCTGGCGAAACGTATCATCAAAGCCGGAGGGGCCATCATATCGCAATACCCCTCCGGCACAANACCTTTCCGGAATAATTTTCTTGAACGNAACCGCATAGTGGCCGGAATGTCCGATGCCATCGTCGTTACGGAAAGTGACCTCAAAGGTGGCGCAATGTCTACCGCCCGCCATGCTTTCGAGGCNGATCGTGCGGTGTTGGCNGTCCCGGGACGCACCACGGATCAGATCTCCGCCGGATGCAACAACCTCATACGCATGCAACGCGCCACTATCTGCACANCCGCCGAGGATATTATGAACGACGCCTGCTGGGAGGCTCCCGCAAAAGATTCGGATGCAACTCCCCAACGCTCGCTCTTCCCCGAACTCGGGGAGGAAGCCGCATTGATATGCGATTCTCTTCGCAACTCTTCCGACCCGCTTCAANTGGATGCGATCGTGCATGCCACAGGTCTCCCCATAAATGTCGTCATGAGCCAGCTCGGGGAATTGGAATTTGACGGTGTGGTGCTCCGTCATCCCGGNAACCGGTACTCCTTAATCGGCTAAGCCCNCAATCCACTTCATTTCTTGTGGATTGGAATCCAATCAAGCTGCTGATCTAATAAAATNCTACAACCATTTCTTGAAAAGCTCGGCCACCTCGTCGCCACGGCTCAGACGACCGTCGCGAAGCATCACGCANGTGACTACTGCCGTCGTCACGAGTGANCCGTCAGCCTTCAGTATATCCTGATGGAAGATNAAACGCGGCCCCTTGCGTTCAAGCCATAGGGCACTGATGAATGTCTCGCCGCTGCGCAGCGATTCCATATACTCTATTTCAATTTTACGGACAACTGCCATTATCCCNTGCTTCTGAAGCTCTATGAAAGATACTCCGGCATGAGCGCAGAATTTATGGCGGGTATGCTCCATATAATGGAGATAATTGGCATTGTTGACGATATTCTCGGTGTCGAGTTCATAATCGCGCACCTCCATTGCTATCTTATAGCAATAATCTCTCTTTTTCATCTTTTCTGTTTATTTAGAAGNTCCTCGATGAAGGTCTGGAAAAGTTTGGCCGAAGTGAAAGCAGATTGNGGTATGTAAAGGAATCCGGCCGGTCTGACATTAAAGCTTACACCGGCAGGCAATATAGTGAAACGNTCTATGGNGTCATAGCNGATTAATCGTGTGAGCGCAGGTTCGCCATATNTCTCCTNATCAGGAATATCCTCAGANTCTTCAGGAGAATTCTCCTCAGTCGGNTCATCACTGTCGCGCCGCGGGAAGATTGCCACCTCCACNCCCTCCTCGGTCAGCGTTAACCGATGCGGCAGCACATTGTACGCCACCTCGGGAGCCAGCGCATAGTTGATATAGAGAAACGCCATNACCATCGGCACGATTATAAACAGCNCTATCAGCGCGCAGATAAGCAACCGTAAGTCGGCCGTNACAAGCCACCATATAATGAGCGCGGATATCACGNCCGCCGTTCCCACNCTCCAGATCCGGCCATGCAGAGCATATAACCGTGCCAACATCGCCCCCTGACCCATCTTGAAAACTTCTGAAGAGATCATAACTCTATCTCCCCTCTGTCGCGGCGAGCGGAAATCAATCTNTATGTCTCCTTATTACGCGGCACGAGCGTCTGGAGATAGCCCGTACCCTCACTGTTGCTCAACACTTGCAGATCGATATACTTCGTATTTCCACCNTTCCTCGGNGGAAACACCTCGCCACGGCGTTTCTTGACGGTGTTCCCCATCGGCGACGTGCCGTCCGGGCCGATACCCCNCAGATCCTCACGCACTCCCCGGGAATGACACCATACCGGCACAATCTCCGAACATGGCGGATACCCGAGTCCCGTCCACATTATGTATTGCGGCACAATATCGGCCGCACAGACCGCATCTATATCATCCACCGGAGGCACACCCTCTATCACTATCGTAGCGGTCGACTTATATCGTGGAATGAAATCCTCATCNACGGCCCAGCGTTCACCGGATTCAAGCGCATCCTGATGACGCACGTCGTGGTANAAGCTGCGNGANACGACCTCCGTAAGATACTCCGGTGAAATCTTCCCGGCGGCATCAAGCACCGGACATATCATATGCTCCGCATTGGCCTCACGCACATAGCCGTAGCCCTCCCCCTTTCGGCCGGAATGACTGTAATTAGTGCGTATCAGCACGCCACCTTCNGCATCTTTCAGATCATATTTCACGTAGGAATCATTGTTTGTCTCGAAATAAGCGCCGTTCCCCGCCGCGTCTATCACACCGAAGTTAGCCTCCACCCCCATCGGACGAGGGAGCGACCTGAGCAACTCCTCAAAATCATCTACACTGCGGCATGAACGCAGAGCCAGGGTCATCACGTAACCCTCCCGGTCCATTTTCTTATCCGGCACATTATCATCCTTGATATTGTAAGAAGCTGTATTCATGACCGCGAATCCGACCTCGTTCATTCCTGTCCATGCTTCCGAAAGACTACGGTCAGCCGCATTGAAGAGCGCGACATATGAATATGCTCCATCTTTTCCGGCTACATANTCCACCTTATTNTCGATTGTCGACGTATCACGATGTTTCCATAGCAANGGTCGCCCGGAAGCCGATGCATCGGCCGACACGATCGCGCTCGTGCAGGCACGTGCCCCCGACGGTTGGAGCAGACACACTGATGCCAAAAAAATTCCTTTGACAATATATCCTATGCGGTTAGTTGTAAAATATCTCATGCAAATGTAGATTAAGCGTACAAATATCTGAAGATCAAGTTTCTCCGAAGCCTGACCCGGACCTGCGGATTATGACGACGCACATGCGGGTTCAACCATCCGGCAATATGCCGTGTTATCTTTGCAGTACATACGCTTTGCAAAGATAACACGAAATTTATAACCAACCAAATAAAATCCTTATGACACTTCCACAGGATCCCCACATGCTATGCAGCCTCATCAACATGAAGCTGCGCGATGAGTACCCCGACCTCGAATCACTATGTGCAGGTCTCGACATCGACAAGTCGCAGCTCATCAAGACACTCGCCGATGCCGGCTACGAATATCTTCCCGCAGCCAACGCATTCCGTTGACCTCCTCCANCCCGACATCCCTGNAATCCCCCGACGACCCAAAAATCGTGCGCAGAGCCGGTCCGACCTCTGCGCACGATTTATGTCAGGGAAAAACGAGTGAAATTTTAACAAAAAGTTATACAAACNTCCTTAACCGTTAACTAACGTTGTATAATCTTAAACATAGTGCTTNTACTCAACCAACCATCCATAGTCAGCGTTCAAGAGATATAAAAACAAAAAGAGTAGCATCCACCGATTCGAGAGAATGGATGTATGCGAGTAAAGTTTAGTTAGATATAGTTTATAGTGGAATCGGGAGAGAGCGACCGTGTGGCCGCTCTTTCTTTATGTAAATGAGCATTTTANCTTATTTCNCTACTGATTTACAATGAGTTNNTNCACTTAGATTATTAGCTGATANTNAGCTTTAATAAGGCGTAACATAGTGTTAAAATCAATGTTATGGAAAACTTTTTAGTACGAATATTTGTATAATACGAAAATTAGTATTAACTTTGCAATGAGTTCAGAAACATGTTTAACTTTAATTCGTTTTGCAAATGAAATTAAGCAAACAAGAAGAAGAACTCATTGCGGCAATCCGTAACTACAGAAAAGGTTACCCGGACAGTTACCCGAATCTTCTGTGGTACGCTCAGCAGATCTTCGATGAGCTGACGGATATGCCGTAACAGAGTTTGGGTGCAGCCTCCTTAGGAGGAGGTTGCACTTTGAAACTCTGTTTTAATGACATCATTATAATATGACATACTTATGGAATCTAAAGAACTTCTGACCGACGCGAAGCAACGATTGCAGGACGTACTCATGGCCATATCCTGGAGGGAGCTTGCAAGGACATATTTCGGAAAATCAAGCTCATGGTTGTACCATAAGCTTGACGGAATAAAGAGTGACGGCACTCCCGGAGGTGGTTTCACCGAAGCCGAAAGGCTACAGCTGAAGGAAGCTCTTGAAGATCTATCCCGCCGTCTCAATACCGCAGCATCCAAACTCTAAATATCCCCCTATCTCCCCTCGTCCCGCATCCGTCCAATGCGGGATTTTTATTTTTCGGGGTGAACGTACTGTTCCGATGAGAGACATGAGTTTGGCGGACGTCGGCCGTCGATGGTGAAGAGGACGGTGAATCCCACGGTCTCATGGCTGAGCTTGCGCGTGATACGTATAGTCCGCTGCATCACGTCGCGCAGATCCTTGGCCTGAACGGTTAGCTGCTGCATCCCGTTGGCCCCCTGCGTGATCACAAAATTTATCCCGACTGTCGCCTTTGCCATGANTTNTTTGTTATATCTGAAAAATGTCTTATTATGAGCCCTCTTGAACTTGTCTGTACTGCTATCGGGTGGATTATAGCACTAGGAATTGCTGGATTGATACTTACTGTCGCTATTGGACTGACATGTCAAGCCTTATATGGTCTTTACGATTTCTACCGCAGTATCTTCCGCGGCATCTGTTCGATCTTCAAAAAACCGAAACGGCGTCGTCGTCAGACACCATAACCCGATTTCTCGGCCATCCGTTTCATCCGGTCCCTGCGTTCCGCCTGGATCATCTTACGTGTGTCCGCTCCTCGGGTATCCCTCTCCTCTCCGCAAATCTCCCGGAGTCCCGTGTGCTAATATTAGCAAAACAGATTCCTACTCAGTGGAGTTACCGGCAGATCTCCGTACAGTGGCATAAGGTGCGGAAATATCGAGGGGGCGTGCGCAGTGGCGGCGAAGCATAAGATAACCCTCCGGATTCAGATGACGGAGATAGTCGGGCCAACTTATACGTTCACCCCCCATACTCTTATGATGATGCGTCTCCATCTGGCAGTCAATCAGTTTACCGCCATTCCCCCTCATCCATTCCGCCAGACCTACCATCGCTATCTTGCTTGCCGACGGAACATGTGAGAACATACTCTCCCCGATGAAACAACCATTGATCCACACGCCATAAAGACCTCCCACCAATCGGTCGTTGTCCCACGTATCCCGTACCTCTACCGAACGTGCCAATCCCGATCTCCATAATTTCGTGTAAGCCTCGATTATCTCCTCCCCGAGCCACGCTCCGGCCTGGTCATAACGGCCGTCTACTTTCGAACACGCTTCGATGACCTCCGGAAACATCTCNTTATGACTGACTCTATAACGAGCCTTATTGAGCAACGTGCGAAGGGAATGCGACACATGTATCTTATCCGGAAATATCACGAATCGTCTCAACGGACAGAACCATTCCAAATCCCCCTCCTCCCGGGCTCTCCGGAAATCGACCCACGGAAAGATCCCCCATGAGTAGGCCAGACGCAGAGTCTCCATAGAGAGATCCCCACCCCAGCAAAACGGACATTCGAGACTGACACGTATCGCCACCGGACTGATGCCATACGGATAATTCGCCCCGGTCTTCATCTGTTCCACCGTCCACATTCGCCGAGGATCCGGAAACGACACCTCAACCCTGACACCCTCTTCAGTCATCAAATATTCCACCGGAGGAATCCGGCGCATAAGCGTGTCGAGTTCGTCGTAGGTCTTAAGATACTCCTCCTCTTCCATATCGACGATATCCTCAAACATATTGGGGTATTCCGTCCTATCATCGCTCATTGCCATATCAGTCTTTCTGTTTCGGTTCCACAATAAGTTTAATCTTTCCATCGCCGCCATCAGCTGTCACGTTGCCGCCATCGATCAATCTGCCGAAGAGAATCTCACGGCTTATCGGACGCGTCAGCTCACCCTCGATCACACGATGCAGCTCACGCGCGCCATATTCGCGCGTCGTNCCCCGGTCAAGCAGCAGCCGGCGGCCAGCCTCCGTCAGATTCAGAGTCACGCCCTTATTCCCCAGCCGATCGCGCAAACCCCGAAGCGCCTTGTCAAGAATCATTCCCCCCATGACGGCATCCATATCGTTGAAGACCTCGATAGCCGTCAGACGATTGAGGAACTCCGGCTTGAACACCCGTTTGACTTCCTTCATCATTGCCTGCCCAGCACTGACGCCACCCGCGAATCCGACACTCGCCCGCGAAGCAAACTGAGCTCCGGCATTCGACGTCATGATAAGCACCACATTAGAGAAATCCGCCTGACGCCCCTGATTGTCCGTCAGCTTGGCATAGTCCATCACCTGAAGGAGTATGTTGTAGATGTCGGAATGCGCTTTCTCTATCTCATCCAGAAGAAGCACGCAGTTCGGTTGCTTCCGTATCGCGTCAGTCAGAAGACCGCCATCCTCATAGCCTACATATCCGGCCGGCGAACCGATCAACTTCGCCACCGAATGTTTCTCCGAATACTCGCTCATGTCGAAGCGTACCAACCCTATGCCCATCTCCCGCGCCAGCACACGCGCCAGCTCGGTCTTGCCGACACCCGTAGGCCCCACGAAAAGAAACGCCCCCTGCGGATGACGCTCCTCAGTCAATCCGGCCCGCGCCATAAGCACCGACTCCACGACATCCGTCACCGCCGCGTCCTGACCATAGACATCGGCCAGCACTCGCTCGGCCAGCGACCTCGTCAGAGCCGAATTCTCCTCCTTGACGGCCAGAGCGTCGACCTTAGCGACACGCGCCAACACCTCGGAGAGCATGGCTGTATCCACCACACGCCCTCCATCCTCCCCCGGATGCATCTCGCGCCATGCCCCTGCCTCATCGATGAGGTCGATAGCCTTGTCAGGCAGGAAACGCCCGTGAATATGCCGCGCGCTCTCCCTGACAGCCATCTCAATTACGCCCGGGCCATAGCTGACCGAATGAAACTCCTCATATATCGGCCGCAACTCCTCCAAAATNCGGATAGNCTCCTCCTCGGTTGGCTCCGCCACCTCGATTTCCTGAAAACGTCGTGACAACGCCCCGCTGCGCGCGAGGGTGCGCTTATGCTCGGCGAAGGTAGTGGCCCCGATGAAGCGTATATCGCTCTCCTCCAGATAGCGTTTCAAAATATTCGAGGCATCGAGCGAATCGCCGTTGGTCGAGCCCGCCCCCATTATGGTATGAATCTCATCTATATAAAGTATGGCGTTTCTCTCCTCCGACGCACCCTTCAATATCCGCTGAAGTTTCTCCTCGAAATCCCCCCGGTAGCGGGTGCCCGCCACAAGGCTCCCCATATCGAGCCTGTAAATGCGCGCCCCGCGCAACCGCTCCGGCACACGCCCCTCATTTATCATACGGGCGAGCCCATAGACAAGCGCGGTTTTCCCTACCCCCGGCTCCCCGAGATGAAGCGGATTATTCTTCTCCTTACGGCATAGCACCTGCACCGTGCGCTCCAGCTCCCTCTCCCTTCCGATCAGCGGATTATGGCTGTCGACAATATCGTTGATGCAGATGACGTCTGATTTCCAGTTTCCCCCCTCTCCGGCCTGCTCAGTCTTATTCCCGGAAGCGGGAGCCGCTGCCGGCGGCACTCCGAATGAATCGTAATCATCCGCAAAGAAGCCCTCATCATCCAGAGAATCAACGTCGGGATCGGGAAGCTCCGATATATCGAGACTTTCCGGAACCGGCATCGAACCCAGAACCGCTGTGAAACGCGAAATGAATTCTCCACGATTCCCCACAAAACTGTGCAGAAGATAACCTGCCATCGATTCATCGAGGTCAAACATGCAGAAAAGCACATGTGTAATATCCACTTCCTGCCGCCCCGAAGAGCCGGCGTGCAACTCGGCNAATGACATCAGTTGGCGGAAATGATTCGATGCACTCACCCCCTCTTCTCCCGCACCATAACACTCCTCCCATATATCCTCCGGCACACTTGGAAGCTGATCCAAAGCCTGACGCAGTTCATGATAAAATTTATTNCTCCGATCCGAATGATAATCACGCGCCACCTCCCGGAATGCGGGATGCACCGCGATGGCGGCAAGAATATGTTCCGGTGTGAAGAATTGATGTCTCCGCTCGATCACCATATCGAGGGNGGNATGTATACATAGACGCAAGTTCGCGGTTTGTTTCATAGGATAAATTTCTATACTTTAATAAATTAATTCAGAATGGGGATTCCGACGGCTCTACAGTGACGTTGAGNGGAAATCCCTCTTCGCGCGCACGGGAAATTGTCAGATCNGCCCGCGAGCGCGCCATGTCGTAGGGATAACTGCCTACGACCGCCTTNCCCTCGGTGTGTACCTTCAGCATGATTGCCTCCGAGGTTGCCCCCGGGAGAAAGAATATGGCGCGAAGCACAAATGTGACAAAATCCATCGGGGTGAAGTCATCATTATGGAATATGACATCATAATTTTCCGGACGATGATAACGCGTGCGGTCAAGCACATTCTGATTTTGCTGCGTGGAAGGCATTTCTTATTTAATTTTTATTGACATTCGAATTAAACACTGGTTCAAGCTCTTATGAATCAACCTTTCGCATATGGCTGATGTTATAATATAGACTGTTCCTGATATTAATATATCAGGCCGGTGACAAAAGTAAAAATATTTTACGCAATAAATTATAGAAATATGAAGAAGAGCATTCTCCTCGGAGGCGCCGCCCTCCTCACGCTGGCAATGACTGCCTGCGGCAATTGCGGCGACAAGGCCTGCGGCAATGACCGTGGCCACGACGGCATCGACAAAGTCTACACCGGCGTTATTCCGGCGGCCGACTGCGACGGTATCCGCTACACTCTCACACTCGACTACGACCATGACGACAATGACGGCGACTACAGGCTCGTGGAGACCTACCTGCGCGGCGACTCAACCGCAATGATCGGCTACCGCGACATCGCCACATTCTATTCCGAAGGTGATTTCCGTGTGAAGAAACAGGGTGAGAAGACGTATCTCGAGCTCGTAAAAGATGCCAAGGATTCCTCTGCCGGCTCCATCGACACTCCNATTTATTTCGTGGTCGATTCTGATTCTACNATCACTTTAGCCAACGATCAGCTGGAGGTGCCTCAGACACCCGGACTGAACTACACGCTGAAAGTAGGAAATTGAAACACTCTCNAAGATTCAAGCAGTCTCCCCTGCGGCCGTAACGGCCGCAGGGGAGACTCTTTTTTCATATCTCTTATCCGGGAATCACTCCGCGGCCGACGCACTCTCCGGACGCGCGATGCCATCCTTCTCGCATCGCTTTGTCATGGCCTTGATACGCGCCTCGGTCTCGGGATGGGAGGAGAACATCTTGTCGACATAGCTTGATTTCGCGCCTGCCTTCTCCTCCATAGCCTGCATCTTCTCGAACGCCATCACCATTCCCCAGGGATTACGTCCGTTGGCCACGAGGAAGTCATAGCCGCAGTCATCGGCCTCTTTCTCCTGTTTCTGTGAATACTTGGCGTTGAGCAGCGAGCTGCCGAGTTCACCGAGCTGTGAATCCGTCAGGGCGGCGGCCACACCACCGGTCGATGCAACTGCATCCTTCAGAGCGCCCGTCAGCAGCTCCTGCTTGAAGGCCTTCTTTGAATGATGCTTCATGACATGACCTATCTCATGACCGATAATGCCTATGAGTTCATCATCGTTCATCATGTCCATCAACGACGAGAATACGCGTACGCTGCCGTCGGGACACGCGAAAGCATTGACATCGATAACGTCGTAGACCTTGAAATTCAAGGGAATACCATCGGCATCCGTGATGCCCTCCGTAAGTTTACGGAGACGGATCGTATAGGGATCATCCTCCCCCGGCACCGGGTTGTGGGTATCCATCCAGTCGACTGACTCCTTGACATACGCTGCCATCTGAGCGTCGGTCAACGTCAGGGCCTGCACAGCTTTCGACGCTCCGTTGATGGCTTTTCCGAGATTAAACTGAGCCGAAACAGTGGCAGGAGTGCCGACAGCCGCTATGGCCGTCAGCAAGATTGCGATAGTCTTACGCATGGGAATTTCTCTTTAGTAGCTTAATTTGTGATTACAAAGTTAATGCAAATTCCGGTGTATTGCAAATAAATCCCCCCTTTATACCCGGATTTATCCCCCGATTCCATAGGAATTAACACCGAGTTGCACGCTTTATTCATTAACTTTGCATTCCGGGAATCCCGAAGCCGGTATTCCCTCCAACCCGTTTACACCTTTAAAAATGAAACGTTCACCCATAAAAATCNCNTTTACCCGCCCTCTCGGCCGGCTGCTGTTCTGTCTCTCCGTCACTTCCATGGCCCTCCTCTGGGCGTGCGCCGGTGGGCATGAGCATGATGACCACGGGCACGACCATGAACACGAGCATGAACCCAACCATGTGCATACCGCCAATGAACATGATGCACATGATGAACCCTCCGAAGCTCATTCCTCAGATGAGATAATCCTTCCCCCGGCCAAGGCGAAAGCCGCCGGAGTCGAGGTGAGCGTCATCAATCCCGGGGAGTTCAACGGAGCTATCGCCACAAGCGGACGCATTCTGACTGCCGCCGGATCGGAGGCTACCGCAGTGGCCACTCAATCCGGTATCGTGCGCCTCGCGAAGCCATGGAGCGTAGGTATGCCGGTCGCCGCCGGCNCCACATTGTTCACCATCTCCAATTCCGGNCTCCCCGAGGGCGACCTCTCGACAAGAGCACGCATTGAATTCCAGCGTGCCAAGGATGAGTATGACCGTCAGCAGAAACTCATGGCCGACAAACTTACCACTTCCGCCGAACTCGAATCGGCGCGTGCCGCCTACGAGACGGCGCGCCTCGCCTACGAGGCTACCGGCTCCGGCAAGGGGGGCGCCGCCGTAGTCGCCCCCAAGGGGGGCTACGTGCTCTCCTGCCCGGTGAAGGATGGCGACTTTGTCGATGTCGGGACTCCACTCATGACCATAACCCAAAATCGGCGCCTGCAGCTTCAGGCCGACCTGCCTCAACGCTACGCCGGAAATCTCGACTACATCACCTCGGCNAATTTCCGCATCGGCAACGATAGCCGCACATATTCTCTGCGTGAACTCAACGGCCGTATCGTGTCCCACGGTGCCCAGACATCGGCCGGCACGACTTTCATCCCCGTTCTATTCGAATTTGACAACGCCCCCGGTGTAGTGGCCGGTTCTTTCGCCGAGGTATGGTTGCTGACAGTGCCTCGTCCCGGCGTGTTGGCCGTGCCTAAAAGCGCTCTGACCGAGGAGCAGGGTATCTACGCAGTCTATGTCCAAGTCGACGAGGAGGGCTACGAACGTCGCGTCGTGGTTCCCGGCNAAAGCGACGGACGCAACGTTGAAATCCTTTCCGGTCTCAATCCCGGCGAACGGGTAGTCACTCAAGGTGCCACCCACGTAAAACTCGCCTCCGCATCTAAAGCGATCCCGGGACATACTCATAACCATTAAACCGCTTATCATCGTGCTTGACAAAATAATACGTTTCTCCCTCAACTACCGCCTGTTCATCATAGCNCTCTCGCTGCTGATTATCATCGGCGGATTATACACGGTGCATCGCACGGAGGTCGACGTCTTCCCCGACCTTAACGCCCCGACTGTCGTAGTCATGACAGAGGCCAACGGGATGGCGGCCGAAGAGGTGGAACAGCTCGTGACCTTTCCTGTCGAGACCTCCGTCAACGGCGCCACCGGCGTGCGCCGCGTACGCTCCTCCTCCACCGCCGGCTTTTCCGTAGTATGGGTGGAATTTGATTGGGACACCGATGTCTATCTCGCCCGACAGATTGTGTCGGAGAAACTCGCCTCCGTGGCGGAATCTCTCCCTGCCGGAGTCAGCGCCCCCGTCATGGGCCCGCAGTCGTCGATTCTCGGGGAGGTGCTGATAATCGGTCTGACGGCCGACTCGACCTCCATGCTCGACCTGCGCACAATCGCTGAATGGCAATTACGCCCGAGGCTTCTGTCGGTCGACGGCGTGGCGCAGGTGTCGGTAATCGGCGGCGACATGAAGGAGTATCAGATTCGACTCGACCCGGCCCGGATGCGNCATCACGAAGTGACTCTGGCCGACGTAATGGCCGCCACGCGCGACATGAACCGCAACACGAGCGGCGGAGTCCTCTATGAATATGGCAATGAGTATCTAATCCGCGGCATAGCCGGAGGCGATGTCCTCTCCCGCCTCGGATCCGCGATGGTCGCCATGAAGGGGGAATATCCCGTGACATTGGCCGACATTGCCGAAATCGGCATCGGCGGCGAGCAGCCTAAACTCGGAGTGGCCTCCGTGCGAGGCCGCGACGCGGTCATCGTCACCGTCACCAAACAACCCCGCGTCGGCACGATCGAGCTGACCCGGAAGCTGGAGGAGGTCGTGGCCGACGTCCGGAAATCCATGCCCGCCGATATTCAGGTCGCCACCGACATCTTCCGGCAGTCGGATTTCATCGATGCCTCGATCGGCAATGTCAAGACCTCTCTCCTCGAAGGCGCGCTGTTCGTGGTCATTATCCTATTCCTCTTCCTCGGGAATATCCGCACCACCCTTATATCCCTCGTCACCATTCCGCTATCCCTTATTGTGGCCCTTCTCGTGCTCCATTATCTGGGGCAGAGTATCAACACGATGAGCCTCGGCGGACTCGCCATCGCCATCGGCTCGCTGGTAGATGATGCCATTGTCGACGTAGAGAATGTCTGGAAAAAACTGCGGGAGAACCGTCTGCTCCCCGAAGACAGCCGCAAGCCCACCCGTCAGGTGGTGTTCGAGGCTTCGCGTGAGGTGCGTATGCCGATTCTCAACTCCACCCTTATAATAATCGTCAGTTTCGTGCCCCTGTTCCTCCTTGACGGCATGGAGGGTCGCATGCTCATACCTCTCGGCATAGCCTTCATCACCGCCCTCTTCGCCTCGACCATTGTGGCGCTGACGCTGACGCCCGTGCTATGCTCCTACCTGCTGACCCATCGCCGCACATCTTCCGAGATTGAGAAGGTGGAGCGCGACTCCTGGCTCACACGCAAACTCAAGTCTGTCTATGGCCGCAGTCTCGAATGGGTCCTCGCCCATAGGAGCCCGGTCATATGGGGAGCCGCCATTCTCTTCCTCGCCACGATAGGCATATTCTTCACCCTCGGCAGCAGTTTCCTCCCCCCCTTCAACGAGGGTTCCTTCACTATCAATGTCAGCTCGATGCCCGGCATATCTCTCGAGGAGTCGGAGCGGATTGGCCGTCAGGCCGAGGAGATTCTCCTGTCGGTGCCGGAAATACGGACCGTGGCCCGGAAAACCGGACGTGCCGAACTCGATGAGCACGCGCTCGGAGTTAACGTCTCGGAAATCGAGGCTCCATTCTCTCTTAAGGAGAGAAGCCACCGTGAACTCCTCGACGACGTGCGCCAACGCCTCTCCGTCATTGCCGGCGCAAATATTGAGATCGGTCAGCCTATCAGTCACCGCATCGATGCCATGTTGAGCGGAACGCAGGCCGGAATCGCCATCAAACTCTTCGGCGACGACCTGAATACTCTCTTTAAGACAGCCAATGATATCAAGGAGAACCTTGAGGATATCGAAGGTCTGGCCGACCTGAATGTGGAGCAGCAGATCGAACGCCCCGAAATCAAGATTACCCCGAAACCCGCCATGCTTGCCCGTCTTGGCATCTCTCAGCCGGATTTCAACGAATTCATCAGCGTCATGCTCGGCGGAGAGACAGTCGGCCAGGTCTATGAGGCCGACCGTAGCTTCAATCTCGTCGTGCGCGGCGACGGAAACGCCCGCAACTCTATGGAGGCCCTGCAGTCGCTGACAATCAGCTCCCCCGTGGCCGGTGACGTGCCGCTGACCGATGTCGCGGAGATTGTCTCGTCGAGCGGTCCCAATACCGTCAACCGTGAGAACGTGAAGCGAAAGATTGTCATATCCGCCAACGCCTCCGGCCGGGATCTCGGCTCGGTCATGAATGATATCAGCCGACGCATCGACTCTCAGGTCAACCTCCCGGAGGGATACCATGTGGAGTATGGAGGTCAGTTCGAAAGTCAGCAGGCGGCGAGCCGCACCCTCCTCATCGCGTCGCTGCTGAGCATCCTCGTCATATTCATGCTCCTGTATATGGAATTCCGGAATGTGCGCGAGAGCGGGGCGATTCTCCTCAACCTCCCCTTCGCCCTGATCGGGGGTGTCCTCGTGTTGCGCCTGACATCGGGAGAGGTCAGCATCCCCGCCATCATCGGATTCATATCCCTCTTCGGTATAGCCACCCGCAACGGCATGTTGCTCATCACCCGTTTCAACATCCTGCGCAATTCCGGACTCGACTTGCGCGAAAGCGTGGTCCGCGGATCCATCGACCGCATGAATCCCATAATAATGACGGCCATGACCTCNGCCCTCGCCCTTATCCCGCTCGCTTTTCGCGGCGATCTGCCGGGCAATGAAATTCAGTCGCCTATGGCCGTCGTGATTCTCGGAGGTCTGATCACCTCTACCCTCCTCAATTTTTATATCATCCCTATAGTGTACCTCTGGCTCCATCGCAAAGACGGCTCCGCCGCCAACGAGGGCGTGGAATAACTCTTTTATAACTATTATGAAAATAAACATAGCATTTACAATAATTCTGGCGGCAGCCGCGACTTCCGCCGGGGGAGCCACCATCTCAGAGGTGCTTGCGCGTATCGAGACAAATAACCCTGAACTAAAAGCCGCATCGGCCGCCAATGCCGCGGCAGAAGCGGAGATGCGCGCCGACAATACCCTCCCTCCGACGTCGGTGGAGTATTCCCCCTTCTTCCGTAGCGGTGTCAGCGGCGTAGCCAGCTCTGAACTCATAGTGTCGCAGGAATTTGATTTCCCTACACTCTATGCNTCCCGGTCGCGACAGGCCGCTCTCGAACGCNGGGCAGCCGATGGNNCCATNGCCTCACGCCGCCAGGAACTNCTCCTGCAGGCCCGCACCGCCATGCTCGACCTCATTCGTCTGCGCCGTGAAGAGGGCATCCTCTCCTCTCGGCTGACTGACACCGAAAGCCTGTTGAGTCTTTATGAGAAGAGTCTTGAACTCGGACAGGCCACTCAGCTCGATGTCAATAAGACCCGGCTTGAAACACAGTCCATCAGCCGCGAGATTCTTCAGAACGCCGCCGAACAGGCATCCCTTGAGCAGACGCTTGTCGCTCTCAACGGCAACAGGCCCCTCGAACTCTCCGATCTCTCCTACGATTCTGAGACATCGCAACTGTCGATTCCCGAGAATCCCGCCGAGATAGCTCTGCACAGCGGAAACGTCACGGCCGCCCTGGCCGANGTGTCGGCTTCCGAAGGGGCCGTCAGCCTCGCCCGTGCCGGATGGCTCCCCTCCCTCTCCGTCGGCTATCGCCGCAATACGGAGGAGAAGGAGGCAAGCAACGGTTTCATGATCGGAGCCGCACTTCCCATTTTCTCTAATTCGGCCAAAACAAAGGCGGCCAANGCNCGCCTGACAGCCGCCCGNCTCGCCGCCGAGACAGCCACAATGCAGGCCACGGCCGATATGCAGGCCGAACTACGCCAATTGGGTCTACAGAANGAAATACTCGATACATTCGATATCCGNCTCATCATGTCGACCATCGACCTGTATAAGAAGAGTCTCGATGCCGGACAGATAAGCCTCACCACTTATTATCTTGAGACCACCACTCTTTATGACCAGCTGCTGACNGCCACACGCCTTGAGAATGATATCCAGCAGACATGGTCGCGCCTCACATCCCCCCTCCTCTGATAACCGCTTTAAATACGCAGAGGGGTGTCCACGTTGGCGTGGACACCCCTCTGTTTATGTTCATATATCCTTATTTAAGGAGCTTCTTGGCAAATTCATAGTCGGGTTCCTCGGTCACCTCCTCACAAAGTGAGGTGCCCATCACCTTACCCTCCTCGTCGAGCACGACAAGTGCGCGGGTATAAAGGCCACGCAGAGGACCCTCGGCGATCTCCACACCGTAAGTGCGTCCGAAGTCGCTGCGGAAACCGGAAGCGGTCTTCACATTCTCAAGACCCTCGGCGGCGCAGAAACGACCTGCAGCGAAAGGAAGATCCATAGATACGCAGAGCACGACTGTGTTCGGAAGTTCATTCACCTCCTTGTTGAAACGACGCACCGATGCCGCGCATACGTCGGTATCGACACTGGGGAAGATATTGAGCACGACACGCTTGCCGCGCAGGTCATGCAGGGAGATATCGGAAAGATCAACGCCGGTAAGAGCGAAATTTGGAGCCTCCACTCCGGCCTGAGGGAGTTCTCCTACTGTATTCAGGGGATGACCCTGGAATTTTACTGTAGCCACGTGTTTTTTATATTTAAGGTTTACATTATTCTGATAGTGCGACATTCGCACCATCTTCTGTTATTTCAACGCTCCGGCCTCCATTAAAGTTTTGCCCCACATACTTAAACGCACAATTAAAAAGCCCGGTCAAAATATGCCGGGCTTTACTCAGATCTTACGAAGATGATATGTGATGGTGGCCGATGGATCCGTAGCGGGGTCCGGATGATATGACAGCACGAGTTCATGGCTCGTGAACCGCAATATCTGCAGTGCGCTCTGCCGCGCCAGACCCGTCTCCGCAAACGGCGGCTGTCCCTCGCTGGCATTGGGAAGCGACGCCTCGGGGAAATCGATGAATAGCGTATTGTCATCGATTCTGTAGCGGCCATATATCGTGGAGAAATTGTTGTGGCCGTTCTCCCGCTGCATCTGGATCACATCCGTCTGAAACGCCCAATATAAATTCAAGGCTGCCGGAGGCGCGTCGCAGCCATCGGCCTCGATGGAATCTATGTGCCAGCGACCGAAAATTTTACCTATATGTCCTCCGTTCTGCGTGCATGAGGCCAAGAGGATTATGGAGAGAAAAAAAAGTATCTTTTTCATTTTTACATATTATAGATGACCGTGATATGTCAGCGACACGAGCGCGCCGAAACATGAGGGATACAGACTCCCGGCATCAAAACCGAGTTGCGCGTCAAGTTTCAGCGACGGAANGCGCGGAAGGCGATAGCTGCCGCTCACCATCATTGATGTCGTGCGCAGCTTCTCCGGACGGGGCTTCGCCATACTCCCCTTGGATTCCTTATAGCTGAGAAGCATCCGCCAGTCGACCGGACCGACCTCACCCTCTACCCCGAGATGGAAACCTCTCACACAATTATCGAGATACTCAAGATAACCGTCGGTATTGTAGATTGTAGACTTCAGGACCGGACTTCCGATTCCCATACCGTAGTTCACCCATGAATTATACATGAAGTTATTGTAATAATTGTCGGCTCCCGTGGGATTGGAGGGAATCTCCGCTGTCGGCTCCCGCATGAACGGACCTGACTGATTNGTGAAATCCAGATACTCGATTGTCGCGCCCTTCAGGATTCCTCCGAAAAGACCCTCGCCGGAGGGTCGCCACGAAAGTCCCCATACGCCGTCAAACCCATTCTGCCAGCCTATACCCGTGCCGTCATCCCAGGGCTTCATCACGTAGAACGNCACCTCGTCATTGTTACGCAGACGGTATCTGAACTTNACGTCCCACGANCCCAGATGATTTCCCGAGAAATTAAGCGCTTCCCCGGCAATCTCGCTATTTGAATATTGCCGCTGTATGAACATATCCAGAAAAGTCCGGAAATTCACCTTATTGTGAACGCTTCTGGTACATTCCCCGTGGCTGTAAATACGCCACCATCCACCGAANTGGGCCGCATGCTGCATACCGACCGTCACACTCAATGGCTTCGACGGCTTCGTGCGAAGATACAGCCGCTTGTAATGATACCAAGTGCCNGTATTTATAAAGGAGTTATAATAATTATAGTGATCCTCCGTCCACTTCGAATCAGTGAATTTACCATACGCGATATCACCTATGATCTGCACCCAACCGTTAGTCAGCGGGATATTCACGAAATCATAGAATCCTATGCGCCCCTGCGGTATCGGACGCGCGTTATTGCTTACCGTAAGGTCGCCGCTTGANAGCGGATCCTGCAGAAACGTGCGCTCATGCTCCTTCTGACCCAGCATGAGATAAACCGAACGATACTTCACCTCGCCATAGAGCTGCTGCAGGGTCACTGCCGCCGGTCGGCGGGCGACAGCGTCAAACTTCCCCTCGGTCGCATCCCAGCGATCATATCTCACCGCAGATGTGGCCTGCACGTAGGCATCCACCCCGAAAGCATAGGAGAACCTCCGCGACGGCTGCAACGGGCACCATATCGCGCCCCGCTCATAAATACCCTTTGACTGCGTGATGGTTCCCGCTCTGTTGGCCATTATCAGGGATGGCGCGAAGGGTCCGCTCCCCGCATTTACAGTGGTCGATGCCTCCCATTCGAGTTCGATAGCTCCGGCAGGAAGGGAGGCCGCTGCAAGGATTATAAGTGTAGGAATGATTCGTTTCATAATTTGCAAAGTTAGCGAAAATATGCGAGATAGGCAAAATATAATATTTAGCGGCATGATGTCCCGCCGATTATATTGCAGTTATAGAAAAAAATATTACCTTTGTAATCCGCATACACCATCTACCTTAAAACTGTCATGAATTGACATATCTCCACGAACCTCAATCCACGTATAACCATGGCCGGCATCCGATTTTCAAAACATAAAGTCAAATCCCTACTTCCTCTTTTCTGTGTTTTGATTATATCACAAGCAGCGATTATCCGTGGTCGCAAGCATTTTATGGTGCTGGAAAATGGATTTCAGGATAGTGATCTGGTTATCCAACCATCCGATAACGACTCTATCCCGATAGGTGTCTGCGATGAAATCAGCGTGAGTCTGCCCGACTATTTCTCAGGACGTCTGTCGATCAATCACACCACCGACCGCTATCCTACCCTCTCCCGCACGATTGAAGAATGCGTTCGAGCTGATGATATGGATGAAGAGAATGATACGATTGGGAAGCCTGACAAAGATATATCCTTATCAACCTTTTCAGATACCATAAAACTTACTCCTGCACTCGGCTCCTCCGGACGCGTATGCAGATTCTATCTACATGAAGAACTCCCGTCCGGCGACTGGCAGCTTAATATTCCGGAAGGTTATTTCGACATCTTGCCCGAGTATATTGAAGTTGATTCAATGCCCTTGCCCTATGATAGGCTGATGGATTTAACGGTGTGCGCGGCATGGCACAAAAGAGGTAACGGATGGGATCGACCGGCGATGTTCTCTATCCACGACGATGACGGGGTCGATGGCAAGATTCCATCCTGCGGCTCGACTCATATCCCTGATCGCAACGGTTATTTCACTATGCTCTTTCCACTTCTGCAAAGTCTCGGAGTCAAAGGCAATGTATCAATGGAAGGCTGGAGATGTGGATTCACGGCAGATCCTCCGGAACTGAATGATAACGGCAAGATAATGCTCCGGCTTGAAACGGAATTGGGCTGGGAAATGCAAGCCCACTCTATGGAAGTGCTGGGAGATCAAAACAACAATTGGTATGTGGATAGCCTGAACACCGAATTGGCCGGCCGTATCCTTCGGGAAGCAGTCGGGATCGGCCCCCTCAACTCGACAACGAGTATTTACGACGCGTCGACCGGACTCCAGTATTATCCGAATGATGAACGCACGGAATGGGTCGAATCCCCCCGGAATAAAATCAAACCATATGCGTTGGAATATCCCTCGAAACGACCGATACTCTATATCGAGGACCATAATGTCGATTATCACTGGGGGGAATGGGCTCGCATCGCAAGGGAAAATGGTTTCAAAGCTATGGCTTGGGTGCAGCATAATTCTATTTCTTCCCATAATTACGCCTCAGCCATCAACCGCTACCTGCCGTATGGATTCAATGATATGCCCGAACCATATCAATATAACCTTCCCCCTATGCGCTCCACAGCCACTCGCATGTTGCTCGAAGGACAGTCCGCTCCCGGATATATCGGTGAATCAAGTGACGACAATTCATATGATTACGCTCAGTATGAATGGTTCTGCGATTATATCGACCGTTGTGCCGAAGAGGGCGGCTGGATTATTCTCGGTCTGCATACTTATCGGAAATGTTGGAAAAATTATATCGAAGGTGCCCTCGTCTCCGAAGGGGGCGACTATCCCGATGAATGGGTTGACCCGCTGCAGGGTATGGACTATCTGAATGACTCCCTCCTTACTCCCCCCGAACGCCTCGGAATATCAGATTGGAGCGAATGGAGGCCATGCCCCGGCACCCGACTCGACATGATGCGCGACATAATTCTGTATTGTCTGGAGAAGAATATGCTTTGTGTCACAAGCAGTGAGGGTTTTGAAATAATGGGGAACCCTCGGAGTGCCGGATATTTCAATGGTAATGTCAGAATAGGATACGACAGATACAAGCTTATTGATGACCGCGACACTTACCCTCACTACCTGCTGGCGGCCACTGGCGAGGAGTATTACTATCAGTCAATGGCCAATAAGGAAATCTCCTCAAATTTTAAAATATATCGACCTGACATCAGTGTTGACACAAGCAAGGTTACAATTACTGCCGACAAAGTGCGTTATTATAATATGAACGGCCATGAGGTAAATCCCGTTCATGTCGGAAAAGGCTTCTATATCATGCTGGATGCCCGCGGATATCATAAGATTCTCCGATAAACATAGAATAATATATACAACGACGATATGCAAATCATTCTTCTGTCCGGAGGTTCCGGCACCCGCCTGTGGCCTTTGAGCAACGACGCAAGATCAAAACAATTCCTGCGTTTCCTACCCCCTGTTGATGACAACGGACCTGAATCCATGATACAGCGGGTTGTACGACAGATCAGAAAGGCTGATTTAAATGCCCCTGTGACTGTGGCCACCTCCCTGTCGCAACACGATTCGGTAGTCTCTCAATTGGGTAAGGATATTCGGATTGTCACTGAACCCACACGACGCAACACTTTTCCCGCCATATGTCTGGCTTGCGAGTATCTCGCGATGGAGTGTGGCTGTCCCGATGATGAGGTGATAGTGATCATGCCNTGCGATCCTTTTACGGAAGAGGGTTATTTTAATGCNATCCGNGATATGGCTGCCGCAGCATCCGCAAATATTGCCGACTTGATGGTAATGGGTATCACTCCGACCTATCCCTCNGGTAAATATGGATATATCGTCCCCGGCGAGAATAACGATGGTGTCTTCTCTGTGAAACATTTCATTGAGAAACCCGATATCGAAACCGCTCAAGCTCTTATTGATGAGGGNGCCAAGTGGAATGCCGGTGTATTCGCGTTCAAACTCGGTTACGTGAGAAAACTCGCTCAAAAATACGTCAAGGCCGATACCTTCCCTGATTTTCGCCAAAAGTATGACCAACTGCCCAAGATCAGTTTTGACTATGAAGTCGCTGAAAAAGCAGAGTCNATCGGTATGATTGCATTCTCCGGAGAATGGAAAGACCTCGGCACTTGGAATACNCTCACCGATGAACTGAAGATTCAGGCATACGGAAATGTCACCCTGGATGGAACCGGAAAGAANACNCATGTATTCAACGAACTCGGTGTGCCGATGGTGTGCATCGGAACTGAGAACTTAGTCGTGGCAGCTTCTCCCGACGGAATCCTNATCACGGAGAAATCAAAGAGTGAGAATATCAAACAGTATGCTGAATTGCTCAAGACCCGGCCCATGTATGAGGAACGTCGCTGGGGAACCTACAGGGTAATCGATCATACCGAAAGTCCGGATGGGTTCTGTTCCCTCACAAAACATCTCACTCTGAATCCGGGATGCTCTCTGAGCTATCAGAGACACAGTTGCCGAAATGAAGTTTGGACTTTCATTCAGGGTGCAGGGACATTCGTCCTCGACGGCGAACGCAAAGAAGTGAAACAGGGCGATACCGTCATAATCCCCGTGGGACATAAACATTCCCTCAAAGCTCATAATACTCTCTCGTTCATAGAGGTGCAGATTGGCTCCAACCTCGTCGAAGAGGATATCGAACGTTTTGATTTTGAGTGGTAAGTAAGTATTGACTGATTTAGAAGCAGATGAGAAAAATATATTATGCTCTGATTGCCGCCGCAATATTGGCGACAGCCACTCTCTCTATCTCAACATTCGCTCAGAGCAGGCGGACTGCGAAGGATGTCTTGACAGCCCGGGAGAATACAAAGCAAAAAAACGTTATCGCTTATGTCACTTCCGTATTCAATGATATCCCCGATCCCTCTCTGATGACCCACATCTATTACGCCTTCGGCAATATAGCTGAATCCTATGATTCTCTGGTAATCATGAATCCTGAGAAATTCAAGAAGATTGTGGCTCTCAAGGAGGTAAACCCGGATTTGAAAATCTCTCTTTCTATCCAGACTATTCCGAGGGATGGTTTCTCCCGCATGACGGCATCTGATTCTTTACGGCAGGCGTTCGTCAGTCACTGCAAGAAGATTGTCGATTTGTATGATCTCGACGGCCTTGATCTCGACTGGGAATTCCCCGCCACAAACGCCGGAATGCATCAGGGGGGCGACCCCTCTGATCCCCTGCATTATTCATGGCTTGCCCGCGACCTGAAAAATGCGATCGGNCCCGATAAGACCCTCTCATTCTATTCAAGCAACACCGCGAAATACAACGATCTCAAACTCATGGAACCATATGTCGATTATGTCATGGTTTCCGGATATAACCTCGGCACTCCCCCCTCTCAGCACCAAAGCAATCTCTATCCCAGTACGACATGCGGAAGCTGGTCTGTTTCGGAGAGTGTGAAGGCTCATATCGATCAAGGTATTCCGAGAGAGAAGATTCTGATTGGTGTCCCCTTCTACGCGCGCACTCAGCGAGATTATCATCAGGATGGATTGACCGATAATTATGTAGCGTGGCGACAATTCGATCGCTTCCTGCCGGGCTTCCGGATGCGATGGGATAATCGGGCAAAGGCCCCGTATTATGCCGACAGTCAAGGCCGGATACTGGCGGCATTCGACAATGAACGCTCTATCGCCGAAAAATGTAAGTATATCGATGATCAGGGGCTGGCCGGCATGTTTTATTGGCATTACGATTCTGAGACATCCCCCAATACGCTTGCAAAAGCTATCAAGGCNAATCTTCTTGAGAAGTGACCCTGGTGAGTGTTAATGTATTAGAAAAACAGGATTTCGGCTNAGCCGAAATCCTGTTTTTCTATCCTCTCCTATCTTTAATGGAATCCAACGTGAATGTCGTCGGAAACACCGCGAGTACCTGCCATAAGCGTTTGAACATACCCTTCTCATTGAAAAGACGATAGAANGCTCGCAGATTACACTTATTNACCCAATGGGGATAATAATTTATTCGTCGCGATGTCTGATGCAAGAACCCGCCGCAGGTGAACGATATCCCTTTGAATCCGGCATTACGCAGATCGGTGATGAATCTCTCCTGCAATGGAGATCCCATTCCAACTATGACAAATTTCGGATCGCGACGTATGATTTCCCTGATTGCCTCCTCTCTCTCCGAAGCATCTTTAAAATAGCCGTTACGATAACCGTTGATTTTCATAAGAGGATAGCTTTTGCGGAATTGCTCTATCGTTGCCTCNAGCTCATCCTGGCGTGCTCCGATGAAATATATATCTTCCTCCGTATCTTTTTTATTGAGATGCGAGAATAAATCGACGGCCATACCGGCCATATCGAAACTTAGACGTGGTATCCGCTTCCCCCATAACAGTCTTATCCACCAGCACATTGTCATTCCATCCACAAATATCCCGTCAAGCCTGTCATAAATCTCAGGATTTGCCTTAAAGATATGATATGAATACGGATTTATGCATGTATATGCTTTCCCCGGAGTGGAAAACACCTTTTCCGGATAAGCCAGGGCAGTCCGGTAAATTCTATCCACCAAGTCCTTGCTTGTCATTTCTTCATGGTATTAAGTTGCTTACTGAAGATTTGCATCAAATCTTTTGCGGAGCTTCTTATGTCGTAGCCGGCATCTTTAATCCTCTTGATTGCGGTGGCCGACGACATNCCGTCATGCCGACTTGTCGACAGCATCTCTTCTATCTCTTTTCTCCANATCTCTACACCACCGTCAAGCGGGACAAATCGTAGATTTCCCGTAAGATCCGCCTCTCGCGACACTCCNGTAGAGACAACACACGATAATCCGTTAGCCTGTTCCTCCACCAAGGTCAATGGCAGCCCCTCATAGAGGGATGGCATCACCACTATATCCATGGCCGACATATATGCCCGCGGATTGTCGACACTGCCGGTGAATATCACTTTATCACCGATGCCGAGATTCTCNGCGTAATCTTTNACACTCTCTTTCAATTGGCCCGCCCCGACAAGAAGCAATCTGCAGTCCGGATGTCGCTCAGCGATAAGTTTGAATACATCCAGTANGAATGTATGATTCTTTACTGCATCGAAATTCGCCACATGACCGATCACCACTCCTCCGTCAATATTCAGGNATCTGCGTATGGACTCTCGCTCCNCNTCCGCGAATGAGAATGCCGAAGTATCCACCCCGTTTCTGATCACTTCAAATTTACGTTNGCCAAAAAGCCATTTCCCTGCGGCNTCCCCGCACGCGAGTCGGAGATTACATAGNTTATGGAAANCCGGACGCGCCANGCGATCTATCACCTTCATCTTGCATGATGTGCTATGGCTATGGGCACACCTNACCTTCACTCCCGCCATCTTTGAGGCTATAAGCTCAAGCACCATCGTGGCCGAATTGCCATGAATGTGGATAATATCGTAGCCCCGGGCTATTTTAGCCAATGAGGCGACATATCTCCATGGTGATGANATCTTTCTCGGAATGACATGCAATGCCGCTCCGAATGAATCAAGACGTTTCTTATGAAATTCCGATGGGTCGTTGATTGAGACGTATCCCCATTCGACAGCCGACTTATCCACATGCCCCATTAGATTGAATATGACGTTGGGGATGCCGCTNTTCTCCGTGGGGACGGTACACACCTCCAGAATTTTCAGTTTCCTCCCCTCTTTCATGATAAGGATTCTTTAAGAAGGTCAAACGAATGGCGTCTCAGTTCCTTGAGCCGGGCATCGACGGCAACCCAATCAATCGGGGTCTCCGCCACCCTGCGGAAGTCGGAATACGAATTGGCCGATGTCAGGAGTCTGTCGGATAATCCCACCTGACGTAAAAGTGATTCAATTCGCGTCGTTCGCGTAGGATCGCCGACATAAATTAAAAAGGGTCGGTGATACAGTAATGAAAACACGGTGCCATGGAAGGAATCGGTAATCACGAAGGATGCCCCCACGAAACGGCTTAACCATTTTTCCGGACTCTCCGGATATGCGGATCTAAATCCTTTCGGCCGGCGCACACTTCCGATCGAGCGGATCGGCAATTGTTTATCCGAAGCGAGTTTCGAGGCCATTTCATAAAATCCCTCGTCATCGATCAGTTTATAGGCGATGATTTCTCCGGATGGTTTCACTTCGCCGGTCAGTTCGGGATAGGAGGGAAACAACAGAACCGGATCTATGACTTGCGAAGCATCCCTGCCGAAAACCTCCCGGCATATCTTTACGGCGGAATCTTCACGAAGAAGAACCCTATGGAATTTTTTCAACGACCGGCGTATCTCTTCATCCGGCATATAACGGGTCGGAACCCATGAATTTTGTCCGATACTCGTGGCATACGTCACGCGACGAACCGAATCCGGCCCGAAGTCAAGGAAGAATGCCGGCAATTTTTCACCCGCTATATTGGGATTCCATGTCTGGTCTGACCCGACAAGGTAACAGTCGCTTGACGGAGCTTCCCTTCTTAATTCATCGAGACTCCGATAGGTCTTGGGCGTGAGTCTACCGTAATGTCTCTTGCGGAAACGATTGAATCTCCTGCGTTTAAGAGCGAAGACACATCGCTGTGCCGCCGAGGGGGAATATGGTAGTCGGAAATCTATCAACTCCGGTTCGTGACCAAGTTCCTTTATGGCACGCACCGTGGCGTAGGCTTGCATCACGGCCCCATAATTATCCTCCCAATGGTATGTCAGAATGCTTACCTTCATCAAATATCAAACCGTGTTTATCAGATCCTTGATAAGTTTAGAGGAGTTAAAAGATTACCTTTTTAAAATACTCCTTGCAGAGTGTGACCATATCCGAAGTCTTGATAAACCTCCGGTTACGCCATATCTCTCCAATAGGGAAACGTATCCAACGGAATGAATATTTTAACGGTTGATATTTTTCCGGTCTGTTTTTCAATTCCGACTTGATGACAGCCGCGTTTTCTATCATGGCTCTCAACTTTCTTTTCACCGTGCGGTATGACTTGTCGGGGGATATGTTGAGCGCGCTCTGCCTCCACCCCACTTTCGCATCGGGTGAATCTATCGTCACTATCCCTGGAGGGGTGTCGGCAGCCATCTTAAGCCACGTTATGAAATCCGAGCCCCACGCCAGGTCAAATTCCGTGAATCCTCCGACCCGATTATATAAGCTCCTGCTAAAAATGAATTCAACCACATAGCTGACTACTTTTCCTCTAAGCTTGGCTTCTAAAAATTCTCCGGCCGACATTGTCAGAGGAAACTCCGGACGCGTTTCTATCCTGTCCTCCCCTTTGCTGTCGATCACATAGATATTGAAATGAAACAGCTCCCCCTGCGGATAGCGAGAGCGCGCGGCGTGGAAGGACTTCACACAATCCGCGTCAGCCACATCATCATCACTGAAAAGCCATATCCATTCCTCTCTCTGAGCAAGCTCGATGGCCCGACTCCAATGCCCCACCAGTGTCTGCTGTCCTAAGTTGGATTCAAATCTATGATAGGTCAGTGGCAGAACTTTCTCATATTTCTCCACTATCCCTCGGAGATCGAACGGACTGCAGTCATCCGCTATATATATATGAAATCTTTTGTCACTCTGATTCCGGAATGACCGTAGGGTAGCATCCAGAAAGTCAGGTTTATACGCGGGAATTACTATTGCAAGGTCACTCATGGATTTTGAAGTTGTTTCAACTTTTTTTCTTAAGTAGCTGGTCAAATTAAACGCATATTATACGCTCCAAGGCCAAAGCGGCCGGAATCGCCAAGCGTAGGATATGCGAGATTCAATCATTGAGATGAAACTTTATTATATCGTTTTAATTTGAACAGCTACTTAGTATTTCTTACTCCCTATCTGCTTCAGCAGCTGTTTCCCTCTTCTTTTATTAAGAAATTCAGCGAACCTGAAGCTCAGCAGACGATAGACCGTGAAGGGAATCCATAAAAGGCGAATCGGTTTCAGGTCACTCCCGTAGATCTTCAACAGGCTGTCATATGAAAGATGATGAAGTGCGTAAGCAAGCCAACGCCGTTCAGGGAACCGGCCTTTGATCGATTTCCCGTTAAATATGCGGTAGTTGTTGCAAAGTAATCTCTCCGGAGTTATCGGATGTAATTCTATTCCGGCTTTAGCCAGTTGTTCCCTCCCTTTCTCGGAATGCGCTATTATACCCGACACTCCGTTGAAGTGCTGGTCCTTAAACTCTGTGTCTCCCCATAAATCACCTATTGTTAAATCGCTTTTCCGGTGAGTGAATGAGAACCTACAGTCATAGCATGAATACCGGTCAGTCAATTCACATGCGAAGCCGTCGGTTATGAGATTCCTACCTTTTGCCGATGTGTCTACCACATTTGAATCTTTATCGATATATTTCAGTGAGTATCGGAACCCTGTCGGTTTCCATCCGCTGCTTTTGTCACGGAAACTTATGATATCCTCCATGTCTCCTACATGTTCCGCATATCTCCTGATGAGCGACGGTGAGGAGACTCCTCCGCAGATAATATCTACAGTCGTAAGATTCTCTCTCATGCGTGCAGGCAGGTATTCAAGCAACCCCGCCACATGACAAGGCAACCCGCAGAACAAAACCTCCCTCCCCTCCGAAAGTTTGCTGCGTATTTCCTTATATATGCACCCCGGGTCGGAAGATGTATACTTGGAGCCTTGCATCCTCTCAATGTCCTCATATTTGTTTGATATGATGTAGCGGCAAGCCATCTCTTCCATAACCGCCCCTGCCACATATCCTCCTTCGGAGATTACTCTCTCTGCAAGTGCTCCGAATATGCCGCTCGTAGCCCCGCGACGGCGTATATCCTGTTTGGTGGCCCACCCCGCGTAATATTCCGAATCAAGAGTGTTCTTCCCGTATGCCGATCCATTGACCACCGGACACACCCTCTCACAAGCCCCGCATTCTATGCAGACATCGGGATTGACCGATATGCCTCGATGGCCGTCTGAATAATACTCCGTCGTTATCGCCTGCACAGGACATACGTTCATACATCCCATACACGCCGTACAGCTTTTTTTATCCGCTAACTTTGGCATAACCCCATCTATTCTTCAGAGTTGAGTAACCGCGAGATGTAGCTCTCGTATTTACTGATAATCGCTCTCTCCGATAATTTTTCATCTACAATCCTCTTGAGCTTTGACTTCATCAGTTTGTAATCCTCTTCCGACAAGCGAATGGCCTCCTCCATCTTCATGGCGAGATCCGTCGCATCTCCGGTGCGGAAAAACATTGAATCGCCGGCCCCGGTAATAAACTCATGGAATGTGGGAAGATCACTCGCTATTATGGGCATATTGTAGTTCAGGGCTACCGTCATGGCCCCGCTTTGCGCTATATCCTGATAGGGCATGACAAAGTAATCGCATTCGGCGAAATATCGCGCCACCTCATCATTCGGTATTCGGCGTATATCAAGATGATACAGGGATGAATCAGCTATTTTCGGAGCATATTCCTTATCCCATACACTCTTTTGGCAATATCCGCAGATGTATATCTTAAAATCTTCAATCCCTTTTTTCCTGAGTATGTCGACAGCTTCTATAAGGATATCAAGTCGTTTGTATCTTACGATATTTCCGAAAAACAGAAAACGCACCTCCTTTCCGTCCCGCGTTACAGGTTGCGCCGGATCTCCATAATCCTTCAGCATCAGAGGGGCATATAGTATATCGGCATCCGGGCGACGCCGAAGAATCACATCTCGCTGATTACTTGAGAATACTTGAAAGTTTTTAAAATGCGACAGCACATATCTCATCGTGCATTTAGCCAATAATGCAAGACGCGCCCCTTTCGGCACACTCACGTTGTGAGTGGCGATCACGACCCTCTCCTTGGGAAGATACCGGTTGATAAGCGGAAATAGAAATAAGAAATCGCTGATATCGAAATAATAAAGGGAGTATGGCTCTTTGCTTATCCTCTTGATGGTATCTCGCAACAGACGATAATGTTCAAGTGAATAAAAATTTCCGGTGTCGGCAAGTATCTCAAAACTGCAGTCAGTCTTTGATCTTATATATCGCTCGTCATCAGCAAGATTTCCGGCTGAAGTCAATATCATCCAGTCGATATCGAATCTTTTTTTCAACAGGGGCACGACAGGCAAATCCACGTCAAGGAAATAGCCCGCCGTTAGCCAGAATATTCGCTTATCTTTAATTCCCATATGCCATTTTCAATACTTTATGATAAAATCGCTCGACTGACCTTACATATGTCTCTTCNGAATAGAGGCGGCTTACGGTCTCCAATGCCGCTGTAGTCATTTCCTCATATGATTCCGGCCTTTCACACGTTACCCGATTCAACATCTCGGTCATCTCTTTTATTGTCCTGAATCGAAGACCGATCTCTTTCCCGGTAAGTTTCAATCCGTTGTCAAACTGCTCTTTTATTCCGTGGGTATCTTTCCCCACTACCGGACACCCGTTGAACATAGCCTCCGCCACCACGCGCCCGAATGCTTCCGAATGACTGGGCACCACCAGACAAGTCGCGCCCTGCATCAGGGTGTAGATATCCTCGCGATGGCCGAGCCATACTATATCCTCTGAAATTCCCAAACGGTGTGACCGCCGTTTAAGGGTCTCCACATAGGAATCATCATCAATTGAGCCGGCTATCCATAAGGGATGTCTGCTCCGTTGCGCGGCCGACAGTCCTGAATATCCCGTAAGNATNTCCTCTATTCCCTTCGCTCTGTTNATTCCACCGACATANANTANATANCCCCCNCTCTCTTTGCCATTNCGNGANNCTTCCGGNGAGTANATNCCGTTATATATCACTTCCGANTTCTCTACCGGCAATTGATGATAGTCGCTGATCTCTTTGGTTATGGCTATATTGTATTGAAGCGGATATGAAAGCATTTTTCTGATATGCCNTTCCACAAACCCNGTATCTCGCAAACCGAATTCACGNAAGTGTGTCACNTGCGGGATTTNAAGTTCCTCCGCCAATTGTGACCCTATNTTCATCACTGAGGTATTGGAATGGATNATATCCGGCGAAAGCTGTTTCACCCAAGGTAATAGNTCTTTGACCGCTCTATGGTTGATGCGTTTGTTCCGGATACTTTTTGGTATGAATTTCAGAAGCGACGGAAGCGTACGCCGCGAATGAGGATAAGCCATCGTGAATGGCACCACCTTGCAGTCGATGCCATCCCTCCTGAGGATTTCGCTTATCTCACCCTCGGCGGGAGCAAGCACGGTGACATCATGCCCNAGNGCTTTTAATCCCCTTATAAGTATAAGGCCGGATTTATTGGCNCCCCCGCGCATGACTCCCATATGCAGTATAAAAAGAATCTTCAGTTTATTATCGCGTCCGGTCGATTCCATATTTCTCAAGTGTTGGGAAGATTATCTTCTTGCATGAGTCTGTCATCGCTCNCTGCNTCATCAAATTCCGGNNTGATTTCCTCTTCGATATATTCCCCGCCATGGCGCATCACTCCTAAGCCAAGCACATATGGNAGCAACCATGAATACCATGAGGGATAGGCTCTNTGAAGGAATATCAGAGTCATCAGGATGAAGAAGCATGTGGCATATTTTCTATTGACACCCGGAGGAATCAGAAATAAATATATAAGTCCGACCAGCACCGTACCGACTATACCGTATTTTATTATGAATATCTTATATCCGGCGCCATTCACTTTTAAGNTGTTGTATTTCTGCGTGCGTACNCCCAATACTGCCGTGCCATCCTTGACACACTCNTTAAAGTAATAATCCGTGTGTTTCAGGGTGCGGTTGTTCCCCTTGATACCCTTTTTATCATCNTATTCCAGACGCTCGATAATAAGTTTATTCACAGGATTCTGTCCGCCGTTCCATATCATTGTGCAGAAAATCCACGACCCGATCAGCACCGTGNCTATACCGATCATCGTGTAGATGTTACGAATCTTGACAAATGCCCATCCCACACAAAGTATAAGGTATCCGGCCAATGAGAACGACAACCCTACCGATAGCACTAAAATCCAAAGCAACGGTTGCTGCTTCATATTGAATCTGTTGGCATAGAGTATGAGGCTGCATATCAATGACTGATGCCCCGGCTCAAGAAATGGTCCTCCGAAACGATANACTCCNGCATTCTCCGACAGATACATNTCCGTCGTCATGAACAGCACATAGTTNTTGAATGTGGCATAGCTGCTCTCTATCTGATATGGCAGGAACGGGAAATTTGGCAACGGCACCACAAAATGAATTACATAGGCCGCTATGCTGACTCCCATTATGATACAGAACCATTTGGTCACATACTTCAAAAGATCCTTCTGCAGGGGNTCATCCAGTATAAATANCAATACTGCCGGAAGATATGACAGGAAGGTGATTATTCCGTAATTNAGGTCTATNATAAAAAAGGAATATAGNGAATAGATTATCACCATCACCATCACGAGCATCGCTCTCGAATCAAATTTGATTTTGAAATTGCCAAGAGCGAAACATGTCACCAACAGGAAGCTTGCTCCGATGGGTATATAGTTGCCCGGAAGCATGAAAGCGAACCATATGTAACTTGATATCAACAAGTAAAAAAGGTTGACTAACTTATATAATGACCACATATTCTATTATGTAGTTAATTTTACAAATTCGATTATAATCCCTTCAGTCCCGGCGGAANAGGTCGCGTGTATAGACCTTCTCNTCCACATCTGAAAGAGATGGATCGAAACGATTGGCTATCACGGCGTCGGATAGNCGCTTGAATTCNTCAAGGTCATTCACTACCCTNCTGCCGAAGAAGGTGCTCCCGTCCGGAAGTGTCGGCTCATAGATAATCACCGTCGCCCCCTTNGCNTTTATCCGCTTCATAACCCCNTGTATCGATGACTGCCGGAAGTTGTCGGAGTTNGATTTCATCGTCAGTCGGTACACCCCTATCGTNCATTCCTTCTCTCGCCCGCGNTCGAAGGAGTTCCCCTCCCCGTAGGCATAATAGCCGGCCTTCTTCAACACCCTGTCAGCTATGAAGTCTTTTCGCGTGCGGTTGCTCTCGACAATCGCGGACATCATNTTCTGNGGAACATCCGCATAGTTGGCCAACAGCTGCTTCGTATCTTTCGGCAGACAATACCCGCCGTANCCGAANGAGGGGTTATTGTAGTGGGTACCGATTCGCGGATCAAGACCGATTCCTTCGATAATGGCTTGNGAATCGAGACCTTTCACCTCGGCATAGGTATCAAGCTCATTGAAATAGCTCACACGCAAGGCGAGATATGTATTGGCGAAGAGTTTCACCGCTTCGGCCTCCTTCATGCCCATGAACAATGTCGGNATATCCTCCTTCTCCGCCCCCTGCTTGAGGAGATCGGCGAAGATCTCGGCCTGACGCGTGAGGTACGGGATGTCNGCNANTTTCATTATAGCCTCGTTCTCGGCCTCCGAATCGGCNCCGTCAATCATNTTTGGAATACCCATTATGATTCGCGAGGGGTAAAGGTTATCNTACAGAGCCTTGCTCTCGCGCAGGAATTCCGGGGCAAAGAGAAGATTCAGCCGATCCACTCCGCGCNNGGCATAACGCAGATACAACGACCGGCAATACCCCACAGGTATAGTAGATTTTATCACGATCGTTGCCTNGGGATTGACACTCAGCACGAGGTCGATCACCTCCTCTACCTTTGACGTATCGAAGTAGTTTTTCTCGGAATCATAATTGGTTGGGGCGGCCACCACGACNAAGTCGGCCGATGCATAGGCCGANNCNCCATCGAGGGTNGCGATGAGAGAGAGTTCTTTCGTGCTCAGATAGTCTTCTATATAGTCGTCCTGAATCGGAGATTGGCGNCGATTGACCATATCCACCTTTTCCGGAACGACATCTACCGATGTCACGTTATTGTGCTGCGCAAGCAGGGTCGCAAGACTCATTCCCACGTATCCCATGCCGGCAATAGCTATATTATATCGTTTCATGAACGTTTCTTATGATAATGAAGCCATAGTTCGGGTCCACGGCATACTTATATAACTAATCAAAATCCGTATTATTATCCCTGCAATCAGAAAATCCGGCTTAGCTCCGCCCCGTCACATTGAATGATTTGTCAATCACATCAATTCCCGTCGGAACGCGATTCTTCGCATCCGCCACGACAACGCTAATCCCCAAATATATTAACATCGGCTATAGCTTCATGAAACTATACCCGATGTCGTATTTGATTGAACTTATTTATCTTCGCCAACTACCGGCGAACTTATACATCCATGATTTGATGAAAATATGGATGAACTCCTACCATCAACGGCGTTTTACGTTCGTGCGCATTGCCAGAGTTATTGCCTCACCCGTGAGCATGAATTCTGCGAGTTTATAGTGGCGTTTTCCATTCTCCCGTTTTGTGCCTCCGGCTTTATCAGCCGTGTTCAACAGTTGCCGACGGAATTTCCAGTCGCCGAAATAAGTGGCGGCTCCCAGAATGAAAGAGGTGCCCGACGGACTCATACCGTTCAATATCACCCCCGCATCCACATCAAAAGCAATCTTGGGAGATTTGTCAAGATATTCCCGGAGAGCTGCATAATTGCCGGTAGGATCCACTCTCCCGAACACCTCCTTCGTCCTGACATATTGCTCCAGACCGAAATCTTCCGCAAAACATGCGAGACACGAGCAATTCAAGCCCGCATAGGAACCGCACGGTGCCTTACGTTTCCCGGATTTATAGTATCGCGAGACAATTAATCCGGTATTCCTGTCAAGCCAGTTGGAGCGGGTGAGAGAAGCCCATTTTTCCACAGTGTCGGCATATTGACCCCCATGCAATTTGGAATAGATACTCAATGCCAGAGGGGTGAACATCATGTCGGGAAAGAAAACAATTCCATTTGGGAAAGACGGGAGATTCATATCCCTGCTATTCATCATGCGTCGATATAACGCCTCGCAAAGTCTGTTGTAAAGATCATCATACCTTGAGTCGCCCCCTGTCAGTTTATAATGACCGATCATCCATGCCAGGATACTGACATAAGTCATATGGCTCTTGTTACCCGCCAAGGAATCGATCGGATCCTCCTTCCATTTCATGGTATCATAAAGTTTGATGGTCGGAGTCATGGCGAGGTCAATCAATTTAGGCATTTTCGTCAGACAGCCCTCACGGAATTCCGGATATAAGTAAGCGATATTGGAGAGAGCCACAGTAGTCATGGAAATGGCGTAGTAAGCCCATTGCCCCTGATATTCCCTGCCTATGAGTTCAGGCATCTTGTCAATGAGAGCCTGCGGCTCGACCATAACCTGCTCATAAAGCCAGTTTGCCCGGTCAAGGATATCACGTTTCTCATCCGGATCATTGAACGGGTGCGGTTCATTCCGATTCCATTGCGCATCCGCTCCCCCCTTCATATCCTTCAGGGCCACTCCCGCTTTCATCACTATCGGAAGATAACTCCCGAAATTGAGACCCATAGGTATCATTCCTGCCATTGTCCTGGGAGACAATCTGTTGGCGAATCTGCTGATATATTTGATATTCATTGTTTTAGAAATAAAAGTTATATGCTTCCTTCTTTAGAATGCCGATCTACGACATCCACACTACATATTATATACCGAAATATCGGCAAAGGTAAATCCTCATCAATCCCATCAATTGGTCCGGTCAATCACATCAATTCCCGTCGGAACGCGATTCTTCGCATCCGCGACGACTTTTGACAAAAA
>JAAVDV010000038.1 GCA_014801595.1 Bacteroides sp.
ACCCCCTTCTCCCGTGTAGTTATTTCCGATGATGAGAGTCCGGAGTCGGTCAAGGGAATGACCTTCGCAGTCACATCCCTCGATCGTCAGAACCGGGAATCCACCCCCGTAAAAATTAAACTCTGAAAATAAGTAACATTGGCATGACTGTTTCACTTACTTAGGTGGTATTATTAACTGATTTAGAAAACTTACTTAATGAACGAAGAGATCGACATACGTTGGCAGCAGAGATTAAGCAACTATGCCAAAGCTGTAGATCGGGTCGGAGATGCAATAGCACGTCTCCGGGCATCCGATGGAGAGGATCCCGGACTGGATGAAATGATGCGCGACTCTCTCATACAACGCTTTGAATTCTCGCACGAACTCGCATGGAAGTTGATGAAAGACTACGAGGAATATCAGGGAATTTCAGGCATCAGGGGATCACGCGATGCAATACGCAACGCCCTTCAGATAGGCCTCGCGGATGATCCGGAATGGATGGAGACTATCGAACTCAGGAATCAAACCTCCCACCGATATGACGAAGAGATGGTGAAAGAAGCCACGAAGGTCATTATGGAGAAATTCTATCCATTGATGAAAAAATTGCGTGAGGTTATGATTGAAATTAAATCAAAGGATAACGAATGAGATTCGGAATAGAGGAGAAATACTGGTCGATTATCAACGACGTCTTCGCACGCCATCCACATGTGCATCAGGTAGTGCTGTATGGCTCACGCGCCAAGGGCACCAACAAGCGGTTCTCCGATGTGGATATCACGCTGAAAGGTCCGGATGTTGACTGGCGTGATCTTCTCTCCGTATCATCTCAACTCGAAGAGTCGACTCTACCCTACATATTTGACGTTTCTCTTTTCAAGACATTGAAGAACGAAGCACTTATCGACCATATAAACCGCAGAGGAATAACCATCTATGAACGATGCTGAAATAAAGATGAAGGAATTGAAAGACTTGCTCGATATGGAAGTGGAGCGTGTGAACCGTCCGGAGTTCATCGCCGATGACCCCGTGCAGTTTCCCCGGCGATTCTCTGACGTCAGGGATATTGAAATCGTGGCATTTCTCGCATCCATCATAGCTTGGGGAAACCGGAAGATGATCTGCCGCGATGCGGAGAGACTGCTCCATATAATGGGCGATCAGCCTTACGAGTACGTACGTGACGGAGCTTTCGAACAACTAGATCCCGACCTCAATATCCACCGGACCTTCTTCGCCCGCAATCTGAAACATCTCCTGCGCGCACTGCGGGAGATATATCGTAGCCACTCCTCGCTCGACGCTTTTGCCGCTGCAATGAAAGTCGGCGCGTCGGAAGCCCCGGCCTGGGAACTCGTCGGTCATATTAAGCGTATCATGGCCGATGTCAACGATGGTGAGGCCGACTCCCGGGCACTCCCGCAGAATCTCTCCACCACAGCCCTGAAACGCATCAACATGGCTCTTCGCTGGCTCGTGCGCGACGACGGAATCGTAGATATGGGCGTATGGTCATGTATTCCGAAATCAAAGTTGTTCGTCCCCCTCGATGTTCATGTCGGAAATACAGCGCGTGAACTCGGTCTCGTCCATCGGAAAGCCAACGACCGAAAGACCGTCGACGAGCTTATGGTGCCTCTCCGTGATTTCCGCCCCGACGATCCCGCCATCTACGACTATGCCCTCTTCGGCATAGGCATAAATTCTAAGAAAATTAAATAATAAATATCCCATTATGAACGAACTCGCTTCGAAATACAACCCCGCCGAGGTTGAACAGAAATGGTATGACTACTGGATGGAACACGGCCTCTTCCATTCCGAACCCGATGACCGCGAACCCTACTGTATCGTTATCCCGCCGCCGAACGTGACAGGTGTCCTCCACATGGGCCATATGCTCAATAATACAATCCAGGACATCCTTGTGCGCCGCGCCCGAATGCAGGGGAAGAACGCTCTATGGGTGCCCGGCACCGACCACGCCGCTATCGCCACCGAGACCAAGGTAATCTCCAAACTCGCCGAACAAGGCATAAAGAAAACCGATCTCACTCGTGAGCAATTCCTGGAACATGCCTGGGACTGGACACGCAACCATGGTGGTATAATCCTCTCGCAACTCCGCAAGCTCGGCGCATCATGCGATTGGGAGCGCACTGCTTTCACTCTCGACGAAATGCGCTCGAAGAGCGTAATAAAAGTGTTCTGCGACCTCTACGACAAGGGGCTTATCTACCGTGGACTGAGAATGGTCAACTGGGATCCCCAGAACAAGACCGCTATCTCCGATGACGAGGTATATTATCAGCAGGAGCATTCCAAACTCTATTATCTCAAATATTATGTCGCCGGCGATCCGGAGGGACGCTACGCCGTCGTAGCCACCACGCGCCCCGAGACAATAATGGGCGACACCGCCATGTGCATCAACCCCAAGGATCCGAAAAATGAATGGCTCAAGGGGAAGCGCGTCATCGTCCCCCTCGTCGGCAGAGAGATTCCTGTAATCGAGGACCGCTATGTCGACATCGAGTTCGGAACAGGCTGCCTGAAGGTTACACCGGCCCACGACAAGAATGACGAGATGCTCGGAAAGACCCATAACCTTGAGGTCATCGATATCTTCAACGAAGATGCCACCCTCAACGAACATGGCGGCAAATATGCCGGTATGGATCGCTTCGCCGTGCGTAAGCTCATAGCCAAGGAACTTGCCGAGGCCGGACTGATGGAGAGAGAGGAGGATTACACGAACAACGTCGGATACTCCGAGCGTACGAAAGTCGCCATCGAGCCGCGTCTATCCCTCCAGTGGTTTATCAAGATGAAACATTTCGCCGAGATCGCTCTTCCGCCGGTAATGGAGGATATCATACGTTTCGTGCCCGAGAAGTATAAGAATACGTATCGCGTATGGATGGAGAATATCCAGGACTGGTGTATCAGCCGACAGCTGTGGTGGGGCCACCGCATCCCGGCGTATTATTATACGGCTGCCGACGGCACGGAAAACTTCGTAGTAGCCGAGAATCCGGAGCAGGCTCTTGAAAAAGCCATCGCCGAATCCGGACTTCCCCTCACTCCCGATTCCCTCCGACAGGATGAGGGTGCGCTCGACACCTGGTTCTCCTCATGGTTATGGCCCATCACCCTTTTCAACGGTATTCTTGATCCGGGCAATAAGGAAATCAGCTACTACTATCCCACCTCAACCCTCGTCACAGGTCCGGACATCATCTTCTTCTGGGTGGCGAGAATGATTATGGCGGGATATGAATATGTAGGTGAGCAGCCCTTCGACAACGTGTATTTCACGGGTATCGTGCGTGACAAGCTGGGACGCAAGATGTCGAAATCTCTCGGCAATTCACCCGATCCTCTCGAACTTATCGACCGTTTCGGTGCAGACGGCGTGAGAATGGGCCTGATGCTTGCCGCTCCCGCCGGCAATGACATCATGTATGACGACTCGCTCTGCGAACAGGGAAGAAACTTCTGCAACAAGATCTGGAACGCTTTCCGTCTCGTCAAGGGTTGGCAGACCGACGACACTATCCCACAGCCGGAGGCATCGCGCCTCGGTGTAGAATGGTTTGACCATAAACTCAACGACACCCTCGCCGAGCTCAACGACCTCATGGGCAAATTCCGTATTTCGGAAGCCCTCATGGCTGTCTATAAACTCTTCTGGGATGAATTTTCCTCATGGTTGCTTGAAGTGGTCAAGCCTCCGTACGGGCAGCCTATCGACCGTAAGACCTACGACTCAGTCCTCGCAGGCTTCGATACGTTGCTCAAGATGCTCCACCCCTTCATGCCCTTCATCACAGAGGAGCTTTGGCAGCATCTTTACGAGCGCAAGCCCGGCGAGAGCATCATGTATGCCAAGCTCCCCGAAGCCGCCGGTGCCGACAAGGAGGCCATCTCACGTTTTGAAACCCTCAAGGAGATAATCGCCGGCGTGCGCACTATCCGCAAACAGAAGCAGATTCCTCAGAAGGAATCACTGAAGCTCCTGGTCAAGGGCCACCACGATGCCTCGCTCGATGCTATCCTTCTCAAGATGGGTAATCTTGAAAGCATCGAGGCGGTCGAGGAGAAACCGGCGATGTCTCAGTCATTCATGGTCGGTGCGACAGAATATGCCGTGCCCCTCGAAAGCAACGTAAACGTAGAGGAGGAGATAAAGAAACTCGAAGCCGACCTGGAATATCAGCTCAAGTTCCTTGCCGGTGTAGAGAAGAAACTCTCCAACGAACGTTTCGTCAGCTCCGCTCCTGAAAAGGTGGTGGCTCTCGAACGCAAGAAGCAGAGCGACGCAAATGAGAAAATCGCGGCTATCCGCGCCGCTCTCACAGCCCTCGGAAAGTAAAACATCAATCTTGGAGAATGCAACGAAATGTTAAAATCGCATTTTATGTTGCAGAACATATAAGAAGAGTGGAGTTTTCTCCACTCTTTTTTTGTAACTTTAGCGCGGATTAATAAATCATCCTCCGGGTTTTCCAAACGGTTCCGCCGTCGCGAAAAACGGATACCAGTCAAAACCTTTTATCTACTACCCCAAAAACATCGAAAGACAATGATCATCGGAGTACCTAAAGAAATCAAGAACAACGAGAACCGCGTGGGTGTGACCCCCGCCGGTGTCAAGGAACTCGTAAAGCATGGCCACACCCTATACGTGCAGCATACCGCAGGCGAAGGCTCAGGATTCAGCGACGCTGAATACGTCGCAGCCGGTGCGACTATCCTCCCCACCATCGAGGAAGTCTACGGTATCGCCGAAATGATCATTAAGGTTAAGGAGCCTATCGAGCCCGAGTATGCCCTCGTTCGTAAAGACCAGGTGCTCTTCACATACTTCCACTTTGCTTCCGATCTTCCCCTGACTGAGGCAATGATGAAAGCCGGCGCGATCTGCATCGCCTACGAAACAGTGCGTGGCCATCATGGCACACTCCCCTTGCTTATCCCCATGAGTGAGGTGGCAGGCAGAATGTCGGTTCAGGAGGGTGCCCGCTTCCTTGAGAAGCCCCAGGGTGGTCGTGGTGTGCTGCTCGGCGGCGTGCCGGGTGTGACTCCCGCCAAGGTCCTCGTGCTCGGTGCCGGTGTCGTAGGCCGCAACGCAGCTCTTATGGCAGCCGGTCTCGGTGCCGATGTCACTATCTGCGACATCTCCCTCCCGACTCTCCGCCACTGCGCCGAATTCATGCCCAAGAACGTGAAGACTCTCTACAGCTCACAGCACAACATCGAACAGGAACTGCCGACTACCGACCTCGTCATCGGTTCCGTGCTCATCCCCGGCGCGAAGGCTCCCCACCTCATCACTAAAGATATGGTGAAACTCCTGCGTCCCGGTTCCGTAATGGTCGACGTAGCTATCGACCAGGGCGGATGTTTCGAGACCTCACATCCCACGACCCATTCTGAGCCAACATTCGTAGTCGACGGCGTTGTGCAATATGCCGTTGCAAATATCCCCGGTGCCGTGCCCTACACTTCCACTCTGGCACTCACCAACGCCACACTCCCCTATGCTCTCCGTCTTGCCGATATGGGCTGGCGTGAGGCTTGCAAGAAGGATCCGGGTCTCGCCGACGGCGTGAACATGGTCGATGGCAAGATCACTTTCAAAGCTGTAGCAGAGGCATTCGACCTCCCTTACACTCCCCTCGAACTCTAATTATACCACCCCCCGACAACAACGACAACATTAGATAGGGATTCGGCGCTGCCCGCGATGTTTCGCGTGCGGCGCCGATAATTTTAACATTTATATATTTGGGAGATTACAGATTTATTGCTAACTTCGCGATTGCGGATCCGTACACAGAAGCCCGGGTCATGGGTTTGTGGGTGGGAATTCGCCGGTAATGGTGCGGAGGCACCTATATTTTTGATGAAAATTTAAAAGCGTTTATCCGCGCAATTTCCTGATATACAGAAATTCTCGCAAAATTTCAAATTGGAGTCAGGATAGTGCAACGGTAGATGCCCGTGGTTTATGTACAGTCTTTCCGACAAGTCATTTCTCAATCAAGAGAATGGCTTGTCCGCACGTACTACATACACCGGCGTGGGCTTCTGCGTTGCCGTCCAACTCCAAAAGGCAATGCGAGAAGCCTCTGTATGAAGGACGGCAACAGATACAGTCTCCCACGCTTTTTTCTTACCTAACCTTCTAACGATTGTCGTTGAGGGGAGACCACTGACAGAGACTTATCACTCACTATGCGCAAGTCTTTACTGTTCACACTACTGCTGACGACTGCCGCATCCGTCTACGCCTGGGAAATCTCCCCTCAGCAGGCTCTGGCCGCCGCCGGAGATTTCCTGAATTCAGGCAGTCGGGCCAAAGTGGCCCCTTCGCTTCAGAAGCCGGATGATTCAAGCGGCCACAATCCCTATTACGTATTCAACACCGATGGTCGGCATGGATTCGTCATCATCTCGGGAGATGACCGCGCCCCAAAGGTGCTCGGTTACTCCGAGACAGGCTCCATCGATCCCGCCAATCTTCCACCGCAACTAAAGGCAATCCTTGACAATCTCGGAGAGCGTGTCCGGACGTTGCCCGAAGCTCCACACCCCTCCTGGTCGATGGAACTCAGCGCAAGCTCTGATGAGGGCGTGCTGATTCCTACCGCCAACTGGGGCCAAACCTATCCCTATAATGCCGAGTGTCCCGTTGTAGATGGCGAGCCCACGCTCACCGGTTGCGTCGCCACAGCCATGGCTATCGTGATGAAGCATCACAATTGGCCCGAAAACTATGATTGGAGCGCCATGCCGATGAATACCGAAGAGGATCCCTTGGACTATGAAAAGGATTCTCCGGAACTCGCTCGCCTGATGCACGATGCCGGCGAGGCTGTCTTCATGAAATATGATCCTGTGGAAAGCGGCGCATATCTTGACTGGATAGGCCACCGCATGCAGTATGTATTCCATTATTCCCCGGAATGTCAGTATCTCGGTTGGGAAAACTACGGATTGGATACCTGGGAATCCATGCTCAAAAGTAATCTCGACAAGGGGAATCCTGTAATCTATGACGGATATGGCACAGGAGGTCACCACGCTTTCGTGATTGACGGTTATACCGGCGATAATTATCACGTCAACTGGGGTTGGCACGGTATGGCGAACGGTTACTTCCCCCTCATGGATCTCACCCCATTCGAGTACGAGAACTTCTCCGAACATCAGGGAATGGTCATCAATATCGAGCCTGACCCTGAGATGCGCGAGTACTCGGAATGTTTCGTAGACTATGGATATCTCTGGGCCGTGGGCGCAAACCGCATGGCAGCCGAGATGAACGTCAGCGTAAGCGATATCGAGACCGGCAAACCCTTCAATCTCATCAATTCTGCAATCACGGTGACGGCAGGATTCGAAGGCCTTGTAGGTGTGGCGATCGTTGACAAAGATGAGAATATCAAGGAGGTGCTGAGAACACATTATATCTCCAGCTATCAGTCTTGGGATAACACCTACTCCACAACCAACACCTCAATCTCCTATTATAATCTTATCCCCTCCTGCAAGATTGATTCCACGGATCGTCTTCAACTTGTCTCCAAGCATGACAAGGACGCAGATTTCAAACTGATGCTCGGCACAATGGAATGGGCCTCATCCATCCCCGTCACCGGAAATACACCCCTCACCGCAACCGTCACATTTGATATCGGGGAAGGGATAGAATGCAGATACTTTGCAGAGAACTCCGATAGCGAATGGATAGATCTCGCTCCCGGCAAGACTCTTGTAGACGCTCTTATCGGAGAAAGATACTCAATCTCCTTCACTAAGAACGATCCGGATGGCGAGGATCCGATGCATCTCGCTCTGCATGGCAAGATGTATAGCGGCGACGATGAGTATTGGACAGGACATGAGCCTAAGTCTATAGGATTCGGTATCTTTGCGCCTGAAAACAGCGTCGAAATCAACTTAATCCACCTTACGGAAGACGCGGTTCATCTCGATACGGCAGGCACACTCTCTGAAAAAATCGATTCTGCCTCGGCGTTCACTCTCGGCAATCTCACAATCACCGGTAAAATGAACGCAAAAGATTTCTGGTTCCTGCGTGACAATTGCGCAAATCTGACCACACTTGACCTGGCCGAAGTCACCATTGAGGAGTTTACCGGTGGTGATGGTGAGTGGGTATGGGATGATATGCTCCATCCCGCCAACGCGATTCCATACCGTGCCCTCGTCGGGCTCGCGAACCTCTCCGATCTCACCCTCCCGCGTAATCTTGAATCAATAGAAGGATTCTCCATGCAGGGGATGAATCTGACATCCTTGAGTGTCCCTGCCGGAGTCAAAAAAATAGGTCGGGACGTATTCTATTGTAACTTTAACCTTGAAGCTATCGAGCTCCTGAGTCCGGAGGTTGTGGAGATAGGATACCCGGCCTTCGACTTCACCAAGTGTCCTGAAAACGGTGTGCTTTTCGTACCCGAAGGTCTTGCTGATGATTACGCCTCGGCTGAAATCTGGAAAGACTTCGGAAAAATTGTGGAGAGAGAGATGCCGAATCCTCTGAAGTTCACCACCACGATTGATAATATTATCTATGATTGTTATGTCGATGAAGCAAAGATAACCGGTTGGGAGGGGGCTCCCGTCAATGTCGTGATTCCTGAAACCATCTCCGCGAATGGCGACTCCTACACGGTTACATCAATTTCAGATTTCGCCTTCGAACAGTGCAGCACACTTGAATCCATCAAAATGCCGGATACTATAAAGAAAATCGGTATATACGCATTCCAATCGTGCCGGAATCTCAAGGAGATCGCACTGAGCGATAATCTTGAGGAGATTGAAATGGGCACATTCTGTGATTGCACCAGTCTTGAGGAATTCACAATCGGACCGAATATAAAATACATTGACGGAGGCGCTCTTTTATACACCGGACTCAAAAGCCTCTTTATTCCCAAGACATTGCTTGTAAGATCTCCCGGAAGTGTATTCAACGGTCTGCCCGAACTCGATGAATTTGTAGTCGAGGAGGGTAACGAGTATTTCTCTGCTATAGACGGCAATCTATATAGAATCTCCGAACGAGGGTTGTCTCTTGAAGCAGTCGCAGGCAAGAAATCCGGCACGCTTATTCTTCCCGACGTATGCCGTGAGGTGATGGCAGGGGCTTTGGCTGCAAGCCGGATTGAGCGATTGATTCTGAACGATGGCTTGGAATCTCTTGTATCTAACAGCATCAGAGACACACAACATCTGAAGCACATTTCTATTCCCAAATCAGTGAGGATGCTGGAAGATGCAATAGCATATTGCTGGGAATTGGAGAGTATCGAGTTCCGAGGCAAGCCGCAGTCATTTTCCCATATAATCAACGGTTGTCCGAAGCTACAGCACGTCTACATCAATGCGCCGGAGGAGAATGTTTCTCTTGACGGACTGTTTGCCGATGACTACGAGAATCTTAACATTTTCTCGCCGACACTCGATAAGGGATTCGAATATGGCGGCTCGCATACTCTGTTTATCCCCGGAGGATGCTCCGACAATTACGCTTCCTCCTCCACCGCGGAGCTTAAGGAAATGTGGAAATACGTCATCAACCGCCGCAACAATTACATCGCTGTCATTCCCTCCGATGATGTCACGATCAATACGGTGACAATCAATGGCCGCACGGCCACGCCCCTGAAGGAGAATAGCAATTGCTATCCCATTGAGGAAATCATGACAGTCTCCGAAAATATTGATGCCGAACCCGAAGTGACAGTGGAGTTCACATTACATGGTCATCAGACTCTGACTACACATTACACCAAGGAATTCAATGCGACAATAGAGGATTCCGACCATGACATAATAACAGGAATCAATAAGATCGATGACTCATCGTTTGAATGCGTCAATGTATATAGCCTTGACGGCTCACTTATTCTCGTGAATGCCGACAAGGCCGCTCTCAGCCGACTTGAACCGGGTCTCTACATACTCGATTCAGGCTCAAAAATCACCAAAGTCATGATCAACCACTAACCTTGACCAATCATATATTTTGATCGAAAGAGTGGGGGGACGCCGTGCGGCATCCCCCCACTTATCATTTTGAAAAATAGAAACAATCTACAGTTACCGTCGCCGCCATCCCCACCTCCGGGGGGCATGTTCCTCCTGATAATTCTCCAACGCCTCCACCCTGCTTTGAAGGCGCTCGATCCGGATTCCGTAGAGAGGCTCAAGCTCGTGAGATTCCACATACAGTGTGGCTTCGTTAAGGTATTTACGAAGGCTCGTGCGGTAAGCCACGCGCCGGTAGCGCACTTCCAGCCAATCAGCCATACGCTCTGCGGTATAAATAAGCAGGTCGGCCACTCTCTCCGGCTCAAAACATATACTCATGAAGTCTTTTATGAGCTTGTTGATTGTCGGTAATGACAGGGCGCGGCGCGACACCCCCTGTGGAGTGAAGAATTGCCGGTCAACCAACTTTTCCACTCGCTCCAGCTCTTTCCCGGCATCGGGATCAATCCAATATTCAAGATATTCCTTGGCCTCCTTGCGCGCGTCGTAAAGTTCGGTGACCATCGTGATAATCTCCTCCTTATCGAGAGCGGCAAGAGCCTTCTTCAATTTTGCCTTCGACACTTTTTCAGATTTTTATGTTCAACACTATCCCCAGAAGAGATATGCCACAAGCACCGCCGCCACCGCGCCGGTGATGTCGGCCAACAATGCGTATCCGGCGGCATAGCGGGTCTTGCTGACCCCTACCGCCCCGAAATAAACGGCGAGAATATAGAATGTGGTATCCGTGCTGCCGCGTACGGCTGCCGCGAGTTTGCTGACAAAGGCATCCGCTCCCTGAGTATTCATGACATCGAGCATCATGGCGCAGGATCCGCTCCCGCTCAATGGCTTCATGAGCATAGTGGGCAACGCACCTACCCAGCGGGTATCGCCTCCGAGCAGGGCGACGAGGCTCTCCACCCAACCGGTGAAAACATCAAGCGCGCCGCTCGCACGGAACATCCCTATGGCCACCAATATGGCGACAAGATAAGGTATGATGGTGACGGCGGTCTTGAAGCCCTCTTTTGCTCCCTCGATGAATACGTCGTAAACCTTGATTCTTTTCCTTACGCCTGCACCGATAAAGAGCATTATGACGGAGAACAGTATAAGATTAGCTCCGAATGTGCTATATACCTGCACCTTATCGGCCGGAAGCGAGCTGAAGAACCAGGCCACACCACCCACGAGCAGGGCTATCCCCGCGAGCCATGAACATAGCACCGCGTCAAGGCGTATACGCTGGCGGACACATAGGGCGAGGAGCCCTACGAGCGTGGCGATGCCGGTAGCGACAAGTATCGGAATGAATATGTCGCTGGGATTTGAGGCTCCACCCTGCGCGCGGTACATCATTATGCTTACCGGAATCAGGCATAACCCTGAACTGTTGAGCACGAGGAACATGATCATCGCGTCGGTGGCGGTATCCTTGTGAGGATTGAGTGACTGCATCTCCTGCATCGCCCTCAATCCCATCGGGGTGGCGGCGTTGTCAAGTCCGAGCATATTGGCCGAGACATTCATAAAAATCGCCCCCATCGCCGGATGGTTACGCGGTATGCCGGGGAACAGGCGGCTGAAAAATGGGGCCACAAGGCGACTCATGGACTCGATCACGCCGGCACGCTCCCCGATTTTCATTATGCCCATCCAGAGGGCGAGCACACCCGTCAGACCAAGAGAAATCTCGAATGCGAAGGCTGCCTGCGAGAAGGAGGAATTCATGATATCGCTCCATATCTGCAGATTGCCATCGAATATTGTGCTGCCCAATGCCATAAGGAAAGCTATGGCGAAGAAGGCGATCCAGATCCAGTTGAGTATCATCTGTCAATCTCGTTATCCTCACACCCCGGCACATAGTGATGCAGGGCATGGCAGGAATGAATTTTATGGTCGACTATCAAGTGGCGGTTGGCCATACGTGAGATAACCGACATCTCGTGGCTCACGAGCAAAATCGTAGTATGTCGGGCAAGATTCTCCACAATGGAATAGATGCGGTGTTCAAACTGTTTGTCGACATATGATAGAGGCTCGTCGAGGACAAGCACTTTCGGATCGGATATGACGGCGCGTGCGAGCAGCGTGCGCTGAAGCTGTCCACCCGACAGCATTCCTACCGACTTGCCGAGATAGTCGTTGATGCCGCATAGGTCGGCGACATTGGCGAACCTCTCCTCCCATCCCGCAGGCAGCCGACCGAACCATCCCTGCCGCAAGCCCGACAGCACGGTATCGCGGACTGTTATCGGGAACTTAGTGTCGATTTTGCTTTTCTGAGGAAGGTAGCCGATATGCAATCTTTTTACGGGAACTCCGTCATGCAGATAGGTCACACGGCCACGCGTGGGCTTGAGCAATTGCAACAATACTCGCAGCAGCGTGGTCTTACCTCCTCCGTTAGGACCGGATATGGCCATAAAATCCCCCTCACGCACCGAGAGATCGACATCATCGAGCACTACCTTATGGTCAAACTCGACGGTGATGTGATCGAGCCGGATGATTTCAGGATGCTCCGATGCCTCGTGGTTATGATCGTGATTGTTATGATGTGTCATTGAATAAGATTCTTGGTGACTCCCTCTATCTGCTCCGCGAAATCCGCCCCGTTCATATTGACGGGATAGGCCTTTATCCCGAGCGATTCGGCTATTTCCTCCGCCCGGGCTGCGGATTGCCCCTGTTCATAGAACAACGCAATTGGATTTGAATCCGCTGCAAGCTCAAGCCTCTCCATGAGTTGACGCGGAGATGCCTCCTTGCCATCCATTTCCAACGGAATCTGGGTCAACCCGTAGTCGCGTGCATAGTAGCTCAAAGATGGATGCATGACCACGAATACCCCCTTCCCTCGCACATCGGCGGCGGCGAGTCGGCCGGCTGTTTCGGCATAACATGCGGCGAAGTCGGTCTGAAGTTCCGACATATTCCTCAGATAGCATTGCGCCGCCTCCGTGTCTCCGCTCTCAGCCGCACGCTGCGCCATCGCCTGACCGATGTTTTTCGCTATGACGACAGCATTCTCCCAACTTGACAACAGATGCGGGTCTCCCGCCTGATGCGCGTCGGATTCAGCATGTCCATGACAATCAGCTTCCGTATGATCATGATGCGCCGACTGTTCGGATGCGTTGGCTATGCCGTGGGTATGCATGATAAGGTCGATTCCCTCGCTCAAATCTATGGTCCTGAGCGAAGGGTAATTCGAGCTGATTCTCTCCCCTACCTGAGTTTCAAACCCTACGGAATTGGTCGTGAGGTATAGATCGGCACGCTCAAGAGCTTTCATCGTGCGCATATCCGGATCAAACATTTCAGGGTCGCTCCCCGAGGGAAGCAGAGCCACAACCTCATAATCGTCGCCGACAATCCGCTCCACAATCCATTTATATGATTCGAAACTGACTGCGACCACCGGTCGGCCGGAATCTTCATGCCGACATGAACACAAAAGGAGCAGCAGGACACCGAGTGCCTGCCACACCTTATATATCTTGCAATCCTTCACCGATTGATAATCAGATTTTACGGATTCCCATAATCTCACGCACATCCTTAAGCGTATCGGCCGCGAAAGCACGCGCGCGTTCTGCGCCCTGACGCACTACTTTCGACAGATATTCGTCGTTGCTGCGGATATCGAGTATGCGCTCGCGTATCGGGAGCGTCACCTTAAGGATATCCTCGGCAAGCTGTTTCTTCATGTCGCCATAGCGTATGCTCATATCCGCATAAGCGTCGCGGTAATGCTTCACCACCTCGGGTTCGCTGACAAGCTCCATCAGGGTGAAGAGATTCTCCACGGGTTGGCTCGGCTTCTGATTGGGTTCCTTCGGACCCTCATCGGTGACGGCGCGCATCACCTTTTTGCGCAGGGTCTTCTCATCATCGATAAGATAGATGCAGTTACCCTCGCTCTTGCCCATCTTTCCCGAACCGTCGAGTCCCGGCACTTTCAGAGCCTCACCGCCGAAGTTAAAGTTGACGGGCTCGCCGAAGTAATCGACACCATAGAAGGAGTTGAAGCGACGGGCGAAACGGCGCGTAAGCTCAAGGTGCTGTTCCTGGTCCTTGCCGACAGGCACGAAATCGGCATGATGGATAAGTATGTCGACCGCCATAAGGGTGGGATATGTAAGCAGACCCGCGTTTACCCGCGCCTGACTCTTCTCATTGCCGATTATCTCCTTTTCTATCTCATCTCCCTCTCCGGTGAGGCCGAGGGCCTTACGCGCCTTATCCTTGAAGGAGGCTGTGCGCATGAGTTCGCCGATTCCGACGTGCATATTGAGCAGAAGATACATCTCCGGTATTTCCGGCACATCGCTCTGCACGTAGAGTGTGCTCTTTTCGGGGTCGAGCCCGGCGGCGAGATATTCGGCGAGTATGTTCTTCACACTCTCGTGGAGCTGCTTGGGATCCGGATTCGTGGTCAGGGCGTGAAGGTCAGCGATGAAGAAGCGGCAATCATAATCATCCTGCATGCGCAGAAATTTGCTGAGGGCGCCATAGTAGTTGCCGAGATGGAGGTTTCCGGTGGAGCGGATGCCGCTCACAACGATTTTCTTCTTGTCGTCAGCCTGTGAAGGTGTATTGTTCTGGTCGGTCATATCTTGAGTCTGTTTCGTTTTTATCTGTATTTATACAATTGATAAACAAATGAGGAGGGGCAATTTGTTATATTTGCAGACATCTTGTGATGCCTTGATTTGCAAAATTACTAAAATTCAATTAAATGACCAAAAGATTTCTCCACCGTATATTTCTCCTCCTCACTCTGCTGACGGCAGGAGCTTTGACCCCGGCCATGGCGCAGGAGGTGAAGACACTGCTTGTCATGGGTGATTCCATGAGCGGATGGATGGGTGAACGCCTTAACGCCTACGGTCAGACCAACGGGTTCGACGTGGCCACTATCGTATGGGATGGTTCCACTATCAAGAAGTGGGGGGCGGAGGCTGACCGGGCCAAAAGTCTTGTCGATGAAATCAATCCTGACGCAGTCATAATCTGTCTCGGGCTCAACGAATGTGCCGAACGCAATCCGGAATCCCAACTCGGGAAACCTCTCGCTGAGATTATGGAGGCCGTTGGCGATCGTCCGTTGCTTTGGGTAGGCCCGCCCTCCTGGCCCGGCAAGGATTACGGCGAACCTTTCAATTCCTGGCTGGCAGGCAAGTTAGGTGAAAAGAGATTTTTCCTAAGCAAGGATATCGATATGCCCCGTCAATCCGCCACCAATCCCCACCCAACGCGCGAAGGAATCAATGAATGGACAGATGCCATCGTGGAGTGGATTCCGAATAATGCCACTTTTAGTCTTCCGGGCTACGCCACTCCGACCTCAGCTCCCTCTCGCGGAAAAACTTTTATTTACCGCAAGATGAAAGAGAGTCTCTGATTCATATAAATCCGCCATATCGCATCAATCCCGCGATATGGCGGATTTACATTTATTTACCATTATTAACACTCGAAACAATAAATAACAGCTCATTTAATTGTTTTATAGTTGAAACCTCAGAAATAGTAAGTCAATTTGCCAAGAGTTGAATCTTAGTTGAATCAGAAGTTTGCTACGATTTATTCCCAAGGAAAATAACTTTTATTTTTAATGTTTTAGCGTGAAAGAAATTCACGTTCCCCACACTTAAATTATTAATCAAAATTTAATATTATGAACACAGCACCTTTGCAGGGAATTAAAGTTGTAGACTTCACGGAAGTTCAGTCAGGTCCTTCATGCACTCAAATGCTCGCGTGGCTCGGCGCGGAAGTAATCAAAATCGAACGTCCCGGTGTCGGCGACGCTACCCGTGACGAACTCCAGTTCAACCCCGAACTTCCGAGCTACTATTTCTTGCAGCTCAATTCCGACAAGAAATCCCTTTCTCTCGATGCCAAGACTCCTGACGGCAAGGAGGTTCTGACAAAACTCATCAAGGAATGCGACATATTCGTCGAGAACCTTCACCCGGGAGCCATGGATAAGCTCGGCTTCTCATGGGAGGAAGTACACGCCTTGAATCCCCGCTGTATCTACGGCACCATCAAGGGCTTCCCTGTATCTTCCCAGTATAAGAACCTCAAGGCCTACGAGCCTATCGCTCAGGTGACAGCAGCCGCAGCCACTACCACCGGTTGGTTTGAAGGAGCCTACAATATGCCGACACAGAGCGGCGCCGCGCTCGGCGACTCCAACACCGGTATGCACCTGCTCATCGGTCTGCTGGCCGCCCTCCAGCAGAGAAATAAAACCGGCGAGGGCGTCTATGTATATCAGTCGATGCATAATGCCTGCCTTAACCTCTGCCGTATCAAGACACGTGACCAGCTCACGCTCGACAAGATCGGTTACCTCACCCAGTATCCGCAGTATCCCGACGAGAAGTTCGGCAAGACTGTGCCTCGCTCCGGTAATATCGAGGGTGGCGGCGTACTCGGCTGGACCTATAAATGTCTCCCTTCCGGCCCCATGGATACGGAGGAGGAAGCCAACAACTACGTCTACGTCATCCTGCAGCGTGGCGAGAAGGATTTCGAGAAAGCCTGTCAGGCCTTCGGCTTCGAGGATTGGCTGACAAACCCGAATTTCAATACGGCCGACGCGCGTGACCGCCATAAAAAGGAAATCTATGAGAGAATCGGCGCATGGTGTGCCAACAAGACCAAGTTTGAGGTGACTGAAATCCTCAGCAAGGCCGGTGTGCCCGTAGGTCCGGTTATCTCTACCCAGGAACTTCTCGCCGATAAGTCGCTTTATGACGGCAATACTCTCGTCAACATCAATCAGGGTGGCGAAGTCGGTGAGTTCACTACCGTCGGTGTACCTTTCACCTTCTCCAACTTCCAGCCTACCTATGGTCCTTGTCCTACACTCGGTGGCAACAATGAGGAGATCCTTACAGCTCTCGGCTACTCCAAAGAGCAGCAGGAGGCTATGGCCAAGAACGGAACCACTCAGCCCCTGGCTGACGGCCAAATGTAATCTCGCGTCAATTTGATTTATAGACAACATTTTTTCGGAACTCATCCGCACGGCAGAATGAAGTGTATACGGCGGATGAGTTTCTTTATAACTTTCCTTACTTAAGATTTTATATATTATGAATACACAAAATAACACTTCGGCCTCGACTTCCAAGACTCCCGAATTTCCGGAACAGGTGACGGGCATGTATATACTTGCTGAATCTCTACGAAGACTGGGCCTGAATGATGTCTATGGACTTGTCGGCATCCCGGTGACGGAAGTCGCATATGCGATGCAGAAGATAGGCATGAATTATTATGGGTTCCGCTTCGAGCAGCAGGCAGGTATGGCCGCAGCCACCCACGGTTTCCTGACCAAGCAGCCCGGTGTGTTGCTGACTGTCTCCTCCCTCGGTTTCCTCAACGGTCTGACCGCCACGGCGAATGCCACGGTCAACTGTTATCCTATGATTCAGATTTCCGGCGCATCCGATCCTACGATGGTCGATATGAATATGGGCACATATGAACAGCTCGACCAGCTCAACACGGCGCGTCCTCTTGTGAAAGCCGCCTTCCGTTGCAGCTATGCCAAGGATATTCCGTCGGCCGTGGCCCGCGCCTACCGCGCCGCAGTCAGTGGCCGACCCGGTGGTGTCTATATCGATATGACAACTCCAGCATTGGGTGAGATAATGAGCCGTGAAGAGGCCGAGAAACTTTTCTTCACCCCTGTCGATGTCTATTCCCAGGTGAAACCTAACGATGAGGCCGTGGAGCGTGCGGCTGAGGTGCTCGCTTCCGCGAAGCGTCCGGCCATATTACTCGGCAAGGGCGCGGCCTACGCCCATTCGGAGACTCTGCTCAAGGAGCTTGTGGAAAAATACAATATCCCCTATCTCCCTATGTCGATGGCGAAGGGTCTGCTTCCCGACAATGGTCCGCTCAGTGCCCTGTCATGCCGTTCGGACATCATGGAGAAGTCGGATGTCGTGCTGGTAGTCGGTGCGCGTATCAACTGGATGCTCTCCTTCGGACGCGGCAAATGGAATCCGGATGTGAAGTTCATTCAGCTTGACGTCGAACCGGAGGAGATCGACCGCAATGTGCCGATCGCTGCTCCCCTCGTCGGCGACCTGAATCTCTCGCTGAAAGCTCTGATTGACGCTATGGCGAAACGCTCCATGAATGTGGATCCCTCCTGGGTTGCAGGTCTNCAGGCCGAGACGAAAGAGAAGAACGCCAAGTTCGTCGCTCGTCTTGAGGAGGCGTCGAAGCTTATGCCTATGACCCACTGGACNGCTTTGAGCGCCATCAAGCCTGTTCTGGCTGCAAATCCTGATGTGATACTGGTCAATGAGGGTGCCAATACTCTGGATGATACCCGCGACACAATCGATATGGAGCTTCCCCGCCATCGTGTGGATTGCGCCACATGGTCNATCATGGGCATGGGCATGGGCTCGGCGATCGGTGCGGCCGTCTCCACCGGCAAGAGCGTGGTTGCCATCGAGGGTGACTCGGCATTCGGCTTCTCCGGCATGGATTTCGCCACTATCTGCCGCTATAAACTCCCTGTCACTGTCGTTATCTTCAACAACGGCGGTATCTACAACGGTATCGGTGTCAACCCCGGCGGCGGTGACCAGCCTGCCCCGACCACACTCGATATCCATGCACGNTATGATAAACTGGGCGACGCTTTCGGAGCCAAGACTTATTATGTGACTACTCCCGAAGAGCTGTCAAAGGCTCTTGCCGAGGCAATAGCCTCTAAGGAGCCCTGCATGATAGATGTGCAGCTTGCCGCTGATTCCGGTAAGGAGAGCGGTCATATCGGATACCTCAACCCCACCCCGCTGATCCATTATACGGTTTAAACGAAGATACTTCAGGGGTAGGCATGCCCTACCCCTGTAATTTAAACCATCAACCCTTAATTATTGAAAAGTTATGGAACATATAATTCTATATGCCATAGTCCCGATTATCGTCGTGATGCTCGCGGGCTATATTGCGGGGAAGAAGGGTGCGTTCAGTGGCGACGACGCCAAGAAATTCAATAAGGTAGTGCTTGACTTCGCACTTCCCGCCGCTCTGTTCGTCTCTATCGTGCAGGCTTCTCGTGAGGACCTCGCCCGCGACATAAAGCTTACCCTCGTGTCGCTCATCGGCATCATGGCCTGTTTTATGGCAGTCTATTTTATATTCAAATATTGCTTCAAGAAGAATACGGGTGCGGATGCGGCGGTAAGTGCCTTGATCAGTGGTTCGCCGACAATCGGCTTCCTCGGATTCGCCGTGCTGGAGCCTATCTTCGGCACAACTCCGGCCGTGGCTCTCGTAGTTGCGATTGTCGGTATCGTGGTCAATGCTGTAGGTATTCCTGTCGGCCTCTCGCTCATGAATGCCTCGCTCGAAAAGCAGCATCCGGGGTCGACAAAGAAAGAGAGTGCCTGGAAACCTGTGCTGCATGCGCTTGAGCAGCCCGTCGCGTGGGCTCCTATCCTGGCCGTAGTCTGGGTATTGGTCGGAATTCCATGGCCGAAGTATCTCAGCCCCTCCTTCGACCTTATCGCCAAGGCGAATGCGTCGATGGCCGTATTCTCCGCCGGTATCACTCTGTCAGCGATTAAGTTCACAATCAACTGGCAGGCGGTTCTCGGCTCCATCATGAAGATGGTGGTCATGCCTGCGGTGCTGTTGATCTTCGGATTGCTCGTTCATATGGATCCCTTCAACCTTAAGATGCTCGTTGTGGCCGGCGCACTTCCCCCGGCATTCTCAGGCATCATCATCGCTGATGAATATAATGTCTACACTGCCACCGGCACCTCATCGCTGACTCTCAGTGTCATACTCTTTATCGGATTCTGTCCGCTATGGATATGGCTCACGGATGTAGCTCTGGCAGCCTTCTGACCTTGACGGAGGACATTCTCCTCATCACGAATTATCAAAACTAATTGCTTTTAAATCCCGCAGAGCNTCTGCTCTGCGGGATTCCTATTTCCCATTTTCAAGCTCAATAATCTCATTGCCCGCTCCATTTATTGGGCGGAGTCTGAACTTTAATGGATTGTAAATGGTTTAGTTATAAAATAAAAACCCGATTCTTATGAAAACTACAAAAAACATAGGCAATAAATCACGTCGTTTCGGACGTGTCTCCATAATAGCGGCCGTTTGCGCCGGATCTCTGATGATGAGCGGTTGCTCGGCTCTATCGAATACTTGGAACGGCATGAGCCAGACCGGGCAGGGTGCATCCGCCGGTGGTGCGGCGGGAGCTGCCATAGGTGCCGGTATCGGCGCGCTGATCGGTGGTGGCCGTGGCACATGGATCGGAGCACTCGTCGGCGGAGCCCTCGGTGCGGGCACCGGCGCTGTGGTCGGAAATTCCATGCAACGCCAGAAAGCTGAACTTGAAAGCCAGCTCGCTCAATTAAAGGCCCAGACAGATCAAAATACCCAGGACATCGCGCAGAACCGTCAGGATATTGATGCCAATACTCAGGCCATCAATGATATCAAGGTGCAGATGGTGAAAGACCGCAATGACCTCGACGCCATCAAGCTCGTTATGGGTGACGCTGTGCTTTTCCCGACAGGTAAGTATGCCCTGTCAGCCGGTGCGGAGGCTGTGCTGAGCCGAGTGGCATATAATCTTGACCAGTTCCCTGACACTGACATCACCGTTGTCGGCTATACGGATAATACCGGCACCGAGCAGCTCAATCAGACACTCTCCGAAGAACGCGCGCAGAGTGTGGCCTCTTATCTTGAAGCCCACGGCGTCAACGCCTCTCGCGTGAAGACTCTCGGCGAGGGATGGAATGACCCGATCGCCAGCAACTCCACTCCCGAAGGCCGCGCGCAGAACCGTCGTGTGGAAATATATATCACTGCCAGTCAGCAGATGATCAATAATGCTTCGGCCTCTAAGTAATTGATCTCACTCATTATTTATATAGAGCCCGTCGCGCCCGGACAATACCGGTGCGCGACGGGATTTTTTATCGCGGTGCGTTATCCTTTGAATTCTATTCGGCTGCGTCCCTCACCATATTTCCTCACATGGATCTGCACCGGGATACGTTCGTCGAGTTCCTCCCTATGGGAGATTATCCCCACGCGACGCCCCGACTGCCCCGCAATTTCCTGAAGCCGCTCCAGAGTGGACATCACTGAATCGAGTGATTTCTCATCCAATGTGCCGAATCCCTCGTCGATGAACAGGATGTCGACATTCATGTCAGGACGATTGAGCGAGGAGAGGGCAAGCGACAGGGCCAGAGATATCATGAAGCGTTCGCCACCGGAGAGCACCGTGGCGCTCCGCACCTGGTTGCGGTGGTATCGGTCGAGCACAAGTATCGACAGTTGCTCGTTGACCTCGCTGCATGTAAGCTCATAGCGGTCGGTGATACGCCGGAGGTAGATATTGGCGTTGTTGAGGAGGGGCCGCAGAATGTAGCTCTGCACGAGCGTACGGAATTTCGTGCCTCCGAAGTAATTNTTGATCCGACTCCATTTCAATGTGANNGCCTCGGCTGCCTCATTGGCCGCAAGAGCCGNNCGNTATGCCTCCTCGTCGGCATCGGCCTTNCTGAGGCGTTCGATGATGGAACCGCGTCGTTCGGAAAGACGATCTCTTTCGGCCATCAATACCGTCAGTGCCTCCGCCAACTCATTCTCCTCCCGGGGAATATCTTCGGCATCTGATTGAAGAAGTTTATTCAGGGCTGCCAATTCCGACATCAGNCGCTGCTGATTTTCCCTGAGGGTGGAGAGTCTTGTAGCCAAAGCCTGAAGCGCGGCGCGATGTTCACCGATAGCTTTCTCGTTATCCATGATGCCCGACAACCAGGCCTCATCCTGCCCTGACTCCTCATAAAATTCGGCGAGNGCTTGCGAATCCTCTTTGATATCATTACGACACCGTTCTATCTCCGCCTTGAGCGCGGCGCAATCGGTGGCCAGCTGACGCCAGAGTTGCCGGGGGTTGGTGACCTCCGGCCCGGCACCCTCAGCCGAGGTNGCCCAATCCGGAAATATCTCAAGCACGCCTTGGCGGATTTCCTCCATTTCGGCAAGGAGATTGNTCAGGGTCTCCCCCTCTTTGGCTATTCTCTCCATCTCCTCTTTATGGACTGCATATTCTTTGGCGTTCTCCTCAAGAAGCACGCANGNCTCCANAGGTTTTGTGCGCCANTCTGACGCAAGGATTGCCAGTGTCCCGGGAATCTCCCCCTCNCTCTTGGCGGCGGATTCCCGGAGTTCGGAACTCTGTCGCATCAGACGTTCNATTTCCCCCTTGGTGTCGGAAAGAGTCTTCTCTGCCTTGGCCAATGCGTCGGCAGCATTCTTGAGGCGCAGGTCAAGGGGTTTCTTCTGCTTGTTGAGTTCGTTAAGAAGTTTGGCTATCCGGGCTGCTTCCGTAAGTTTGGCTGCTATTCCGGCTATTTCCCCGCTGATTGTCTCATCCTTCTCNTTGAGTTTTTCCGAGATATTTTCATATGGAGCGCAGTCATGAGCCCCGGTCGTATCCGGAAGCTCTGCCTCTATGCCGAGATTTTTCAAGGCTGTGCCGATCATGGCGCACTGTGTGTCAAGACGCGATGAGGTTTCCTTCTCGACTTTCTCCTCATTTGTCAGNGNGCCGNTAAGTTTNGCATGCTCACGCGCTATACTCTCATACTGATTTTCGGCCTCGGCGAGACGTTTTTTAAGTTCTTCACATTTCAGNCTCACNGGATCAAGAGCGGCCTGTACGGATTCCTCCGCTTCATCAAGATGATTCAGCGACTGGCCGCAGAGNGGGCATGTCGTGGCATGTGTCTCGGCCAATCGNCCGCGNANTGTCACCATAGCCTCATCTACCCCACGGGAGAGGATGCCATGTAGCTCGGAGACCTCCTTTTCCGCCCGGCGTGCGTCATCGCGTGTCTTTATAGCGTTTTCAAGATGCTGCGAGAGTTCGGCGAGTCGTTCGCGATGAAGATGAAGTTGCCCGCGACGTTTGGTAAGGTCATCGTGATCTCTTTGGAGATTCATCAAATCTTTTTTCAATGCGTTTACGGATGCCTCCTCCTTCTGAAGCTGTGCGTTGCGTTCGGTCAGCATTTTTTGGTCAATAGCCGTGAGGGCGCTGTTAAGGCTATCAATCTCCAGTTGCTTCTCCGCCACATCATTTTCGGCAGCGCGATGGTCGCCGGTCACTGTTGTCAATGTCTCTTCCAATGCCGCTATATTACCGCGCATTTGCCCGGCGGTCGCCTCTGCCTCGGATGCTTTTACCAAGGAGGCGTGGTATGCCGTGAGATGCACAATCGNGCGCGACGCCTCAATCAATAGCGGNGATATNTCCTCGCGGGCCTTTAACCAACGCGATTCCACCTCCACTTTGTCTAAAATTTCCACGGCTTTCTTATGCCTGAATATCAGATCGGAATATAGGGTGGAGTATCTTTCCTGAAGACCCGCTGTCTTCGATTCATCTTGCGAGAGTTGGGTGCGGTTGCGGCGCAGATTGACAAGCCGTCGACGCTGGGTGTTGGTGTCATCCCAGCCCTTTACCATGCCTCGCATCCGCTTATATTCTTCACTCTGGTCAAGTTCCTCCGCATCCTTAATCAGTTTCGCCACGTCCTCCAGGTCATGCCCGGTAGCTGACGCCTTCTTTAGATTCTGACGTCGGGCGTCGATTAGAGCGCGTCGGCCATCGGCCTTGGCGATGGCAATGTCGATTTCCTCATTCTCCTTAACGAGTTTTTCCCTTTCGGATGCTTCGAGTCTGTGCCCGGCTATAGCCTTGAGGGAGGCCGCAGTGATATCCGACTTGCTTTTGGCCGAATCGTAGAGATTTTTGATTGCCTCTCCGTAACGGCTGAAGTGCTCCGTATTCGTGAGTTGTTCAAGTATGGCTTCGCGTTCCTTTTTGTCGCCCGTCAGGAAGGAGGCGAACTGTCCCTGCGCGAGCATTGCCATTCGCCCGAATTGCTCGAATGTCAGCCCGATTGCGTCAAGGATCGTAGTCTCCACCTCTTTCTTCCCCGTGATGGGATCGGATGTCCCCTTGCATAAGCTCCATTTGGGGGGACGATGCTGCAGCTGCCCCTTCTTTCCACCGTTCTTGCCCATCATGCCGAGTTCGAGACGTGCCTTGTATTCGATGCCGTCGTTTCCCTCGAAGAGAAGTTCGGAATAACATTCATCTGTCTTGGAGATTCCTATGCGGGTATATTGCTCGAGATTGTTGATGCCCATCTCCTCCCCCTCGCCGGTCATGTAGGAGTTGTTCTGTTTGTTGGCCACGCTGCTCTGTCGCGGTGTGCGGCGATACAGGGCCATGGATATGCAATCGAGAATCACGGTCTTTCCGGCTCCTGTGTCGCCGGAAATCAGAAAGAGTGGGGCCGGCTCCCCTGTGCGGGTATCTGAGAGACCGTTCTCAAAATCTATCTCCCCTTTCTCTATCGAGGCTATATTGCGTATTGTAAGTTTCTTGAGTCGCATGGGTATTTGGTTCAGAGTGGATTGGCGGTTGTCTTTGACTTGCGCGATTTGGATTGTTCAGACATTCTTCTCACCTCGGCGTTAATCTCATCGAAGGCCTCCCTCAGCGTTTCGATGGTCAGCCCCTCATATTGGTCGATAGTCTTTTCTATGAATTGCATGGGGTCGGTCATCTGCTGAAGTTCGGCCACCTCGAAGCGAGGCTTCACCCTCTCTGTGTCGGAGGCGGTGTCGCTGCCGGTCCAGTCGATTTTAGGATTGTAGCGCAGGCGGTTGCCGCCGGATTCGAGGATGGCATATATCCTCTGGTCGAAATCAGGCGGAAGGATGGCAGAGCGGTCCATACGGAATCTTACATAGCCCTCCTCGTTTTTTGCCGCGAGGGTGGCGGCGAGTTCCTCCAGATGGCTTATGGCCTCGGCGACATCCGAAATCGGGGCGTCGCCATGGAGCGGAAGCGTATGGAAATGCCGCAGCTGTTCTATTCGCAGGGGCGTGACGTTCACCTCTCCCCCGTGACGGTCTATCTCGACAAGGCTTACGCTGTGGGGATAGCGTTCGTCGCAGCTGACGTGGAGCGCGCTTCCGGCATATCTGGCCACCGGCGATGTGTAAGTCACCCGCTCCCCCGAATGATCGTCGGGTTTCTCCCCGAGCGTCTGGGCGCGATGGATGTGGCCGAGGGCCAGATAGTCGTAGCCCCTTCCGAGATTACGCAGGTCGATTCCCCGCAGATTGCCGATATCGAAGTCGTGGCCTGTGACGTCGCAGCCGCTTACGGCGAGATGTCCGGTCATCACCACCGGCAACCCCTCCGTATTGCGTGAGGCTACGGTGTCGAGCAAATGCTGTATGACCTCCTCTCGCGGAGCGACCATGTATGGCAGGGCTATTATATAGCCCGACGGCATACTGACGATGAAGTCATCCTCCCACCCGGCCATCTGATCCATGACATCCGAGGCCGGAGGAAGGGCCACGATTGTAGTCCCGACTTCCTCCCAGACGAGTTTGTGGCTGTGAAGACGCGAGGGAGAGTCGTGATTTCCGGCCGTCAGGATGACGCGCAGGTCAGGACATTGCCGGCGAAGGCGGATAAAGTGGCGTGTGAATTGCAGCCATACGTTGGCCGAAGGTTGCTGGATATCGAAGATATCCCCCGTCACCAGAAGCGCATCGGGACGGTATCGCTCACACCAATCCAACAATTGGCTGAAGAAGCGGTCATGTTCATCGGCACGGTCGTAGTGCTGATAGATGACCTGCCCGAGGTGCAGGTCGGAAGCGTGGATGATTTTCATTTCGTTATGTTTTGTCAATTCATTCTTTAGTATTAATTTTGCAGTCGAATCGCTGTCATGTCTATCAGATGCCGGAGTTATGCAATCCGCATCGCGGCTGATTCTTAACCCTCACATCCTGAATATGCGCAACAATCTCATTCTTGGCGGCCTTCTCGCCTTAGCCGCAACCGTGCCAGCGCATGGAGCCGACTTTTTCGACACTTCCGCCGCCGGCAGCCTGATCGATCTCGGCGTGCGCCTCGGCGTCAATACCACCAACCGTAATCTTAACAAGGAGGTATTCAATGTCTGGAACCATAATTCCTGGGGCACCGGCGTAAACGTCGGCGCGGTGGTCAATATGAATTTCCGCAATTACCTCACCATTCAGCCCGGTATCTTCTATCAATCGCGGAGCGGACAGTATGCCTACGTCAATATCGACGGTTATGATTCCGACGGCGTGGCGGAGTATATGATGCAGTATGGCAAGGACCGCAGTTATAACTTCACTATCCCCGTCATGTGCTGCATCCATTTCAACCTCAGCGATGATATCCGGTGGGACGTGGAGGCCGGACCCTATCTGCAGCTTAAATTGAAGAGCAGCGTCAATGGCGATTTCTCATATCCCGTCTATGATAATCCCATGGCCAATCCTGAGGCTTATATCCCTATCGAAGCCCGTAAGACTGATTTCGGAATGAAATTCGGCACGGGTCTGCGCATCCTCAACCATTATCTTGTGGCCGTGCATTATGAGGCCGGATGGCTCCATCCTTGGAAAGACAGTCGTCTCGGAGGTCGCAACAAGGGATGGATCTTCTCTCTGGGCTATGATTTCTGAATCTCCACTCTCCGCTCCCGGATGATTCCTCCCTCGGGAAGAATCATTCGGTCTCGGACATGATATTCCTGCGTTTATGCCATGTCAATTGTTTCTTGGCGTAGACGCGGGTATTCTTTTTTATGCGCTCGATGGCGGTGGAGCGATCCATCACCCCGTCAAACCATGCGAACATCTCCTTGAGACCGACGGTATTGAGGGAGTTGAGCCCACGGAGCGGATAGACGCGCCGGGCCTCCTCCTCCAATCCTGACGCGACCATCTCGTCGACACGCCGGTTGATGCGGTCGAACAGTATCTCGCGCGGCATGTCTATATGGATGAATTCTATGTCGAAATTCCGGCGTAAACGCCGTCCGGTGCGCAGCGATGTGAATGTCCGGCCCGATGTCTCGATTATCTCGATGGCATGGACCACTCTCTTCATGTTTCTGCGGTCGACGGCCTCGAAGTATTCCGGATCGAGCCGGCGCAGTCTCTCAAGCATTCCCTCGTCTCCCCTTTCGCTCCATTCCTCATAGACGCGACGACGTATCTCCCCGGGCACCTCCGGCAGATCGTCGATGCCATGGCAGAAGGCGTCGATATACATCATCGAACCTCCGCATACCACCACTTCTCCGCATCTCTCCATCTCNCGACGNGCCACCTCAAGGGCATCCTCTTCGAATCGGGCCGCGCTATAGTAGGCGTCGAGCGGGAGGAAATCTATCAGATGATGGCGCACCGAGGCCAGNTCCTCTGGCGTCGGCATCGCCGTGACGATGGGTATGCCGGTGAATACCTGNCGGCTGTCGGCGTTGATGATGTGCAGCCCTCGGCTTGAGGCTATGTCAAGGGCAAGGGCCGACTTGCCACTGGCAGTCGGCCCCGTTATGACGATGGCTCTCCCTGTCGGAGCNCCCTCCGAGGGGATGAGCGTTCGGCTGATTTCCGCTCCTGTCATCGATTGAGGCTATCAATGCTTGGCGGCGAGCAGACGGCAGATGTTGATCACTACGTCGCGCGCTTTCTCCATCGACTGTATGGGCACAAACTCATANCGGCCGTGGAAGTTCTCTCCGCCGGCGAAGATGTTCGGACAAGGCAGTCCCTTGAATGAGAGCTGCGCGCCATCCGTGCCGCCACGTATGGGCTGAACCTTGGGTTCNACGCCGGCCTCGCGCATAGCCTCTTCGGCGAGAGATATGATGTGCATNACGGGCTCGATTTTCTCCCGCATGTTGTAGTATTGGTCGTTGATTTCCGCCGTGCANCAGCCGGGATACTCTTCGTTGGTCTTGCGCACAAGGTGCTCGATCTCTCTCTTCCGGCGCTCGAAACGGTCGCGGTCATGGTCGCGGATTATNTATGTGAGGGTGGTCTCCTCTACGGAACCGTTTATACCCACGAGATGGTAGAAGCCCTCGTATCCCTCCGTATGTTCNGGAGTCTCCCAGCGGGGAAGCATCTGGATAAACTGATTGGCCACCCGGATTGAGTTGATCATTTTGTGCTTGGCCGATCCGGGATGCACGTTGCGCCCCTTGATCNTGATTTTGGCTCCGGCGGCGTTGAAGTTCTCATATTCNAGTTCTCCCACGGCCCCGCCNTCCATCGTGTAGGCGAATTCNGCGCCGAAGAGTTCCACGTCAAATTTGTGGGCGCCCTGGCCAATCTCCTCGTCGGGATTGAAGGCTATGCGGATNTTGCCATGCTCTATCTCGGGATGTGCCTGGAGATATGCCACGGCNGATACTATTTCTGCGATGCCCGCTTTGTCGTCNGCTCCGAGAAGNGTCGTGCCATCTGTCACGATAAGGTCCTGNCCGATGTAGTTGAGCATTTCGGNGAATTCATTCGGCGAAAGAACGATGCCTTGCTCCTGATTCAGGGTGATGTCGCCACCCTCGTATTTCTCTACGATACGGGGTTTCACATGGCGGCCGCTCATGTCGGGAGCCGTGTCGAGATGGGCGATGAAGCCTACTACCGGCACATCCTTCGTGGTCGTGGCAGGAAGNGTGGCCATCAGATAGCCGTTGGCGTCAAGGGTGATTTCTTCAAGNCCCATCTTCTCAAGCTCNCCCTTGAGATAACGGGCGAACTCCATCTGCCCCGGAGTCGAGGGGGTCATGTTGGTCGTATCGTCGCTCTGTGTGTCGAATTTCACATAGCTTAGAAAGAGGTCGGTTACGCTCATTGTCAATATATGGTATTTATTTGTTTCATTACCAATATGTTAATCCCGGNCAACGGCACGCGCCGACTNGCGCCGGAATCTGCATTATGATATTTCTTGGCAAAGATAGTTATTTTTTACATTTTATTTTGCTATCTTTGTGTTGTTTTTCAACATGATTTTCATTTATATCTTATTTTATGCCTTCACGTAAGAGTCAATCCGGCCGCAAGACAAGCCGTCCGGCACGCCGGCGCAAATCCACCCCCAACTCCAATTCNTGGAAATTCCTCATGGCCGCTCTCCTGGTCGTGGCCATCATATTCGCCGTCAAGGCCTGCCGTTCCAATGACCCTGAACTCTCCCCCGGCCATACGGATTTCCCGGCTTCGTCGACCTCATCCTCCCATATAAATGACCTTGAGATCGCCCGCTATTCCGACAAGAACGCCGCACGCAATGCCATNCAAAAGGATTACGAGGGATTTACCGTATCATTCAACCCGCAGAACGGCACAGCCGACTGGGTAGGATGGGAACTCCTGAAGGAGGAAACCGACGGCAGCGTGAAACGCTCGGATAATTTCTGGGCCGATGCGGATGTNAAGGGTTCCCCCACCCCTGANGATTATCGCAACAGCGGTTACGATAAAGGTCATCTATGTCCGGCGGCCGANCAGAAATGGAGCGTGAAGGCTATGAACGATTGTTTCGTCATGACCAACATGACGCCTCAGNTGCACGCACTCAACGGTGGCGCATGGAGCACACTTGAGAGNAAGGAGCGTCTGTGGGCCAAGCGCGACTCNGCTCTCGTCATCGTGGCCGGCCCGATCTATACGGAATCCGACACGAAACGTATCGGCAAGACCGGTGTCCGCGTNCCTTCAGCGTTCTTTAAGGTGCTTCTGGCCCCTTATGTCGACGAACCCCGCGCCATCGGATTCGTATATCCTAATATGTCCTCCCCGGGAAATATGCAGCAATATTCCATGAGTGTCGACGAAGTGGAGGCCCTCACAGGCCTTGACTTTTTCGCCAACCTCCCCGATGAGCTGGAGAACCGTATCGAACGTTCGGCCTCTTTCACCGAATGGAACCGTAAATAATTTCATGCCGGATGCTTCATTACCGGGTGCCGGCTCTAGCCGGAAATCTCCCTCTCCTCCCTCCTCCTCTCTCCTCCTCCCCCTCAAGCTTAAATAATTTCATGTCGGATGCTTCTTTACCGGGTGCCGGCTTTAGCCGGAAATAAAATCCAAAAGCAGGTAAAGCCGGAATAAATATAAGCCAAATATATGGAAACCATCGTCGCAATAGCCACCCCTGCCGGCACCGGAGGAATCGCTGTCATCCGCCTCTCCGGTGATAATGCCTTCGCCATAGCGGATTCCGTCTGGAAAGGCAAATCCCTCTCCTCTGAACCCTCCCATTCAGCCCATCTTGGCGAAATCCTCGCCTCAGATGGCTCAACCCTCGACCAGGCCGTCGCGACCATCTACGCCGCCGGTCATAGCTTCACGGGCGAGCCGACAGTGGAGTTCTCAATCCACGGAGCCCAATGGCTGCAACGGGAGGTCCTGACGAGACTTGTGGAAGCCGGCGCACGCCCTGCCGGACCTGGTGAATTTTCACAACGGGCCGTCATGAATGGCCGAATGGATCTCGCGCAGGCCGAAGGAGTCGCCGATCTTATCGCCGCTTCTTCAAAGGCCGCCCATCGTCTCGCCACTCGCCAGATGAAGGGGGATTTCTCCCGCAGGTTTGATGTTCTACGAGAGCGGATGATTGAACTCGCTTCTCTCCTTGAGCTTGAACTCGACTTCTCCGAGGAGGACGTGGAATTTGCCGATCGCTCACGATTGATAGCCTTATGCAGCGAGGCCAAAGCTGAAATCGATTCCCTTGCATCATCGTTCCGCACCGGGCGTGCTCTCAAGGATGGAGTTTCCGTGGTCATCGCCGGCATTCCGAATGCGGGTAAATCCACCCTGCTTAACCGGCTGCTTGAAGATGAGAAAGCGATAGTCTCCGACATCGCCGGAACGACCCGCGACATAATAGAGGATACGGCGGAAATCGACGGCATACTCTACCGCTTTATAGACACCGCCGGTCTGCGCGAAGCCACGGATGAAGTGGAGCGCATCGGAATCGACCGCGCGGAGGCACGTATCCGCACAGCCGACATTCTCCTTTACCTCATCGACCCTACCTCTCCCCTTCCGCCGCAGCTCGACCGCTTCGACGACATCCATTCCCGCCTCTCAGATGCCACCCCTACCATTCTGCTCTGCACCAAATCCGACATCCGTCCCGAGGCCATAAACGATCTCTCCGCACTTATCCCCTCATCCGGTACGTCGATCCCGGCCACGGATAACGCTCCGCAAATAATATCAATATCTGCGCGAACCGGTGACGGGCTTGGCGCACTGACCTCCGCACTGAAGAAACTGGCCACGGCCGGACATGATCCGGCGGCCGAACTCATCATAACCAACCTCCGCCACTACGAGGCACTGACGGCGGCTTCCGCCGCACTCTCGCGCACGCTTGAAGCCATGGATCTTGGTCTATCGGCCGACCTCATTGCGCAAGACCTCCGCGAATCCATCCACCACCTCGGCCTCATCACCGGCGCCATCACCACCGACACGCTCCTCCACTCCATCTTCTCCCGCTTCTGCATCGGCAAATAGATAATAGATTGAAAATCGCATAATTAACTAATAAATAACAGCAAATAAGAGCTTATAATATTAATCCTTCAAATGAATACGGCATAGCCGCAGAACCCTGATAATATCTTATGAATATAGTATATTTAATAGGCAATGGTTTTGATAGAAATTTGGGGCTTCACACTGACTACGCAAGTTTCTACAACGATTATGTGACCCAAAACTCAAGTTCCTCTGTAATTACAACTCTCAAAAATGAGATACGCTCGGATTATAAAAACTGGGCCGATTTAGAGGAGGCATTGGGTATATATCTGAATAATATTGTAACCGAGGAAGATGCTAAAGCAATACATAAAGATTTATTAGATTATTTGCAAAAATACATATGTAAAGAAAATAACAGATTCAATCCTCAGAGCACTCGTAGAAGTGATTTTTTTACAGAGTTGTTTTCTCCTATAAAATCATTGCGAAGAAATCAACGAGAGAAATTGACTAATGGAGTTTTAAGAATTGGTCAAAATCGTGATTTATATATAATTACTTTTAATTATACCGACACAATAGAGAAGTTACTAAATTATAAGAATGAACCAATAAGAGCATTTTCATATGGGTCTAACAACAGCACCCTGATGGAAATTGAGCATATTCATGGATTTTGTAATCCGGAAAAAGGAAGAATGGCTTTAGGATTGGATAATCCATCACAAATATGCAATGAGACTCTTTCAAAGTCTCAAAAAATATGCTATCGTTTTGTAAAACCTACTTTTAATGATTTAAATGGAGAAGAACACCATTTAAAATGCCTCAAATGGATAAATAATGCAGATTTTATCTGCATATTTGGAATGTCGATAGGCATTTCAGATCAAACTTGGTGGCATGCCATTGGAAAAAGGCTTCTGACATCTACCGCAATTTTATTGTATTTTTATTATGAAGGTTTTGAACTTCGAAACAATAATGCTCCAGAATTTCAAGAACAAGTAGATGCAGTAAAAGACAGTTTGCTCCCTAAACTTGGGATTGAAGATATATCCAACCAAGATGTAAGGAGTCGTATTTATATTTCTTGCGATAAAACAATGTTCAAATATGCAGCTAAGGAAAACCCTGCAAATTAAATTAATTTATGAGTGAATTTGACAAATACATAGTTCACTGAGAACCGGGCCGGAAGGAGAAGCTGATGCTTGGCAAACGGCAATCGATCTTCATGGTGTAGATGAGTTTAAGATTCCGCTCTGCCTACTTGGTATCCCGTTGAAATATACCCAATACTTATAGTTAGTTATAGGAATGCATGGACTTCTGATAAATGGTAGAATTTTGACAAAGAATGGATAAGAATCTTGACATACAGGTTGCGGAGGCTCTGAAGGCTTATTTGGCTTCGGGAGTGGAGAATCAGGTGGACTATCAGAAGTTCTACCTCTACTCTATCGTGACCCATTCTACGGCTATTGAGGGTTCTACCGTAACTGAAATTGAGAACCAACTTCTTTTCGATGAGGGTATTGCTGCAAAAGGACGTTCACTGACGGAGCAGATGATGAACGTCGATCTGAAAGACGCGTATCTTCACGCATTCAAAATAGCCTCTGAGAATCCAACATATACTCCCCAGCTATTGCAACAGCTATCGGCACTTGTGATGCGTAGGACTGGTAGCGAATATTCCACCATTGCAGGACAATTCGATTCATCTAAGGGTGAGTTCCGCCTGTGCAATGTCAGTGCAGGTATTGGGGGTAGAAGCTATCTTGCCTATAATAAAGTTCCCCATGCCGTGGAGGACTTCTGTAAATGGCTTAACGACGAAATTGCCAATATAGACAAGACAGATATTGCAGCTTGCTATCGTCTGACTTTTGAGACTCACTTTCGACTCGTTACTATTCACCCTTGGGTCGATGGTAATGGACGCACCACCAGATTAGTAATGAACATGATTCAACGTCAGTTAGGGCTCATTCCATCCATTGTAAGAAAAGAAGACAAAGGAGAATATATCCAGTCATTGTTTGACAGCCGTGAGAATGAAGATTCTACCATAGCTCAGGATGTTATGCTTCGTCACCACATTGCCAACCTCAACAGAAGAGTCAATGAGTATAGAGAAAGCCTTATGAAGAACTATTGAATTTTGTCACCGTGGTAATAATTACCACGGTGACAAAACTTATTACATATCTTCTAAAGTAAACAGACGTGTTTCTATCTCATACTTTGATAAAATACTTGTTTTGATGCAGTCTACCTTCTCCATAAAGGCTTTGTGGTCGTAGTTGCGTTGTTGACGCTTTACCTCGGCTACGAGAGCCGTCTTCCCATCAATTGAGAGTGCCACGATATCTATCTCGTTCGCTTCCTTTCCCTTCTTACGTTCCCACCATGAGCCAATATCAGAATGCTTATGGCTTTCCATCATCTTCAAGCGAAACCACTTTTCAAGAGTAAGGCCGGAGAAGGTAGGATACTCAGAGAGGACGATCTGACGAGGATATTCAAAGTTGTTAAGCTCCACCAATGTCTGGTTCCGGTCAAAATAGTTAAACCAAAAGCGCAAGAAGTTATCGTTAATCT
>JAAVDV010000039.1 GCA_014801595.1 Bacteroides sp.
TACAGATTTGGCAATGGTGTGAATTGTTCATCAGACAACTTATACTTACCTGAAGAAATATTCATACTTAAAAGTGTGAAGACTGAATCTTTCTCTACTGCGCAGAAAACGTAATTATCTATTTTAATGGCATTAAATGCATGGCTATAATCTGGCAACTCTAAAACTAACGACCAGTTATGTCCAGAATCAGAGGTGCGAAACACTTTTACTGAATCCTGACTATCAGAATACCTCAAAGAACTTATTGCAATACCAGTATTTTCATCAATGAAAAACAAATCGGATACTTCGCCATATAATCCAATGGCGTTATATTTATCTTCAGGATCAGGACCCATAAATAACCAAGGCTTGAACATCACCAGATAACAAGCTACGAGGAACAATATAACCATTGCTCCAACGATAATACCTATTATTTTCTGCCACTTATTCATAATCGTAACGTGATGCATATGAATGATACGCAATTTTATTCGAGCGCAGATAATCCTCAAAAGTCCCATATCTGTTGAGATTCTGCAAATAATCTCCGTAGGCTTTATAATATCTGCGGCAATCCTCTACCAAGTTTTCACAAAGAGGCATATTCAACTTTCTGGAAATACGCTCAAACTCATTTGTGTCCTCAATCATTGCCGGAATGTCTGAAACACTTGCTCCGTCATAGCCATTCAATACTCCCGTTGGCATTTCATGTATGGAGAACTCAAGAAAATATTTNAGAGCATNATACTTGTATNTGAGTGCATCANTATTATNCACTTNATATTCGAGCAACATATCAGCCAACTGAAACGGCTGATATTTATCTCCGGAATAGTCACAAAAAATTGCGAGTGGGCTGTCAGTGTGTATGCTGGAACTTTCATGTCCCCGGAAACAGCGGAACAGAAATATTAAGCCATCATATCCGCCATTCGCTAAGTCATCTGCGATCGCCGGACATATAACCTTATTTATGAAAATTCTGTTCCAGCAAATGTCATTATGGTCGTCCCAAAAGTCCTGAATCTCACTGAGGGATAATATTCCTCTCTCATAATCCTTTTTCTCCCATTCGGAGAGTAGGGCGTGCCGTTGTTTCCTCTCAGGTTTGCTTAGTCCCTCAGCCCGGGATTTGCTGCAAATTTCAAGATAATCAGATAATATTCGGTTCATTGCTCGCCTTCTCTCCTATTATTAGCACGTTGTTGAAATAATTGACAAATACTCGATATTAAGCCTTGAACATATTTTCTATTTTTGCCACAACTCCGAGGATGTCCGCAAATGAGGGTACATTATCCTCATATATCATATTCATGACCATAGTATCATAATCGTTTTTCCATTCCTCAATGACGCTTTCAGGGGGAGTGAGGGTAATACGTTTGCGAATGTCCGGTGTATAGTCAACATCTCGTATTGAAGTGAATACCTCTCGATGATGGCGAATGGTTTCCCAGAGATCATCATTAGTAATAGCATTGTCGGCAATTCCAACTTCATACATCTTGCATAGGTCATACAAGTGTCGTGATTTACGATTGGCATTCCGGCAACCATCAGTCGTGAATAATTCATGAAGCAGAAATGCTTTTTCAAGGAATGTCTTTTCTGCAACCGCGGCAACAATCTGAACTTCATTGTCATTTGACGTAAGATGCGGAAAAGCCCCTGTTACAAAGGATTCAACCTTTGCTTTGGCTGTCGGTTCAAACAGAGAACGGGCCCCGACTTCCAGAAGCACCTCATCACGGAGATATGGATTAACGCCAGAGGGCAATACCGACTGATAGATTATATGAATCTGTCGAGGTTCAGGATATGTCGCGTCTCCTTCTCCATCGGGATCAGCCTTAATCGTCACAAATTCACTTAATCCAGCTTGTTCTACCGCCAATGTCAGGTCATTGGCAAGAGTATCCCGGACAAATACCGACGAAGCTTTACGCAACTTCTTCAGTTGTTTCTTGGTTACATCACCCTCAATCCCGAACATACTGCGATCTATGGCAATGTCAATATCTTCTGAGAACCGTCGGATGACACCCCAGACTTTGCTGAGTGATGTACCTCCTTTGAACACCATCTTGTCTGCGTATGGCAGTGAGAAAAGAATATTGAGTATCTCCGTTACCCAAAAATCTTTCTCAATGGCAGCTACAGGAAGTTTTATTTTTGCGGCTGTCTGCTCAAATACTGTTCTTCTTTGAGCCTCGGTAAGCGTCAGAAATTTATTCATAGGAATCGAGTATAATTTTACGGATCCATGCCGGAATCAAGGCAAAATCCTTTTTTATTGTTTCAAATGGTATGGACTTGACCAGATAGCGGATATGGGCAAGCTGGGTATCGGTAATATTGTTTTCTCCGATTTCACGCAAGGCAAATGTGAGAAGCATTGCGATTTCATTCTGAAAAGCCAGATTTTTTTTAGCTGTATGCTTGAACTGTATGCCCCTGTTCCCTTCCAACTTTACTTTACGTGGCGATCCATCTGTCAGATATACAACATTCATCGGCAACTGGGTTGACAGTCCGAGCTTATTAAGCGCATACGTCCCGGTCGGGACAATCTTAGCTTTGTCGCGCCTTGCAATAGCAGCGGCAATATCCTCAATGGTCGGATAAAGAATACCCAACCCCAAAACCTTATCAATCTTTGGATAACAATAGACGCCACGTGCCACTCTTATCAGCTTTTCGGTTGCAGTAAGTCGTTCAAAGGCTTTCTGGACTGCCTTTGAATCTCCATATCCCGCATAATCGAGAGGTGATACTATTGTACCCCTACCGCGTTTAGATATATTCGTAATTATTCTATCTTCAAGAGATTGCATTTGAATTAAGAAGTAGTTTTGTCGCAAATATACAACATTTTTGCGACAAAACCAAATTAGTGGCAATGCATTCTTTGGAGTATGCAAATGCAACACGCATCCATCACGCTTCCAAATCTAATGTTTTTACACCACATTTGGAAGCACGATAGCTGCATGAGATACAAAAGCCGTAGAAAACCGAAGTCGTTTACACAATGAATCGAGAATCACGCGAGAGTGCCAAATCGCATATTTTTCACACACATTTGGCACCGTGGTGGATAATAAAATAAGATTGGTTTGGTTCGGGCTATATATACGCCCGATAAACTAAACCTAACCATATACGTAGACTGGTGAAAAGAAAAACATAATCTTAGAGGTTGACTTGTGGGACACCATCTAAGTCAACCCCCAAGTCTGGGCACAAGATAAAAGCTAAGAATGAACACGAAACGATTTAACATGATGCATATGCACTAAGTTAGGCATTATGTGAATTAGAAAACTTCTTCTTTTGCACCGTTGACTATTGCGTCTATCTCGTCGGCGATTTCGTCGGAGGATAGTTTGATGTAGTCCATGAAGGTCTTTTGGGTCTTATGGCCACTGANGTGCATCATCTGNACAATGGTAAATTTNTGGGATANGTACATGTTGGTTATGCCACTGCGTCGNGCNGTNTGNGTGGTAACNCAATCNTANCGGGGCATAACGACTTCGCCTTTNTCGTTGCGCTCTACNNCCATTTCGCCAAGTCCCTCCTTTTTCTTTTGCTTCATCGTCANTTTGGTGGGTACTTTAACCGCTAATGTCGGCACNGTTTCCGANAGGTNTTTCAGTATATCCTTGATNTAGCGGTTNAAAATCTGGTCAACNACNGACGGCAGACGATAGTTGTATTTCTCGCANATAGCTTTGAGGTTGGGATTCATTATGGGGATTTTNACCTCGTTGCGNGTTTTCTGCTGAATCAANCGGATTATGGGTGTNCCCTTTGCNGTTGTCGTGAAGTCCTCCGGCTGGATNTTGTTGTAGTCGCTGACNCGCTGACAAGTGTAGCANCCAACGAGAAAAATATCACGNACTTGGTCTTTAAGTCCGGTCAANTCCATATCCGCCAATGCNTGCAACTCNGCTTCNGTCAGATATATCTCAACNGCCTTGTCGCTTTCCTCAACCTTNCGCTTTGAGAAACANCTTAANGCNCGGTCATTGTTNTGCAGNCCNTCNTCNTAAGCATAACCNACCATNGCNCTGAAAGAAACAAGNTATTTNTTTACGGAACTNCCCATATAGTCCANNCTCTGCATGTGAACNAGGAATTTTGTAACCAATTCCCNGTCAACGTCTGCCCANGTNAGTTTATGGCGAGGGTCGAAACCGTTATAAAGTTTTCGGAAACTGCTCCACGCCTTACAGCTACCGGGAGTATATGGATTGTTNCCATTGAGACGTTTGCCAGTCTTAATATCATTNACAAAGCGGTCAAGGAAATTCCAGANGTTGGCACGTTCAGCAGCNGCNGNNCGTTGNGCTTTNTCTGCTTCCTCNCGCTGCTCNCGCTCTGCCTTTTCNTTTGCCAANACCTCNGCCTCNTGTTNNCGNCGCATAATCTCNGANTTNTCCGGATCNGCGATAGACATTATNTCCTGCTTNACTTTNTCGCGGTCAAATTCCGGAGCATCCATCTCGCGCTTCAGCATCACCTCNATTCGTCCGAGCTTATCATGCAGTTTCGGATANTCCTTACGATGACGCGCCAACGCNTCTTCAGTTGATACCGCAACTTTCCATTCCGGCACCGANANGCGAAGNCGNGTGGTAAACTGAACNTCAATCTTGCGTATCGGNTCCTGNACNCTCACGAAGAGAGTTGCCTTATCNTTNTTCTCATCCTTTTTNAGGAAATAGAACCTGGAGAGAGTCTTTGCCATAATAGGTAACTTTATAGGTAANTTTTATAAATTAGNNGGAATTTNNACAAGTTCGATTCCCGAATGCAAAGATAGTAAACTTTTCAGAAGTTACCTATAAAGTTACCTATAAATTTTNAAATTTAACATATCCAAGCAAATTCAATTTCGTTTAATTGAGTTGAGAATAAGGATATTAGCATTTAGAGCGATTCATATAAATCCATTTCAATTCAATAAAAATGGTGCTGGTGGCACCACCCAAGACCGCTAACTCTCAATGAGTTAGCGGTCTTTCTTTCATCCATACCCCTCCAAGTCACCACATTAGTCACCACACCCACCATAATTTACTGAATTATTGTGTGTTATGCGTGTTATGGGACACACATATCTATCTTGCCACTATTGTAATATATTGATTATCAATATATAATTCATTATGATTCGTCATCATTCACAGCCATTCAACCCACCTATCTTCTCCAAGACGGGCAAACTTTAACAGACTTTAACTGTAATTGTGGAGTGAAAATGTGGTGACCTCAGCCAAAATCTCTCTTGGGTCACCACGTCAAATTGTTAAATTATTTTTTAACACCACCTATGGTATCCACCAAGAGCCTAACACCAATCTTACCTATTCATCTCTTTCCTTTTCCGTATGATCAATCCATCTTAATAATTTTGAAAGAATAGGTATTAAAATAGCATTTCTTATTGTGATATCAAGTCTCTTCCTCTCGGCACGAGCAAAGGCTTTCTCAATGTGGTTTATGACCATCAAATCACTCTCCAAATACCCTGTTCCAGTTTTACTACGGTTCATGATCCTTAGTAGTATTCTATAAATTCCTTTATGTCGTTCCATTGCTTTTTGAGTACGTTGGATCAATTGATGAAAATCATCCATGTCCTGTTGAATAATCTCTAAATGCTTTCCGGAAGCGACATGTTCTTTTAGGAGAGCTACAATTTTTCGATGTGTTGGATGTATCAGAATTGGACTCATCTTAGCTCTAAATAAATGGCTATTACAGATATTATTTATAACAAGTCAATAAAAGTATTTATTGTTCAATGAATAAAAATTGAAGATTAAAATGACTAAACGCCTTATGATTTGGCAGATAAGAAAATTTTAAGTATCTTTGCATCCGGATAGCACATAGTGCGTCCAGACATATTGAAATAAAGAGGCGTTATGTCTTCTGCTTGTACGGATAAAGCGTAGGAAACTTACATCCAAGTATATGCAAGAGAATGTCATGACAGTCTCCATGCCATACGGCGTGGAGCTGTTTTTCCACATCTTCATATACAGGTATTCCTACCACCTATCCGTAAAGGCGTGGCATAGCAGCCCACGCCTCTTTTATTAACATCCTAAGTTGGGCTACTTAGGAAAATTTAATAAATCTAAGATGAGAAAAGTTTTAGTGTTTTTTCTGATGTTATTTGCATCAACTACTTATGTATGTGCTCAGTCGCTTAATGAGTATAAATATGTAGTAATCCAGCATCAAGAAGACTCAAAGAAAGACATTGAGCAACTTATGTCTAAGGAATTCCCTTTATTGGGTTTTGTGCTTCTTACAGAAGATGAGGCCGCTAAACTTGGTGAAACGGAGACTAATCTTGTACTTCGAGCAGAGTATCTTTGTCGTCAGAGTGTTCAGTGTCTATTTAAGTTAAAACTTATAAATAGCAATGGCGACATAGTGTATGAGGATGAGCAGGTAGCAGCTGCAGGATTCATGTCTTATAAGAACGATAGACAGAGTGCTATAAAAAAGATATTCAAAGAACTTAAAAAGCAAAACTACCATTATTCACCCGGAGAAGACAAATAAAAACTAATTCAGAGAAAACAATATGGGAATTTTTAACCGAGCTCGAAAGCCAATTGCCCCTTATAACACGTTGGAGGTAGAAAAAAGAGCAGCCTTATATTTTCTGCTGGAATATTTAACAATGAATGGGATACCATTTCATGAGCAATCTTGGGCATTTCAGTATCTAGAAAAGGCTGCCAAATATTTTGGTTTAACTAATAACCAAATTCAAGATTTCAGACCATTTTACAGCACTTATGAGAAAATCATAGAGCACATAAAAGACATTAAAAATCGACAGATTCTTGAATTTATGATCAGCAATTGCTCTAATCTTTTTATTTTGATGGATGGTGGAATCAAGCATAAAGAACTTGGAGAGCAAGCCTACAAATTGTATGAGGAACTGGGCTTTCCATATGAAGAAGTTCGATCAATAGTTAGAAAATATCAATATAGAACAGATATATAAATATGACAGCGTTTCTTCTAATTGTGATTGCAGTTCTGCTTTTTATCATATCAAAATTTCTTCATAGCAAAGCAGATAGCTACGAATCATCTTCTTATCCTACTAGAACATCTTCAATGATTTCAACTCCAAAACCTCTTCCCAAGTTGTCTTATTGGGAAACATGGAAAAAGAATCACCCCAATGAAGCCAGTGTTATAGAAACAAGTTTATATAAAAACATTGGAGAAGAGACGGATCAAGATGCTAAAGAGATAATTGATGCCTTTATTCGCATGGCTCACGCAAATGATTTAAAAGATTGGACACAAATCAAACCTTTAATGCTTGGAAAATTTACCGAGATGGTAGATGCATTGGGAGAAGAACAAGCTTTTACATTGTTGGACTCGCTAGTACAACAAGAAGCTGAGCATACAAAAGCTAAAACAAGAAATACTGGAACACACATAGCTCGGTCTTGGCTAAGACAATCAATCGAAGATGCTAAGAAATCAAACAAGCAATTTTCTAAGTTCATGAAGAACTGTGACACATGTACATTCATGACAACAAAAAGGGATAAGGATAAGGTTTATTCCGATGCTGAGAGAAAGGAAATTGTAGATATATTTATAAAAGAATACACTTCACAAATAATGACTGCCATAGGTGATAATGTGCACATTTCATTGTTTGCAAATGGCTATGACTCTCCAGTTGCAAGAGAAATTATGCATATTATGTATTCTTACCTTAGAAATGATGAGTTTATAGATAAGGCAAAAGCAGATGGCGTTTGGACTAAAATGATGTTTGCCATTATCGAGGAAACCAACAAAATCACCGATAAATATTGTGATGCGGATGTTCAAGAATGTATTGAATATTTTAACTTTCCTGATAAGCCAGTTGTAACATCACGAAGATGTACGGCCTGTGGTAGTAGGAATGTTTATTGTGAAGATATTGGACAATATGAATGTATGGATTGTGGATGCCAGTGGTTTGCCCCACATGGACGGAATACATATTCAAGGACCTAAAGGAATATTGCAATCGTCATAATATATCATTTTTAGAAGGCCTATGGTTACTAGATTTTGCCATAAGCCTCCTATAAATGATATATACAGTAATATTAAATCTAATCCTCCAACACAAAAGATTTTTTATTTATAACCGAAGGCCTTTACAGCGTTGTTTTGCTTTCTGTTCGTCATGGTATCGATGGAGGGCTTCGTCAATGCTGAGACCGGGATGACGGCTCAACCACAATTTGAAATCATCTGTTATTCCATTTCCGGAGGCAAAACCTTGATCATCTTGTACTCCGCTTCTGAAAGAAGGCGATGTCAGAGTGATTCCAGCTCCCTGAGATTGGGAAGTTGAAGTCACTTTAGATGAGACGGAAAGCTGTTTGAACGCTTCCGGAACATAACGGTCGGCAGGTGGCGGTGTCAACTCACATCGAGGTTGGCAAGTCTTGAAGTCATACCATATCCAATGATGCTTGCCGACAATATCATCGGGATTGCAGGTATAGGCACATATAGCCTCCCCTCTCTGATAGCGGTCAAGGTCGTGGGGTGCTATCCTTGCTCCCATGAATCCATCGGATAATGATGGTATGACAACCGACTTAGATTGTGGCTTTGGTTTTGGGGTATCTGAAGGCGTAGGCATAATGGGCTTTTGCGAAACTGGTTTCTTAACCACTTGCGAAGTGACA
>JAAVDV010000040.1 GCA_014801595.1 Bacteroides sp.
GCGAGGGGGCGCGGTGAACGGAGGCTGCGGCGCCAGCGGTCGAGGGTGCCTGTGTACCAGGCGATGACGACCGAACGAGGATCGGGGCACGAGCCCCGCGCAGGGACATTGCTTCGCGATGACACGGATTCTAACGACGGGACTAAGCTTCGCGAGGAAAGGGATTCTACCGCCGGGACTGAGCCGCGCGAGGGTTCGGAGTTTTTATTTTCTTTCATGAGGAGGGCCTGGATCTGTTGGCAGAGGAGGATTTTGTCGACGGTGCCGGGGTGAAGGGCCTCTTCGTGGAGGAGCTGAAGGATGCGTGTGAGCATGGACTTAGGATTTTAGCCCGGCTAAAGCCGAGGCACAGTAAAAAAGCACCCGGAGAAGGAAGGGGAGGGAAATAGGGGGCGATGCAGGGGGTGTTTGCAGGGTGACACAGGTTGCAAGATGAGAGCCTCCTGCATCGCTATTTCTTCTATGCGAACGGCTGGCGGGGCGAGCGGAGCTCGCGGACGGGGCTATCTCGAAGGCGAGCGGAGCTCGCGGCACCAACGAGCTTCGCGCCGGCGGGGGCTATCGGAAGCAGGGCACGGGCCCCGAGCGGGGAGGAGCTTCGCGCCGATGAGGGCTATCGGGGGCTGGTAGGTTTGCACCTACCTTCCATTAAAGGGCAGTTACCTTTCTTTAAGGGATTATTTCGTGGAGGAGGCGGAGGGTGCGGGGGTTGGTGACGTAGGGGAGGCGCTTTTCGTAGCGGGCTCGTGCGGCGGCGGATTCTTGCGGGTTGCCGAGGATTTCGTGGGCTACGGTGAGGAGTGCCTGGAGTTTGGCATCGAGCTTGGCTCCGGGGATTTCGGTGACGGCGAAGCGGCGGGTGAAGACGTGGAGGGAGGCGGCTTGCGCGGGGGTGAGGGGTCGGTCAGCCCGGTAGGCTTCGAGGGCATCGAGGAGCCGGGGGATGAATGCGTCGATCTGGTCGTAGGCCCGGCGCGAGTCTTTTGCGAAGCGGATGATGCGGATGGTGTCGGCCTGTATGTCGTAGGCGATGGAGCCGATTTGGGAGGTGGCGGCTACGACTATGTTACCGTTTTGGGTGCCCCGGCGGGTAATGAAGGTGCCTTTGAGGCCGGTGAAGGGACCGCTGACGACTTCGACTTCGTCGCCGTCGAGGAGGTCGATGTCGGCGGGGTTGTAGTAGGGGAGACGGTTGGAGTAGGCGCGGGCTATGATGCTGAAGGCTTGGATGTCGGCATCGGAGACGGTGACATAGCGAGCGGAGCTCGCGGCACCAACGAGCTTCGCGACGGCGGGAGATCTTTCGGAGAGGGGAGAGGTACTTACGAGCTTCGCGACGGTGGGAGATTTTTCGGTGGTGGGAGCGGCACTGACAGGCTGCGCGACGGTGGGGGTGGTTGCGGAGGGGATTCTTTCTGTGGAGGGGAGGGAATCGGGATGGCGGAGCACGAAGGAGAGGCCGCCGCCGGTGGAGGCGAGGCGTTTGATGTGTTCGAGCGGACCGGAGATGAAGATGTAGTGGAATAGGATGGCTCGGCTGACGATTCGGATGGTGCCTCCGGATTGTGGTTTGGCTTCTACAATCTGTGGGGCGAAGACGCGGAGGTCGGTGCCGTTAAGGGAGTTGTAGGCCTCGATGCGGGCATCGAGTTGCTCTTTTCGGTGGAGGGCCGGTGCGATGTAGTTGAGGAGATACCACATGGGGATTTTTCGGGAGGCGGGGCACGAGCCCCGAGCGGGGATGGGCTTCGTGAGGGATCGGACTATCTTGGGGCGAGCGGGACGAATGACTGGCGGAGGCGAGCGGAGCTCGCGGCACCAACAAGCTTCGCGAGGGCACGGGAGCTACCGGGGAGCGGGGAACTCGCGGACGGCGACTGGCTTCGCGAGGACATGGGAGCTACCGGGGGAGAGGGGAGCNCTCGCGGNNGGGGAGACNCTGAGGGCCGGANTTNTGGAGGTTTTGGGAGAGGGATATAAATTCAGTTGGCGCGCCGAGGATGGTTTATTCTCATTTTCAATGAGTTAGTGGGNAACATCAGGCGCACTTCCGAAAACTTTATTCTGTCTTTGTGATGCTACACTCTTGGGAGGAGTGTAGCAGTTTTCGGATTTTAGAAGCCCAATCCTCTATCAAATAAGCAATTATGGTAAGAGCCAATTCGGCCCCATTCCCCTCTGATGCTATGTCTCCTTAAATTATCATAATTCTAACCCTAAAAATTTGCTTATTTCATCCCTAATTACTAACTTTGCACTATCTGCTACACTCCTCCCAAGAGTGTAGCAGTTTTTTTGCGGCTTTTTAGCCTGAATACGAGAGAAGCCCTTCAGTTGAGACTGAAGGGCTTCTCTCGTATTCAGGCTGACGGCGGGGGCGAGCGGAGCTCGCAGGCGCTAACAAGCTTCGCGAGGGCTGCACGGGGGTAGGTTTACACCTACCCTCCATTAAAGGGGGACGGCACGGGAAGGTAGGTTCGCACCTACCCTCCATTAATTGCCCGGGATGGTAGGTTTACACCTACCCTCCATTAATGGGAGTTAATTGAAGGAGAGGTAGCCGGGGTTCTGGGTGTAGATGCCGCCGGAGAAGTTGTATTGGGCGACGGGTACGGGGAAGTATTCTTCGCCATCGGTGAAGGTGGCGTTCTGGTAGTAGACGCGGGTGTCTTTCTCGGCGGCGAAGTAGTTGGTCATCGTCTCTTTGGCTATGCCCCAGCGGACAAGGTCGAAGTAGCGTTCGCCTTCAAGGGCTTTCTCAAGTCGCATCTCGGTGCGGAGGGCCTTGCGGGCGTAGTCCTGTGTCCAGCCGGCGGCGGGGTAGAGGCCGATCTTGTAGTTGGCGGCATCTTTGGAGGAATCGTTGAAGTCCTTTACGTAGGGGCTGTTCATGGCGCGGGAACGGACGCGGTTGATGAGCTGGCGGGCCTGGTCGAGGTCGGTGCCGAGTTCGATGAGGGCCTCAGCCTTGTAGAGGAGCAGGTCGGCGTAGCGGATTATCTGCCAGTTGAGGGCGGAAGCTCCCCAGGGCCAACCCTGGAACATGTCGGGGGATTCGGGAGATACCCAGAAACGCTTGGCGCAGTTGTGGCCGTAGACACCGCGGTCGCGCACCCATGACTGGCAGGGGGTCTCGGTGTAGGTCTTGTAGGTGATCGTGGGGCGGCCTACGACGAAATCGAGACGGGGATCGACGCTGGGGGTGATGTTGGAGAGGGTCTGGTGTTCCTCGTCGATGAATTCAACGACTCCATAGTCGGGGAGGGACTGGTAATCGAAAACGGGGAGACCGTCGGCATCTGTCTGATAGGCATTGATGAGATCCTGGGAGGGGAGGAAGAATCCGTCGCCATGATAGGGGGAGTTGCCACCGGGGGAGTTGAGGAGGTTGCTCCAGTTGATGCGGCCGGCATCGGGGGCGCCGTCGTTCATGGAATATTGGATGGCGAATACGGATTCCGGGCCATTCTCATAGGCAATCTGGTCGAGCTGCTGGAAATCGGCGAGGAGGTCGTAGCCCTGCACCTGATCGATGAGATTGACTACCTCCTGAAGGAGCGTCTTATCGACAGAGATGACACGGTTTGTGGCGGGATCCTGCCTGTAGGCCTGATATAGTTTCACTTTAGCGGCGTAGGCGCGTGCGATGTTGGCGTTGACGCGGCCGGGTTCGGCCTGACGGTCGGGGAGGACGGCGGCGGCCTCAAGCAGTTCGGCGGCTATGCGGGAGAGATGCTCATCGCGGGAGAACTCATCGTTGCGGACATTGATATACTCGGTGGTGGGCATATCCTCATCCATATAGGGGACTTTATTGAAGCTGCGGACCAGATCGAAATAGAAATGGGAGCGGAGCACTTTCATCTCGGCCAGACGGATGTCGCGTTCGGGAACTTCCTCGGTGGAGACATTCTTGAGGGCACGGATGGCGTTATTGCAACGGGAGATGACGGAATAACGGTTGAACCAGAGGCCGTCGATGTTGCCGTTGTTGGTCTGGAGCTGGAAGGTCTCCATGGCGTGGACATCCCAGCCGTCGCCTTCGCCGCCGCCACCTTTGTAGGCGTTATCGGCGCGGACTTCGCCGTAGCTCCAGTTGGAGGTGGGGCGCCAGCAGGGGTCGTCCTGCTCGTTGGTGCGGCCCATCAGGCCGGCGTAGGCGGAGTTGATGAGGAGGTCGATGGCCTCGGTGGAGTTCATGACGCCTTCGGAGAGGGAACCCTGGGGTTTGTTCTCGAGGAAATCATCGCTGCAGGAAGCGAGGGTGAGGGCAGCGAGAGCGGGGAGGAGAATATTGTGGAAGCGCATTGCTTTATTGTTTTTTGGTTTGGATATTTATTGATTATGGCTGAGCCGGGTGATGGAGGATGCTTCAGCCGGGAGGATTTGGCCGGCTGAAGCCGCCTCACAGTAAAGAAGCACCCGGAACATATATTCGAATGGGACCGGAGATCGGGATTCGAATGGGACCGAAAGCCCGGGATTCGAATGGAACCGGAAATCGGGATTCAACTGAACCGGAAATCGGGAGGCGGATGGGACCGGAAACGGGGAGGAGGAGGATCAGAAGCCGAACTGGAGACCGAAGGTGAAGCTGCGGGGGAGGGCGTAGGGGTAGCCGAGGCCTTCGGGATCCGCGCCGCTATATTTGGTGACGGTGAATACGTTCTGAGCCTGGAAGTAGACGCGGGCGTTGCTGAGGCGGAGTTTCTTCTGCACGCTCTCGGGGAGAGTATAGCCCAGAGTGAGGGTCTTCAGGCGGAGGAAGGAACCGTCTTCAAGGATGAACTGGCTGCACTCCGTCTCGTTGTTGGAATTGGATGTGGTGGGAGCGGGGGTGTCGCAGTCGTAGTATCCGGTCAGGAGATAATCCTCATAGGCCTGCGCGGCTTCGAGAAGGGCCATGCCGTGGTTGCCGTTCCAGCCCTGGAAGAGGTGGGTATAGAACTTCGAGTTGTTGTAGGCATCGCGGATAATGGAGCTGAAGAACATGGAGAGGTCGAAGCCTTTCCAGTAGCCGGCGAGATTGAGACCGAACTGTGCCTTGGGGAGGTCGCAACCGAGCCATGTGCGGTCGTTATAGTTGATTTTACCGTCGCCGTTGACATCCTGATACTTGACACGGCCCACGCCGGGAGCACCGAACTCAACCTCATACTGCGAGCAATATTCATCAACCTCGGCCTGAGAATGGAAGACGCCATCGGTCTTGAAGCCCATCCAGGAGCCGATCGACTGACCGACGAGGGAGAGGTCGCCCCAGCCGCCGCCGTAGCTGTAGTAGATATCGTCCATAAGGTCGGTGACCTTATTCTTCATGACGGTGGTGTTGAAACCTACCTCATAACGGAAATCCTTGCCGATATTGTCGNGCCAGTTGAGGGTGATCTCGACACCCTGATTGGTCATGGCTCCGCCGTTGTACCAGCAATAGCCGCCCTCGCCGATAGTGGCGATATAGGGTTTCTCGACGAGCATGTCGTGGGTATCCTTATAGAAATAATCGAGAGATCCGGAGAGGCGACCGCGAAGCATGGTGAAGTCNATGCCGACGTTGGTCTGATAGGTCTTCTCCCAAGTGAGGTCGGGGTTAGTTGCGCGGATACGGAAGGCNCCGGGGGCGAGAGTGACATTATCGCCATTCATNTTGTAGGCGCCNGAGCGGAGGCTCATGAGATATTTGGCGTAGAAAGCCTCGTTGTCGATAAGGTCGTTACCGTTGATACCCCATGCNGCACGGAGCTTGAGTTCGTCGAGCCAGGANTGGGTGTTCTCCATGAACTTCTCCTGNGAGATACGCCAGCCGGCAGAGATAGAGGGGAACCATTCGAAGTTATGCTCCTTAGAGAGACGGGAAGAGGCATCGCGACGGAGGGTGAAGGAGAGNAGATAGCGGGAATCGTANGANTAATTGATTTTTCCGAAGCCGGAGAACATCGAATAATTGGAAGCGCCCGCGCCGACGTTCTTGTTGCCGGTGACATTCTCNAGATAGAGATAATTGGGGTCCTCGATGGTGAGGCCTGTGCCGTAACCGAAGAAAGACTCGTTGTGGTAACGCTTGGACTCNACGCCGACGAGCGCCATCAGAGAATTGCGTCCGAAATCGATGTTATACTGAGCGGTGTTGGTCCAGACCCAATCAGTATTCTTGGCGGTGGACTGCGTAAGCTTGTTGACCGGNTCGCGGAGCCATGCNGCCTCGAAGGTCTTATTCATCTCAGAATAATAATTGACGCCGAAATTGGTCTTGACGATAAGATTCTTCACAGGNTCNATCTGGAGGAAAGCGTTGCCGAAGACGCGCCAATACTCATGCTTGTTGGAGGCATTCTGCTCGATGAGGCGGAGAGAGTTGGGGGTATCGCCGAGGATATCGGAGATCTGGTCGTTGTANACGCCNGTGACATCGTAGACGNCCTTGGCGGGATGCTGCTTGATGGCCTGNTCCTCNACACCGCCGGGGGCGTAGTGGGCGCGCCACCAGTTGACGGCCACGTTGCCGCCGAGTTTCAGGCGATTGTTGAGNAAGCCGTAGTCAGAGCTGAAGCGGGAGTTGACGCGCTGGAAGTCGGAGCCACGTACGATACCGTCGTGGTCGAGCCAAGAGAGGGAGAAGGAGGAAGAGCCGGTTTCGGTGCCACGGCTGAGGCCGATGGTATAGGTCTGCATGAGGGCGGTNCGGTGGATTTCATCCTCCCAGTCGGTCGTGGAGGGGAGNACATCCTCNCCGTTGAGATTCTTGTAGGTCTGGAGAACGGCCTTGGGNCCGTTGCCGTAGATGGCGGAATTGGGNGTTGCNCCGCCGTTGGCGTATTTATAGGCGCTCCAATAGACATCGCCCCACTGATAGGCGTCGAGGAGGTCGAGGCCATGCTTGTAGGTCTGTGCGGTGAGGGTTGCGTCGAAAGTGACGTGGCTCTCACCCTTCTTGGCGCGTTTGGTGGTGATGATGATGACGCCGTTGGCAGCCTGCGCGCCATAGATTGCGGCGGAGGCGGCATCCTTGAGCACCTGGATCGACTCGACATCGTTGGAGTTGAGGATAGTGGCGGGNTTGTCGCGTGTCATGACGCCGTCGATGACGTAGAGGGGTCCGGAGGCGTCGGAACGGAAGGAGGAGTTGCCTCGGATGGAGGTGCCGGTGGAAGTTCCGCCGGGGGTGCCGTCGGTAGTGACGGTCATACCTGCCACACGCCCCTGGAGGGCGGAGATGACGTTGCCGGTGGGGGTGTCGGCGACATCCTTCATTTTGACGACGGCGACGGAGCCGGTCTGGTCNGCTTTTTTCTCGGTGGAGTAGCCNACGACAACGACCTCATCGAGGAGGGCGGAGTTTTCNGCGAGGTAGATGGTCATTTCGGGAGCGGCTTTCATGGATANGCTCTCGTAACCTATATAAGAGAATGTGAGGGTTGATCCTGCGGGGACGGTGAGTGTGAAATTACCGTCGATATCGGTGGCTGTACCGGCCGTGCCTTTATGTGAGCTNAGGACGGTGGCTCCGATGAGGGGTTCGTCATCGGTCTTTGAAAGAACGGTGCCTTTTACGGTCAGGTCCTGGGCATAGGCCGAAATTGATACGGCTGCCATGGCTGTCCAGAGAAGGGTGTTTCGTAGGTTCATTTGGTATAGGTTTGTTGTGTTAGATATTGTTCTTGAGTGGGGGCGGCGGAGCCGCCGGCATCGACAAGCTTCGCGAGGGAGCNGGAGAGCGGGGATGCGGGGCATGGGCCCCGAGCAGGGACGGGCTTCGCGCATCGACGGGCTTCGCGAGGGTGCGGGCTATCGGGAATTCGGGGCTCGAGCCCCGAGCGGGGACGGGCTTCGCGCATCGACGGGCTTCGCGAGGAAGCGGGATAGCGGAGGATCCGGGGGGCGGTTGCCGATTACAGCTGCAAAATTAGTGTAACTATCTGAGGATGATATATNATTATCGTTTCGTAGCATAAGAGTTTTGTGACGTTGAAACATATCTGCTATCTAATGAAACATGAGGAGCAGTAGATAGGGGAGACTTTNNCCGGATTGGNCGGCTGAAGCCGCCACACGGTAAGAAAGCACCCGATACGGATGAGGAAATTCTTCAGCAGNCTCTTCGGGTGATGGCAGAGCTTGCTCAGGAGAGACGGGAGCTTGCTCAGGAGAGGCGGGAGCTTGCTCAGAAGAGACAGGAGCTTGCTCAGGAGAGACGGGAGCTTCGGATGANCTTCCAANCTTAAGCGGGCNTCTTCGGGGCGGNGGAGACGGGTGGAGACGCGCGGGGGTAGGTTGACACCTACCCTCCATTAAAGNGGACGGCCCGGGGTAGGTTGNCACCTACCCTCCATTAAAGCGGACGGCCCGGGGTAGGTTGGCCCCTACCCTCCATTAAGGGGCGGCTTTATTGGAGGCGGGAGGTGCGCTTCTGGAGGTCGGCGGGGAGCTCGGAGTAGTATTCTTTGAAGCATTTGGAGAAGTAGCCGGGGGAGCTGAAGCCGACGCTGTAGGCAATCTCGGAGACGGTGGAGTCGGTGGAGGTGAGNAGTGNGTGGGCTTTCTTCAGGCGGTGGATGCGCAGGATTTCGTTGGGGGAGTAGTTGGTGAGGGCTTTTATCTTGCGGTAGAATTGTACGCGGCTCAGGCCGAGACGGGCNCCNATCTCTTCGACTGTGATGTCGGGGTTNCCGATTTCTTGCTCGACGATGGCGATGAANCGACGGTAGAAATCGTTCTCTACTGCCATGGCGGCATTGGGAGCGGCTTTCTTTACGCGNGCGGACGCGGTCTCCGTATTATTATTATTATCGGAGGGGGTGGCGGATTGACGGGGCGTANCGGCTGANTCCGCTTTTTTNNAGGGGATGAGATCGGTCTGGGCNGCNAGAAGACGTCGGCGGTTGGCTATCAGTGCGCGNCAGCGGGCGCGGAGCACGTCGGCGTCGAAGGGTTTCGAGAGATAGCCGTCGGCACCGGAGTCNTAGCCCTCGGCGCGTTGCTCGTCNAGACTGCAGGCCGTCAGCATGAGGATGGGGATGTGGCTGGTGGAGGTCTCCTCTTTCAACCGTCGACAGACTTCCATCCCTCCGAGGTCGGGCATCATGACATCGCATATGATGAGGTCAGGTATATACTTGCTGGCCAGGCGTATGCCNTGTTTGCCNCCGTCGGCCTCAAGGATTGTATAGTCGTCCTTGAGGAGAGTGCGGACAAGGANGCGGATATCGGGGGTGTCGTCGACCACGAGGATACATGGTTTGGATTCATCGATTTCACCCGGATCGGGATTCTCGATGGGGGAGAGTTCGGCCACAGGGGCCGAGAGGGGATCGGATTGGGNGACGGGGTCGNCNGATCGGNGGGNGGGGGNCTCTATATGAGATTCAGGGATGGTGACAGTGAATGTAGAGCCGGCNCCGGGAGCGGATTCGACACTCACATCGCCGCCATGAAGATTGGCGAATGCCTTGACGAGGGCGAGGCCGATGCCGGAGCCACGNGGCTCGACCTTGTCGGCCTGATAGAAGCGTTCGAAAACATGGCTGAGGGTCTCAGAGTCCATTCCGCGTCCGGAGTCGCTGACTTTCAGGATGAAAGAGCCTCCGGAGAGGGAGACATGCGCGCGGANGACTCCATTATCGGGGGTGAACTTGAAGGCATTGCTCATGAGATTGAAGAAGACNCGCTCCAATTTCTCCTGATCGAGGGCGGCGGTGGGGNGGGAGAGCTCGCCGAACTCCAGNCTGAAACGGATNTGGCGTTTATGNGCGAGATGCGCGAAGGACTCGGCCCACTCCTCGAAACACAGCCTTATATCCATCTCGACGGGCCGGAGATTNAGTTTGCCATTCTCATATTTACGGAAATCAAGAATCTGATTTATGAGACGGCGGAGAATGCGCACATTCTTATCGGCGAGGCGTATGAGGAGTTGCTGATCGGGGGTGAGATTGGAGGCATGGGCCAGGCGGCCTACGGGCTCGGCGATGAGGGTGAGGGGGGTGCGGAGGTCGTGGCTGACATTAGTGAAGAATACGAGTTTCGCCTGAGTAGCCTCGTTGAGCCGCTGATTGAGATCGGCGAGCGCATCGCGCTGCTGCATCAGCTGCGCGTTCTGAGCGGCGAGCACCTCCTGGCTGCGTCGGCGCGTCCAATAGGCCCGGAGGAGGGTGAAGATGACGATGGCCAGAAGAATGACGATGGCGATGATAGCGAAGAGGAGGGCGCGCTGCTCGGTATGGCGGGCGGTATAGAGGTCGACCTGACTGTGGAGATAATCGACCTTATCCTTCTCATCGGCTATGGAGCGATTGATTTCCAGCAACATATCGGCATTCTGGCGCACGACGGGCTGAGCTGTGGAGATGATGAGTTCATTTTCGAGAGGTTCACCCCTGGCAGCCTTGACACCGAGGTCGATGAGTTCCTTTCCGGCAGTGGGATAAATGAAGGTCGCATCGATGGTGCCATCGGCCACGGCCTTCATTCCGAGAGAGGGGACGGCATCGATTCCGGCAATAACGATATCGGGGCGTGAGGCCTTGAGAGTGGACTTACGGGCGCCGATAGCCATACGGTCATTATGGGCGAAGATGGCGTCGATTTCAGGATGAAGGGGGAGAATGGAATCTACGAGGGCTTCGGCACGGGCTTCATTCCAATCCCCTTCGAGGGAGGCCACGCAAGCGGCTGAGGGATTGGCGGCGAGGGCACGGACAAAACCCTCATGCCTGCCCCGGGCAGGGGAGGAGGTGGTGGTGCCCCATATCTCGAGGATATGCGCGTCGCCCCCGCGAGAATCGATAAGATATTCGGCGGCCGCTTGCCCGAGCATAGGATTATCAGCGGCGACAAACATATCATAGACAGGGCGGGAGGGCTGACGGTCGAAGACGATGACCTTGATACCGGCCTGGCGTGCCTCATCGAGGACACCGTTGAGATTCTCGCTATCGAGCGGGGAGGTGATTATGACATCGACACCTTCGGCAATGAATGCGCGGATATCGGCGCGCTGGCGTTCGGGGTCGTCGTAGGCCGACTTGATCTCAAGCTCTACATCGGGATAGAGCAGCGACTGCGTCTCCATCTCATCGTTGAGCTTGAGGCGCCAGTCGTCATATGAACATTGGGAGACTGCAATATGATACTTCGGCTTCTGCCTGCAGGCCGGGAGAAGCGCGATGAGAATTAGAAAAGATAGAAGAATAGAGAGTGATCGTTTCATAACAGAGAGGGATAGAACCCGACAAGGGCGGGGCGACAATGATGCCGACGGATGCAAAATTAATTAAAAATCCCGTAACAGAGATATTTTGATACAAAAAATGTTACATTGGAGGCAACATTTGTTACATCGCAACATACGCAAGGGTCTATGCAACAATAATGTTACGGCGTTGAGCGGGAAATTGGCTAACTTTGCCGACGTCAACCAAACGGCACACACGCCGAAGAAAAGGAACCGACATCAAACCATCAACAAAACTACAACACCCCACATAAGCAATGAACAAACATCTCATCACAACAGCCATGGCAGCCATGACAGCAATATGCGCCACAGCCGCCGGCAATCTCACGATACAGTATCTATCGCCGGGAAACGCTATGGTGCGCATCGACGCCGAAGGTGAGAAATATCTACTCATGCCGGTGCAGGAGACAGCCCCGATGGCCCATATACGGGTACTTACGGACGGCAAGCTCGACGAAACGCTCAACATCAATCTCGCCGACAGCAAGATCGACTACTACGTGCCCCTTCGACTCGACACCCGGGACGGGGAGAAACTGCTTCTCGACATCCGCTGCGACTCAAACCGCTCAAGCATACGCGACTTACAGGATGCGGTCTGGACTCATGACCTGAAACTGAGCGATGACTTCGACACGACGAACCGAGAGAAATACCGCCCCCTCTACCACCACACGCCGGAATACGGCTGGATGAATGATCCGAACGGCATGTTCTGGAAAGATGGCGTATGGAATCTCTACTACCAGTGGAATCCCTACGGATCGAAATGGCAGAACATGAGCTGGGGACACTCCACATCAAAAGATCTCGTGCATTGGACAGCGGAGGATGGTGTGCTCTACACGGATCCGTTAGGGATGGTGTTCAGCGGCAGCGCGGTAGTCGACAAGGACAACACGGCAGGCTTCGGAGAGGATGCGGTGATAGCCCTCTTCACATCAGCCGACGCGGCGCAGACGCAGAGCCTTGCCTACAGCACCGACAACGGCAAGACCTTCACCCGCTACGCCGGCAATCCTGTGATAGCCTACGAGCGTGAAAGCCGCGACCCCAACATGTTCCGGGATGAGGAGCACAATAACTGGGTGCTCGTCCTGGCCTCGGCCCTCGACCATGAAGACCTCATCTTCACGAGCAAGAATCTCAAGGACTGGACACTGGAGAGCAAATTCGGCCAGGGCTACGGCTGCCAGGATGGAGTCTGGGAATGTCCGGACCTTATGAAGCTCCCCGTGGAGGGCACCGATAAGGAGAAATGGGTGCTGATCGTCAACATCAATCCGGGCGCCCCCTTCGGTGGCTCGGGAGTGCAATACTTCGTCGGCGACTTCGACGGCAAGACCTTCAAATGCGACAACGGGCCGGAAGTGACAAAATGGATGGACTATGGCAAAGACTACTACGCGACGGTCAGCTTCAGCAACGCACCCGAAGGGCGACACACAGTCCTGGGCTGGATGAGCAACTGGCAGTATGCCAACGATGTGCCGACGATGCAATTCCGCAGCGCGAACTCCCTGCCGCGTGAGCTGAGCCTCTTCAAGGCACCTGACGGCGAACTCTATCTCGCCTCGCGGGTATCGCCTGAAATCGACGCTCTGCGCGGAAAGGCCATCAAATGCGGCACGGGGAAACCGGGCAAGAAGGGTAAGAGCTACACTCTGCCGACGGCCAACGACGGCATATGCGAGATAGAACTTGACGCGGAGCTAATGAACGGATCAGACCTCGACATCACTCTCTCCAACAGCAAAGGGGAGAGGGTAGAGATGAGAATCGACGCTAAGAACGGCACATTCAGCATGGATCGCCGCAATTCCGGCCTGACTGACTTCAGCGAGAACTTCCCGGCCGTCACCACGGCTCCTACCCACAACGCGACGGGAAAATACGCCCTCCGAATCTTCATCGACCGTTCGAGCATCGAGGCGATAGCCACCGACGGCCGCTACGCGATGACAAACCTCGTCTTCCCCACGGAACCCTATACGACAGTGACCGTGGCCGCGCCTGACGGAGGAGCGAACATAGAGAAAATGACAATCTATCCTCTTATACCCTGATTCAAACGGGGAATTCAATCAACCCGGAAATAGACCGGAACCTTAATCTTCTTCTTAATACTATCCACACGCACAACCTTTCAAACAATGAACTCAATCGACTTAAATATGAATGCCATAAAACAACGGAGCACGATGATGCAGCTCGTGCCGGTGATGCTCTGTTTCTTCGCCATGGGCTTCGTGGACCTCGTCGGGTCAGCCACCAATTTCGTAAAAGAGGATCTCGGACTCACGGGGGCCCAGGCCGGATTCATCCCCTCGCTCGTATTCTTCTGGTTTCTCATCTTCTCGGTGCCCACGGGGATACTTATGAACAGGATAGGGAGAAAGAAGACGGTGCTGCTGTCGCTGACGCTGACGCTTGTGTCGCTGATTATCCCGATTTTCAATAACGG
>JAAVDV010000041.1 GCA_014801595.1 Bacteroides sp.
GTTCGGACTCAACCGTAACAACGCCCGTCAGGCCTTCGTACACGACACATCTGAAACCGGCGTTCTCAGAAGATGACACACCCTGCGCGGGGGGATGCACCTGACATTGAAAATGCGGATTGAGTCCGGAAGAGGCTCAATCCGCATTTTTATAATATCTCGGAGAGATTACTGAAACTTTAAGCAGCTACATGCTTAATTTTCAAATTTATAGATGATGGTGCGGATCATCGGGCGGTCGGGGTTGACGCGTTGCGAGGGGAAATCCGGCTTGTTGGGGGCATCCGGCAGGCCCTGTGCCTCAATGGCGATACCGTCATAATCCTCGTAGCTGCGACCGCTGACATTTTTCGGGCTTCCGGAGAGCCAGTTGCCTGAATACACCTGCACACCCGGTTGGTCGGTATCGACATGAAGCGAACGCCCCGACTTGGCGGCAGTCAGCACGACGGCATCGCGGACCATGGCCTTCTCGCGCATGACGCGTGCGCCGTCCGATTCGACGGTAGTCTCCACATCGCGGTCNAGCACCCAGCAGTTGTCGTAGCCCTTGCCATACTTCAATGCCGGGAAATCCTCCTTGATATCACGCCCTACGCTCTTTGCCTCCGTGAAGTCCATCGGCGTATCCTTTACGGAAGCCATCTCACCGGTCGGCACGAGAGAGTCATCGGTCGGCAACCAGCGTGAAGCCTTTATTTTCAGGGTCTGGCCGAGGGCGTTTCCGGCATCGGCTCCGTCAAGATTCCAATAAGCGTGATTGGTCAGATTCGCCACGGTCGGNGCATCGGANGCGGCTTCGAGCATGATCGACAGCTCATTATCATCGCTCCAACGGTATTCCGCCACAGCTGTCAGATTTCCGGGATAATTCTCATCCCCGTCGGGAGATTTAAGAGTGAAGCGCACNCCNTTCGGGAGCAATTCCACATCCCATAGATGGTTCTGGAATCCGGTCGGACCGCCATGCAGGTGATTCGGNCCGTTGTTGACGGCAAGCTGATACACNTTGCCATCCAATTCCAGATGNCCCTTCGCGATACGGTTGGCGTATCTGCCGGGAATTTTCCCCATACAGGGGCCATCNGCCATATAATCGGCCGGATTCTCATAAGATAGGCAAACGTTCTCTATCTTGCCTTCGCGGTCGGGCACCTCCACGGCCACTATCCCCGCTCCGAGAGAGGATAGGGTGACGGCGGCCCCGTGGCGGTTGGTGATACGCACGAGGGTGATTTCCCCGAATTCAGCGGGATACTTGTGTGATTTCACTTCCATAACAGATCAGTCCTCAAATTTTCTTGCGCCGTCAGAAATGACTACGTCATATACCATCGGCTCATGTCCATATTTTTCTTTGAAGCGNGCGACAGCCGCGGAGATGAAGCGGTCGTGGATGTCATCGGAGACCAGGTTNATCGTGCAACCACCGAAACCGCCACCCATTATGCGGGAGCCGGTCACGATGCCCGCATCGCTCCTTCGCTCCGGGGNCAAATNGCCTCAAAATCGCCGGAGCATATANTATGCGTTTAATTTGACCGGCTACTTACNGGAATAACAAATNAATCACATAATTAATCACTAAATAATTAAATAAAATGCTAAAGATAGTTGATTTTTAAATGGCTGTCGGATGCCGATGCGTAAAATGGTTGGATTTCCGGATGCTATATTGTTGATTATNAATTGATAAGGANNTAGCTNAAAATTATTTTGAAAAATTATTGCCGAAAAATTTGGTGGAGTCGGAAAATTGTACTAACTTTGCACTCGCAATCGGGANACAACGAGTTTGTCGACCGAAAGCGGAGCAANNAGATGCTTCAAACTTCAAGGTGAAGAGGTGCGGTAGTTCAGCCGGTTAGAATACAGGCCTGTCACGCCTGGGGTCGCGGGTTCGAGTCCCGTCCGCACCGCCGAGGAGAGAGGAAGAGCAGCATGGTAAACTTCGGTTTCCGGCTGCTCTTTTTTCGTTTTGATAGTGCGGGAAGTTTTTAGTATATTTGCAACTGCCCGACAACGGTCAGGGTNANTGATGTTACAAAACGGATAATCTGATATAACTNCCTATGATAGGAATAATCAACGGACCCAATCTGAATCTCCTGGGGCGACGCGAACCGGAGATTTACGGATATGAGTCATTGGACGATATTAACAANTGGTTGCTCGACCATGTGGCCGGACTGGGTGAGAACGGNATGATTTTCGTGCAAAGCAATTCGGAGGGGGAGATCGTCACCGCCCTCCAGGAGNTGGGNTTCGACCAGGCTGTGACGGGAATCGTGATCAATCCCGGCGCCTANGCCCATTATTCGATAGCAATACGCGATGCCATAGCGGCGTTGCCGGTGCCGGTAATCGAAGTTCACCTCTCCAATATNCACGCGCGGGAGGAATTNCGCCATAAGAGNGTCACCGCCGGCGCGTGCCTCGGGATGATCTGCGGTCTCGGGAAAATGGGATATGCNCTGGCTGTNGAGACATTATTATCCTCCAGATGAGCGCGGATGGTCGGAGCGGACCTCTGTCATAAAATTATTCGACCAATGGAATTTTCCGAAGAACTATACGAATATATAGAAGCCCATATCTCGGCCGAACCGGAAGGGCTGCATCGTCTTGAGAGATTGTCGCATCTGCGNATGGTNCACGGACGCATGTGTTCCGGCCATTGGCAGGGACGCCTCCTGAAGATGCTGACCGANATGATACGCCCCCGAAGGGTGCTCGAACTCGGGACCTTCACCGGCTATGCGACCCTCTGCATGGCAGAGGGCCTGGNCGCTTGCGCCGACTCGGGNCTCGGTCATGCGGATGCAGNCATCGACACAATCGAGATATTCGATGAGAANGAGGACTTCCTGCGCGATGTCTTCAGCCGTTTTCCGGAAGGAAAACGCGTGAACCTNATCATCGGGGATGCCCTCGAAATNATGCCGGGCCTGCCTCAGGGTGAATATGATTTCATATTTATCGACGCCGACAAACGTCTNTATCCCGAGTATCTCGCGCTCTCGAAACAGCTGCTNTCCNCCGGAGGNTATATGATCGCCGACAACACTCTATGGGATGGCCATGTGGTGAATCCCGCGCGCAACGATGCCCANACCCNGGGAGTGAAACGTTTCAATGATCTTGTGGCCGCCGATCCCGACCTCGAGACCGTCATAATACCTCTGCGCGACGGCCTGACACTCATTCGAAAGACTCCGCCACGTAACCGATGANACCTGCCNGCATAAAACAATAGGGGCACGCAGCGCGTTTTCTAAGCGAGGAGACCGGATACTTCCGCTGTCCGGCTCCATGTGTACATAACCCAAAACAATTATAGAAATGGAAGGAAAAAGACAAGCCAAGATATCGAGAATGCTTCAGAAGGAACTGAGTGAGATTTTCCGTCGTCAGACATCGGCCATGGGTGGCGTAATGGTGTCGGTCACTGAGGTGCGCGTGAGTCCCGATCTCGGTATCGCCAAAGCATACCTGAGCATCTTCCCTGCCGATAAAGGCCCCGAAATACTGCTCAACATCCAGAAGCAGGCCAAGACCGTGCGCTACGAACTGGCGCAGGCCGTGAAATCCGTGCTCCGGAAGACNCCCGAACTGCAGTTCTATCTCGATGACTCTCTTGATTATATCGACAACATCGATCGTCTGCTTGAGAAATAAATGAAGCTTGAGGCCGGTATCGCATGGCGATACCTCTGGAAAAAGAAATCGCATGGCGCNGTGAGTGCCATNGCGACAGTATCTGTGGTCGGCGTGGCNGTAGCCACGGCGGCCCTTGTCTGTGTATTGTCGGTATTCAACGGCTTCAGGATGNTGCTCGTGGACCGCAGCGACCTCATCCTGCCCGACATCGAGATTGTCAGCCGCGACGGGCGCNTCATAGCTGANGCCGATTCCCTTGCCGATGCNGTCTCCCGTCTCGATGGGGTGGAGATAGCGTCGCCGGTNCTCGCCGATCAGGCNCTCGCTATCTTCGGACAGCGCGAGATGCCCGTCATCCTNCATGGCATCGACCCGGTGGAATTCAGAAAATATACATCGGTCGATTCCCTCATAGTGGCNGGCAACCCGCTCCCTGACGACGCTGTNGATTATGATCCGCCGGCGGCCNTGATAAGCACCGGGGTCGCCTCCCGGCTTCAGGCNTTCGACTCGGACGACCATCTCTTCATATTCGCTCCACGGCGCGAGGGGAGAATCAATCTCGCCAATCCGATGGCTTCATTCTTTACGGATAGCGTGCAATGTTTCGGNATAATCGAGACGATGCAGAATGACTTCGATGCCGCCACCATATGCGTGCCTATCGATATCGCGCGCTCTCTGCTGCAATATGACAGGGAGGGNAGTTCGGTAGCGGTGAAGGCGCGNGGCGACACCGANCCCGGTCGGCTCGCNTCGAAAATAAGCGGGGCGGTGGGGGAGAATTATGTCGTGCGCGACCGTATGCGGCAGCAGGATGTCAATTTCCGCATGGTGCAGATAGAGAAATGGGTGACGGGGTTGCTCCTTGTATTCATTCTCGTCATNGCCTCCTTCAANATCATATCGACGATGACGATGTTCGTGCTTGAGAAGCGCCGCCAGATGCAGACNTTCCGGGCCCTCGGGATGCGGNGCAATGAGATNGGGAGAATTTTCGGTTGGGAGAGCCTGTATATCACCCTGCTCGGCGGGGGAAGCGGATTGCTTCTCGGCATCGGGCTTTCGATTCTTCAGGAACGCTGCGGACTTCTTAAAATGCATGGTGGCGATGGCGCATCCATGATAGTTCAGGCCTATCCGGTGCAGCTCGTATGGAGCGATCTCTGGGCCGTAGCTCTTCCGGTGCTTGTAATCGGGATTGTCACCGCCTGGATCGCGTCAGCATTTGCTCGTAGCCGCATCGGGGAAAAGCGTCAATGAAAGAGCCGGGGGTGGCATTGATTATCCTTGCCCCGATGCGTGAGGCATGGTCGGCAATATCGAAGTAGCTGCGGAAAGCGATGGTCAGGCTCCCCAGAATATCGTGGAGATGGTAACCGGCATATTCCGAGGCCACACGCTCGGCCTCCTTTTCATTATCCTTATAGAAATGGGGCTGCACGCTGACCACGCGGTTTTTATCGTCGACCCATAGGGATTGACTCCATGTGTGGTCAGCTCCCACAAGATATATCTCACGGTAGCCGGCATGCAGAGAGGTCATTATCGCGGGAATCAGCACATTGCGCGGGCGCGGCATACCGAATCCCATCTTCATCAGCAGGCGTACAAGCGCACCCTTCCCCTCCAATGGCGTGAGATTGAACCACTTCACCGCCACGTTATCCGGCAATGATCCCAACATCGGCCATGCCATGGCCTTATGACCGAGAGGAAGCCATAACGTCATCGGCCAACTGACGGCCGATAGATTCTCCCAGAGTCGGGCGACATTGGAATCCGTCGATCTGCCGTTGAAGAAATGAGGATCAGCCAGAATATACATCTGCGGGCGTAGTTCGCGGAATTCCGGGGCGTTCGCCGCGAAATTCACAGCCATAAGTTCATATCCCTCACGAAGTTCAGGCCCCGCATCGATGAATGAACGCAGCGACGGACCGTTGCCCATGATGATAAGGGGACGGTCGGTCGGTTTGCCGGCAGGAGAGGGGCGTTTTGATCTGAGGATCACCTTTCCGAGCGACGCTAAAGGTTGTATCACCCGGGATTTCAATATATCTGCTGATTTTTCGATTCCCATAATACACAAAGTTAACGCTATTTTTTGGATGAATAAGGGGATTTGAGTAATTTTGTGGTAAAATATAAATTAAATGACAATCACACGCACTTTATATCTCCTTTTGACCTCGCTTGCCACCTGCTGTGCGGCTCTTTGCTGGAGTTGCACGACCAAAGGGACGGCGTCCGGGGCCGGGACCGTGACCGACAGTGTAGTCTCCACCGAAAAGTCAGAGGTCTTCTCGGCCGATTCCGCTTATTCTTATGTGGCGCGCCAGGTGGCGTTCGGCCCGAGGGTGCCTAACACGGATGCCCACATGCGTGCAGGAGAGTGGCTTGCCTCAGAGCTTAAGCGCCACGGGGCTATCGTTGTAGATCAGCCCGTGACGCTCACGGCCTTTGACGGCACCAAGCTTAAGGCCCGCAACATCATGGGGCGTTACAACCCTGATTCCCCTCAGCGCCTGCTCCTCCTGGCTCATTGGGACTGCCGCCCCTGGGCCGACGAGGATTCCGACGAGGCAAAGCGTAGTGAGCCGGTCGACGGCGCCAACGACGGCGCCTCCGGTGTCGGCGTGCTGCTTGAAATCGCCCGTCAGCTCGGCATTGACTCACCCTCGAAAGGAATCGACATACTCTTCGTTGACGCGGAGGACTGGGGATCTGAGGGCGACTCCGATTCCTGGGCTCTCGGCGCCCGCCACTTCGCCGCCCATCCGCCGGTGGAGGGTTACTCGGCCGACTGCGCCATATTGCTCGATATGGTGGGGGGTAAGGATGCCCGTTTTTATCGCGAGTATTTCTCGGAAAATGCCGCTCCCGAACTTAGCGACGCCATATGGCAGACAGCCGGTCGGCTGGGCCACGGCGAACGCTTCATCAACCGTATAGGCACGGCCGTAACCGATGACCATGTCGAATTGATCAAGGCCGGAATCCCCGCCATCGACATCATCGAGTATAACCCGTCGCACGGCTTCAATGAGCATTGGCATACATCTCACGACAATATGGAGGGAATATCCTCCGAGACACTGGGGATAGTGGGGGAGACGGTGATGACTTATCTGCGTGAGAATTATTGACGCCAAAAGCGCCATATCTCCCGGCCTCATGAAATGGAAATCAATCAAGTAATATAATAATGGATTTTATCGACGAACTCACGTGGCGTGGAATGATCCACACCATGATGCCCGGCACTGATGAGCAACTCCGCAAGGAGATGACCACCGCCTACCTCGGCATCGATCCTACGGCCGACTCTCTGCATATCGGCCATCTCTGCGGCGTGATGATGCTGCGTCATTTCCAGCGTTGCGGTCATAAGCCGATAGCCCTCGTCGGGGGTGCCACAGGTATGATCGGCGACCCTTCCGGTAAATCGGCTGAGCGCAATCTGCTCGATGAGGCTACCTTGCGCCATAATCAGGAGGCTATCAAGGCCCAGCTGAGTCGTTTCCTCGACTTCGAGAGTGACGCGCCCAATAGGGCCGAATTGGTCAACAACTACGACTGGATGAAGGATATAAGCTTCCTCGACTTCGCCCGCGAAATCGGCAAGCATATCACCGTCAATTATATGATGGCCAAGGATAGTGTGCAGAAGCGTCTCAATGGAGAGGCCCGCGATGGCCTGAGCTTCACTGAATTCACATATCAGCTGCTCCAGGGCTTCGACTTCATGCATCTCTACGAGACCAAGAATTGCAAGCTTCAGCTCGGTGGCTCCGATCAGTGGGGCAACATCACTACCGGCAGCGAACTCGTACGCCGTAAACTCGGAGGCGAGGTATATGCGCTGACATGTCCGCTGATCACTAAGGCCGACGGGGGTAAGTTCGGTAAGACGGAGAGTGGCAACGTATGGCTTGACGCCCGCTATACATCTCCCTATAAGTTCTATCAGTTCTGGCTTAATGTCAGCGATGCTGATGCCGAGAAGTATCTGAAGATCTTTACCTTCCTTACAAAAGAGGAGATCGAGGCACTCGCCGAGGAGCACGCCAAGGATCCCGGTGCGCGTCCGCTTCAGAAGCGTCTCGCGAAGGAGGTCACTGTGATGGTGCATGGCGAGGATGCCTATAACGCCGCTGTAGAGGCAAGCTCGATTCTGTTCAGCAATAAAGCCGGCGAGGCCCTGATGAAACTCGACGAGCAGACATTGCTCGACATTTTCGAGGGCGTTCCCACTTTCAGTATCTCCAAGGCTGAACTTGAGGCCGGCATCCCGTTGCTTGAGCTTCTCGCCGGTAAAACCGCGATTTTCCCTTCAAAAGGGGAGGCCCGCAAGATGGTGCAGGGCAATGGCGTGAGCATAAACAAGGAGAAGGTGACCGATCCTCAGATGACAGTCAATGCCGACAGTCTGATAGCGGGCCGTTATATGCTCGTGCAGCGCGGCAAGAAGAACTACTACCTCCTCATCGTCGATTGATCTCCGAACGATCTCCTGAAACTCAGCTTGGACGCCTATTGGAATACAGGAGATCTTGTTGTCTTGATGCCTTATAGACTATTATACCCGTTAGGGTGCAATTTTGACTCTTGTCAGTCCAAATGCACCCTAACGGGTATAATATTAAATAGCTACTTATAGCTGCTTTAGCTGTCTGCATGAATCTCGTATGTCGGAACCGTGATTCTAAAAGAGCGGGGCAATTTCCGATTCGGGACGACCGATGGTTGCTGCAATTTGCTGCAACGTCGAGCCTTGTGACTTAAGATGGGAGATTATGCTTGAAAGAAGGTTTCTCTCACCCTCCTTGATTCCTTCGGCTCGTCCTTCTGTGAGAGCCTTGCTCCTTTCCTGAGCGACCTCATACTCCAAAGCCTCCCTGTCATCCTCAAGTTTGAGGCGCGACTGGCTGTAGGCAATATACTGATCTTCCGCCAAATCTGCTATGGCGGCGGCATCAAACAAATCATCAAACATCGGATATTCCTTTTCTTTCCCTTTCATATTCTCCATATTTTTAACTAAAAACAAGTACCTCTCGACATTGTTGCGACATTCCTGAAATGTTCTCCTGTGCATACACTTTAAGTCTAGGAATACCAGATGCATCCTATCAGAGAAGAGTTCTTTTGTATCCTCATCCATAAAGGAAATTTTCCTTATAAGACGTGGTGCGTGGTAGGCAAGGTGGGAACCCATGATATAGATGCCATATACCTTCTCATACTTATATTTGTCGCCTTTCCTGATTTGATTCAGCACACCATGGGAACAATAAGCGATTGCTCGGTCTGCAAATGTAGGAGGCACTCTGACTTGCATCTCAACGATGATATGCGAATCAGTGTCTGTGGTACAATAGATATCGAATACCATCCGCTTCCCCTCCTCTTCAACCGGAAGTTGTTCCTTATCCCGAAAGGTTACATCCACAATTTTTTCCTTCCCTTCAAGAATCGTATTGAGGAATTTTATGAGTACTTGTTTATGTTTCTCCGAACCGAAAACGTATTTAAAGGCGTAATCGGTCAGCAGGTTCATATATCGTGGCATAACGTCCTGGTGCTTTGGTATGATAATTGTAATTTCCTATTACTCCATTGCAAATTTAATGGTTTATTTCCAATAAAGCAAGTTGTTGAGCTAAAATCACAAACCAGCTCAGCTCCATAGGGGAACTGACATTGGCTGAACATGGCGATTATCTGCTTGATGGGAAATATCTCTTTGAAATCGGTGGTCCGAACAAGAAATTTACGCAGATTGCGGATATCCCTGACAGCTGGCTCGCGATTGACAACATCGAGACAGGATTTGGAGCGAGAATCCCTTTGTGGCTTTTCGGTATGCTGTACTAAGGCTTACGTTGCCCGTATATGACAAATTTTTAGTAAATTTGCAGTTTGAAACGGAGGAATACGGAAAGAAGGTCTCCGCTGACTCACGAAACAAAATCAGAACATACACAACATATATGAAGGAATTCAAGCGTACGCTTATCACATCGGCGTTGCCCTACGCCAACGGTCCCGTCCATATCGGCCACCTCGCAGGTGTCTACGTGCCGGCCGATATCTATGCCCGCTATCTGCGTCTCAAGGGTGAAGAGGTGCTCTTCATCGGCGGCAGCGA
>JAAVDV010000042.1 GCA_014801595.1 Bacteroides sp.
TGTCGAAAACGACCTCGTCGCCCTGCTTTGCATCCTCGCCGAGATAGTGGACATACAGATATTTGCCTTCTTCAGCCTTGAACTGCTGTCCCTTGATTTCTACGATTGCGTACATCGCTTTAATAAAGAATTAAAAGTTGGTCCGGCAGGCGGTTCCGGGATTGATAGGGAACGCTTTGAGAGCCTGTTGGGAATAAATCGCACAAAGTTACAAAATTTTCTTCGGATGTGCAAGAGAAAACTTGATAAAAAGATGGAAGCGAGGTAAAAAGAGGTGGCATGGGAGGTCTGAAAAAGATTATCTAATAAGGTGTTGAATAAAACAGCGGGGAATTTTGCAGAATCGGGGAATTTTGTTAAATTCGCAAAGCGAAATAAACTTTAACAAATTACTTTATACCATTACTTGACACATGAAAAAATTGCTACTTACGGTGCTTGCCACGGCACCTGTCGCGTGTGCGATAGCGGCTGTTCCGGCCGGNCAGTTGTGGTCACAGCAGGTCCCCGAGGGGATACGTGAGGCACGACGTCTGCCCAAGTCCTATGCCCCGAAGGCCACGGAAACGGAGAGCATCGACTTCACGATGGCCTTCNANGTGAATGAGGCGCTGAGTTTCGGTCCGAGCTACATAGGCAGAGACATATGGCAGGCGTTTTACTTCTCTCCGGAGCTTGCGNCACTATATGCGGGTGGCAAGGTCACATCAATCAACATCACGTCGGGAGAGAACATGACGACGGGCGCCAACGGAGTGACACGNGTCACCGCTTACCTGATGGATGAACTNGGCGAGGGTGCGTTCCGTACCCAGCAGGGGAAGATGACNTATGATGCTTACCATGAGAACAGNATTCAGCTTGACGAACCCTACATCATCGAGGCAGGTAAAGGTTTCTACGTCGGTTACAAGTGTATGCCCATTTCCGAGACNGATTACTACATTGCTGTNGACGGCGTTCCTCGCAACACCCCCGGNGGATGCTATGTCGGTATTGTCGATAACGGTGAGATTTTCTGGAATGACTATTCCGAGGACTTCGGTAATCTCAACATAGGTATAACCATNGAGTCAGACAATCTCCCGCGTAATGGAGCCAGCCTGTTCGGGGCCGACTATCCCGCTGTGGTCTATCCCGGGGAGACATTTGATATGGAAGTTTATCTGACGGGTGCGGCCATTAACGATGTGGAAAATATAGATATGACCTACCGTATCGGAGATGNAGAACCGGTAGATGTAAATATCGCCCTTCCCGAGCCTCTCGCTTACGGCAATTACACGACCGTCGTAATCAAGGACGTGGAATGCAATCAGGTCGGAGCTAACCTCCCGCTGGAGATATCGATCACCAAAGTCAACGGAGAGGATAATATAGCCGTCGATGCTACTTCGGAGATGCCCATCACTTGCCTTGGCAACGATATGGGNTACCAGCGTCGATTCCTCATCGAGGAGGGCACAGGCACATGGTGTCAGTATTGTCCTGCCGGCATCGTGGTGATGGAATATCTCAAGNCNGAATATCCCGATAGCTTTATCCGTGTGGCCGTGCATGGAGGTAACGATTCAATGGTCGTGGAGAGCACGGATCCGGTTCTCTCTTTGTTTGAGACCTTCCCCATCATGCTCCTTGACCGTAGTGTGATGTTCACGCCGAGCCTTGAATCGGAGGCAATGCTCGACAGATATGACAAGGCGTGGGGAATCGTGCCGGCAATCGCGGAGGTATCGGCAATCGATACAGAGATAGACAATGCCAAAAAACAGATTTCAGTTGATGCTAAGGTGCGTTTCGCCGTGCCCGCGCCCAACAACGGACGCTACGGTATCGCCTATTATATTACAGAAGATGGAGTAGGACCGTATCTNCAGCAGAACGCCTATTCAGGTAGCGGCCAACCGATGGGAGGCTGGGAATATGAGCCTGAATATGTGCCTACGATTTATGATGATGTAGCCCGTTATTATGCCGGTGGTATCGAGGGTCTGGATCTTCTTCCCGCTACTCTTGAGGCGGAGAAGGAGTATTCCTGCCGCCAGACGCTTTCTCTGGAGAGTGTGNCGGGAAGTGATTTCTTCGTGACTGCGTTTATTATCGACAGACTTGACGGTTCCGTCCTGAATGCCACNCAGATCAGCGTGAATGATCCCAGCGGAGTTGAAGGTATCGCTGCNGANGGAAATGATGTGGCAGTGATCGGCTCGAANGGCAAGATTGCAATAAATGGTGTTTATGCAGCCGCTTCGGTATATGATATGGAGGGTCGCAAGGTTGCCGAGNTTGGTGGCTCCGATGAGATTTCGGTTGCAGCCGGATTCTATATTGTTAATGTTGACGGCAAGGCCTTTAAGGTGATTGTGAAATAAANTNGATATTTCGGAATATGNACCGGGCGGGANTGGATTCCGCCCGGTTTTTATTTTAGAGAAGGAGAGAAGAGAGGGGAGAGAGGAGCAGGNGGGCGGGGGCTGAGCGGCGGGAATGGGCGGCGGAGCCGCCNGGCACCAACGAGCTTCGCGCGGATAAGAGCCGCTCCGGCAGAGCAGAGGGCCAGAGGAGAGCTACAAGGGGAGAGCGACAAGGGGAGAGCGGAGGGGAAGAGAGGAGGAGGGGGAAGAGAGAAGGGGAGAGGAGGAGGGAGGAGAGAGGGGCAGGAGGGGAGATAAAAATAAGCCCGCTTCCGGATTGAGCCGGAAGCGGGCTGTATTNTTGGTGGNATTATTCGGGATTAGCGGATGACGATCTTGGAAGTCTTGCCATCGATAGTGAGCAGATAGATGCCGGAAGCNAGACCGGAAAGATCGGTGAGGGCNCCATTCACGTTGGCTACCTTCATGCCGGCTGCNTTGTAGAGGGCAGCGGATTTGAAGAGACCGTTGATGAAGAGAGACTTGCCGTTGAGAGTCCACTCGACGTCAGTTGCCATAACGCCATCNACTGCATTGATGCCGCTCTTATCGCCTACATAGATCGAGTTGATCTGGAGGTAGCCGGAGCCCATCAGGGGAGAAACGAGGTGGAGACCTACGCAGCGAACGCAATCCTCCTCGACAACGGGCAGTTTTATCGACTGCTCGACGAAAGCCATAGTCTGGGTGTCGGGATCAGCCTCATTGGCGGTAACCTCGAAAGTCGTGAGCTTGTCGCCCATAGCCTCGATGGTATTGGTCTTGCCGCAATGGATGTCGATGATCTCATTGTCGTAAGATGTTCCGTCGATTGTGCTGTAAGCGCGTGCGCTGACGGCGAGATAGTATTCCTGGCNGGCCTCAAACTTCAGAGGGGGAGAGATGAGCCATTCATCGGCAGCCTGGTCGTTGCCGAGAGTGGGAGATGTAACGTAATCGATACAGGTCTCGTAGTCGCCGAAGATAGCGTGGCCGAGGTCAGTGCCGACCATCCAGGAGAATGTATCGTTGTTGGCATCGATAGTAGTCCAGCGATTAAGCACCTGAGCCGCATTCTCGAAAGTCTGGTCGAGGGGAAGCTCCACAGCGGGGCCAATGATNGCGGATGCAGACTCCGCGCCGGTCTCGCCTGTGGCGTTCACCGCATANACAGTGTAGGCATAGTTAAGCAGACGAGCGAACTTGGAATCAGTGAACTTGGGCTCGGTGAGATTCTCGGCTACGACAGTGTTGTCGTTACGAACGANACGGTAAGTTACCTTTTCAGGCTCGATGNANCCGAGATGAGCGCCGGTCACGGGAGCATCCCAAGAAAGGTTGAGCGCGCTCATGTCATCGGCGGGGATAACCTTGATATTAGTTACGGCAGCGGGTTTGTCGAGACCTGCATACTGGAAAGCNGTACCCTTTGCACCGTTGCCCTTACCATTGATGAGCTGAATGTCATAACGGTAATTGCCCTCGGCGGGGATGTCGGAATCGACCCATGTCATCTTTTCGCCGGGAGTGACGTCGGAGAGATAAGCCACCTGTTCGCCGTTGCGGGTGATGAGACAGCCGTAGAGATTTCCGATCTCATCGCCGTTGAAGGCAGTTGTCGGATTAGTCCATGAGAGAGTAGTTTCCAGACCGCCGTTGATACCACCCTTGGAAGANATCTCAGTGGGTGCGGCCGGAGCTGCTACATTCTCGGCATAGGGGATGTGGAGAGCTACGAGGCGCGATTTACTGCCGATAGCGTCCACCTCCTGCATCTTGATATTGTTGGGGTCGCTCAGGTCAATCTCCTGAAGGAAAGTATTTTCNGCTCCGAGGGGATGAGTCTGAGTGCAGGATGTCCAATAGAGCAGGCCTGTGCTGAGGTCAAATTCCATAGACTGGTTTGACATCATGCCTACATAGGGGCTATTCCAGATTTTGGTCAGTTTACCCTTTTCCTTGTCGATAGNATAGAGTGTGCCACCCGAATCCATAGTGTAGAGCTGACCTTTGCCGTCGGCAGCGAGAGTGCCGCCTGCGACGAGAGAGCAGATGAGAGTAAACTCGCCTGTCTCGGGATTCACCTCATAGAGNCCCGAGCCATTGTCATAGCAGATGGCATAGAGTTTGCCGTCGGCGACGCTGTAGGTCATGTCCGAAGGCTTCATCGCGGTCATTTCGGGATTCCATTTGCCGATACGTTCNAGAGTGCCGTTGAAAATATTATAGGCAACGAAGTCGCTTGGCTCNGGCATGGAAGTAGACTTGGAGTAGATATACTCGCATGCGTAGATGATGCCGTCGATACCTGCACCGGCGTATACGCCTACATTCGGGTTCGAGAGATACGACATCAGGACTGTGCCTCTTTCCGACAGGTCAAAAGGATAGGACACGAAGCCGCAGTCATAGGTCTTCGCACCTTCGGCCCATTCAGCTGAGCCGAGATTGAAGCCGTAGAACACCCGGTTGCCGGGGGCGGCGCTCCATGCGCTGAGGGCCGGCAGAAGAGCCGCTCCGAGCAGGAGTGAAGAGATAAATGGTTTCTTCATACGGTAGATAATAAGTAGTGTATTGGTACGATTATTGATTATTTGAATCTTACGTAGATTACAGAAGACGGAAATACCGCTTGCAAATTTAATATAGGAGTCAACATTTTGAATCCCCTCGACTGTTAACAATTGTTAAATTATAGGGATAATCTACAAAAATTTTATGGCGAATGCTATTTATTAATGTATGTTAATCAAATAGATTATTGAAAAGCGAAAAAATAGCGTATATTTGCAACATCAAACGCCGAGTGGCGTAAACGTAGAATACGGAAAACGAGATACTGTACCATTTTTACTTAACTTGATAACGAATGACTACAACATTACTGAAACGCACAGCCACGTCATTGACTATGGCGGCAATAGCGGTTACAGCTTCTGCCATCCCTCCGAAACCCGGAGTCGTGACTGTGACGCAACCCGACGGCACGACTTTCCAAGCTGAAATAAAGGGAGATGCCGGATTCCACTGGTATGTGACACCCGAGGGTGAACTCATGGCGGCCGATGGCGCCGACGGCTTCATCCGCAACGTCAGCGCCGAGCAACTTGAGACGCTCCGCACCCGGACACTCCTTAATAATGAGGAGGCGCGGGTGAAGGCACTCCGAAACAAACCCGCACGCGTCGCTCCGGCAGAGATAAAGAGGGATTTCCCCACGACCGGCACCGTGCGCGGCCTCATAGTTCTCGCCGAATTCCAGGATGTAAAATTCCAACCCGAATCAACCAATGAATTCTTTGACGCCATGGTCAATCAGCAGGACTTCTCAAGCCCCGAGACCTACGGCAGCGTCAACGATTACTTCCGTGCCCAGTCAAAGGGTCTGTTCACACCTGAATTTGACATCGTAGGCCCTGTCACGCTCCCCCGCGACCGCTCATCCTACGGCCTTGTGGAGGATCTCGACGGTCTTTTCCGTGATGCTGCATATCAGGCGCAGAAAGACTTCGATGTCGACTTCAGTCGCTACGACATAAATGACGACCAGTTCGTGGATTTCCTCTTCGTGATATTCGCCGGTCATGGCGAGGCTCAGGGTGGAGGAGCCGAATGTATCTGGCCCGCCATGAAAGACATCTCCGACTTCGTGTTTGATTCATTCGACGGCTACTATCTCGGAGTGGCAGCCTGCTCCTGCGAGCTCAAGGGTGGCGAGGGCACCACGCGTGAGGGCGCGGCCACGATCTGCCACGAGTTCAGCCACATCCTCGGCCTTCCCGACCTGTATGATTCCATGGGTATGGGCTACGGCATGGGCCATTACGACATCATGTGCTACGGCCCCTACAACGATGATGGCCGCACGCCGTGCAACTACAGCGCGATGGAGAAATTCACACTCGGCTGGCTCACACCTACCGTGCTTGATTCACCCGTCGACAACTACACGCTGCGCAACTTCAGCGAAACCGACGAATGTGTGTTCATTGTCAATCCTGAGAACACCAACGAATACTATACTCTCGAGAACCGCCAGCTGACCGGTTTTGACCACGCGCTCCCCGGTCATGGTCTTCTCATATCCTACTGTAACTACGACAAGAGCGTCTGGGCGAGAAACACTGTCAATTCCCCCTCCTACTCACGCTACGAGCATGTCCGCATCATGGCTGCCGACAACGTCTACAATATGCTGAAGGGAGAGGATGGCGACATCTGGCCCGGCACGACCGGCAACACCGCATTCACCGATACCTCCGCTCCCGCCGCGATATGGTATTCCAAGAATAAGCCTGTCGGCATGCCTGTCACCAATATCACCGAGCACGAGGATGGCACCGTAAGCTTCGACTTCATGTCGGAGAATGCGGCGGTCGATAATATCGAGGCAACCGATATCGAGGCGAAATATTATAATCTCCAGGGTCTTGAAGTTAATCCTTCAGCTCTCGTTCCCGGTATCTACATCTGCCGCAAGGGTTCTGAAGCACGCCGTGTCGTGGTTCGCTGATCCGGATTCCACTAATAGCATATCAACTAAACTTTATTAATAAACTATCAGTATTAACCCATGAAGAAGAATTTACTCTTCATGCTGTTTATGGTCCTGACAGGACTGTTTACGGCAAAGGCTGATGTTATCAACTTCAACGTTGATAAAGCTGCCAACATCATCGTGACCTACGGTCCGAACGATACGAGGCTGACAGACTTGTGGGACGGATATACCCGTGTCACTTCACTCACATCTGCCGATAACCCCCTCGCAATCAAAGCGGCCGAAGGCGCCGAGATCTTAAGCGTCAAGGTTGACGGTCAGGCAAAGTATCCTGCGGGTGACGGTCTTTACCGTCTATCCATCGTCAACAACATGACCGTGTTTGTCGAGACCTCCGGTGATGCAGGTGGCGACAAGATGTTCAACACCATGTTCGACCTCAATGCAGAGGGAATCGGTCATCTTAACGTAAGCTACGATGACACTTCCATTATCATAGATCAGGAGTGGCAGACGCTGCCCCTTCCCTCAAAGCCCATCACGCTTCAGGCCACTTCGGGTTACTCTATCTCCAGTGTCAGCTATACCCCTGACTACGTTAACAACGAGGCTGTCGATAACGGCGACGGCACATGGAGCTTCACTCCGACAGTCGAAGGTAAGGCCGTCAGCGTAAGAGTCGTAGAGGATGGCGTGCCCTTCAACGTGGAGGTCAACTACGGCGGCAACATCGGTATCCTCGCAAGAATGACCGAGGATATCAATGGAGATACGAA
>JAAVDV010000043.1 GCA_014801595.1 Bacteroides sp.
AGCGGTGCAGAAGTGGATTTTCGCGACAATGGCGACTGGAAAGAAGTAAAGGCAGCCAAAGGTAAGGCAGTTCCTAAAGCCATCATACCCTCTGCCATCACTAAATATGTGTCCACAAACTATGCCGGTCAACGCATCGTAGAAATTTCACGTAAACGTGGTGGATACGAAGTTGAACTCTCCAACGGCACCGAACTCAAACTGACCGAAGACGCCAAACCCTTTACCGAAAATCGCGGAGGAAATCGCGGAGGACGCCCCCGCAAATAATGCAAGGATTATCGAATGACGAAGATATTCCAATTATCAAATTCATAAATCAATCTACTAAAAAAGCGAATAGGAGCCTTTCGAGTGTCCTATTCGCTTTTTATGGAAGGATATAGTTCGTTATATGAGTATGTGCTGTTCTCCCTGATAATTTTTCTCTTGTGAAGATTGAGTCTCGGCAGGGGGCGTTTTTCCGTACGAAGTTATTCATTGGCGTTTGTCAACGCCGTCACCGCCCAAATGTTTGTCTTTTATAACACGGAAAATTGAGAGCCAAGAAAAAGCTAAATCTTGAATATAATAATCCATCTTGTCTGAATAATTGGTCTAATCAAAAGAAATACAGCATAATATCATATATTAGACAGGAGAGGAATTTGGATGGCTAAAATATTGTTCGTAACTTTGCCTTTAGAAAACTGTCACAAGTGACACAAATCTAAAGAATGAATAAGCAGATAAAACGAGATATATACCTTGACCGACTCATTCGACGGATACTGTTTCTTTGAGTGTGTCTGAAGGTAGACACTAAAAAGGAGCAGCGAAATTTTGATCGATACGAACAAGTTTGTAATTTTAGGTGACCAAACTTAAAAATACAAACAAATGGATTTGACAAAATTACAACTCTCCGAGTTAATATGCAAGCATGCAGCCAAAGGAAGTGGTCTTCATGACCTGCTGGAGATCATGATCGAGAGTATGATGGTCGCGGAACGCAGTGAGTTTCTGGCTAATACTCCGGATAATAAGGGGTATATGCACGCAAGTCAACGAGTGGCTGGAACGCGGTCTCGAATAAGACTATCCAGTAGTGTTCGTGGACTGCGTACACATCAAGATTCATCGCAGCAATTTGTGATAAAATAATAATCAAATGGAAACATCTCTATCTAATATACAATCTGAAAATCAGTTGTTCAACGATTTGAGACATCTGATTGAGGATGCGAGATCAAGAGTCGCATCTGTTGCAAATGCAGGTATTACTATGCTATATTGGCATATAGGTGAGCGTATTAATCGTGAAATCCTTGGTAATCAACGTGCTGAGTATGGCAAACAAATTGTCGCGACACTGGCGCGACAATTGAAACAGGAGTATGGCAAAGGGTATGAAGAGAAAAGTCTTCGTAGGATGATGCAATTTGCTAATCTTTTTCCTGACCCCAAGATTGTCGCGCCGCTGGCGACACAATTGTCATGGTCCCATTTTGTGGAGGTAATCCCTCTGAAAGATGACATTCAAAGAGAGTTTTATCTGACAATGGCCGCAGAAGAGCGTTGGACGAAACGTGTGCTTCGTGCCAAGATTGACGGTATGTTATTTGAACGCACTGCAATAAGCGACAAGCCTGAAGAATTGATTCGCGCTGAATTAGCAGCAATGCGGGATGAAAGAAAGATCTCACCTGATATGGTATTCAAGAGTCCTTATTTCCTTGAGTTTACCGGTTTGAAGGGCGGATATACTGAGGAAACGCTGGAGAATACTCTAATAAGCAATATTGAGCAATTTCTCCTTGAACTTGGCGATGGCTTCACCTTCGTGGCGCGTCAGAAACGTATGATAATCGATGGGGAAGATTTCCATCTTGACCTGTTATTTTTCCATAGAAAACTTCATAGGCTTATAGCGGTTGATCTTAAATTAGGAAGATTTAAGGCTCAGTATAAAGGCCAGATGGAGTTATATCTTCGTTGGCTTGAGCGTTACGAAATGCAGCCCGGAGAAGAAACGCCGTTAGGATTAATCCTATGTACGGAAGGAAGCCGGGAACAGATTGAATTGCTGCAGCTGGATGCCACAGGCATAAAAGTGGGACAATATATGACGGAACTTCCTCCGAAAGATGTGCTCATACGTCAGTTACAGCGCACAATCACTTCATATGAACAAACTGAAGACTCAAAAGAGTAAATAAGAAATACATAATACAAACTGGGAAGGTTATATTCGCGGAATGGCCAGTCCGGTGAAGTCGAAGCCGCCCCCTAAGGAACGGCTTCAGCATTCAACTGTCTCCAGTCTTGACGCAACCGGGTTACCGGCGGATTGTGGGGGATACTCCTCGGAAAGCCCGTTTCCTCGTCCGGCTACAGTCCAAAATCACAAAATTTTTTCCGTATGACGGAATATTGAGAAATAAGTATTAAATTTGCATTGTCATCTGAGGTCTACAGGCTTGAGTGAACTCGCCTCAGACACACTCAGTGAAACACTACCAAAACAAACACCGGCATCCGGTCTTTGAGTATCATTCCTCACACAAAAACATCCAACCTCCCTTTAGTCAGCACTCTGCGCACAAAATTTCCGACTGATTTATACCTGTAATCTCGGAAAAATTTACTACTTTTGCAATTAAGTAACGCCTTTCTGATAATGACCAATCAGTAAACAAAGAAAGACATACGGCGAGAGCCGAAAACTTTGGGAACATCCTTGTAGTCGTTACAGGCTTTGGTCGGCCTTCAGATGCTACACGGGTGTTTCTTTTTTTTCAAGATGGCGCAAACGAAGAATGCACTCATACGGCAGCGAGTCATTGACAGATGTCTCCGGAGTCCGAAGCAGTACTCTATCATAGATATGATGGAGAAGTGTAACGTTGCGCTTGATGATTCCGGATATAAACCTGTAACTTCCAAGAATACCATTTTAGAGGACCTTCGAGGTATCGAGAGTAACTTTCCGGAAGCACGCATTGTCCAAAGAAAATCGGGACGGCATCTATTCTACGAATACGAGGATAAGAACTTCTCTATCTATAATATACCTTTAGATGACGATGGTATGGCTAAGTTGGCTCAGACAATTTTCATCCTATCAAAGTTTGAAGGTATGCCTAATTTTGAGTGGATTGATGAAATGATTGATCATTTCAAGTCCACACTCAATATACCTACCACAAAAGACTCTGTTGTTGGTTTTGATGATAATATATACCTCAAAAATCGAAATCACTTTTCACGGTTATTCAGTGCGATAATTGCCGAGCAGTCATTGATTATCACTTATCGGCCATTTGGGAAAGAACCAATCGTATATGATTTCCATCCCTATTATCTTAAACAGTACAACAAGAGATGGTTTCTTTTTGGATGTGTTGATGGAAAAAGTAACCTGTCAAATTTCCCTTTGGATCGTATAGAAGATATTGCAAACAGCACAGTTTCCTATCTTCCAAACACAAGGTTTGACTTCAATGACCTCTTTGAAGATGTCATTGGAGTGTCGAATCTTTTTGAAGAGGCAGAAGTCATAAACTTTTCCGTCTCCTCCCAATCCTTAGATTATATTCAAACAAAACCGATATTACCAAACCAAAAGCTTATAGAGAAACGAGAGAACGAAACGATATTTGAGATTAAGACAATTATAAACAGAGAACTAATACAGTTGTTCCTATCATATGGATCTGCTCTCACAGTCTTGAAACCGCAAAGGCTCGTCGAAATGATTTCAATGGAGGTGAGCAAAACTTTGAAGAATTATCAATCCGTTCAGATAAACTGAACACATAGTGCGTAATTTTGCATCGTAAATAGTTTTTCACCTTTTAATTTTTGAGATATGGAGACATCTTCCTTCGCAGCAGCAGTTAAGAACGCATCTGAACTTTTCTTCGGACACAATCCCAAGTATCCGTTGTGGATTTTGCTTGCCCTTTATCTTAGAAAGGAAGGTAAGCTTCACATAAAGGAGAACTATATACCGGATGATTCCATAGATAACCTGATATGGGATTGGGAGAAGGGTGCAGACTTGGGGTATGCTTCTATAACGTTTTCTGATGATACCTTGGAAAAATGGGAAAGAGATGGTATTAAGAATATCTGTATTGTAGGAGACATTGCCGGTGACGAGAAATTGGCTTTCGTCGTAAGTGTCTTAAAACAGGAAACTGTATCCGATCATAGGGGCTCAGCTCTGTTTGCTCCCCAATGGGAACCTAGCTTCCTCTTAGAGGTTGCGCGTATACTATTGGATACGGACGATTCAGAGATAGAAACACTATCCGGGTGTTTGAGACTCGGAGAAATTTTTGATGAATTGCTGATTCGGATATTTGCTACAAGTCGTTTTAAGGGTGAATTCATGCAGCCTACTGGTCTTTCTCGTTTGGTGACTACAATTGTTCATAAACTAGGAAATACTTGGAAGGTGTATAACCCCTGCTGCGGCGTTGGAACTTATATCATATCGGATGCTCCATTTGTGGACTATGTTGGAGAGGAAAAAAGCGAGGTAATCTACAGTATTGCACTTTTACGCACCCTGTGCTATGGATACGATTATTGTACCCAATTGGTTTTGGGAGACTCAATGAGATCTAAAATCAACGACTTTAGCGTGATGGTTTCGACTCCACCTTTTGAATCATTTAGAAACAGAGAAGCGAACCTCTTGACAACGTTAATTACTAAATGTCTTGATTTGGATAAGCCGGGTGTTTTCGTAGTACCTGCCGGATTTTGTTTCTCATCGTCCTATGGAAACCTACGAGAAAGATTGATAGCATCAGATTCATTACAAGGAGTCATAATGCTTCCTTCCGGTATATTTGCGCCTTATACCGGAATACAGACCGCTATCATAGTAATCGATCCTCGTATTGATCATAAATCCGAGAACATTCGATTTTTAGATGCAACTTCTTTTATAGATGAAAAGAGTAATGAGCTTCGCGAGGAGCAGATTGCTGAGGCATGGGATGGGGACTCTGACTTCAAGGTCTCGGTTCAGAAATATGATGTAATCAAACGAGATTATAATTTTACTCCAGCGATCTACCTAGAATTGAACATAGAAGTTCCAGATGGTGCTCGACTGATGTCTCTTGAAGAAGTTGGTACTTTCATCAAAGAGTATGTTAAAAATCCGGAGGAAATTGTGCGTTGGGCTACATTGGCTTCTTTCAATAATGCCAACCTATTAAAGACATATCCTACAGTAGAGATTGCGCCGGGGAAAGCTATGCCCAATAGCTTAGTGATAAATAAGGACTGTGTTCTAATAAGCGCAGCTGGTGGTCGTGGTATCTCCCTCCATATAGATGAGAATGGCCCGATTTATACGCACCGTAATAATGTTGCATTAATCCCTAATACAGATATTATTCTTCCTCAATATCTGATTTTGGAGCTTACTAAGCCTTATGTGTCGCGCAGGATAAAAAGTATGAGAGCATCCTCATTTATGAAGGACGCTGGACAGTTGAAGATTGTAGTACCCTCCATTGAAGTACAGAAGGAGGTAATCTCTCAATACCAGACAACTTTATTAAGTCGAATGGGTGTGGAGATGTCTCTTATTAAAACTCGTCGGGAAGAGGAATCTCGTCGAGAATTAGAGTCACGTAAACATAGGATAGGTCAAATCCTAGGTAATGCTGTTCCTACATTTGACAGTCTTTATGCATTCGTTGAAAATGCCACACAACCTTTCGATCGTGATACGGAGGTTGACGCTCTTTTCCATTCAACCCTTTATGAAGAGATGACTTCTATCAAAAGAGACCTAAAGAAAGCTACTGAGCTTCTTAAAGTTCTTACCCAGGAAGTCGATTATTCAAAGGAAGAAGAGATTGATTTCTGCGACTTCGTAGCTATTAATGCTAAAGAGTTGGCTCCTAACAAGACGAATGTCTTTTGGTTTGGAGAGTTGAAGGAAAACGAGAGGCCGGTTATTCTATTCTCTGAACAGGACTTAAAGGTCATTTTCGAGAATATATTTACCAATGCAAAGAAATATGGTTTTACCGATGAAAATCGAAAAGACTATTTCATTTTAGTCAATTTTCGTTGTGTGGATATTGATAATCAATCGTTTTTAAGAATATTGGTATCTAACAATGGTTCTCCATTACCTCCAGGTATGAACCCTGAGCGTGTTTTTGAGTGGGGAAAAGGGAATGGTCACGGTATAGGTGGTTGGCAGATCCGAAATATTGTCGAGCATTTTGGTGGAAGGGTGACCTTAGAAGAGCTACCTCAAAATCCGGAAGGCCATACCCTGAGATATGTAATATTAATCCCTCTAATTGAATCTACTTATGAGTGGTCAGCATAAAATAAAAGTTCTATGGATAGATGATGAACCCCAAAAGGGATTTATGACGTATGCCTTTAATCAAAAGGATATACTGTTAGAAGTCGCCACAACTGTAGACGAAGGATTAGCAATGCTTCAGGATCGAGATAAGTGTTATGAGGCAATAATCCTTGATGCAAATTGTGTAATCAGACCTGGCGATGCTCCGATTTTAGATGCACTTACCTACGCCATAGTCAACCTTTACCGACTCAGAGTTGATATTCCTTGGTTCGTGTATACAGCTGGAGGTGAACGTTGGAAAGAGATTTTACCAATTCTAATACCGAAGGACACCCCGTGGCTGAAACGTCAATATTATGATAAGCCAGCCGATCAGGAACAAATACTTGATGATATTAGGGAGACTGTGGCTCTATTCCAGACCACCCAAATAAAGCAAAAATATCCGGAGGTGTTTGGAATCTATGAAGGCAAGGATTTGGTAGAACTACTTATAGACATGCACAACGATGACTCGTTTGCTCGGGATAACAATGTTCCAAACAGGATTCGTCAAGTGATGGACTTTATATGTGCCTATATGTCAAAGATAGGACTTGTCCCTTTCGATTTTATCCCGGCAAAGATCACAGAGCATAGCAGATTTGTAGGCAAGAAAGAAATGGGTGAGCTGATACCCTTACATATTCAACGACTAATGTTCTTTCTCGTTGATTATAGCAATAGCGGCAGTCATCGTTTCTTGCCCATAACTGAACTTATCCATTCCGGTGACGCGCCATTCCTTAATAGAACAGCAGTTCATGCTCTGCTTAATATTCTGCAATGGTTAGGTTCCCTGCCGCTCCCAGATAGCGACGAAATGGATTTAATGGTTGCGAAAGTAGCGATGATTTCAAGATAATTGAAAATGTTCAGATAAATTGAACACATAAGTAGTAATTTTGCAGAAAAGAAATACATATGGCTAAGAAAGCGACAAATAAGAAAGACGCTATCCCGATGGAGGAGATGCTGTGGAAAGCGTGTGATGCTCTGCGTGGTTCGATAGAGCCAAGCGAGTATAAGCACGTAGTTCTCTCACTTATATTCTTAAAATACGCGGGGTTTCATTTTGAGAAACGCCGTCAGGAGATTATAGCTGCCGGACAGGAGGCATTCGTTGATAACGTGGCTTTCTATACTGCAAAAAATGTGTTTTATCTTCCAGAAACTGCCCGATGGAGCTATCTGAAAGAGAACGCGAAGCAAAACGACATCACACTTAAAGTAGATAAAGCCCTTTCCGACATCGAAAAGGAGAACAAGTCACTTGCCGGAGCTTTGCCTAACAACTATTACAGTTCACTCGGTATCGAGGCTGAAAAGCTCGGTTCACTGATTGACAAGATAGACGGTTTTGACTCAATCTTAGAGAATGATAAGGAGAACGACATTATCGGCCGTGTCTATGAATACTTCCTCTCCAAATTTGCCATCAAGGAGGGAAAAGGTAAGGGAGAGTTCTATACACCCAAGACCATCGTCAATCTCATTGCCGAGATGATAGAACCATACGCGGGTATTATTTACGACCCATGCTGTGGCTCGGGTGGTATGTTTGTGCAGTCGTTGAAGTTCGTTCAGAACCATAATGGCAACCGTCGTAATGTATCGGTCTATGGTCAGGAGTTTACCAAGACAACTTACAAGCTGGCGAAGATGAATCTCGCAATTCGAGGAATCGCTGCTAATCTCGGTGACTATGCCGCCAACACATTTACCGATGACCGACATAAGGACTTGAAAGCAGACTTTATCATGGCAAATCCGCCCTTCAATCAGAAGGACTGGCGAGCCGATAATCAACTTACCGACGATCCTCGTTGGCAGGGCTATGACACTCCACCCACTTCCAATGCCAACTATGGATGGATTCTCAACATGGTGAGCAAGCTTTCAAGCAACGGGGTTGCCGGTTTCATTCTCGCAAACGGCGCACTTTCTGCCGACGGTACTGAGGGCGCAATCCGCCGTAAGATGATTGAAAAAGGACTTGTAGAAGCAATACTAATCCTTCCTAACAACCTGTTCTATTCTACGGATATTTCCGTTACGCTTTGGATTCTCAATGCCAATAAGAAAGCTCGCATTGTTAAACGAAATGGAGAAGAGATCAAATATCGTGACCGAGAGAAAGAAGTTCTATTTATGGATCTTCGAAAGAGAGGCATACCATTTGAAAAGAAGTATGTTCAATTCTCACCAGAAACAATAGCTGAGGTTGCTGCTACATACCATAATTGGCAACGTGAGGGTTATACCGAAAAATATTCTGACGTACCTGAATATTGTAAATCAGTCCATGTATCTGATATTGCAGAAAAAGGTTTTTCTCTCGTACCTAGTAAATATATTGAATTTGCAAATAATGATGAGAATATCGACTTTGGCGAGAAAATGTATGAACTTCAGACTCAGTTGTCAGATATTCTAAAAGAGGAAGATTCATCTCGAAATGCAGTGCTTAATGTTTTCAAAGAACTCGGGTATGAAATCAAGTTATAAGCGTCTTGGCGAGTACATAGAGGTCGTTGAAGAACGTAATCGTGATTTATCGGTTAAGCTTTCTCAGGGTATCTGTAATATGAAGTATTTTCAGGATCCTCGACAAGTGGCCGACAACTCTGCTGCTGATAAGATTGTACGTAAAGGTTGGTTCGCATACAATCGCGCTACTACACGTAACGGTGATAAAATCTCTATTGCATATCGTGATGGAGAAGACTGCACTGTATCAGCGTCTTATCTTACTTTCAAAATAAAAGACGAGGAGTTGCTTAACCCATATTATCTGATGATGTGGTTTAAGCGTCCAGAGTTCGACCGTTATGCGCGTTTTAAATCTCATGGGTCAGCTCACGAATACTTTGAATGGGAAGAGATGTGTGAGGTAATGTTACCTGTTCCACCGATAGAGGAGCAGCGAAAGATTGTGGCAGAGTATCAGGCAGTAGAGCGACGGATTGAAAACAACCGCCGCCTTATCGCCACGCTCGAAGCCACAGCCCAAACCATATACCGCAAAATGTTCGTTGACGACATCGATCCCAACAATCTTCCCGAAGGCTGGCGGATGGGAACAATTGAAGAGATATCAGAATTTGTTTGTGCGGGCACAATTCCGAATTATACTGATAATGGTAATAATTGGGTATTAGGACAGAAATGTAATTATAACCATACTTTTAATTTGGCAAAAGCAAGGAAGCATAATCCAAAAGCTTCAGTGATATTGTGCCAGAAAGGAGACGTTATTATAAATTCAACTGGGGAGGGAACTCTTGGCCGGGTTGGAATAATGAAATTTGACCCATATAATCTTACTTTTGATTCGAATATGACGCTTGTTCGTCCCAAATCAGAATTATGGGTTGAATATACTTACCATTCGCTTGTTAGATTAGAACAGCACTTTATAAATATATGTCAAGGTAGCACTAACCAGACAAGACTATATTGCTCTATGGTTCGTCCAACTGTTTGTATTGTGCCTCCTGAATCTTATGTATCACGTTTCCATTGTTTAAGTAACCCGATTCTTAAATATGAGGCGGAATTAGAGAATGAAGTTACGATATTTATAGAATTAAGTGAACTGCTACTTTCCAAACTCTCAAACCTATAGCGTATGTCACACTTCTCAGAAGCTCAGTTAGAAAAGGTATTCGTAGACCTGTTCAGGGAGCAGGGGTACGACTATGTTCACGGCGACAGTATCAGCCGTGACGTCCGCGATGTGCTGCTGTATGACGATCTGCGCGATTTCCTGCGTAAAAAGTATCGTAACGTTGGGATTACAGAGAATGAGATTTCTACGGCTATTGCGCAACTGGAAAAGACTGATGGCGGAGGTGTGTATGCTGAAAATGTGGAGGCTATGCGTCGCATAATGGACGGCTTCACGATCAAGCGTGAAGATCCGACCAAACCGAATCTATATATCAACGTCATCGACTTTGACCATGAGCATATAAAGAACAATACATTTAAGTTCGTCAATCAGTTCAGCATTGAGGGTGACCATACCCGTATTCCGGACGGCATCGTCTTCGTAAACGGTATCCCATTGGTAGTATTGGAGTTCAAGAATGCTATCAAGGAAAACACCACAATCGAGAACGCCTATACTCAGCTAACAGTGCGTTATCGGCGTGACATACCGAAGCTGTTCCGCTATAACGCTTTTGTAGTAATCAGTGATGGCGTCAACAACCGTTTCGGTTCGCTTTTCGCCCCCTACGAGTTCTTCTACGGATGGCGGAAGGTTGAGCATGATGACCCGGAGGTGGAAGGTGGTTTCAATTCCATGTTTACCATGATGCAGGGCCTTTTCCGTAAAGACAGACTCTTGGACGTCGTTCATAACTTCCTGTTCTTTCCCGACACCCCGAAGCAAGAAGATAAGATTGTATGCCGTTATCCTCAGTATTTCGCCACGACTCTACTTTTTGACAATATCCTGAAGCATAGCCGCCAGAATCCGGATGGCGATGGTAAGGGAGGAACATACTTCGGCGCCACAGGATGCGGAAAGTCATACACCATGTTGTATCTCACGCGACAGCTCATGCGTACAACAAAGTTGAGCAGTCCGACAATCGTGCTGATTACAGACCGCACTGACCTCGACGACCAACTCGCAAAGCAGTTTATCAACGCCAAGAAATTTATTGGTGACGAGATAATCATGCAGGTAAATAGTCGTGAGGATTTGAAGACACAACTGGAGAACAGAACTTCCGGTGGTGTATTCCTGACTACTATCCAGAAGTTTGAGGAGAACACCGGCTTGTTAAGCAACCGTGCTAATATTATCTGTATTTCCGATGAGGCCCATCGCTCACAAGCAGGATTGGAACAGAAGACTACAGTGACTGATAAGGGCGTTAAGCGTCGTTATGGATTTGCGAAGTATCTGCGAGACTCGTTCCCTAAAGCAACCTACGTCGGATTTACCGGCACACCGCTCGACAATACGATTGACGTATTCGGTCCAATAGTTACGCGCTATACCATGACCGAGGCCGTCGCTGATGAAATCACTCGCAAAATAGTCTATGAAGGACGTGCCGCCAAAGTCCTGCTCAACTCGGACAAGGTGAAGGAGATTGAGAAATACTACGCGAAATGCAAGGATGAAGGAGCGAGTGATTATGCCATAGAGGAAAGCAAGAAACAGATGACCCGCATCGATGTCATCCTAAACGATCCAGAACTACTTGCCAATATAGCGGCTGATTTTGTTGAGCATTACGAAAAGCGTGTTGAAGAGGGTTCTACAGTGGAAGGTAAAGCCATGATTGTGTGCAGCAACCGTTCCATCGCATGGAACCTATATCAAGCCATCATCAAGCTACGTCCCGAATGGGAGGAAGTTAAGGAGTGTATCGAGGGAGAGACACTAACCGACAAGGAACGCGAGGAGATTAAGCCGATGCCCCGCATCTCTCTTGTGATGACAAGAGACAAGGATGACGAGCCAAAGCTATATCAGCATCTGGGCACGGATGAATACCGCAAGACGCTCGATAAGCAGTTCAAGGCAGTCAAGAGCAATTTCAAGATAGCCATAGTAGTAGATATGTGGATCACGGGCTTTGATGTGCCGAGTCTTGACACGATGTATTGCTTCAAGCCGTTGCAGATGCACACGCTCGTACAGACAATCTCGCGTGTCAATCGAGTCTATCCCGGAAAAGAGAAAGGACTGGTAGTTGACTATCTCGGAATAAAGCGTCAGATGAATGCCGCCCTTTCCCATTATGCCGGAGGAAAAGTGGACGGTCATTCCCTTGACACCATAGAGCAGTCGCTGAAAGTGGTAAAGGATGAACTTGACATTATCCGTCGTCAATTCCACAAGTTTGATTGGCACAACTACTTCACCACCGATGGAATTGAGCAGGTGAATGTGCTTAATGGAGCTGTGGAATATGTGCTAAGAACCAAGGAATCGGAAACCAAGTTCATGCAACACTGTAAGAAGATGAAGTCTGCCTTTGCTATCTGTTGCAACAGTGACCTGATTTCAAAGGAAGAGGAAGATGATATTCATTTCTTCTTTGCCGTCCGCTCGATCATATTCAAACTTACGAAGGGAGATTCGGCAGATACCGCGAAGATGAACCGTCACGTGGCAGGGATGATAAAGGATGCCCTTATCAGCGAGACTGTGGAAGAGATCGCCAACATCGGTGTCAATGCTGAGAGTGAGATAGATCTTCTTTCTTCCGAGTATATGAAGCGATTGGCCCAACTGCCTGAGAAGAATACCAAAGTCAAGCTTATGGAGCAGCTTCTCAAAAAGGTCATCGAATCAGTCCGCAAGGTCAATAAGCAGAAAGGTGTTGACTTCACTCAGCGCCTTGAAGATATTGTGAAGCGTTACAACGACAGATCGGATGATGCGGCACTTGCCAACGACGTTATTGACGACGTGGTACAGCAGATGCTCGACCTTATGGAAGACGTGAAGGACTCACGGACAGCCGGGGATGAGATAGGTCTTTCATTTCAGGAAATGGCATTTTTCGACATACTGAAAGCCGTGGCAATCAAATATGATTTCATTGCCGATTTCCCTGACGACAAACTGTCCGGACTTGCGAAGCAGGTCAAGGTGCTTGTGGAACAACAGGCAACCGTAGCCGACTGGAACAACCGCGACGATATAAAGGCTGAATTGAAAATGAATATCATTATTCTGCTTGCCACAGCCGGTTATCCGCCAAAAATCCATGATGAGGTATTCAAGGAAATTCTCGAACAAGCCGAGAACTTCAAGCGACATGCTCCGTCATTCGGATATTCAGTTGACGATTATGATGATACAATCTCTATAGCTGCAGAACCTTAAAAGTCATAAATATATGGGAAAGAAATTACTGATTTTGGGTAATGGATTCGATCTTGCATTCGGATTTTGGACTTCTTATGCAAATTTTGTAAATGTTCGTGCTGGTAAAGATTATAGCTTCTGGCCTTTTAGAGAGTCCCCTACTGGCAAATTCCAAAGTGAATCATTACATCACCATTTTTATAATTTTGTCGAAGAGCATTCAGATGAGTTAGGGCGTATAAAGTGGATAGATATTGAAGGAGAATTATGGAAATATGTTGATTCTAAAAAGGGGATGCCGGTTAATGCTGAACTTGTACAGGAGGATGAGAGGAACTATAATAGTCTGGTTTATCAACTTCAGACATATCTTTCAGCAATTTATCCCAATAGGAGAAACAATGATATAGACACTACTTTACCAGTAGAAATTCTCAAGGCCATTAAAAATAACGGAAGTTTTAATCTTATCTATACATTTAACTATACTGATCCCACTCATATTTTAGGCAGATACGCTGGCTATTCAAGTAATGAAATGCCTAAAGTTAAGTATATGCATGGTTCTCTTGCGGATAAAAATATTGTTTTGGGATTTAATGAGGATTCATCATTGCCGCAGGATTATGATTTTATGTTCAAGTGTGATAAGATTGAACCGCATAATTTAGCTAACGATTTACTTGATGCTGATGAGATAATTGTTTATGGATTATCTTTTGGACATATTGATGGTATATACTTTAAGCCATTTTTGGAACAATTAAGTTCTGATGTTACAGCCAAACAAAAGCCGCGATTCTCAATAATAACTTATGATAGTTACTCTGCCAAATCAATTCAACGAAATCTTAGGGCAATGGGACTGTCAAGAGAAAAAATAAATAATAGCCTTGAATTCAGAATTATACCTATTCATGAAATTGAATGGGATACGACTGTCCGCAATAATTACAATTCGTTTCTTGAAAACTTAAAACCAATGCCTTCAATTATCATAGGGCGTAATCCGTACAACAAATGGCAGTGGTAAACATTAATTCAAAAGATTGGATAAATTGTAAGTAATGAGCAAGAAGTCGATACGGTTTTTCAATGGTCGCGAGGTGAGGGCCATCTGTGATGACGAGAACAACTGCCGGTGGTTATCGGCTACTGACGTGGTGTGCGATTGAAAATACTTTTAAAAAATTGATATGGAATCTGACTATATAAAAGAGAGTTTGCAAATCAAAGGATTTATTGACGAACTGCTCGCCAACAAAGAGAGTGGCGAGGTGGAGTTCAAGTCGGCGAAAGGCGGTTTCCCTGGGGCATTCTGGGAAACCTATTCCTCTTTTGCAAATACTGACGGCGGCGTGGTGATATTCGGAGTCAGAGAAAAACATGGCATTTTTTCGGTAGACCCTCTGAACGAAGCGACTGTGACAGACTTCAAGAAAAAGTTTTCCGACTTGCAACATGACCGCGAAAAAGTCAGTCTGCCACTTTTGACGGATAAAGACGTTGTGAGCGAAGCGTATGGCGACGGATATATACTTGCGTTTTTTATTCCGAGAGCAACCAGAGACCAACGCCCGGTGTATGTCGGATTAGACCCTATGACAGGCACATACCGACGGGACCATGAGGGGGACTATAGATGCGAGCCATCGACAGTATCCCAAATGTTTGCTGACAGGAAGAACTCCGAGGTGCTTCAGGAGGCAAGAATATTACCAAATTATAGGTGGGACGACATTGACCTTACATCATTTCGCCAGTATCGCACATTGTTTACCAATCTGACACCTTCACATCCATGGGCTGTACTTGAGGATTTGGAACTGATGAAGAAACTTGGAGGCTACCGTAAGGATAGAATATCGGGAGAAGAGGGTTTTACTCTTGCCGGACTGCTGATGTTTGGAAAGACCGAGGCCATCACCGATGTGGCTTGTCTGCCGGACTTTATGCTTGATTATCGAGACATCCCGCAAGATACGAGCAAAACGAGGTGGATCGACCGGGTTTATCCCGATGGCACATGGGAATGCAATCTGTTTCAATTCTACAGACGTGTATTACCCAAACTTCATGCGTTCTTGCCAAAACCCTTTGTTCTCAAAGGAGATGAACGACAGGAAGATACACCTACTCACGAAGCGGTCAGAGAAGCATTTATCAACTTGTGTGTTCATGCAAGCTATAGCCGTTCACCGAGGCTGGTTGTTGAAAAGCGTCCTGACGGAATTGTGATGCGCAATCCCGGGACACTGCTGATTTCTGTTCCACAGTATTATGAAGGCGGACATAGCGAGTGCCGTAACCCCTCTCTTCAGAAAATGTTTGGATTGATAGGACGCTCAGATAAAGCCGGCAGTGGAGTTGACAAAATTCTTGAAGGATGGAAATATGCCAAATGGCGTAGACCGTATATAAACGAGAAGAGTCATCCGGATGTGGTAGAACTATACCTGCCATTGGAATCTTTGGTGTCAGATTCAACCATAGCCGAATTAAAAAGTATTTTTGGCAACAACATCATCGAGTTGCCCCATAACGAGATTATTATTCTCTCAATGGCCACGACAGAGGATGAAGTATCAAACGCCAGTCTTCAAAACGCTATAAATCTTCATCCAAGTGACCTCAGCAAGCTTTTGAGAAAGATGTGCAACGACGGAATGCTTGTCGCATCCGGTTTTGGCAGAGGCACAACTTATCGCCTAAACCGAGGTAATGTTGCAAGTTCTGATGTTGCAAGCTCTAACCTTGCAAGCTCTAACCTTGCAAGCTCTAACCTTGCAAGCTCCGATGTTGCAAGTTCAAAGAAACGCAGTAGAGCTACCGATGAAGAAAATGTTATGTCAATGATAAGAGAGGCTTGTCGCCATCAATGGCTGCTCGCAAAAGATATTTCACGTAAGATAGGTCGCCATCCAACGCATACAAGAACTATAATCAAAAAAATGCTTGACAGAGGGGAGCTTAAACAGGAATTTCCAAATCAGCCGACACATCCGGCACAACGGTATCACACTGTATGATTCCGTGGTTTATTGTCATGAGAAGACATTTAACTCGTGAGTGACACTCACGGGTTCAAATTCAATCATCAAAGAATATAATATACAATATGGATACAAACAACGACATATACCGCCGGATTCATTTCGCTGTAATGGCGATTGAGAGCGGAGCACGGAAATTGGGCATCTCCGGCAAGGAGATGCACGACCGATTGAGCAAACAAGGCTTAATCAAAAACAGGCTCATAAAAAGGTATGAGGAACTTCATACGCAAAGCCTCGATTGGGTTGCCAACGACATTAGCGAGACACTTCTAAATTGGGAGGCTGAACTAGTTGTGCCGGAATAAATGGTTATAACGTATGAGAGATAATGTACTATGGCGCAAGCAAAGCCGAATAATAATGCTCTTGGCGGATACTCTGAAAATATCGCCTGAGCGTGCTCTTGACCTTTATTACAGCACTAAAGTATATGAGCAGGTGACAGACCCGAAATATGGTCTGCAACTGATGAGCGACGATTATATTCTCGAAGAATTAATAGAGGAGCTAAGAGAGCCGCAATGACAAGATAAAATTCAACTCGTGAGTGGGACTCACGGGTTGGAATAGATGCTTACCATCTAATGCCGTCATTGCACATTACTGCCAGAAGGATGGACTTGGAAATCGCGTAGTTGCCAGTAATTTGCCAGTTGAATAAAAGATTAGCGAGATAACTATTGAATTTTCAATGAGTTATCTCGCTTTATCTGTGCCCAGAACAGGACTCGAACCTGCACGCCTCTCAGCACTCGCACCTGAAACGAGCGCGTCTACCATTCCGCCACCTGGGCATCGGTGTCGCTAGGGGCTATGTATGGAGCCGTTTGCGGTTGCAAAGTTACGAAAGTTTTTTTATCTATGCAAGTTTTTTCGCGTTTTTTTATTTTTTCTCGCGCACGGGTGGGGTCGCACCCACCCTCCATTAACACCCACCCTCCGTTAATGAACTTTCGGGCGGAGATGCGTGTTTGAAGGAAAAGCAAATAATAGAAGTTAAATCTTTTAATACGTTTGAATTATGAAGAAGTATCGTTGCGAAGTTTGTGATTGGATCTATGATCCGGCAGTAGGTGACCCTGATAACGGTATCGCTCCCGGCACAGCGTTCGAGGATATTCCCGATGATTGGGTATGCCCCGTGTGCGGCGTCGGTAAGGATGATTTCGTTGAGGAACCCGAAACCCCTGAAGTTTAAAACTTACATATCCCCAATATAAAAGGATGGCCCCGCGGGGTCATCCTTTTTGTATAATTCAAAAATCGATTCGAAGCCTTAAGTAAGTTTCTCAAAAGCGAAATTCATAAGTTGACCCGCAGCCAAGCCGTTTCGGGGTCAGCCCAAAGCCAACCCCGTGGTCAAGCCGACCACGGCGCCGAAGAAGCCTTCAGAAACGCTTGAGAACGGTGACGCGGCCGTCGGGTTCCGTAAGACGTACGATATGGGGCTGTCCCACCTCGGGAGCCTCAATCGGACGACCCTGCAAATCAAACCAGGCCTTCTCCACATCATCACGCTCCAGCAACGCCACTCCAGCGTCGGGACGGTAGCCGAAATCTATCCCCTCCAAGCCGGGAGTCTCCGTATAGGTCTTCTCCTGCCCCTCGGGGCATTTTCCCTTGCAATCATCGGATATACCCGTGAATGCGGTGTCGGCAACCGAAGGGGGCACCTCGCCGGCAAAACTGATGAGCGCGAGCTTCGCGCATCCGGCGAACGCGTCATCACCGATTACCGACATCGACGCCGGCAACGACACGGCCTCAAGCGACGTGGCCTCGCGGAACGCTCCGCTATGGATGAAACGATAGCCCTCCGGTAGCGTCACACTCTCTATCGACGTATTTCCGAGGAAGACCTCCTCCCCTACGCCACACACGACGTAGTCCGTATCGGCATAGCTGACGCTCGCCGGCAGACGAAGCAGACCGCCACGTCCATGATAGCCGGCCACGCTGACCTCATCGCCGGCAGTCTCCCCGGCATCCAGCGTATCCATCACCACATAATCGTAATCCCCGACCGTAAATTCCGACACAGCCGGAGTGGCCACCGTCACGGCGGCGATTACGGAGGGCTCGACCGTCACATCTTCATAAAGCGGCTGCACCTGGAAAGCATACACGCGGTCCATCTCCAGCCCCTCGTAGACCCAGGGTGAGCTGACCTCGCCATATTCCTTCCCGTCGACATAACCCATGAAACCGAGACATTCGGCAGCCCCCGCCTCGGGAAGCGTCCACTCGATCGTGGCCGTCATATTCTCCTCGTCGGCGGTAGCCTTGATGTCGGCGACGGAGGGATAATTAAGAATCACGATATCATCGAGGATAGCCGACGAGGGGGCATCATAGAAGCCGGTCGTGAAGCGCACATAGGCCGCCTCCTGACCCTCAGCTCCCGTGAGCGGGAAACGCGCCAGACGCCATTCCCCCTTCTCGACTCCATCCGCGATACGCACGACGTTCCCCTCGCCGAAGGAATCAGCCTCGGCCGAAGCGACCACGGAGATCCAGACATCATTGTCGGGTATGGCGTAATAGCGGAAGGAGATCCAGGGATTCTCCATCCCCCGCATATCTATCTTATAAGAGGTGAGTGTATTGGTGGAGCCTGCAGCCGGAGAATTGTAGATATAATCCACGTAGAGCAGACCGCTCCCCTGCACGGGGTGCACCTGCACCACCGGACGATCGCCATATTCGGCCACGGTCGCCGTGTACCACTCGGCGCGATTATCGGATGCCCCGAGAAGCCATTCCTTGGTCAGGCCTCCGTCAAACGTCTCGCTGAAGGGAAGCGTATATGCCGGGCCAACGATGATGTCATAGTCGGGAGAGCTATAGTTCGACCTCCCGACACCTCTCGAATTACCGGCCTCCACCTCATAACGCACGGCCACAGGAGACTCCACACCCTCGCCGTTGTCGGTGAACGTCGTCACCGCGATACGCGTGGCGATCAACTCGCGGTTATCGTTGCCGTAGCCGTAACAACGGTAAACGTTATACCACAACGCCCCGGGATCGATCACGCCCCAGTTCTCCCCATGGTCGGGGGCCGTCCAGCTGACCACGACCCCGTCGGCCTGCTGCACGGCGCTGACCGGATAGGGGGCCGCCGGCACATCCTCGCCGACATAGCACTGCCCGTTGGTATCGGCGAAACCATACTTCGTCAAGGCGCGCACGCGATAATAATTGCGCGTATCCTTCATCGGATCCGTATCGGTGAAAGTCTCCGTCGCTCCCGGCTCGGGATTCTCGACCGTGTGGAGCAGCACATACCTGTATGGCCAGTTGGAGGTATCGACAGCCCTGTAGAACTCCAGTTTCGTCATCGGTTCCTCCAGCGGGGCTCCGGAAGTCATCTTGCTCGGCACGACCACCGAAATCTCCACATCCGCCAATCCCGGCGTGAGCGTCAGCGCGTTCATGTCAAATCCGAAATCAAGTCCCGGAGTCATAGAGGCATACCCCGTATAGAAGGAATAGCCCGCCGCCGTAGCCTCCGCCGTGTAGGTATACTGTTCGTTGATTTCCCAAAGCGGCGACGCCAGATCGGTGAATGTGGCCGACGCTCCAGGTTCCAGTCCGCTGAAACTGCCGACCGGGATATTCGATTGTCCGAGACTATAGGCCGAACGATAGACCTTCACGTCGATCTTCAGGTCAGCCGGCAGGGGATTCTGAAAAATATCCGTCAGCGGCGCGCTGACCGTTCCCCTTACCTCCCCCTTCTCACCCGTCAGCTCAAACGACATCGCGAGCTGCGGCTGACCGGGTGTGGCGGCCACGACAGCCGCCGGAGCCGCCGCGGCCAGAACGACCGCGCCGAGACTCTGTTTCACATAATGTAGCATATATATAGCATAAAATTTAGACCGTCAAAGCCACTCCGGGAAGCCATTTCCTCTTCTCTCAGGAGAAACCCAGGCCTCTCTTCGGAGAAATTTAATCAACTTCAATAAGTGGTCTTTTCATACTACAAAATTAGCATATTTTTTCAAACTTGCAGATTTTTTCACTATCTTTGAGAATCGAAAGGGTATCATTATAGCAGGATTTACACTATATTATGTCCGTCGATAACATTTTATAAGATTAAACATAAAGCATGAAACAGATCTCCACACTTGCTCTCGCCGCGCTGGCGGCAGCCTCAGCGGCAGCCGCCGCTCCGGCTCCCCCGGCGATGAAAGTCGCCCTCCCGGCGGGATTCGAGACATTCTTCCCCGCGACGCCGGCCTCCGCGCGTCCCGCAACGCTCCTCCCTGCAGACGGCAACGCTCTCACCGCCCCCATGCCGCGTCTCGGCGCCGGCCGCGACGCAATGCGCCGCTCCCCCCGCGCCGATGGCGTAAGCATGTACGGCTATCTCAACGACACCAACGTCGAAGGCCTCGAACGCGCCATGTACAGCCTTGACCTTAAGGGTGGCGCCGAATTCCTCTGGCAGGACTACCTCACCGACTGGGGCTGGAGCATCTACACCGGATGGAAGCGCGACGACTCCTTCTGGGGTCTGGCCGGAGTGAAACTCGACGGCCACTTCATGGGCTATGCCCTCGTGGAATTCGACCTCTCCGACGGCACGATGAAACAGATCGACTACATCGACCTTGAGGAGGAGGGGAAGCAGGCCCTCTTCGTTTCATCAGCCTACCGCACATATGACGACAAAGTCTACGGCTACTCCTATGATGAGGAGGGCGACAACCTCGCCTTCTCCGTCGCTCCCGCCGACGACTTCCACAGCGTGACCACAATCCGCACCGTCTCACTTGAGGAGACCTGCGCCTCGATGGCCTACGACTCGCTGACCGACACCATGTATGGCGTCACCACCGAAGGCTCCCTCGTCAAGATCGACCGCGAGGGTAACCAGACTCCACTCTACAACGTCACCAAAGGCATCTCGGGCATCAATCCCGGCGTGGCCACAGGCATGGCATGGGACCCCTCGCGCGATGCCCTGGTCTACGACGCTTACTTCTACGACAAAACCACCGGAATGGTGGAACTCGATCCCAACGCCACCAACCCCATCCTTCTCTACGCCGACCCGGGGGCAGAGATCTACTCCGTCCTCTTCTCCGGCCAGCCCAACGCCGAGGCTCTCTCCCCCGCCCGGGCCACATTCAAGAGCAATCAGTTCGCCGACGACTCCCTGAGCGGATCCCTCATCTGGACCCTCCCCACCACCTGCACCGACGGCTCACCCCTCTCGGGCTCTCTCAGCTACGATTACTATGTCGACGGTGATAAGGCAGGGTCAGGCTCAGGTGCCACCGGCTCCGACGTCACCCTCTCCTACAGCGACCTCTCCAACGGACAGCACACCTTCTCCCTCGTCTGCGCCAACGCCGGCTCCCCCAACCGCGGCGAGCCGGCAGTCTACCGCCGCTGGATCGGTCCCGACGCACCTCTCGCTCCGGCCAACGTGCGCCTGACCGAGAACCTCATCAGCTGGGATGTCCCCGCAGGCTCCGTGCATGACGGCTACGTCGACTACTCCGCCCTCACCTACACCGTCTACCTCAACGGCGGCCGCATCGGCGAGACTCAGCAGACCACCCTCTCCTACACCCTCCCCGAGGGTGAACCCTTCACGAGCTACACCGCCGAGGTGCGCGCCACCTACAAGGGCTGGACTTCCGCCAACGGCGTGTCGAACTACATCCAGTACGGCCAACCCCTCACGATGCCCGTCCACTTCCGTCCCCTTGAGAAGGAACTTGAGATGATGACCCTCATCAACGTCGACGGCCACGTCTACGACGACGGCACCGAGGACACCTGGCGCTTCACCACCGAGATGGGCTTCCCCGCCTTCGCCTCCGGCTACAACGGCGACGACTGGCTCATCCTCCCACCCATGAGCCTCGACAACACCGAGAAAGCCTACCGCTTCGAGATGGAGATCGGCCTGGTACACGACGTCGACACCTCCGGCACATATGAGGTCTGCATAGGCACCGAACCTACCGCCGAGGCTATGACCCGCGTCATCATCCCCGAATCCCGGTGCCTCCATATGCTCGGCGACATCATTGAGGAATTCTTCGCCGTGCCGGAAGCCGGCGTCTACTACATCGGTATCCACACGAAGACCAACCAGGTATCCTTCCACGTCTCCGATATCGACGTCAGCCTCTCCAATCGCTCGGCCGATGTCCCCGTCGGCGTCAACGAGCTGCAGGCCATCCCGGGTGCCGACGGAGCCTTGACAGCCGCCGTCAGCTTCAACATGCCATCCGTCACAGCCGCAGGCAGTCCCCTTCCCGCCGACCGCCAGCTGACGGCCACCGTCAGCAGCTACTCCACCGACCTCGGCTACAATCCGCAGCGCGAGCTCGTGGCCACAGAGACCATCTCCGGTCTCCCCGGCTCGCAGCAGCAGCTTGAGATCGCGACCGCCCAGAACTACAACGCCATCGTCGTCACCATCACATCCGACGGACTCACCGGCAAGGGTGAGGAGACGATCGTCTACACCGGCGTCGTGCGCCCCTACACCGTCAACGACCTCAAGGCCACCGTCAGCGAAGACAACATGTCGATGACGCTCACCTGGACTCCCCCCACCGAGGGTGAGGAGGAGGGCCCCATCGGCGACACCTTCCTCTACGTCATCTACGACTACATCTCCTCCGCATGGGAATACCTCGACGAAGCCGGATGGGATGTCTGCGAATACACCTTCAATGTGCCCGACAATTATCCTCTGGGCTACATGCGCCTCGGCGTAATGGCCTACAACGCCGCCGGACTCAGCTACCACGTCATCGGCCAGGCGGCCGCCCTCGGCCATCCCGTCGAGATACCCTGGACCAATGACCTCGACAACGACGTCACCTACGACAACGCCGTCATCGTCAGCCCGACCGAGCAATACTCCGACGTCTACTGGATGCCCGGCGACCCCGGCCAACTCATCTCCCCCATCTTCAACCTCGACTCCGGATTCGCCTTCATCGGCTACACCTCAGAGACCACCGACCGCAAGTCGCGCATCTCCCTGCCGAAGGTATCCACAGCCGGAATGAACGATGTCGTCCTGAGCTTCGACTACTGGGGCGGACGCTACGCCGCTCCCATGCGCCTGATGGCCCAGACCTACGAGATGGAGGAGCCCATCCTCATCGCCGAACTCCCGGAAGATGTCGCCGGCTGGACCACATATCAGCTCCGCCTCCCCGACCGCTTCCAGGACCAGGGTTGGGTCGCTCTCTTCGTAGATGCCGACTTCCCCGATGACCAGCACTTCGCCATGTTCTCCGGCTATTCCTTCTCATCCGTCAGCGGAGTCAAGGAGACGTCGGCCTTCGGTCCCGCCGTCAGCGGTGGCAAGGGAATGCTGACCGTCGCCGGCATGACAGGCGAGAGCCTCACCGTCACCGATCTCCAGGGCCGTGTCGTGCTCAAACGCGCAGCCCTCGAGGGCCACAACTCATTCCCCCTCCCCGCCGGAGTCTATATCGTCAAGGCCGGCGAGACGACGACGAAAGCCATCATCCGCTAATCCCCTCACCGAGGCCGGCCTCAGCCGGTCCTGAATATCCGATACGGCCCTTCCGATTCTTTCGGGAGGGCCGTCGCTACATTCTGAGGAAATCGGGCATGGAGGGGTATTAATAAACGTTAAAATTTCCAAAATTTAATGCTAATAATCAAAAAAAGCCTAACTTTGCAAAACATTCTGTAATCCGGTGTCCTATGTTCCGGCTTCATCTGCCCCCTGCCCATCGGCCCGGCCTACCGAATCAAACCTGGCGAATTAATACTCAAACCTATTCATTTAACTGACTATTCCGCATAAACCACTGATAGTCAACTCTATTCCAAGGAGCCTCGACCACACTCCGCCCCGACAAGACTATCCATCCTTGTGCAGAAAAAGTCATGCCCGTGCAGGGCCTGAGACATATGTATTATATACGTATTCTGATACTCTGTATCATCATTCCCTTCGCGCTTCACGGCTCAGCCCAGGAAGTCGCCGTCAAGACCAATCTGGCCTACGATGCCATGACCACCCCCAACCTCGGAGTCGAAGTCGGTCTCCCCGGGAGGTCAACCATCAACCTTGTCTATGGCCTCAACCCCTGGACCTTCGGCTCCAAGGACGACGTGCGCCGCAAAGCCAAGCACTGGGTGCTCCAGCCGGAATACCGCTGGTGGCATTGCTCCAAATTCAACGGCAGCTTCATCGGCATCCACGCCCTCGGAGGCCAGCTCAACGCCGCCAATGTCAACCTCCCCGTCCCCGGATTCTTCTTCAAAGGTGAGAACATGCAGAAAGGTGTCAAGGACCACCGCTACCAGGCATGGTATGCCGGAGCCGGCGTCACCTACGGCTATCAATGGATTCTCAACCGCCACTGGAACTTCGAGGCCGAAATCGGCGCCGGATACATCCACGCGTGGTACGACAAATTCGCCTGCGACGAATGCGGGGCAAAAATCAGCTCCGGCGGCTCCAACTATCTGGGTCTCACCAAACTCGGACTTTCCATCCTATATATCTTCTAATCACCCCCACAAGCCCACCCTGAAATCATGAAAAAATTGTTATCAGCCCTGCTTGCGGCCTCTATTTCGGCATCGGCTCTCGCCGCCGCCCCCACCGGAAACATAGCGATGGAAAACGTGGAGTTCTTCCGCACAGGGGATGTCTTCAATCTGAAACTCGACTACGTGCTCGACTCCCTGCGCCTCGGCTCCAACCGCCAGATCCTCGTCACCCCCGTCGTCGAAGGCTCCGACGGTCAGCAGGTGGCCCTCCCCACCCTGCTCATCAACGGCCGCAACATGCACTACGCCTACGAGCGCGGCACCATCCGCCGCAACCTCCTGCAGAACTACGACATCACATCCGAAGTGCGCCGCTACAACGGCAAGCCCCAGACCGTCCCCTACCGCGCCGAGACGCCCTTCCATGAATGGATGTATGCCACGGACGCCGCCGTATCCCTGCGCTACGACACCTGCGGCTGCGGACGCTTCGCCGGGCAGGACATCCTCCGCGTCCCCCTCAATCTCAACCCCGTGGGCCGCATGAAGACGGCATGGCTCACCCCGCAGGTGACCGAGCTCCCCGTGGCCATCCACGAAGGGAAGGCCCGCGTGCAGTTCGAGGTCGACAAGACCGAGCTCCATCCCGAGCCCTACGTCTGCCGCAACGGTCAGCGCATCGACAACCGCGCGCAGCTCGCAGTCATCGAAGACTCCATCCGCTACGCCACGACCGACCCCAACGTGGAGATCTCACGCATCGAGATCACCGGCTACGCCTCCCCCGAATCACCCTACACCCACAACGACTTCCTCGCCACCAACCGCTCGCGCGCACTGGCCGAATATATCGGCCAACGCTTCAACCTCTCGAAGGATGTCACCGCCTATGGCGCGGTGCCCGAGAACTGGGTAGAATTCCGTCAGCAGGTTGTCGACGCCAAGGATATCACCCCCAAACAGCGTGCCGACCTCCTCGCCCTCATCGACCGCCCGGCCTACGGACCCGCCGACTACGATGAGAAGGAACGCGAACTGCGCACCGACCCGCGCTTCGCCGAGCTCTACCGCACGACGATACTTCCCAAATGGTTCCCGCAACTGCGCGCCACCAAGTTCGCCATCTCGACACGCCTCAAGCCCCTCCCCGATGAGAAACTCGCCGAGATTATCCTGAAGTCGCCCGAGAAGATGTCGCTCAATCAGATGTTCCGTGTGGCCCGCCTATATCCCGAGGACTCCCCCGAGTTCCGCCGCACGATCGAAACAGCCCTCAAATACTATCCCGACAGCGAGGAGGCCAACACCAACGCCGCCGTGTGGGAGCTCAACTCCGGCAACTACGACCGCGCCGCCCAACTCCTTGAGCGGGCCGGCGACAATCCCGAGGCCAACAACGCCCGAGGTATCCTCGCCACAAAACGCGGCGACTTCGAGGCCGCCCTCAGATACTTCGACGCCGCCGGCAACCTCCCCGAAGCCCGCCACAACAAGGCTCTCATCAGCCAATGAATCCACTCCCCCGAATCCACTACAACAGAAAATAAACTACATAATAACCTAACAAACTAAGTTTATGAAGATCAACAAACTAATGCTCGGTCTCCTTGCCGGCGCGATGTTAGCGTCCTGCTCCGACGACCTCAGCAACGAGCCCGCAGGCGCCTCCGATCCCAACGCGATCGGTGCTGAAGGCTACATCGGTATCTCCATCGGTATGCCCGCCGAGCCGATCACCCGTGGTCTCAACGACCAGTTCGACGATGGTCTGGCAACTGAGTATGGTGTAACGAATGCAGTTCTCCTCTTCTTCACCGGTCCTGAATCAAATCCCGATTTCTACAAGGCATACAGCATCGGTCAAGGCGAATGGAATCCGGTCAACGATACTCCCAATCAGATTACTCAGAACCGTATCGTTACATTCCCTGTAGATTTCGCCAAACAATCATCTGGCCAACTGTGGGTGCTCGCTGTCATCAATCCCGGCGGTGTTCTGTCCGTAGGCTCCGGCAATACACTTAATGTAGCAGGTCAGCCCTTCACAGGCACATTCCAGGAATTTATGGCGCTTGAGACGACAAACGCTATGATCGGTGAAAATAACTTCCTCATGACCAATGCGCCCTACTCGAGTCAGCCCGGCACATTGGCCGTAGGCGCGGCGGCTCCCGCCAATCCCAGATTCCGTGTGCTCTCACTCGTCAACCAGGATCGTATCCGTCCTACCGCAGAGGAGGCGATGGAACGTCCGGCGGCAGCAATTTTCGTAGAGCGCGCGGTAGCCAAGGTAGAGGTCAACAGCGTCGGCATCAGAATTGAAGAGGGGGCTATCAACTTCCCCGATGAGTCATATGAACTCAATATCACCGACACCCGCTGGGCACTCGACAATATGGAGCCTACCAGCTATATCGTCCGCAACCTCGACTTTGGCCACGACAATACGGCTGTACCCTATTGGGCTTTGTATGACACAAACAGCAAAGCCTCTTCCCTCCAGTATCACTATCGTTTTTTAGGCAATGCAGGTTTCGGCCACACCAACTGGGAGAATACTCCCGATAATCAGGAGCACTACCGCACATACTTCTGCGTGGATCCCCACGGCAACGGTATCGAGGAGGAAGATGGCAACCTCGTGGCAGCAAAAGAGGGTGACTTCACCCGCACCGGTTCCCAGTATCCCCAGTACTGCAAAGAGAATACTTTCGATGTGGCGCATATGGACTACCGCAACACCACACGCGCGATCATCAAAGTCAACTTCGGTGGCAGCGGCAACATCTATACCGTCGGCGATGACAAGAAAAACGTCTATTTCTTTAAGGACGCGGCTCCCTATCTCGCACAGGCTGTGCTCTATGATCCCAGAGTGATGGCTGCGTGGACCACATACTTCAATGGTCTCAACGAAAGCTATGATAATAACGCCACAATCAACACCCTCAAGTATGAGCGCGACAACCGTACCGCAGAGAACGAGTGGATGAAGATTACTTTCCAGATCAACGAGACTGCAGGCCGTCTCCAAGTCAAGGAGATCGTGCTTAAGGATGGCAACGGCGAAAACGCCAAGGCTATTCCTTTCACCGAATCAGCCGCTACTGCTGCCGAGGTTAACAAGAACGTCACTGTCAAATGCTATGTCGACGGCACTGCATACTATGCCGTCCGCATCCGCCACTTCGGCAATGACCTCTCACCCTGGACTGCTCCGGAAGGTGTGACCACCAATACCACCACCGATTCTTACGGCAAGACCAACGGTGCGATCGGTGCGCAGGATATTCAGAACTACCTCGGTCGCTACGGCGTAGTCCGCAACAACTGGTATGTCCTGAATCTCGGTGATATCAGGCAGATGGGTGAGCCCGTTCCCGGCGACCTTCCCCTCGACGGCACGCCGGACGACCGCGTGCAGCAAGAGGAATCCATCTCCTGCCGCATCAACATCCTCTCATGGGCGAAGCGTAACCAGACCGACAACCTCTAATCCGTTTTACGCCAAAATCTAATTCCCGCATAATCAAGGGGCCGGGACGCAAGGCCCGAGCCGAACCGCCCGGCCCCCTCCCCTCTTTCTACAAAACCTTACGATATGAACCGTTTTCTTCATAAAT
>JAAVDV010000044.1 GCA_014801595.1 Bacteroides sp.
GTAACCATCCGAAAAAGACCGCCTAAGTTATCAACAAAAAAATCTTGCGATGTTTATTCGCAAGATTTTTTGTAATAGTACGGAGTCATCTGTTTGATTTGCTCCGGAGTCATATCGTCGCGCAGATTACCCAACACGTGTATGAGCCAATCAAGCGGATTTATGCCTACGATGTCACAACTTTCAATAAGCGAGTAGAAAATGGCGTTGTCAACCGCTCCGCTATCGTTTTTACTGAACAGATAGTTCTTTCTGCCCATCACCGTAGGGCGTTGCGTGCGCTCAACAGGATTGTTGTCTATGTTGTAGCGACCGTCAAGCGCATAGCGCCGCAATCTCGGCCATAACTTATAGGCGTAGTCAATGGCCCTGCCCATGGGATCTGCGGGAGTACATTGGGTATGCACCTGTTCCATCCATTTTTCCATGGCGTCCATTATGGGTATGGCTTTGGATTGTCGCTCACGGGCTATCTCTTCAATGCTCATCTTCCTTGCCTTGATGTTGGCTTCAAGGGTATACAGCAATTCTATCCATTTGACTGCCTGTGCTGATAGACGGGGATGGGATTTTTGTGCATCGGTAAATTTACGGCGCACGTGTGCCATGCAGCCCAACAGTGTCACATTCTCCTGAAGTTCGAAGTAATCGTACACTCCGTATCCGTCCGTCTGTATTGCTCCTTTAAAATTCCGCAACTCGGCCCGTGGAACGGTACCGGCCCGGGATCCGTTCATGTAAAGGAAGTACAGTCCATGACCCTGCGGCCGGCTATCAAGGAACTGCCATGCGTATCCCTTGCGGCTGTTCCCCGGTTTGTCTGCTATCCGCCATGGGACTTCATCGGCCTGAAGATAGTCACTCTGTAGAATGTCGGCCCTGAGTGCCTCATATACCGGTTCGACTCTGGATGCCGCGGCATGAACCCAGTCATTGACAGTCGATGTGGGCAACTTCACTCCCAGATCGGCATATTGCTTTACCTGACGGTATTCGGGGAGGTGATAACGATATTTATCTATGATGATCTGCGCCAGCATATCCGCTCCCACATGGTTGCCTCCAATGACAGCCTCCGGAACTTTTGCCTGATATATCCTCGGATTGGGCATATCCTTGTCGGCCTTGGCGCGCAATATGGGACGCTCGATGACCTCGACCCATACCTTGGCCGGTTCACGGTGTAGGATTCTCGTGATATCCTTGCCGATGATATCACATTCCTGTACATCTATCCCCTCAGGCATGAGGGTGGTGAGGCGCTCCTCCAAGCCATGATAACGGTATCTTGCAGGCCGGGAACTGCTTTTACGGTTCTTTTCCCTTCGACGACACCCCTCTTTTTCTATCTCTTTCGCCATCTGCTCAATCTGCAACGCTTTCTCATCCATCGCCTCATTGAACAACTCGTCAAACAGCCCCGGCTGATTGGAGGGCACTTGGGACATCAGACGATCCGACTTAGCTCCGTAGAGCATGCGCTCCAGATAGGCGATACGACTCCTCAGCGAAACTTCATTTGCTTTCAGGGCATTGGACTCTGCCTTCAGGGCATTGGACTCTGCCTTCAGGGCATTGGACTCTGCCTTCAGGGCAGCGTTTTCTACAAGAAGTTCTTCATATGTCGGAGTCTTATTCATACCTTAAAGATACGAATAATCAGCGAGATAACCAAATTTTCGGACTGCTTTTTGCAATCTCGGATAACGATTTTTTCTCCGTATCATTGACCTCATATCTGCTGCGGCGTGCCACTCTCGGTGATATCCCCTCCATCAATAACACCAGTTCATCCCAACGCATTGATCTGAAACCGACCCCGCTGCGCAGGAATATTTTCGGGTGGAACCGACCCTTCTCAAGACGCTTGTAGTACATCACATATCCCCCGCGTTCCCAATGCAAAAGTTTCATTATCTTACGGCTTGTTCCAACAAATATATAAACATCTCCATTTGTAGGATCAAGTCCCACTTGTCTGACTAAGCCACACATCCCGTTAACACCTATCCGCATATCGCTCGGATTCCGGGACATAACAATACGATTTCCTTCATTCAAATTGAACATGGTGTTTTTGAGTGCAAAAATACACATCAAAAACGCCATGACATAGTCGGTCTTTTTCGGATGGTTACGTAAAAGGCACCCGGCTTCAACCTGAGGTGCCTTAATTCTTATTATAATTCGTCTTGAGTATTACAGCTTTCTATAATTCACCTATTCTTCAAAAAGCTATAAATTGTATCGTATGAGATTTTTAATTTATCAGGCTCATAGCCTGATTTGGTGAACACACCCTTAAATGATTGACCTAAGTAGGCATCCTCGAACAAACCGCTTACAATAAGAGAATCCACATCATCCCGGATTTCGCCTGTTGACATGGCATTTTGGATTACCTCGTTCCAAATCCCGATTTCCTCATGATACCAGTTAAGAACCTGTTCCTTGAAATGCTCCACATAGGTCAGAGCGGAATTCTCTATGCGCATAAGCGCCTCATTAAGATTCTTTATTCCCAATTGGCCGAGACTTTCCTGTTCACGTTTAAGAACCTCGATATAATAATTATAGAAAGAGCAAAGAGAACATCTATATGCTGCCGGGACTGCCTTGATTGAGGATGTGCTGAAAACAAGTTTGGTCAGCACCTCTTTAAATAGTCCCTCTTTATTCTTAAAATAGTAGACCATAGACCCGCGGCTTATACCAATCTCCTTCTCCATGACAGTGAAAGAGACCCGCTCGTAAGACATAGTGGCAAATAACCGGAATGCCTCCATAAGAATTCTTTTACGGCTGGCTTCGCCCTTACTCAATTCTGATTTATCCATTGAATTTAGATGGTTTTAGATTCTTATGCAAAGATAGCAAATTATAACGAGGTGGAGAAATTTATGCGGTAATTTGAGATAATGATACCTGCAATCCTCCCAAAACAGGTTAATACCGGGAAATTTCGTGCTTTTTTTCAAGGTGATAGTGAAATTTCGGAAAAAATCTTTATCTTTGCAATATAATATACATTATATTTTTAACAGTCATGAAGTACACCGTCAACATGACCTCCAACAAGAATAGCAAGGATGGCTCTATTCTTGGAAAAGTAGCTGACTTTCAACAAGAGTTGAAGCAGCACGAGGCGGCAGGTCTAAACAACTATAAGAAGCATCCTCATGTAAGCGCGTGCGATCGAGAATCACTGGTCTATAACAGGCATACCAACAAAACGGAGAAACTCGTGATATTTGGATCCAACAGTTATCTTGGAGCCACCATATTTCCGGAAGCGATAGAAAAAGCAACGGCTGTTACAAAAGAGTTCGGAATCGGCTCAGGAGGAGTACCGCTGCTCACCGGCACAACAATCTATCAGACAGAGCTGGAGAAGGTGATTGCCGAGAAAACAGGATTCGATGATGCCATGTTGTTCTCCTCCGGATATACCGCCAATCTGGGTATCATCTCCGGACTGCTACGAAGCAATCACCTTATAATACACGATAAGCTCGACCATGCCAGTCTGCTTGATGCAACCATCCTGTCTGGGGCAAAGATGTTGCGTTTCAAGCACGGGGATATGAATCATCTGAGGAAGATACTTGAGGCCAACGCTGAACAGTATCCCAACGGCATAATGGTGGCTACCGACGGAGTGTTCAGTATGGACGGCGACATTGCCAATATTCCTGAAATACTCGCCCTCTGCAGAGAATATAACGCTCTCCTCCTCATAGATGATGCCCATGCAACCGGTGTGATCGGAGAGAAAGGTGCAGGTACGCTTTCACATTATGGCATCACCGACAGAGAGGGTATCATCGTCACCGGCACTCTGAGCAAAGCTGTGGGAACCGTCGGTGGTTATATAACCGCTTCGCAGGAGATAATCGACTATCTCAGAATATATGCGCGAAGCAATATGTTCTCCACCTCGCTTCCTCCTTCTGTATGCGCCGGTGCGATTGAGGTATTCAAGAAGATGGATAGCTCCGATGTGGTTGAAAAACTTCGTGAAAACACGGTGTATATGCAAAGCGCATTAAGGACAGCGGGATTCAATATTCTAAACACCGAGACCCCCATCATCCCTCTCGTGGTCGGAGATATTGAAGTCCTGACCTATATGGTGAAGGATGCGTTCGACAACGGATATTTCATCAATGCCATAGTTCCTCCTGTTGTTCCGCCAAACCTGACGCGATTCAGGATCAGTGTCATGGCGAGCCATACCAAAGAGGATATAGACGGATTGGTGGATCTTCTCATAAAGCTTTTCGAAAAATATAACTTACCCCGATATGTCAAATAAATTCTCATTCAAATGGTGTCGGACTATAGATGATATCAGCCCGGACGATTGGGTAAAAATATACGGTTCTGACATCATCAAGGGCCGAGGGTTCATGAAAGCCAACGAAGAGGCAGAATTTGAGAATGTAGAGTTTCACTACCTTCAGGTGTTCAAAGGCAACCGGATAATAGCTATCGTTCCCTGCTTCGCATACGGCATGGACTTACTCAATATTGCATCTTCAGGTGAGGCCAAGACCCGCATAGCATGGATACGCAAGCTATTCCCGAAATTCCTTAAACTGCGGGCGTTCGTCACCGGCTCATACGCGGCAACCTGTGAACACTTCATTGAGTATGCCTCAGACCTCAGTAAAGAAGAGAAAAAGGAGGTTGCAGAGATCATCGGCGGGGAGATCAAGAAAAAGAGCAGGGAGGTAAAAGCCAGTTTCGTTTTCGTCAAAGATGTGAGAGAACGCAGCATCAATCAGGTGAAAGATATTCTCACCTCCGACTACAAATTTTTCATCTCCTTCCCGACCACTGCCATTCCTATCATAAGTGAAGTTGAATATCCGGCTTCCCTGAGAAAGAAAAACCGCAAGCGTTTCAGGAACTTTAGAGAACGTTTTGAGAAAGAGTTCTACTGGGAAACGATTACAGACTTCGGAGGAGAAACTGTACGAGACTTCACCCACCTCTATAAGGCTGTTCTTGACAAGGCCAAGAACAAATTTGAGTTCCTTAATGAGAAGTTCTTCGATTCCGTCAACAAACTTTTAGGTGACGGTGCATTTCTTCTCGTAGGGAAGAACAAAGAGACCGATGAGATTCGCGTGATGGTTCTCATCCTGGAGAATGAAGCCAACTTGATTCCTCTCTACATGGGGTTCAAATACAAGGATGACGATTCAAAGGTATTATATCTCAACACGATATTCAACACAGTCAAGGAGGCAGAGAAGCGTGGTAAATCATACGTGGATTTCGGGCAGATGAGTTATTATCCGAAAACAATGTCAGGAGCTTTGGTAGAAAACATCTATTATGGTTTCTGGTCAAGAAAGCCCATTGTCCAATGGCTGATAAATCATGGTCTTGACAAAATCTTCACTCCTCCGGCTGTTCCGGAACATGTGTATCTGGAACCATACGCAGATGAAGCCCACCGCATATTGACAGAAAAAGGTTTTGTGCTTCTGAACTAACCCTTACGAATTTAAGGTTATATCGGGTAGGTTAAAACTGCCGTCGGGATACATTGAGCAAAGCTTCAGATATAAGCCATTGTAAATCTCTCCTAACCGCTGATAAGGCATTTTCTTACATCGTGTCTTCTTTGGGTCAAGCAAATTCGGAGTGTTCTTAACGGCTTGTGTCCAGTACCGTTCATTTAATAGCTTTTGGGATATAATGACCTGTCTGAACCAGGGTATTATCCTTAGGGCCTGCATCTCTATATAATGAGTGATCGAGAGCGTATCATGAAAGATTCCAAAGTTTTTCAGATATCCGTAAGCCTTTTGAATCTGTTCCATCTTGACCTCCCAGTATGATTGGATATTGCGGTCATGAGGTTCTACCGAATACAAAACATTCAGAGGGGAATTGTAGTATTGCAACACCGCCTGACAGAATATATCTTCTTTATTATTGAAATACTTATAAATCGTCCCTCGGGTCTTTCCGGTGGCATTTTCGATTAAGGCAATTGTTATAGCCTCATAGTTTGTAACTAAGAACAATGGAAGCACGCTTTCCAATATTCTTTGTTTCGTGCCCATAATTCTCTCTTGTCGGTTCATAACTTAATCAGGAGTTTGCTGTTTTGCGGCAAACTCCTGTCAATATATAAAAAGGCACGAATCTGCACACACTTGTAAAGAAGCCACTGGTAAAGGCTGATGGACTAAGCGTGTGCAGAACGTGCCGTATTTTCACAAAAATACGACACGATTGCCCCGCACTCTCTCGTCCATATTTAGAAAAGTTACCAGTTTTTCTTTACGAGTAAATACGAATGCAATATGTATTAAAGGTCGATATGACCGTTTTGCTATCGAAAAACAAAGTTAATACTTTATTTCCGAACCTCCAAATAAATTACAACGATCGTTGTAATTTATTTGGTAAAAACTTCATTTAATTGAAGTCTTCAGAATAAATACTATGTGGGTTAGTAAACCAAAAGTAGTAGCAACCGGTTAGGTAATCAAGTCTTGGATTTCTCCAGAGAGAGTTTCCCGAACTGCTTCAAGAGCGGTTACATTTCGAGGGATACCCGCCGGACACGAACTCCCGCAGCTTTATTCTCGTTCTCAGCCTGGGCAAGAGCATCCTTTCGGAATGCCTCTCCCAATTCATTTATCTTTTCAATAATCTCTTTCATATTCGTTCATTATTATTTTCGGAGGGTAGAGACAGCCGACAGATATGCCGAGGCAAAAAAGCGCAGGCCGAGGAGCATATCAACGGAGCGAGAAACCTGGGCCAATAACAAATTCCCCGAATTGACCATACCTAATCTCCATGCATACATCACGAAGAATAGCATCAAATCATGGAGATAATTACCTGCTATGGCTACGCGATATAATATCAAGGGTAAGAAATATATTAACACCCTCTCTAAATATTACTTTACAGATACGGGTATCCGTAATGCCCTGTTGGAATTTCGCCACCTTGAGCAGACTCATCTTATGGAGATGTTATCTACAATGAATTGATTTACAGAGGATATTCAGTAGATGTATGGGTAGTGGAAGCAGTCAGGGATTAAATATTCTTGCCCATTACCCAAAATACGGTTTGGGACGATTATCGCCATTCCTTATAAACTTTTATAAAATAAAAGGAAAATGAGTGACTGTCCAGCGGAGGTTCAGTCACTCCCATTAGGAATCAATCACTCATTGCCTCTTAGCTTGAAGTTATCGCGCCCCCTTGAGCACTTCTACAACTATGATGCTCCGGGTTTCATCATAAAGGCGTTTAATACGTCCAATTTTGTATACGGAACCTCTTTTTAGCGGATTCACGTGCTAAAAACAAAAAAGCACTAATCTCGGCTCAAGCCGTAATGCCGGTGCATGTATATTAGAATAAAGTGTTAAATTTGTAACATGAAAACATCGGAAGCATTCTGGATGTTCCTCCCTGCGGGTCTTGAGGAACTGTTTGAGATGGTAAGGTTTGAGCGTACGGATCAGGCCTACGAGATATGGCTTGATGAGAAAAAGCAAAGATCGGAAGAGGATAAACGCAATGTAAATATCGTGGCGCGAGGTTACACGGATTACGTCACGATTCAGGACTATCCGTTACGGGGTCGTCCGGTATTCCTTCACATGCGCAAGAACAAATGGTGGAATAAGGCTACCAACGAGATATTCAGCTATAATCTGGAACTTCCCAACGAGGAGGGCACACGACTCAGCGCCGAGTTCGTGGCTTTTTTAAAAGATGAAGGTGGAGACGACTGCGCTGTCGATTAAGCATATAGCGGAGATGTACTGTGTCAACGGCAAGCATTTTGCCGACTTATTACGTATTCCGGAGCATATCCGTTCAGTTTCCAAGGAATGAATTCAGAGGAACATAAAAGTGGTTGCAGTCTCAGATTCTAAATATTTTGCCGTATTACTACCAATAATACGGCAAA
>JAAVDV010000045.1 GCA_014801595.1 Bacteroides sp.
CATTCAGAATTGTTTTGAGGGAAGTCCAAGAGCATTTAACAGTTTGTAAAAGAATAGTTAAAATGAACCCTCAGACTTGTGTGGTTGGAGAAAATTTTGTAATAAGATTAAAACGTGTTTAGGAGTCGTTGAGGATATTGGCAGAGGCCTGTCTAACACTCGTTACTAACTCGTTACTATTTCAAATTTTGAATTTGTATCTAATTGATATAGCGATATTTGGAGTGTAAGGTTCAAGTCCCTCCAGCTCCACTATGTACTACCGAACTTCTTCGGACTAAAGAAGACAAACCTCGGACTATCAAGTAGTTCCGAGTTTTTTTTGTATCTCATCCTTTCGTTTTAGGACCGACATAAGACCAACCCGACAGTATGGTAATAGGCACCTCAACGTTGGCACAATATGAAATCGACGGTGCACTCGGAATGTATAGCGGAGTGTTCAACAACCCCTTCATGATAGGGGGTGCATACCGTCGCCGCTGGTTCAAGACAACCCTCACCATATCATTCCAGTTTCATCACACTCAGATGGACGGCTCAACCTTCAGGCAAGGCAGTGTTCGTGATGGTTGGAACAGGCTTCGATGAAATCGAGGCTCTGGCGCCCGTCGATGTCATGCGACGTGCTGGGATGGAGGTTTTCACCGTCTCCATGACAGATAACCGTCTTGTAAAAGGAGCCACAGGCAACCTCATCGTTGCAGACATGAGTGTTTCCGATTTGTCCCCCGACCGGATCGACTGGCTCATATTCCCCGGTGCAGACAAATCGGAGGATGCGGTAAACCTTGACGAAAAACTTAGCGAGCTCGTGAAAGCCCATTGGGAAAAAGGAGACAATATCGCCGCTATATGCGCCGCTCCCTCTCTTGCCGCGTATCGCAATTAACCGTACTTCCACTGTAATTCAATGACCGCGTACAACTTTTTCATGCCCCTATAGTTTACAAGTGAGAAATATTTTGTAACTTTGTCAACTGGAAAATAATGCTTAGATATGACTAACGACGTTGAAAATATATTCGGTAGGAGGCTAAATCAGGCCCGCCTTATCAAAGGACTTACAATGGATGAACTCGGAAAGAGGGTTCACCCCGCCGTTACCCGTCAAGCCATAAATAAATACGAAAAGGGGAACACTTCGCCCGACAGCCGTATGCTTATAGCCTTCAGCGCGGCACTTGGTGTCAAACCTGATTATTTCTTCCGACCTTTTACTGTCGCCGTTGACAAGATAATGTTCAACAAGAAGGCAGGAATATCGGAAAGAGTCATCGCATCAATACGCGAAAAAGTCAGGGAGGAATTGGAAAGATATCTTGAAATTGAAGAATTGTGCGGAAGCAGTGCTGTTTTTACACTCTATAAGAAGGAGATATGCACTGCCAACGAGGCGAGAGAATATGCCAATGAAGTGCGGATAAAATTCGGTCTCGGATTTGACGGCATATCAAATGTGATAGAGGTACTGGAGGATAATGGTATAAAAATCATTGAAATCTCTGAGGACGAATCATTCGGTGGTCTCAGTGGCTACGCCAACGACAACATCCCCGTGATTGTGGTAAATAGGAATCTGACTTCTGAGGATAAGCGTTTCACGTTGCTTCACGAACTCGGACACCTCATAATGGATTGTCCCTCGGAATCTGAATCAAAGAAGATTGAGTACCTTTGCAATACGTTTGCTTCGGAAATGCTTATGCCTTCGTCTGTGTTGAAAGGACGTCTTGGCAATATGCGCCATGACATATCATTGGCAGAACTGAGTGATATTCAAAGGCAGTATGGAGTTTCGGTAGACACCATAATGTTGTCGCTGAAAGATCTCGGAGTCATAACCGGAAGAAGATACAACGGCTATCTTAAAAAGAAAAAACTCTTTCCTGATTTCAACGCGGTTGTCGGGAAATCCCTTTTTGTCTCGGAAACATCCGGAAGGTTTGTCAGAATGGTATATCGTGCAATCGCCGATGAAATTATATCAATGTCAAAGGCTGCATCCCTGCTCAACACCTCTGTTGACAGAGTCAGGTCTCAACTTCAGCTTGTATAGGCGATGAAAATAATTGTCAACGATACGAATATTTTCATCGACCTGCATTCTATAGGTCTGTTGGAAGAATTATGCCGGTTGCCATACGATATTCATACTGTGGATTTTGTAGTGGCTGAAATTGAGGACGCTGAACAACGAGAGATTTTCGATAAACTTGTTGACGAAAATAGAATCATCGTTGACGGATTCACTGCCGATGAAGTATTGGAAATTGTTGAGGAACACTCAGTAGTTTCCGGTAATCTTTCCATCCCTGATTGTTCGGTATATCTCACTTGTGCTGAAAGGGACTGAGAATCTTTCAATCGAGACAATCTCAAAGATTGAAAATGCTCTTCATCTGGAGATTCTTGAACCGACTTTTTCACCTCGATGAACATTTAACACTCTGCATAAGAATGGTTAAAACGAACCTTCGAAGTTGAGAGTCAGCGGAAAAAGTATTAACTTTGCAATACCCTTAGAACCATAACGGGCCATGCAGCGAGCGGCTGTGTGAGGGTAAGGGAATTTAGGTTGCAAATTCGCTACACACGAATGTTAACCAATTGCAACTTGCTGGTATAAGTGCATTTGACTGATAAGGAACAAGTCCCTCCATCTCCACTATGTACTACCGAACTTCTTCAGGCAAAAGAAGTCAAACCTTGGAATATCAAGTAGTTCCGAGTTTTTTTTGTATCTAATCCTTTCGTTTTAGGACCGAAATATCGAGAATATGCATTCCAGAAGTATTGTCTCATGCTGGATTGTATTATCCCACTCAAAGATCAATATGAAGCCACGAAACCATTCATTTCATCAGAACTGCTTTCTTGTAAAAAAGACCTTGAAATTGCGCTGTCTACCGAACTTGAAATATCAGAGGAGCAAGAACCCGACTACATTTTTACTCATGGGCATTATATTGAAGAACCTGTAGAGGAAGAGACTACAGAAGAATGTCCATTTTGACTTCCATAGATTGTCAAAACGGTATTATCTGAATACTTTGACTCGTCCGAAGAGATCGCCTCACTTTACCTGTCGGCGGTAGCAGAGGTAGAACTTTATGCAGAAGGCAGTGATTAAGATGACGGAGACGAGTTGCCACCAATCCATATCTCCCTTTGCTATCCTTATGGCCCGGTCTATTATTGCCAATCCTGATAGGATAGCAAGTATCAGCCAGATATTTCGTTTTGCTCTGTTACTTAACATAGTTTTCTTAGATTTGATAGGGTGTTATAATTGTGAGACTTCGGGTGTTGATGGTTATCCTGATGTTAACAGCGGTTAGGTGTTGAGATACCCATTAGTGTTTTGTGCTAATGGGTATCTAACCCTTTCGCCTGTGTAAATCTTTGGATGAAAAGAGCCTCTATCTATGCCGGTAGTCTTGGCGATTTCTGTTACTATTTCTGCTTTAGTCATATATATTAGAAGTCTGATTTTGAGGATACAAAATTACAAAAAAATATTGGAATTTCGATAGAATTACACATGCAACTGCCGCCTGTGGCGGCCAAATTTTTGAAAAAAGAGGATAGCGATGAGATTTCTTAGGTCTCACCGCTATCTTCGGTTATTACGACTATGGTTTAAGCTGTTTGTCTTTCGGCTATGAGTGTTTTGTTGGCGTTATGGCTCAAATAGCTAAACTACCGGATGTAACCGAGATTAAATGTATCAATGGACTCCATACGGAAGAACACTGCATGGCTTGGCACATATTCTATAGATATGAGGAAGAGATCTGGCAGTTTGATGTAATTCATATAGAGGAGGGAACTGAGTATGATGGCTATTTTGAGAAAATGGCTGACAGGATATTGGAGGTAATGACTCCAATTCAGAAAGATACCATCCTTAGGCTGAAATTTGAGACCCCCTCTGATAAAGACTATCATGGTGTGGAATATTATGAGGCAGTGATTGCTGATGGAATATCAGATATGGCAGAATTTGATGAATGGGTTACTGACCACCGTAAGAAACAGATGTATTACTGGATTCCGTAAAAATTGGAGCTGTCTCGTCTTGTGGACTTACTGATAACGGAGAGTGGAGCAACGGCTCTGCAAGATAATATGGAAGGGCGTTAAGAACACGGTTTGGCTGGCAGAACCTGTGTAATGTCGGTGGCCGCATTGGCCTTGTTCGTAGTGTTCGCTTGCGATAAATATGGCATGGCCGTTGCGATTCTCGGAGTTTTTTAGGTTATAATAATACCTAATGCGAGATCTGCTTATACCCGTAAGGGTATTAACTAAGATTGATTTTAATATTTTATACCCTTTAAGGTGTAAATTGGAATATTTTTATTATCTTTGCACCCTAAAAGGTATAATATGACTAATTTGGCGAAATATATAAAGGCTAAGCGCAAGGAATTTGGGCTTACACAGGTTGATCTATCTCAGAAGTCAGGGGTAGGACTCCGCTTCGTGCGTGAAATGGAACAAGGGAAGGAAACTCTTAGGCTGGATAAAGTCAATCAGGTTCTTGCACTGTTTGGTGCTGAAATGGCTCCAATGAAACTTTCTGAGGTATGAAACAAGCTAAGGTATTGATCTGTAATACTCTTGCAGGCATACTGACCGAAGATGAAGCCGGTTATGAGTTCATATATCTACCGGAATATTTAGCGTCTGATACTGCTATACCCGTCAGTCTGACCTTGCCTCTGTCGGATAAACCGTACAGAGACAAAGTCCTGTTCCCGTTCTTCGATGGACTTATCCCTGAAGGATGGCTGCTTGATATAGCAGAACAGAGTTGGAAAATATCAGCACGCGACCGATTCTCGTTACTTTTGGCTTGCTGTAAAGACTGTATCGGGAACGTAAGTGTAATTCCTATGGAAGAAAGTGAGGTGACAGATGTGTAAATGCCTATTTTGTTATAAGCCATTGAACGATGGTGAGATTGACTATCATCCCGGATGTGCACGAAAGATTTTTGAATCAACAGTTGTGCCGGATCTACCTTATACTCGGGATAATATCAAAGAGTTAGCACGCGAAATTGTAACGGCAAGCACAACGGTAACAGGAGTGCAGGCTAAATTGTCGCTTGACATTGCTCGTGGCGGGAAAAACGAACCTCAGCGTTTCACTATTGTCGGGCTATGGGGGCGCTTTATACTGAAACCTCAGACCGATCGTTTTGTCAATCTTCCCGAAAACGAGGATTTGA
>JAAVDV010000046.1 GCA_014801595.1 Bacteroides sp.
AACGAGGTGTGGAGTTTGATCTCATACCTTGGTCACAAAGCTACCGGATGCCCGTTATTGCTTATTCGCCCATAGCAGAGGGACGACTACTTAGAAATCCGGTTCTTTTGAAAATCGCGAAAAAACATGGTGTGACATCGGCTCAAATTGCATTAGCATGGACTATCAGACTTGATGGCGTAATGGCTATTCCAAAGGCTTCATCTTCGGCTCATGTAATAGATAACTTCAAGGCTCTTGACATTATTCTTGATGAAGAAGATCTACGAGCACTTGATGCAACTTTTCCACCACCAACAAAGCGTATCCCACTCGCCGGCTGGTAATCTAATTAATTTATGATAATAAATAAAAACATATTAATTATGACACAGACAAATCTCACCTACGAATAGTATCTCCCCACCAAAGTGCTTTTCGGTGCCGGACAGCTCAATTTGGTGCTAATTTTCTTGTAGCACTCGGAGGCGGCAGTATGATGGATTGCACTAAAGGGATTCTTAAAGCCATTTTCACTTTTTGGTCTGGCAGCACTTGTTACAGGCTTCTGAGGTGGGAGTTTCTTTACAACCTTCCTCAAGTTTGACAGCCTTATATTTGATTTTTTCAAATGCCTTGATGATTTTGTCCTCATCTGTCTTGTCGGCATCATATTCAATAGTCACCACCTGACCTTTGAGGTCAGTGGAAATCTGATGAACGCCCTTTTCAAAGCGTGTGTTCTCTTTGATCTTGTTTTCGCAGTTGCTACACTACATCTGAGGCTCGGTGGTGACACGAAGTGTCTTAAGATCTTATGTCTGTCCTAAGAGGGCTACCATGATCATAGGTAGAAGTAAAATTAGTTTTTTCATCTTCCGTATTTTTTGATGTGAAATTTATATTGATATATTCTCATGTATTTGAACTCATATTTATTTTTCGTAGTCGACACTTTTGAATAGTTTAAAATCATCTTCTACATTATTACCAACGGTGGTGAGCATATCGCCAACCAACGCTCCATTCATCCCTCCCCGCAGTATTCGTGCAGTAGACTGTCTTGACAGACGGGCACGCCCTCCTGCGAAATGAAGGGTACACTTGGGTGCAATGAAACGCATGAGCGCTACCGAGCGTTCTATTTCATCCTCGCTTATAGGCTCCACATCCTGCAGAGGAGTTCCCTTTATCGGTTGAAGAATATTGATGGGAATTGAGGAAGCTCCGACTTCCCGTGCCATGGCAGCTAATTCCAGTCTGTCGCGCATGGTCTCACCCATACCGATTATTCCTCCGCAGCATATGGTGAAGCCCATATCTCTTGCTATCCTGATGGTTGCAAGTTTATCTTCGATGGTGTGGGTGGTACACAGAGTGGCGAAATAAGATGGTGAACTTTCAAGGTTACAGTGATATTTACGCACTCCTGAATCCCAAAGTTGTTGAAGTTGTGCACGTGACAACAGACCCATGGACGCGCATAATTCAACTCCATCTTGCTCCGACATTTCCTTATAGATTCCGCAGAAGTATTCAATATCTTTTGAAAGAACTTTACGTCCGCTGGTAACCATAGAGAAGCAAGATGCGCCTCTACTCTTGTTGACTGCATAAGATTTCAATGCTTCTTCTTTGGGGATGCGTTCATATTCCTGAATACCGGTTTTATGGCAACCGGACTGGGCAGACCACTTGCAGTTCTCACTGCAACGCCCGGAGCGGGCGTTGACAATCGAACAGGTGTGGATTTTATTTCCGCACCATTTAATCCTGATAGCATCAGCTGCTTTGCAAAGTTCAGCCGTGGAATACAGACTGTTGAGTTGGAGTGCCTCCTCAACTGTCGCAGGTAATCCATCGTTTATGGCACGATTGGTTAGTGTCGAGATCATATTATTATCTAATTATGTTTAGTTATTCCATTTATATTCTGATTTGAGAGTATCATCCTTTTCGTGTGAGAGTTGCGCCTGCTCCAACTGCTCAATATGAGGCTCTTGCGGTGAAATCGAAAACGCGAAGCAATCTTCACCTCAGTTTGTAACAAAAAGAGAGGTAAAACCCGGCAGTATCCATCTGTATATAATTGCTTTTATATTACAACTCATTATGTTGGAGTTATCATATAAAAAGGAGTAGCGACCCCATCATTGGCTTTCACCAAAGATGCCGGGTCGCTACTCCGAATATCTTTAAATGTCATTAAAAAATTATATAAAGTTAATAATAATTTCTCATATCAAATTAAAATTTACAATAATTAACATATCATTTCAGTGTTATCGACACGGAGCATGTTCTGTTATTATTTTGGCATTCAAATATAATTACCGTGATCTTATTGAAGACGTTCTTTTGAAGATTCTATTCTATGTTTCATAATCTGCTCGGTATATTTTTTCGCCCATCCTATGTAACGGCGATAGTACGTAATGCCGACAAACTGAAAGATGTGACCGACCCCAATCTTACGGTTGTAGAGGGTGATGTGACGGATCCTGCCGTAATCGTAAAATACGCCAAAGGAAAAGACGCCATCGTAAGCGCCTATAATCCCGGATGGGCTAATCCCAATCTATATGAGGATACTTTGAAAAACTATCCGAAGATTCTTCAAGGAGCAAAGGAGTCAGGCGTACCTCGCCTGCTCATCGTCGGGGGTGCCGGAACTTTGTTTGTGAAGCCGGGCTTGCGCCTTGTCGATACCGGCACTCTTCCGGAATCATGGTTACCGGGAGTAAAATCTTTGGGAGAGTTCTATCTGAACACACTGACGAAGGAAAACGATATTGATTGGATTTTCCTTTCCCCGGCCGCCAATCTCGGTAATCTCGAATATGGAAAGAGGACAGGAAAATACCGCGTCGGTAAAGATGATCTTCTCGTTGATGAGAAGGGCGACAGTTTCATCTCAGTCGAGGACTACGCAGTAGCGATGCTGGATGAACTTGAGAATCCGAAACATCATAAGGAACGTTTCACAGTAGCCTACTGATTATGGAAAAGGCCTTTTGATTTCTTGAGAGAAAACAAGGACGTCGCGTTTGGGACGGTTGAGAACAACCGCCCCAATCTGCGCGTCTTTCAGGTCATGCTCATAAAGGGGCATACACTATATTTCGCTACCTCCCCCCGGAAAGAGGTTTACCGTCAGCTTACACCACGTCCGCCACTGCTTGAACATTATGACCTATGAATGTAGAAGACTGTTTGAATATACTTTTGATAGGCTGCGGAGGACATAAAACATTCTCCTATCACCAATCCTTTGATAGAAAAAATCGCAATATACAATGAAGTTACAAATCTCCGACCATTTGTCTCCACATTGATAGAGTTTGTCCCAACGCTTTAAAATCAGGATTGTATTCTCAATTTTAGTTTTTTAATTACTGGTTATTGCCTTTGCTTTCTCTCTGAACTGGGTGGGGCTGATGCCGGTGATGCGTCTGAACATACGCGAGAAGTGCTGTGGATATTGGAATCCTAATTCGTAAGCAACTATGCTTATATCATCTGTAGATTCGGTCAGTCGTCGTTTTGCCCGCTCTACAATATGTTTGGAGATAATCTCCTGCGCCGTCACTCCGGTCTCCTTCTTTATCAGATCTCCGAAATAACCGGGGGTGAGATGTGCCTCCTCTGCAAAGTAGTTAACCGTCGGGAGTCCCTCTTTTGTCCGGTCTGACTCCAGATATTGTTTCAGGGAGGATTCAAATCGGTTAAGAATATCGGAATTCACTTTCCCGCGAGTGATGAACTGGCGTTCATAGAATCGCGTCACATAGTCAAGCAGTACCTGTATCTGACTGGAGATGATTTCCGCCGTATGTTTATCAACCGGATGTGCGATCTCCTCCTTTATCCGCTCAAGACATTGATTGAATATGCGTCTTTCATCTGCCGAGAGATGAAGTGCTTCGCGCTGGGAGTAATCAAAGAAGCTGTAGTCTTTGATTTTAGATGCGAGTGGGGTCTTGTGAAGCAGGTCGGGATGAAACATCAGGCCGATTACATCCGGCGCTATCTCATCTACATCTGTCTCGACACCTATCAATTGACCGGGTGAAAAACTTACGACGGTACCTTCCTGATAGTCGTAAGGCTGTCTTCCATATTTCAATGTGCAGTTCGTCCCATTCTTAAGAAAAAGTGCATAGACATCATAATCCATACGGACATGATTGACTATTCTTGTCGCTTGGGTGAGATCAATCACAGTAACCAAGGGGTGCTTGGTTTCCAGCCCATACAGTTTGTTATAGGCATCAATCGAATTGAGCCTGACTATTGTTGAATCTTGTTTCATACTGCGAATTTACTACTTTTTTATCTAAAAAAAGCACTCATCAGCGATTGAGGTCTGCATTACCCAAATATAGGTCTGTAATTGTGAAAATCTCATACTAACTTTGCAATCAGAACATTGGTTATATCCATATAACAATTAAAAAGGCACGATATGAAGAAATTAATGACAATTTTTATGGCTGCAGGAATGTGCATACTAAGTGCGTGTGCAGCAAAAAGTAGTGAGACTTCATCACCAAATGATGAAGATTCAACAGTGCTCGTAGCCTATTTCTCCGCGCAGGGTCACACCAAAGCTCTTGCTGAAAAGGTTGCGAAAGTCACCAACGGTGACCTGTTTGAAATCGAACCGGAACAACCGTACACAGAAGCGGATCTCGACGGTTGGAACGACAGCGCGAGAGGAACAAGGGAATCCAAGGATCGCTCAACGCGACCCGGGGTAAAAAGCCATGTAGATAATTTTGAGAAATATGATACCATTTATTTGGGATTTCCAATCTGGTGGTACACTGCTCCAACAATCGTCAACACTTTCCTTGAACAGTACGATACCGAGGGGAAAGTAATCATACCGTTCGCCACTTCAGGTGGAAGTCCCATCGGTGAAACAGAAAAAGACCTGCGTGTATCAGCTCCCAAAGCCGTGTTCAAGCAGGGAAAGGTCATGAACAACTATTCGGAAGATGAGGTGGCTGAATGGATTAAAACAATTGACTAATACCGCACTATATATGAAAACCACAAGATTTTTATTATTACTTGTCATGGGTGCGATGACCCTCGTAGGAAAAGCACAAACTACTATGGATAATTACGTTAAGCCGGCAGGCGCCGATAATTTCTATCACAGCTATTCAGTAAAAGAACAGCAGGTATCTTTCCCGAATCAATATAAGATGAAAGTGGCGGGAACACTGTTTATCCCGAATTCACTCAAGGCTGGTGATCAATATCCTGCGATAATCGTAGGTCATCCTATGGGAGCTGTAAAAGAACAGAGCGCGATGCTTTATGCACAGAAGATGGCTGAGGCGGGCTTCGTTACTCTTGCCATAGACCTGCCGTTCTGGGGCGAAAGCGAAGGCGAACCCCGCAACGCCGTAAGTCCTGACATGTATGCCGAGGCTTTCAGTGCCGCAGTAGATTATCTTGGGACGCGACCCTTTGTAAACCGCGATGAAATTGGTGTGATAGGTATTTGCGGAAGTGGCAGTTTCGCGATTAGCGCGGCAAAGATCGACCCGCGCCTTAAAGCGGTGGCAACTGTCAGCATGTATAATATGGGTAATGCAAACCGCCACGGACTCCGCAACTCCCTTTCATTGGAGCAACGCAAGGCTATTATCGCAGAGGCTGCTCAAAGAAGGTATGAGGAATTTGAAGGTGCTGAAGCGGCATTGACAGGTGGCACGGCAAATGAATGGAGCGAATCTCTCGACCCTGTTCAAAAGGAATTCTATGAGTTTTACCGCACACCCAGAGGTCAGTACACACCCGATGGAGCTACACCGACAACGACAACGCATCCCACACTCACCTCGAATGTGAAGTTCATGAATTTCTACCCCTTTGAGGACATTGAGACAATTTCACCTCGTCCCATGCTCTTCATCACCGGCTCAGAAGCCCATTCGCGTGAATTCAGTGAAGATGCGTATGCAAAGGCAGCCGAACCCAAGGAACTGGTTGTTGTGCCGGGTGCGGGACATGTGGATCTGTATGACCGCACCGACCTTATCCCCTTTGACAAACTTATTTCATTCTTCAAAGCCAATCTACCTGAGCAATAAGCATAAAGAATATGACAACTAAAGAATTCATAGAAATAATGGACTCAGGCAAGGTCATTCCCGGTGGAAGCCCTATCCATGCAAAAATGCACGA
>JAAVDV010000047.1 GCA_014801595.1 Bacteroides sp.
AGCTCGTTGGTGCCGGGCGGCTCCGCCGCCCATCCCCGCCGCCCAGCCCTCCCCCCCTTCTCTCCTTCTCTAAAATAAAAACCGGGCGGAATCCACTCCCGCCCGGTTCATATTCCGAAATATCAAGTTTATTTCACAATCACCTTAAAGGCCTTGCCGTCAACATTAACAATATAGAATCCGGCTGCAACCGAAATCTCATCGGAGCCACCAACCTCGGCAACCTTGCGACCCTCCATATCATATACCGAAGCGGCTGCATAAACACCATTTATTGCAATCTTGCCGTTCGAGCCGATCACTGCCACATCATTTCCATCTGCAGCGATACCTTCAACTCCGCTGGGATCATTCACGCTGATCTGAGTGGCATTCAGGACGGAACCGTCAAGTCTGTCGATAATAAACGCAGTCACGAAGAAATCACTTCCCGCCACACTCTCCAGAGAAAGCGTCTGGCGGCAGGAATACTCCTTCTCCGCCTCAAGAGTAGCGGGAAGAAGATCCAGACCCTCGATACCACCGGCATAATAACGGGCTACATCATCATAAATCGTAGGCACATATTCAGGCTCATATTCCCAGCCTCCCATCGGTTGGCCGCTACCTGAATAGGCGTTCTGCTGGAGATACGGTCCTACTCCATCTTCTGTAATATAATAGGCGATACCGTAGCGTCCGTTGTTGGGCGCGGGCACGGCGAAACGCACCTTAGCATCAACTGAAATCTGTTTTTTGGCATTGTCTATCTCTGTATCGATTGCCGATACCTCCGCGATTGCCGGCACGATTCCCCACGCCTTGTCATATCTGTCGAGCATTGCCTCCGATTCAAGGCTCGGCGTGAACATCACACTACGGTCAAGGAGCATGATGGGGAAGGTCTCAAACAAAGAGAGAACCGGATCCGTGCTCTCCACGACCATTGAATCGTTACCTCCATGCACGGCCACACGGATAAAGCTATCGGGATATTCAGCCTTGAGATATTCCATCACCACGATGCCGGCAGGACAATACTGACACCATGTGCCTGTGCCCTCCTCGATGAGGAATCGACGCTGGTAGCCCATATCGTTGCCAAGGCAAGTGATGGGCATCTCCGAAGTAGCATCGACGGCTATATTATCCTCTCCGTTGACTTTGGTGATCGATATCTCCAGCGGGAGGTTAGCTCCGACCTGATTGCATTCCACGTCCTTGATTACGACGGTCGTGTAATTGCCGTAAGCGAGAGGCTCGGGAAGGGCGATATTTACATCTACCGGTTCTCCATCTCCGATACGGTAGGTCATATCTATATTTTCCACATCGTTAATGGCCGCACCCGTCAGATAAACTTCCATATCAAATGTCTCCCCGGGATAGACCACAGCGGGATAGTCGGCCCCGAACAGGCTGGCTCCATTACGCGGGAGATTGTCTGACTCGATGGTTATACCTATGTTGAGATTACCGAAGTCCTCGGAATAGTCATTCCAGAAAATCTCACCGTTATCGACAATACCGACATAGCATCCGCCGGGGGTGTTGCGAGGAACGCCGTCGACAGCAATGTAGTAATCGGTCTCGGAAATGGGCATACACTTGTAACCGACGTAGAAACCTTTACCTGCCTCGATGATGTAGGGTTCGTCAAGCTGAATGCTGTTCTCATGGTAAGCATCATACGTCATCTTCCCCTGCTGGGTACGGAACGCACCCTCGCCTAGTTCATCCATCAGGTAAGCGGTGACTCGTGTCACTCCGTTGGCGCCCGTCGTCATGTTCTCTCCCGACGTGATGTTGATTGATGTGACCTTGCCACCCGCATATAGTGTCGCAAGCTCCGGAGAGAAGTAAAACGCCTGCCATATGTCTCTGCCTATGTAGCTCGGACCGAAACTCAGCGCCTCATTCACCTGGAAGGCCATCGTGAAGTCGATGCTCTCCGTTTCCGTGGCCTTCGGGGCATAGGACTTGGGCAGACGTCGTGCCTCACGTATCCCCTCGGGGACCTGCTGTGACCACAACTGACCGGCCGGAACAGCCGCTATCGCACACGCGACAGGTGCCGTGGCAAGCACCGTAAGTAGCAATTTTTTCATGTGTCAAGTAATGGTATAAAGTAATTTGTTAAAGTTTATTTCGCTTTGCGAATTTAACAAAATTCCCCGATTCTGCAAAATTCCCCGCTGTTTTATTCAACACCTTATTAGATAATCTTTTTCAGACCTCCCTTGCCACCTCTTTTTACCTCGCTTCCATCTTTTTATCAAGTTTTCTCTTGCACATCCGAAGAAAATTTTGTAACTTTGTGCGATTTATTCCCAACAGGCTCTCAAAGCGTTCCCTATCAATCCCGGAACCGCCTGCCGGACCAACTTTTAATTCTTTATTAAAGCGATGTACGCAATCGTAGAAATCAAGGGACAGCAGTTCAAGGCTGAAGAAGGCAAATATCTGTATGTCCACTATCTCGGCGAGGATGCAAAGCAGGGCGACGAGGTCGTTTTCGACAAGGTGCTCCTCATTGATGCCGACGGCGACGTTAAGGTCGGTGCGCCTGCCGTGGAAGGTGCAAAGGTAACAGGCGAGGTGCTCGAAAACCTCGTGAAAGGTGAGAAGGTGATCGTCTTCAAGAAGAAGCGTCGCAAAGGCTATCGCCGTAAAAACGGCCACCGCCAGTTCTTCACCAAAGTGATGATCAAGAATATTAACGCTTAAAATTCATCTGAGATATGGCTCATAAAAAAGGTGTCGGTAGTTCGAAGAACGGCCGCGAATCAGAAAGCAAACGCCTCGGCGTGAAAATCTTCGGTGGATCTAACTGCAAGGCAGGCAACATCATCAAGCGTCAGCGTGGCACTCAGCACCACCCCGGCCTCAACGTCGGCATGGGCAAGGACCACACTCTCTTCGCTCTGATCGATGGCGTAGTGGTGTTCACCACCGGTAAGGAAGGCCGCAAGTTCGTCAACGTGCAGCCCCACACTCCCGCCAACTAAACCGTTTTTAATCGCTTCTCCGCAAGCGATTGCTGAAGCCGACCCCTTTCCGGGGCCGGCTCTCTTTTTATCCGATCCTGCGCACCTCCTCTTCAAACGTCTCACGGTCTATCGCCCGGTTGCGCACCTGTGTCCGCCGGTTGAATATCGTCTGCGGTGAATAAAAAAGGAGCGTGGCGATTTTCGTGCTGTCGGTTATCCCCATGCGTATCATCGCGAATATACGCAAATCGGGGGTCAGCATCTCCCCGCTCTTGGGGTATATCCCCTCCCCGGGACGCAGCAATCTGTTGAAGTCCTCCACAAAGTCGGGATACAACCGCAGAAATGCCGAATCAAAATTGAAAAACACCTCTTTCAGCTCCGTCTCCGTCGGCCGCGCCCGCCCCGAGGTCAGCCGCTGAAGCTCCTCATATTGTCTGGCCTTAAGCTTCAGTGATACGGTCTGGCGGAATTTGGAGAATTTATCTATGTAGCCCGCGCAGAGGTCCATGAACAGACTGACGTATTGTTCGCGCCGTTTGTTGGTCGCGGCAAGCTTATGGTTCAATTCCGACAGTTTCCGGCTGTAGTCCGTCTCCATTTTATTGAGTTTATCCAATCTCTTCCTCTCTCTGGCCACTATCCACACGGCCACGACCAATCCTATGGCAAGAATGCCTATCACTATAAGATAGATCCGCATCCTGTGATTCTGCGCCGCGATGCGCTGTTGATAGACATTGGTTATCCCCGGTATCTTCTCGGCTATCTCCACCATCCTTAGCCGGTTGTTGAAAAAGATGGCATCTTCAAGGGAGTATTCGAGATATCTGTTGGCACGCGCCACATCCCCGTCCTCCTCCGTGATAAGCTTGGCAAGCTGCTGAAGGGCCAGATTCTCCTTCAAAGGATTCTCTTGATCGGAAATGGCGGCTCTTATCAGCCATTGCCGATACTTATCGTTATCCCCCGTCTCTTTATATGCCACCCCGAGGGCGTAGGCCGATTGGGCATACAGACGCGTGGCTACGGGCAATTTATCCAACGCTTCGGTATAATTTTTTATCGCAAGCGCATAATCATGCTCTCTCAATGCCCTCTCTCCGAGACGATAGGAATATTCCGCCGAACCCGGGCGGGTGACATTTATCAGGGAGTCAAGATACAGCAGGCTCTCTCCCCGGTATTCGTCGGCAAAAGCCGATCCTTCGCTGTAGTCGGCCCATACGCCGTAGGTCCATTCGCAGGCAACGTAGTATTCTTCACGGAGCTTGCTGTCGAGCGCACCCGAATCAAGACTCCTGAGTATTCCGACGGCCTGACTGAACTGTCCGGACGTTGCCAGCGAAAGCGCACGGTGGATCTCTACAGCCGCCCGACGGTCGTAGCCGCCGAGACGCGACGCCACTTCCCCGGCTTTGTTGACATAGCTCATGGTGGAGTCGTAGTTATAGACGAGATATTCATTATAAAGCTTGTCGTAGATGTCGAGACGGTCGGCATCCGACATCCGCGAATGAAGGCGCGACTTGAGGCTGTCGATCCGATGCTCCTTCTTGGCCGCATATTCCCCCCTGCGCTCCAACGCTTCCTCCAGTTCGTGCAGGAGCACCCGCGAGTCCGACGTTTCATTCCCGACAGCATAAAGCATCGGGCCGGTGAATAAAAACAGCGTGACCGTCAGGGCTGCCCTGCTTGCCAATCCGATAAGGAATCCGAAGTCTTCTCTCGCTTTCATACGCTACTTGAATTTATTCGTCAGTTTATGTTAGTTAATTATCTAACAATAAATTATGGAAAATTGTTGCTACTGATCCACTACCTATCCGCTACCTGATATTGACAAGCGGGCCGGGCATGACGTAATTTTGCACCAGTCAATCACACCTAATCATGAATAAACTCATGAACCCAATCCGAAAATCAATTTTCACATATTACGCCCTGCCTCTCCTCGCGGTGTCATCCATACCCGCATATGCGACGGGGCAAACCCGCGAGGCCACGGATTCCCTGCCCGGCGAGAAGGGTGAGCAACGCAATGTTATGCTCAATGCCTCCGATGCGACCAAACCCCGGGAAATCCAGATAGGCCTGCCGAGCGAGGATGTGACAGTATATGAGAATGGCCTTCCGGCTGTATATTCTTCGGCTGTCCACCAGCTCGCACGCCATTGGCGAAGCGACGCGAGTCTCGGCGAAGTCAACCTCATGTCGCCTCAGGAGTCGGCTATCAAAACGGGTAATATCGCATATTCGGTAGATAGCCATTCCTCCCTCGGGCAGAGGGATTTCAAAGGGAAGGCCAATTATCGCACCAATCTGTTCGGCTGGCAGAATTTTGAATTGGCAGCCTCGGGCGGAATCGGCGACGGATGGCTATGGTCGGCCTCGGTCTATCAGAATTTCGACCCAGGCAGCTTTGATCCGAAGTTTACCGATTTCTCCGACCGCACGCAGATTTACCGTGCGTCGCTGACCCGCCTGTTCGACCGGGGAAGCCTGACGCTTATGTATAAATATGCGCAGAGCAACGGTCTGGGATCAATGGTGAATTCCGCGCCTTTCATATATGTGGGCGACGGGAGTGTGCAGGAGATTCCCGGCTTCTCTCTCGGCACATCCTCTTATGCCCCTGCAGGGGGAGAATTCAAATATATGGATGTGCTCGACGGCTCGATGAAGACCGGCCGCTGGGGCGACTTCACCACCAACCGTTCCCACGAGGTGACGCTGCTCTTCGACTATTATCTCGGCAACGGATATAAGCTCGACTTCAACGCGAAGTATATGGATGCCCCGAAAGCGGATTATGTGGATTTCGGAGGATCGACTATATTTCAGGCCACCGCCGCCGATGCCCTTTATCTCGGCGACAGCGACTCCCCTTACACGGGTCTGGCCGAAGGGCGGCGCACCTGGCTGCATTTCGGCAAGGTCAGCAACGCGCTGCTGACCGGCGAGCTGACAAAAAGGTTCGGCAATCATGACCTGCGCCTCGGACTGAACGAATGGTATTATCATCTGGATTACCATAGCTCATCCTTCCAATGGACCGCCACGGTCAACGAGTATCCCGAGGTGCTGACAAAACGTTACGCCGACGGCTCTTCCGACCAATTCCGGGGATTCAATGAACTCAGCCCGGAATATACGAAGGGTTATGAAAATAAGCTGGCGCTTTACCTGACTGATAACTGGCAGGTGACACCGAAGTTGAACCTCTATTTCGGAGGACGCCTGGAGTATTACAGGATGTCGGCTGATCAGGTGCCTTACTCCCGATACGCCGGATTCCATATCGGCGACACGCATACATATACCGATACGGAGGGAAATCAGCACACGGTCACCATACAGCCTCACCGCGTGGTGAAAAATAAGTTGAACTACGCACTCACGCTCCAGGGCACCTACAACCTCAACAACCATTTCGGAATCACCGCCGACGCGACGGTCGCCACCCGTTTCCCGAGAATCAACGAGTATGCCGGGACAGGCCCGACCGAGGAGCAGTACAAGCGTGTCACCATTCCGCTGATCCGAGGGGGCGTAACCTACCGAAACAGCTGGATGGACGCGGCGACGATGATAACGTATATCGCGAAATCGAACAATATCGACCAGCAGAATGTAACCAAACCGGGTACGACCCAGTCGAAAACGACTCTCCTCATCTACGGTATCAAGACACTCGGATGGACGACTACGGCGGAATTCCACCCCTTCAAGGGGTTCAACCTCCACGCCCTGTTCACCCTCCAGAAGCCGACCTACAGCAATTATTTCATAAAGTCGCCTTTCGAGGGGGTACCCGATCTGGATGCCAACGGCAATATCGTGAAGGAGATTCCTCAGGTGATTCTTGAGCTCGATCCGAGCTACACGCTTGCCGATAAGGTGCGTTTCTGGTTGTCTTTCAGATATTTCGGCAAGACCTATGCCAATCTGACCAACGCTCTCTACTTCAATGGCCGATGGGAGACTTTCGGCGGCGTGAGCTGGGATGTCAACAAATATCTGACAATCGGAGCGACCGCAATCAATATCCTCAATCAGAAGGGGGCGAGCGGCACGATCAACGGTGCCGAGCTATTGAGCAAGGAG
>JAAVDV010000048.1 GCA_014801595.1 Bacteroides sp.
CACTTTTCTGCTGCTCCACCCTCCACGATAGCCTGATTGATGAAGCCCATATAATCGCTGATGACATCCTTAGTGCCGTCGCTGTGTGTGATAGTCAGGGAAATCTTGATAGCGTTGGAGTATTTCACCTCGGGATTAGCCGCCTGAAGGAATACTACCTGACGCTCAAGCGATGTGCCGTCAAGTTTCACCATATACTTGCATTCACGGTCGGAACCGAGATTCTCCTTCACCGCGCCGGTAGCGGCGATTCTTGTGGTGAAGAGACCCTGTGCGGCAGCCGCGTTATCGATATTTCCGGATACCTCCCACCCGCTCTGGTCGGCAGGCATCGTGAGCCATTCCGACTTGGACGTGCCGATCTTGGTGATGGTCACCGTGGGTGCAGCCGTGCCTGCGCTGCGGGCCATGATGTCAAACTTCCAGCTTGTGTCATCAGCCTTAATACGAATCGTATCAGGCACGGCGAGCACATTCTCACCATCGGAGATGATGTTGTGGATTTCCTCCGTCTCATCCTTGAATTCCACCGACAGTCCGCCGGGATTTGCCTCGGCAAGGGCAGCCGTGGACTTACCCTCGGCATCCGCACCGTTGATCATGACCTTCACATGATGATTGGCCATAAGCTCGGGCATCTGGATAGCATAGTAACTTACGCCCGATTCCGTATATTCAGGATTGCTGTTGTCACCGCTCTGATTGAAGTATCCCTTCACGAGGAGCATTATCTGCTGATTGTTGGCGGCGCCCTCAGCGGCCTTGAAGGGATAGGAGGCCATCATGAGCTGCTCGTTGGGAGCGGCATAGGTGAATCTCACACCATCGTTCCATTCACGACCTGTAGCCTTTACCCAGCCCTCCGTATCGCTGACAGCAGAGTCATCCACGCTTGATGTGGCATTGCCGCTCAAGTCGCCCGCCTTCACATATCGGCTGAGGCGAGCCTCGGTCATGGCGAAGGGGAGACCGGCCTTGTTGATCTCTACGGTGACACGTGTATAGATTCTCCGGAGATTGAACACCTGTGTGGCAGCCTGTGTCTCGTCGCTGACAGTGATATCGGCGTGATTGAGCATCACGTGTGCCTCATCCCCCGTGAGCTGTGCCTCACCGAAGGCGACACCGCTGAGGAAATCCTCCTTGCTTACGGAGAATCCGTTGGCGGAGAAATAATCCTTTATGGCAGTACTGGCATTGGCCACGAGATACCAGTCGCCGTCGGCCACGAGGTTTTTCTTCACCACGATATTGCCGGCGCCAGTGGCGCTTGCGGGTTGGAATTCTCCGGTTGCGAAATAGACAGGCTCCTTGGCCAGGCTACCCTGCGCGTCAAACACCACCAGAGCAAGCTCCGAGATTGCGTCGCGCTCCGCGTCAGAGGCGCGGGTGCCGCTCACGACATCGACCTTCGGGGCCGAAGTCGTGAACGCCAGAAGATATTCATCGCTTCCTACATTTGTGCCCTCCCACTTGAAGTCGTCATCGGCGCAAGCGCCGGCGAGCAACAGCAGTATCAGGCTGAGGAATATGTTGAGTTTCTTTGACATGATGTTGTCTATGGTTATTGTTTGTTTGTTGATCGTTTGCTTCAGTCGCGCAATCAGTCGTCATAGCTCTCGCGCGGGTCATCGGAGAATGAGCACTTGTCGCCTCCGCGCGCCTGGTCGAGCAGATACCATGCCTCGCGGTCGGAATAATCCGGAAGCGGGATGCCGGGTACACCCGACGCCGGGTAACGTGCCCCCTCATAGTGTCCGTTGTTGAACATGATGAGTGCCGAGCCGGGTTTCGCAAGCCACGGAAGCTCGATCTTCCACCATCCGTCCTCCTCCTTGGTCATGCCCATGCCGGGCCAGAGGTTGTTGAGCTTGTTCTGCTTGCAATCCGAACAGTCTGACTGCGTGTAGTCGATGAGTGTCACGCGATTGTAATACGCGTCGCCGATTCCCTCGTTTTTACCGGGGTCACCCCAGCTTGAGCCGACGTGGTAACCTTTGACGGGTGAGCCGCCGCCATCATTGAAATTGGTAGGCTCGAATGTCAGGTCATCGATTGTGCCGCCTTCCGACTTCCATCCCTTGAAAGCGCGGTTGCCGGTAAAGGAATATTCGATCCAGTTGATGTTGCTATCGCCTGATGATCCGAATACGGGATAACCGTCAGTCATATAGAGCGCCTGATAGACATAGATGTGAGTATATCCCCATTCGACCCCGTTGATTGCCTTGAAGTGGATCGTATAGACGGTCGGGTTGGGCTCGATGGTAAGCTCGGCATTTCTTGCAGGGGCCGCGTCGTTGGCTACGGTGGCGTTGAAGGTAGCCTTTATCTGCTTCGCATAATAATTGGAGTTGGTGGGATCCTGCAGCGTCATGCGGATGAATCCGTCATTCGGATATACCTTGCCGGGGAGAAGATTGTCGGCCGCCATCAGGTCGAGTCCGGCGGCGAGTATCATCTTCCGTGTCACGGGCACGGAGTCGCTGCCGCATATTTCGAGATAGAGACCTGTGGCGTCAGTATAGTCCTTGCTGCGGTTGGTGTTGGTATAGGAGGCGAGTTTCATCGAGAGGCCCTCCGCGTTGGTGGCGTAGTCGAAATATACACGGTAGTATGCCTCATTGGCGATATTGCCGACCGATACCGACTGTGCCGTAGGGAGCAGACGCAGATAGGGACGCAGGTCGACTTTCTTTACCTCCACGAATTTAGTGATGTTACCCGAGATTACCCAGAATCCCGTACCCTCCATTATCTGAGTGTTGATCGGGAGATCGGGGTTGATGGTGACAACGAGGAGATGGTCGCGCTTGTTCTCTCTCACCTCGAAGAGGGGAAGTTCCTCTGTCATACCCTCATATTTCACCGTCGGGATATCGAAAGTCAGCATCGGGGCATCGCTCTCATAATAGATCTCCACGGGATTATCGCCATCCATCATCTCGATGGAGGTCTGCGAGAGGAAGAGGCGGCTCTGTCCGGCGAGCTGCACGGCCATGTTCTGCACCGTCCATGGAGCCACGCGGTAGGAGTAAGTGACCTCTCCCCCATCCACCATCGCCACGACATCGTAGAAGTTGCCGCGCTCGATGTCGCCGGGGAGATTATCGGTATGAGTGGCGTTGTCGCAGCCGATGTTGATGCGGGCCTTCAGGTCGCCGGCGTTGAGGAGCAGATGGGTTGCATCTCCACCCTTCCCCTTGCATTCGGGGATATAGACCGTATTCTGATAGGCGAAACGTGTCCAGCTGTCGCCGGTAAGTTTCTCGCTGAATTTATCAAGCGGGTCATTACCCTCGGCGGGCATGGCTGTCCAGTAGTCGAGTTCCTGCTCAGCGTCGGGGGCGTCCCATCTGTAATGTGCGCCGGTGCCAGCGTCGGTGAATGTCTTCTTGCCCGCTCCCGTCGAGGGGTTGAAGATGCCTGTGGGGCTATACGCGTCGCATACGTCCATCGCGTCGATGGCGAAGGGCTTGGTCGAGCCGTAGGCGTTGTTGTAGAGCACCGTCATGCGCACCTTCGCGCAGAGATACTCCATCTGCACCACCACCTGCTTCTGCTGATGCTCCGCCACGGTGGCCGAGGTCTTGCGGGCCATCGGCAGGCCATCGGAGGCCTGCGGGAGAGCGTCATAGGCGTAGGTCATGGCGGCCACGCGGCTTTCGAGGTCGGAGGCCGTGGCCCCCCCCTTAAGCTCATTGAGCAATCCGGAGGATGCCATGTCGATATTGCCGAGCACATAGAGGGTATATTCGGCCGGCACGACATTCAGGCGGTAGCTGCGGTAGACATCGTTGACCGCCGTTGCCTGATCCTGAGTGAATTCGGTATAGAAATGGCGGAGAGCAGTGCCCTCCTTGTAGAAACCGACTACGGCGAGGCGGGAGATCGTACCCTCCGAGGCGAGTCGGTCGCCGTGCGCGTTGTCCACGGCGCGTGTATTGGCATGAGCCATGTCGGGAGCCGGGATGAGCAGGTCGATGGCAGTCGAGCCGTCGGCGCCGGGAAGCGTCATGGGCTCGTCGGTGCTACATGCGCCGAGCGTGAGCAGACCTGCCGCCAGCAATGTATATAAGGCTTTATTTGTCATGACGTGTGTCAGTCTTTATTGAATTCTACTGTTGTTCCACCACGGTGGTAGCTCCACTTCGCCGGCGGGGCGATGCGGATGCTGATATCCTCCGAGGTATTCTCGACGTTGTCGGTCTCCCCGCCGTTGGGATGCGGGAGCGCGCCGATGCTCTGCACCTCGATCTGATAGAGATAGTTGCGCACGATGGCATATTCCATCGGGAATACCTTTCCATCCTCCAGGTTCTTGCCCTGGCCGGCATCGTGGCGGATGCCGTGACGGTAGCTCACCTTGTAGCCGCCGACAGTCGCGTCATATGCGAGTTCATGCCAGTTGGCCTCTCCGGGATGCGGGATGGTGGTCAGCTGCGACTGTATCAGCCCGTCGTCGAAGTAATAGAGCTTCGGCGACGCGCTCTTCTTCGTGGCGGCCTCGGTGATGGCCTTTCTTACGGAGGCATCCATGCCGGTGCATTGGGCGTCGGCCACGAGACATCCGTCGAGCTGCATATATGTCAGGGCGTTGTAGCTCAGTCGGTCGCCGCTGACAGTCGGCACATATTCGGGCACGTAGGCGACCGCCCCGCTCTTCACGCTGAATGAGGCGGAATTGCCGAAGACCGACGTGGAGGGTGTCGCGAGATTAAACTGTGAGGCGGAGCCTTGCGGCATGAGATATACATCCGAACCGGCGTTGCGCACCATGGCGTGCGTCAGCTTCACCTTCACGTCGACCACATTGGCGGCATTTCCCTCGCCGGCATGGCCGATCGGATAAGTGTAGGCCTTGTTGACGGCATTCTCCACGAAGTCGAGGCGCGCGCAGAGGGGAGTGAGTATCAGCGTGCCGGGCTGTGTCATGTCGGGATCCTGCACCACGAGGTAGGGTTTCTCCGATGTGTAGCTTGTCTCCTTCTTGAGCGAAACCTGTATCTTGCCGGCCTCATCGGTGAGTGTCGACATCGGGAGACCGTCGGAGCCCTCGAAATCACGGCTGCTCAATGCTTTGAGCGACCCTGCCACCATTTTGCCGACCTCCTCGATCGTGCGGCCGTAGGCATAGGATAGATCCGTATATCCTCCCGGCAGGTTGGCGAATACGTAGAGGCGGTATTTGTGCTCCTTCTCATACATCGAGAGATTGCCCATGTTGATGGTGACCTTGTGGAGCTGCCCTGCGGAGGCTATCACCACGTCGCGTCCTTGAGCGATACCGCGCACGGTGTCATCATCGCTGTCGACGAGCAGGGCCACGAGGTCGTTGATCCTGCATTCATTGATGGTTTTGTCAGTCGCGCTTCCGGCGGATTCCTCCGCGCGGCTGCCGGAGGTCTGCCCTGCCGCTGCCGCGGCCGGTGCGATCTCGAAACTTACCCAGCAGTCACCGGCGGAGGTGCTCCCCGCCGACGGCTCCGCGCCGCTCTCGGAGGCGCAGCCCGTCAGGGCCAGCATTCCTGCCGCGCAGAGTGAAATGGGTATGATCTTAAGGTTACGCATAGGTTTATGATGTTATGCTGCTTGTTTTATTTTCTGTATTATTGTTGTTTCCCCCTCCTGCTCCCGGGGCCGTGCGTTCGTCGGCCTTATCCGGCCTTTTAGCAGTCAAATCCGCTGATCACGAGTTTCCAGTCGTTGATCTTGAGCGTGACTACCACCACACGTCCGTGGTCGGGCTGCACGGTGACGCTGACATTCCATGTGTCCTGACGGTCGAGATAGTCCTGAAGCGTTCCTGTGGTCATCTCATGTTTGTAGACCTCCTTCAGGTATTCGATCAGCGGCAGGTCAAGCGTCTTGTCGGGCCATGCCGTGCGGTCCACGTGCAGCGTGATATTGGAGTCGGCGGTAAGTCGACCCGTCGTGAACATGCTCCAGGCCATGGGGACATCGCCCTCCCCCGTCTCGGTTGTGCCGGTGCCCGTCGTGTGAGCGCGGTAGACCACATCCTCACCCTGAGCCACCACGTTGTTGGCATGGTCGGTGACGGCGTTGTCGGCCGTTATGGTGCAGATGAAGTCATTCGCGGTGATGGCGCTCCCATCCTCATACATCAGTTCCACCCGGAAACGGTTGGTGTTCTTGGTGAGGTCAAGCACCGTGCTGACCTCTCCGGTATCGAGTCCGGCCACCGTGAAGTCGCCCGTCGAGTGGAAGTGGTCGTGGAGATCCTTTGAGCTTTCGCCGGCGCGTGTGCCGTTGAGATATGTCAGGAGGGAGGAATACTTGTGGCCCTCCGCGAGGGGATCGGCGAAGAGGAAGTCGGCCTCATCGCATCCCATGCCGCCGTAGGCCACGGCATGATAGTTGCCGGCCGGCAGACTCACGCTGATGCCACCCGCGGCTGCATCATAGTCATATTGCCCCATGTAGGTGCCTGAGCCGTCATAGAGCAGCACCTTGGCGCAGTGCACCTGTTCGTTGAATTTGTCGGTGCCCTCGACATTCTTAGTGTAGCTGAGGCGGATGTTCGCCTTCTGTCGGCAGGGCTCAAGTTCGTCATGGAACATCGAGCAGCTGCTGAGCATCACTACCGTGATAGCTGGAAGTATAAGGTTCTTAAGTTTCATCGCAGGTTAGAACGTAAACAATGTTGTTTGTTTGAGTCTTTGTCGGCGCTGTCATTGGCGCCGCGTGAATCGTCGGGATTCAGGTTCCATAGGGAGGTATCACCCTCCCTATGGATATATGTCGGGGCTTATGCCCGGAGAGTCATCGGATCAGAGATCCCACTTGTTGCCGACGTTGAGCGTCCAGGGCTTCACTGTCACAGAGAACTGGAGAGCCGCGTCGTCGAGCTCGGCTGCCGTCGGGCCGTCGCCGGGACGTCCGCCGCCGCTGTTGCCGAGATACTTGAAGGAGTTTACTGTCAGCGCGTAGCTTGTGTTGCGGCTTACGCCATATTTCCAGTAGTTGCTGCTTGCATCCTTGTCGTTGAGGATGAGGTGTGCGTAGTAGGTGTAGTAGTGACCGTCGGTAGTGGTGTAGATGTCGAGATCGCCGAGGTTCTGCTTGAACCATGCGATGTCATCTGCCTCTGTGGCGGCGTTGTCACCCTCCTTGTTGTAGTCGGTCGGGAGAGCCATGTCGAGCAGACGGTTGTAGTTGTTCTCGATCTTCTCGATCATGCTCTTCTCAGCCTGGCTGAACTTGATAGTTGCTGTCTCCGTATAGTTGATCTTGAACTTCAGGCCTGCCTCGCGGAGCATCTTGAAGTCCTCGAAACCACCGATGAAGATACCGTTGATGGCATACACCTCTTTCTTGGCTGCCATAGATGCGGAGGGATTGCCTGTGCCGGCGAAGTTCGTGCACTTGAACTCGGCCTTCACCGCTGCGAAGGGGACAGTCTTGTAGGCTGCCTTGGCCGCGAACTGCGTGAAGCTGGTCGGAACGGTGTTCGGACGCTCGTAGGTGTATGCGTTGTCCTTCGTGAGGTTGTAGTTATACTGGCGATAAAGACGGTTGTCGTCGGAAGTCACATCCTGAGTCACACGATAGGGAAGCTCGGCGGTGGGCTCGAAGTGGCAATGGTTGGTGGATGTCAGCGTAGCCGGCATCTTACCGTCGGCGGAGAACTGCGGGATACGGTAAGTGGTGGTGGCGAACGTAACGACGTCGAAACCTGTCACACTCATAGTCAGGCCGCTCTCGTGGAGAGCCTTCGTATCCTTATTCTCGTTGCTGTATTCGAAACGGGTGGCGAGACGCGCGAGCTCGATGGGTTCGGCGATAACCCAGGGATCTTCAGCTGTACCCTTCGAATCGCCCGGATCCTTGAATGTAGTCAGCACCTCTGCGGCGTTGCTCATCACGAAGCCGACATTATCGGAAGTCTTCCAGGTCGGGTTGCTGGTCACGCCATGGAGAAGATCCTCGGAGTTGTCGAGCGAACCCGTACCGTTGGCATACACCATTATCTTCATCTGAGTGCCGTCGTTGACACGACCGAGCATCTCGTTATAAGTCACGCTGGTCACGCCGAAGGTAGCCATACCGTTGGCATCGATCTTCTCAGCCTCCACAGTCTTTTCGAAATAAAGATTCTCATCCTGGTCGAGGATAAAGATCTGAAGACGCTGAATATCCGACTCACCGGCAAGTTCCGCACCATCGGCACGAGTCTGATTACCGATGACATTGATGGCGAAATACATTTCGTCACCGCTCGCCGCGTTCTGCTGGCCACCGTTGGCCGGCTCCTCGCTTGAGCAAGCCGTCATCAGTGCGGCCGCACCTGCGAGCATCACATACTTTGAGAATTTCATAAGTAGGTTAATTTATTAGTTTTTATTATTTATTCCATCGTAACGTTTTCCTCCATAGACCATCATTCCATCATATCTTGGTTCCTCCATAGACCATCGTTCCATCATTCCATCGTATCTTGGTTCCTCCATAGACCATCGTTCCATCGTACCATCTTTATTTTTTCTATGGTCCTCTGGTCTATGGTCTATGGACAAAATCCTATGGTTCTATGGCCTATGGTCTATGGACTAAAATCCTATGGTTCTATGGCCTATGGTCTATGGACTAAAACCCCTGGTCCTATGGTCTATTGGTCTATGGAGAACCCTATGGTTCTATGGACTATCGGTTCTGGATAGCCAGCTGCCGTGCCCTGGCCAGGATGGAGAGGTTCGTGTCGGCATCCGCCACTCCCGCGGCCTTCGCCGCCTGCAGCAGAAGCTCAGCCGTATCGAAGTCGCCGCGCTTCAGAGCCAGCAGTCCGCGTGCCTGCTGGGCCTCGCCGGTATCACCCGCCTTGGCCAGATAACGCTCCGCCCCGTCAAGGTCACCATTGCGCAACGCCGTCACACCCGCGTTCAGGTTCGCCACGGGATCCGACGGATACGTCCGCACAGCTATCGACATCGCCTCATCGAACTCCTCCGACCCCGGCTCATACGTCTGCGCCACAAGGAACATCTCCTGAAGAGACGCGTTCTTCGGCGACACCTTCATCACCTCGACCGTCTCCTCTATCGTCAGCGGACGGACAACATACTTCACCGTGTAGTCCGAGTGACGCAACGCCGGATACATCTCCGTCAGCATCACCTGGTAGCTCTGCGGGAAACGGCTCTTCAGCGCCGCGTCCTTCGCGTCGGGAGCAAGATCAGATCCGATGACCTCAAGGATACCCGCCTTGTCGGCAAGCGTCGATTTCTCAACCATGGCCTTCAATCCGGCCCAGTCCTCCGGCGTGGAGCTGGAGGTGAACAGCCTGTCGGAGAGCGTATAGAGCGATTTCACATAGTTCTTCAGCGACGCCGCGCGGCCCTCGGCCAGTTTCGCGTTCGCCGTGTACGCTCCCTCCGGGGAGGCGTAGCCGTGGATGTTTATCTCGGTGATCGACACCAGCGGATCGTTCTTGACAAGGTCGATCGTCGACGTGATCTTCCGGATCTCGGCGCGGTTGTTGCGGTAGTCGGGGAGGATGTTGGTCTGGTTGACCTTGTAGTCCACATAGGCGCTGCCCTCCTCGGCGCGTGCCTTCGTAGCCTCCACAACCGGCTGGAGGTAGGTCACCACAACCTCCGGGGCCGGACGGTTGTCGAACTCCGGGCCGAACGGCATCGTGGCCTCCCCCTGAGGGTCGCCGCAGCCGCACACATCCTCGTGGAGGCTCAGACGGCAGAGCTCCATCCACGGCTCGTAGGCCACCGCCGCCTCGCCGCTCCACAGCGTCTCCGCATCCTTGGAAAGACGGATCGCCTGCGCACCCTCACGCTGCAGCGAGCGGTCGCGTTCATACTTGATCGCCGCGTTGCGGCCGTTGACAACGACCGACGGCAGCGCAACAGAGTCTGTCTCACCGACCAGCCACGGTGTCAGCGTCACACGCTGGTTCGAGCCCAGACGCAGACCGCTGAGGTCAAGACGGTAGGCGGCCGTCATCTCCGGGCCGCGCTTCATCAGCTCCGCGTCGACCACGCGCACACCCTCCAGGAGTGTGCCCGGGCTGACACGCCCGGCGTTCGACACGCCGGCTGTCGCCGCCGTCGCCGCCAGAATCATCATGTATTTGTTGAATGTGATAGCCATTCTGTAAGATTATTCAGTTTTCTTTCGTTTTTCCTTTTCTCCCCGCATTGCCAAAGCCTTCCTCAGCCCTTGCCGGAGCTTTAATCAGCCCCTTGCGGCAGCCTTTCCTGCCCCTTGCCGAAGCCTTTCCTGCCCCTCGCCGAAGCCTTCACCCGCGCGAAGCTCGTTGGTGCCGGGCGGCTCCGCCGCCTCAGAAGATATACATGAGGCTCACGTTGGCATGCGTCGGGCCGACGTAATGCAGCTTCCGCTCGTCGATCGTGCGCGCGCAGCGCCCGTAGAATTTCATCGACGAATAGGCGTAGCCGACACCCAGGGATGCCTCCAGGTTCCAGTGCTTCGACAGCATCCACTGATAGCCGTAGGTGATGCCGCCCCCGACGAACCAGCCCTCCGCGTGGCGACCCTTGTTGGCCGCCGA
>JAAVDV010000049.1 GCA_014801595.1 Bacteroides sp.
AGAAGTATCGCTTCCGAGGAAGGCCATAGGATGATCGACCGCTATCTGGCCGACCGCAAAGCCTCTCTATCCCCCACGAATAAATAATTGTTTATCCAAAATTCATACCATCAACATCATGATCCGTAAAATCTTAACGGCAGTTTGTATCCTGGCCGCGACGGTCTCATCGCTGCCTGCCCGGGCGGATGGTGTGCCTCTGCTTTCCCGACAGCAGTGCATCGCCATGGCCCTCGATTCAAGCCCCACAGTGAAAGTGGCCGATCTTGAAGTCTCCCGCACGGAATACGCGCGTAAGGAGACGCAGGGTGGACTCTTCCCGACCATCGATTTCCAGGCCGCTTATCAACGCTCCATTGAACTCCAGACAATCCAGATGGACATGGGGGGACAGAACACCAAACTGAAGATGGGCTCCGACAACACCTGGAACCTCGGTTTCTCCGCGCAGTTGCCCATCATCGCTCCGACTCTTTGGAAGGCTATCAGCATCAACAAAAGCCAGATTCTCGCATCCCTTGAATCGGCCCGCGCTTCGCGCCTCGATCTCATCAATGAGATCAACAAAAGTTATTACGCTCTCCTGCTCGCCATCGCATCGAGAGACGTAATCAAGCAAAACTATGACCGCGCGAAACTCAATGCCGATATCTACGAGAAGCAGTTTCTGGCCGGCACGGCATCTGAATATGACGTGCTGCGTTCCTCAGTGCAGGTCACAAACATCGAGCCTGAACTACTTCAGGCCGACATCGCCGTGCGCCAATGCAAGCTCGGGCTAATCGTCCTGATGGGCATTGACTATAACTTCGATTTCATGCCCGATGTCACTCTCGAAGAGATGCAGCAGGATATGTATGCCTATCCTCTCGGAGCCGACACCGACCTCAGCGCCAACTCCTCTCTCCGCTCCCTCGATATTCAGGCCGAGATAGCCCGCAAGAATGTCGACCTCAAAAAATTCGCCTGGATTCCGACTCTCGGAGCGAGCTACAGCCTCAGCTGGCTCTCCCTCAGCAACGGCAATGCTCTGAAGAATATGGATTTCAGCCCCTACTCCAACGTCGGGCTGGCCCTGAGCGTGCCCATCTTCTCCGGCGGCTCGAAATACTACGGACTGAAACAGGCGCAGATCCAGACCAAGGAAATCGCTCTCCAGCGTGAGAATCTGCTCCACTCCCTCGCGATGCAGCGCGACCTCGCTCTCGACAATATCAACCGCGAGGCAAGTCAGATATCGTCGAGCGCCGAAGGTATGAAATCGGCAAAGAAGGCCTACGATATCATGCAGAAGAGCTTTGAGATCGGAGCGGCCTCCTACCTCGATCTCCGCGACAGCGAACTCGCCCATACCTCCGCCCAGCTCTCATATTATCAGTCAATCTATAATTATCTCGTCTCAGTATCCGAACTCGACCTTCTTCTCGGCCGCGAGGAGGAGCTGAATCGCAATTAACTCTAACTCTACTTTCAAAGACCCAATATTATGAAATCCTTCAAAACAACCCACCTTCTCACTGCCCTGCTCGCGCTCTCGCTCGCGGCCTGCGGCGGAAAGGATAAGGCCGATGTCTCCGAAAATGAAGACGACGTCAAGATCAATGTCAAAGTCGCATCCGTCGAGGAGCGCGACGTAGCCGATATCCTGACTCTCACTGCCAGTGTCGAGGCTGATAAAATCAACAATATCACCTCCAATTCACCTAACCGTATCAAACAGATTCTCGTCGACGAGGGGATGAAAGTCAGTCAGGGTCAGCGTCTGGTGGTCCTCGACGATGTCAACACCACATCCTACCAGCTTCAGGTCGACAACGCCAAGGCAAATCTGAAGAATATAGAGGCCAACTATGAGCGCGCAGCCGAACTCTTCAAAATCGGTGGCGGCACGAAACAGCAGGTCGACCAGATGGAGCTACAGCTCATCAACGCCCGCAACTCTCTGGCCAGTGCCGAGCGTGCGCTGCGCAACGTGCAGGAAAACACTGTCCTCACCGCCCCGGTCAGCGGCGTAGTTACCGCCCGCAACTATGACCCGGGCGACATGACCGGCAACCTCCCCATCCTGACCATCGGCACCGTCAATCCTGTCAAAGCCATCATTAACGTCAGCGAAAGTGAGTTTACGAAAATCCATCTCGGCATGCCCGCCGATCTCGAGCTGCAGGCATTCCCCGATGAGAAATTCACCGGTAAAATCACTATGGTAGCCCCGACAGTCGACGCCAACTCCCGCAGCTTCGGGGTGGAGATCACCGTGCCCAACCCATCCGGACGCATCCTCCCCGGCATGTTCGGCAGAGTCGAGCTCAACCTCGGCAACGCGATGACCCCCGTCGTGCCCGACAAGGCTGTCGAGAAACAGCGCGGATCCGGCGACTATTATGTCTATATCGTCCGTCAGGGCAAGATTGTCCTCTCAAAAGTCGACCTCGGCCGACGTCTCGGCGACGCCTATCAGATTATCTCCGGTGTCGAGCCGGGCGAGCAGGTGGTCATCTCCGAGAAATCGAAACTCTCTAATGGTGCGGAAGTCACCGTCGTAAAATAAAACTTTAAGAAATGAGTCTATACGGTTCGGCGGTCAAACGCCCGATCATGACCACGCTCTGCTTCGTGGCCGTGATTATTCTTGGCCTATTCTCCCTGGTCAAGCTCCCGATCGACCTCTTCCCTGACATCGACACCAACACCATCATGGTCATCACGATGTATCCGGGAGCGAGTGCCGAAGACATAGAGCAGAATGTCACCAAACCCCTCGAAAACTCTCTCAATTCTGTCGAGCATCTGAAGCATATCTCTTCAGCTTCACGTGAGAACACCTCCGTCATCACTCTTGAATTCGAGTATGGCTACGATATCGATGTGCTGACCAATGATGTGCGCGACAAACTCGACATGGTGAAATCCATGCTACCGGATGACGCGGAGAATCCCATCATCTTCAAATTCTCCACCGACATGATTCCCATCTGCCTCCTTTCGGTCGAGGCCAAGGAGAGTATGCCGGGTCTTTATAAGATTCTCGACGACGGCGTGGCCAACCCTCTCGCCCGAATCGACGGTGTCGGCACCGTGAGCATCTCCGGCGCGCCGAAGCGCGAGATCCACATCTATGTCGACCCCAACAAACTTGAGGCCTACCATCTCTCCGTCGAGACCATCTCGCAGGTGATAGCGGCCGAGAACAGGAATATTCCGGGCGGTTCGTTCGATATAGGTTCCAACACCTACGCCCTGCGTGTCCAGGGTGAGTTCGACACATCTGCAGAGATGCGCGACCTCGTGGTCGGCACATTCAACGGCAAGCCCGTCTATCTGCACGACGTGGCCCGTATCGACGACTCCCTTGAGGAGCGCACGCAGCAGACCTTCATCAATGGCCGTGAGGGAGCCATGATCATCATCCAGAAACAGAGCGGAGCCAACTCCGTGCAGATTTCCGAGAAGGTGATGCAGATGCTCCCCAAGCTGCAGAAGAACCTCCCCTCCGACATCAAGCTCGGTGTCGTCGTCGATACGTCCGACAATATCCGCAACACTATCGCATCTCTTGAGGAAACCGTCCTCTACGCGCTCCTCTTCGTCATGATCGTGGTGTTCGTGTTCCTCGGTCGATGGCGCGCCACGATGATCATCGTCATCACGATTCCCGTCTCTCTCATAGCATCATTTATCTATCTCTTCGCCACGGGCAACACCCTGAATATCGTGTCCCTATCGGCCCTATCGATTTCAATCGGTATGGTGGTCGACGACGCCATCGTGGTGCTTGAGAATGTCACGACCCACATCGAACGCGGGGCCGACCCGAAACAGGCGGCTGTCCACGGCACCAACGAGGTGGCTATCTCCGTCATAGCATCTACCCTCACCCTTATCGCCGTGTTCTTCCCACTGACTCTCGTCACCGGCATGACCGGCGTCCTCTTCCGCCAGCTCGGTTGGATGGTGACTATCATGATGATCATCTCCACTACCTGCGCCCTTTCTCTCACTCCGATGCTCTGCAGCCAGTGGCTGCGTCGCGTCAATCACCACGGCAAGCTTTACACGATCTTCTTCACCCCTATCGAGCGTGCCCTTGACCGTTTCGACGATGGCTATGCCCGGCTTCTGCACCGCGTGGTGTCCCACCGTGGCGTCACCATCATCATCTGTCTCGGTATCTTCGTAGGCTCGATTTTCCTCATGAAGTTCGTCGGCACCGAGTTCTTCCCCACTCAGGATAACGCCCGTATCGGCGTGTCGCTCGAGCTCCCGATAGGCGCGCGCGTCGATCAGGCCGAGGAGGTGATGCAACGTCTCGACACCATGTGGCGCGCGAAGTATCCAGAAATCAAGGTGCAGACGTATACCGTCGGTCCCGCTTCGAGCGACAACACCTACGCCTCTCTCTCCGACAACGGAGCGCATATCATCTCCATGAATGTCTCTCTCACCGATCCCGGCGACCGCAAACGTGGCATTCAGGAAATCGCCGACGGCATGCGTAAGGATCTAAGCCGTGAATTCCCGGAATTCAAAAAGATGCAGGTGGATGTCGGCGGCGGACGCGGCGCCGGCATGGGTGGTCAGTCGACCGTCGATTTCGAGATCTACGGTTATGACTTCGAGCAGACCGACACCGTGGCTCAGGAACTGCGCAAGATTCTTATGGGAATCCCCGGCACTGCCGACGTGACCATCTCACGCTCCGACTATCAGCCGGAATATCAGGTAGACTTCGACCGCGAGAAACTCGCCCTCTATGGTCTCAACCTACAAACAGCCGCCATGTATCTCCGCAACCGCATCAACGGCGCGACCTCCTCGCAGTTCCGCGAGGATGGTGAGGAATACGACATCAAGGTGATGTATGAACCGGGCAGCCGCACACAGATTTCCGACATCGAGAACATCACCCTCTACACACCCACCGGTGGAGCCGTGAAACTTAAGGAACTGGGCACGGTCGTGCAGCGTTTCACACCCCCTACCATCGAGCGTAAGGACCGCGAACGCCTCATCACAGTCTCCGCCGTCGTCGACGGCGTGCCGATGGACCAGATCGTGACCGAGGCCGAGCTTAAGATCGACGAGCTCCATCTCCCCTCGGGCATCACTATCGGTCTTGCCGGCAGCTACGAAGACCAGCAGGATTCCTTCAAGGACCTCCTCACTCTCGGTGTGCTCATCATCATCCTCGTCTACATCGTGATGGCCGCCCAGTTCGAATCGCTGACCTATCCCGGCATCATCATGACCTCTCTCCTCTTCGCCTTCTCGGGTGTCTTCATCATCCTCTGGCTGACCGGCCACACTCTCAACGTGATGTCGATGATCGGCGCGATCATGCTTATCGGTATCGTCGTCAAGAATGGTATCGTGCTCATCGACTATATCATCCTCGACCGCGAACGAGGCATGTCGATACGCCGTGCCGTAATCCACGCCGGCAAATCGCGTCTGCGTCCTGTGGTCATGACGACTCTCACCACGATTCTCGGTATGGTGCCGATGGCCGTGGGCAGCGGCCAGGGTTCCGAGATGTGGCGTCCGATGGGCGTCGCCGTGATAGGTGGTCTGACATTCTCCACTATCCTGACGCTTCTCTTCGTCCCCGTGCTCTATTGCGTCTTCGCCGGTCGCGGTGTAAAGAATATCCGACGCAAACTCCGCAAAAATGTGAAATCTCTCACTAAAGCCTAAAAAAATGAAATCAGTATTCATAGCCTACGACCAGGCCCACCACGAGGCCATCATCGAGATTCTGGGCCATCTCTCCTGCCGAGGCTTCACGGCATTCGGCACCGTCCAGGGACGCGGAACCTTCAAGGGGGAACCCCACTACGGCACCCACGCCTGGCCCTCCCTTGCCTCCGCCATGATCGCCGTCGTCGACGACGAAAAGGCGCGCCCTCTGCTCGACCGTCTCCGCGCCCTCGATGAAGAGAAGCCCCGCCTCGGTCTGCGGGCCTTCGTCTGGAATGTCGAAGACTCCATTTGATAAGCGACTCTCCAAATCCTCATCTATCATCTTTCTTCCGGGTGTCTCCCCTTACACGGGAGGCATCCTTATTTTATTCCCCTTCACGATTCGCTATGCTCATACACCCCGCCACATGGGAAGGTCTGTTGCTGATTTGCATTTTTTTTTGTAAATTTGCAGTTGCTTAAGCATCTGAATGATATGATCAATAAAATTAACGAAATGATGGCGGAAATCCAGGCTCTCTCGGCATCCACGCCCGAGGAGGTGGAGCAGATCCGCATAAAATATCTCAGCAAAAAGGGGGCGATTTCCCTCCTTATGAATGATTTCCGCTCCATCCCGGCGGATATGAAGCGCGAGGTGGGTCAGAAACTCAATGAGTTGAAAAATGCGGCCAACGACCGTCTCGCCGAACTCCGCGTCCATCTCCCAGCCCTTTTCGCACAGCATCTCCATCAGATAGCCGTCATAGACATACAGGATCGTCTCATAGGTGATCCCGTCAAAATCCTGATACAGGAACACCGCGTCCCCGCCGCCGAAGGAGCCGGTCTCCACCAGCCCCGCCGCGTCGGAGGCGTGGAGCTTGGCGGTGATGTAGGTGAGGCTGATCCGGTCACCGGAGCTCTCCTCCACCCGGTCCGCCACACGCCGGTAGACCACGGCTCCCGCCGCCAGACTGAGCAGCAGGGTAGCGCCAAACACGCACGTCAGCGCCAGGGCCGCCAGGGTCCCCGCTCCGCTCTGCCGCCTCATGGCTCCACCTCCGCCAGTTCGATCACCGTCACGTCGGGCCGGATGTTGGAGGCGAAGATGTCATAAAAGACGGCGTACTTCTCCTCGTCGATGGCCAGCCCGCTCTTTGCCTTCAGGTCCTCATAGCTGGCGGGGTAGACGCCCTCCAGGGAGTAGCAGCTGACCACCGCCCGGTTCACGGCCTCCTCGGCCATGCGCAGGCCCTCCCGGTCGGAGACCTCGGCCGCCTCCTGCACGCCCTGGACCATCCATACGGCCACTGCCGCAAAGACCAGCAATCCCAATACCATGGGGACCCAGGAACCCCGGTCCCCGTATTTCCGTTTCTTCATATGACCACCTTGATTCTCAATTAAAAATCGCGCTCCGTTACCGTGCGGAAATCTTGGAACAGTAACAGTCTAAAGATCGTGTAGATCGCGCAATGACCGCG
>JAAVDV010000050.1 GCA_014801595.1 Bacteroides sp.
TGCCGATGCAGTGGAACTGGAATTGCGGGAGGGTATGCTGCGTCGTGTAGAAAAGGGTTATATGCTGCCTGGTCAGATGGATATTCTTTTCCGGGGAGAGGAAGTTGCGGCAAAGCTGGCGGGCAGAAGGACGGTCGCCATTTCCATGATGGACGGTAAAAATCCGTTGTTCAAGGCGGAACGGAAATTTGATATTCAGGCAAGGAGTATGCCTTCTTATAATAATAGTTTTGATGCGCTCGTGAAAGACTTAACGAGGTACAAGAAAAACGGATACCGGGTGCTGCTCTTATCCGGTTCCAGAACAAGGGCAAAAAGACTGGCGGAGGATTTGCAGGAACAGGGGCTGTCGGCCTTTTACAGCGAAGACCCGGAGCGGGAAGTACAGCCCGGAGAAGTGATGACCTATTACGGAAGGGTGCTGAAAGGATTTGAATATCCTCTTTTAAAATTTCTTGTGATTTCGGAGAGCGATATTTTTGGTTCCCAGAAGAAAAAAAAGAAGAGGAAAAAAATTTATGAAGGGCAGAAAATCAATGATTTTTCCGAATTAAAAGTCGGAGATTATGTCGTGCATGAAAGCCATGGTCTGGGTATCTACAAGGGAATTGAAAAAGTAGAAGTTGAAAAAGTCACGAAAGATTATATCAAAATAGAATACCGGGACGGCGGAAATCTCTATATTCTGGCGACCGGACTCGACGTCATTCAGAAATATGCTTCCGCGGATGCGGGGACTCCGAAGCTGAATAAGCTCGGTACCCAGGAATGGAATAAGACGAAAACAAAAGTAAAGAGTGCGGTCAACGAAATTGCACAGGATTTGGTGGAGCTGTATGCGCACAGGCAGCAGAAGAATGGGTATCAATACGGCTCGGATACAGTCTGGCAGCGGGAATTTGAAGAGATGTTTCCTTTTGAGGAGACGGAGGATCAGCTTGCAGCCATTGAGGCTACCAAAAAGGATATGGAAAGCACACGGATCATGGACCGCCTGATCTGCGGTGACGTGGGATATGGGAAGACAGAGATTGCGATCCGCGCCGCATTCAAGGCGGCCACGGATTCCAAACAGACGGCGGTCCTGGTGCCGACGACCGTGCTTGCCATGCAACATTACCACACTTTTTCCGAGCGTCTGAAAGATCTCCCGGTGAGAGTGGAATTTCTGTCACGCGCCCGAAAACCGAAAGATGTCAAGCAGATTCTCGCCGATCTTGAAGCAGGAAAGATTGATATCCTTATCGGCACCCACAAGCTCATCGGGAAATCGGTGAAGTTCAAGGATCTCGGGTTGCTGATAGTCGATGAGGAGCAGAAATTCGGTGTGGCGGTAAAGGAGAAGCTGAAGCAGCTGAAAGTCAATGTCGACACGTTGACGATGAGTGCGACGCCGATTCCGCGTACACTTCAGTTCTCTCTTATGGGAGCGCGCGACCTATCCTCATTGAATACCCCGCCGGCCAACCGACAACCGATTCTCACGACTGTATCCGGATTTGACGATGATGTCGTGGCGGAAGCCGTCAACTTCGAACTGAGCCGTAACGGTCAGATATTCTTCATTTCCAATCGAATAAATGATCTGATAGATATCGAGGCGCGTCTCAAGCGCCTGATACCCGGCATCAGGGTGGTGATCGCTCATGGCCAGATGCCTCCCGAGCAACTGGAGAAGGCCATCATTGATTTTGCCGCCCATGATTACGACGTGCTTCTTTCCACCACCATCGTGGAGAACGGCATCGATATGCCGAACGTCAATACCATCATTATCAACAATGCGCAGAACTTCGGTCTCAGCGAGCTTCATCAGCTTCGCGGCCGGGTGGGCCGAAACAGCCGGAAAGCCTTCTGTTATCTGCTCGTGCCTCCGGGGTTGCCCCTCTCCCCCGTGGCGCGTCGTCGTCTGCAAGCTATAGAATCCTTTTCCGACCTTGGCTCCGGCATACATATCGCCATGCAGGACCTCGATATCCGAGGGGCCGGCAATCTTCTGGGGGCCGAACAAAGCGGATTTATCGCCGATCTCGGTTATGAGACCTATCAGAAGATTCTTAAGGAGGCCGTGACAGAACTTCGGACGGAGGAATTCTCCGAATCGTTTGATGATATGACACGTGACGGAGAGCAGGAATTTGTTTCCGATTGCGTGATAGAGTCAGATCTCGAACTTCGTCTTCCTCCGGAATATGTGCCTCAGGAGAGCGAACGAATCATGCTTTATCAGCAGCTCGACAATATGGAGCGTCCCGAGGATATAAAGGCATTCGCCGAACGCCTGCGCGACCGCTTCGGCCCCGTGCCACACACCACCGAGGAACTGATAAAGGTCGTTCCGCTTCGCATGGAGGCGCGCCGACTGGGAATCGAGCGGCTCACACTGAAGGGTGGGCGTATGTATCTCTTCTTCGTAGGCGATGACAATAAGGCTTACTATCAGAGTCCGGCATTCGGAAAGGTTTTGGCCTATATGCAGATAGATACCGCCAACACTCGCCTCCGCGAGCAGAACGGCAAACGTTCGATGGTGATAGAGAAAGTGGCTGATGTCAGCAAGGCCCTTTCGATTCTCCGAACGATGCGTGATTCCAAGCCGATTTGATTTTTATTCAAGAATATACCCGTATTTATGAAAAAACTCCTTTCTCTACTTTTGACATTGGCGTTTGCGGCGATCGGTTTCGCCGCACCGCGCTACTACGAATTGCCGGCAATCCTTGACGGCAGCATGAGCCTTTATGACTTCTCCGCAGTGGAGCCGTCGGCATTGCCCGATTCCCTGGCGCCTGTATATCTCGATTACGTCGCCCGCCATGGAGCGCGTTTTCTTACCTCCGAGAATAAAGTGACGGCGTGCGAGAAGGCTCTTAAGAAGGCTTCTGAGCGCGGTTCGCTCACAAAGGCGGGGAAATCCTTTATGGAACTCCTTCAGGGCGTCAGAAAGCATACGGATGGCCAATGGGGTATGCTCTCCCCGATCGGTAAGGATCAGGAGTTGCGCCTCGGAAAGGAGATGGCGGAGATGTACCCGCAGATATTTGGTGCGTCGGGAGCATCCGTGGCATCTGTGGCATCGTATGTCCCGCGTGTCGTGGAGACGATGGACCAGTTCACTATCGCCATAGCCGACACCTACGAAGGGATAGATACCAAGGCGGCCTCAGGCAAAGCGTATGACCACCTGACACGCTTCTTTGTGACCGATAAGCGATATGACGACTGGCGCAAGGAGGGGGAGTGGAAAAATGTGTACGACAGTTTCGTCGACCGACATGTTTCCGTTGAGCCGGCCCTGCGTCTTGTCGGCAAGAATAGCGGCATGAGCGACAAGGAATTGCGTCGGCTGACCTACGACATGTACAAGGTGCTTCAGGGTATGCGGGCGGCATCACTTCCGGCCCCGACCGATGAATGGATGACAATGGAGGAATACCGCGCCTGCTGGGAAGCTACTAACCTTGAAAAATACTTCCAATACTCCATCTCCCCGCTTTCTAATATTCCGGCTCAGGGAGCCTCTTATCTGCTTTACAGCTGGCTCGACACCATGGCGCATCTTGAGGTGGGTCAACTCTCGCCGGGACTTTCCGGGGTCTTTGGCCATGCGGAAACGCTTCTCCCCTTCTTCGCGCTATTGGGTATAGAGGAGACTATTGCCCGGCCTGCTGATTATGATCGGCTTTCAACCGAATGGAGCGACGCTTATCTGACCCCGCTGGCTGCCAACATAGCGGTGATATACTCCCGTGGACCCTCCGGCACTCTCTACGCCTCCATGCGCCTGAACGGCCGCAATATATCCCCCGTCAATGACTCTCGTCTGATAGTTCCTGCCGCCGAACTGCGTTCCTTCTGGCTCAATCGTCTCCTCTCCTTCTCCTCGAACTAAACTCTATCATCTTGTCAATCTGATATTTTGTCAAATTGACATCCTGTCATTATGACAATTTGACATCTTGACATTATGACAAACTGACCCTTATCCCCAATCCCTCATGATAAAGTTCTCTTCGGCCCCCTCCTATTTTTGGCTCAACGCCTGGGTTCTTGCCAATATCATAGAACTTGCCACACAGCGCTTCTGCGACCGGTTCGTAGACTACAAGATAGATCCGGGCCACCGCCTCTACGACCAGATGACACAAGCTGCGCGCTCTATACGGGCCAATATCGCGGAAGGTTCCGGACGCCACGAAACCTCACTCGAAATGCCTGACGCACCGATATGATAATATCGTCGATGCCCGGGGCGTTGTATCGTATAGCCTTTCCTATGGGATGTGAAAGGCCATTGTAACCATGATAACTATATCAAGATGAAAAGACTGTTTGCCGCTGTTTTCGCAGCGATGGCATGGCTGATGCTGCCTGCACAGAATCATTACACCACCCGCGAGGATATCTCTTATACTGACAAGAATGATGAATATTCCGCGCAGAGACTCAAACTTGACGTACATTTCGACACTGAAGGTAATGATTTGCCCGTCATCGTGTGGTTTCATGGCGGGGGCCTGACGGGAGGAAACAAGTTCATACCTGCCGAACTTTCGGAACAGGGTTATGTGGTGGTAGCGCCCAACTATCGTCTTGTCCCCGGTGTCGAGGTTGAGGATTGTATCGACGATGCGGCGGAGGCTGTGGCGTGGACATTCCGCAATATCAGGGATTTCGGAGGCGACCCGTCGAAGATATTCGTGGCGGGACATTCCGCCGGCGGATTCCTGACGAGCATGATCGGCCTTGATAGGAGCCGTCTGGCAAAGTATGATATCGATGCCGATTCTATCGCCGGACTCATACCCTACAGTGGTCAGGTCATCACTCATTTTTCCGATCGCAAAAGCAAAGGAATCGGCGAACTTACACCCTACATAGACCCGGCTGCTCCCCTTTTCCACGTGCGCAAGGATTGTGCCCCATATGTAATAATTACCGGAGACGCGGAGGAGGAGTTGTATGGTCGATATGAGGAGAATCTCTATATGTGGAGGATGATGAGGCTCGTAGGACATCCGGATGTTAAAATCTACAAGCTCGACGGCTACAATCATGTAGATATGGCCCGCCCGGCGCATCATATCCTCAAAAACGAGATTTCAAGGATCTTGAAGAAACGGGCTGTTGTAACCAATTGATTTCATGTTAGTTGTTTCTTATGTAACAATGTATTTATTAAGAAGCTACTGAGATTAATGAATGCTAAAACTCATTCATTAATCTCAGTAGCTTTTTAATTTCCAATACTTACTTATGATAATCGACTTACGTCATTGTTTGTGCGGACGTCGCCGGCAGCTATACCCTCTTGCATAGCTTTTTGAATCTCGGCCTCAGTAGGTTCGTAACCGGGGGTCCATTTAGAGACCTGTTCGGGTGAGCGTCCCTCGATCTGCCAGTTGAATGGATAGAAATCGTTGTCGGGGTCTCTCCATGATGGTTTACGCTTTGCATAAACTATGAACGGGAACGCAACGAAAACCACTACACCGAGTAGGATGATACCTACATAGACCACCGGAGAACCGGTAGAAATCTGTGCCGGGGGAACGAAACTGATGAACATAGCTACCAGAGCACCGAGGACACCGAGTATGAAGACGAACCATTTGCCGAAATTACCGCAAGGCACGCGGAAACCTCTCTTGACATTCGGTTCGGTGCGACGGAGTCGCAGGAATGCGCCGTAGATAATTATTACCATAATGAGATACAGTACCGTAGACATCTGGCTGAGCACCTGATAGGCGGATTCAACACTCGGCATGACGACAAGTGCGAGAGAGAGCACTGTGACGAATATACCCTGCACCCAAAGAATAGGCACCTGGATACCGTTCTTATTTACTTTCTGGAGCCCGCGGGGGAGGAATCCGGCACGACCGACGGCAAGGATACCCGTTGACGGGGCTGAAATCACCACAGTCACCTGTGCAAGCGCACCGATAGTAATAAACAGAGCCATCAGATTTCCAAGCCAAGGCACACCCATTGATGCCCAGAGTCTGTTGTAGGCCACAAGAAGCGACTGCAGAAGGTTGATATCTTTCTCAGGTACGGCTGCGCCGATCGCGAGTGTGGAGAAAACGAAAATCGCCAGAATCACCACCACTGCGATGAAGCAGGCCCGCGGGAAATTCCTAGAGGGATTTACCATTGACGGCACATGAACCGCCTGCATCTCCATGCCCGCATAAAATAGGAATATCGAGGCTGCCAATACGATATCTCCGAATTTGGCGAAATCAGGGAAGAAAGGCTGGTCGGTGGGGATATATACCTTATTGCCCATAGCTATATAGAGCACGCCGAGAATAATCAGTACGGCCGCCGGAATGATGGTGCCGGTCAAACCGCCGAACGTTGAGAGTTTATTAGCATATTTCTGACCCTTGAATGTAACGAAGGTAGCAATCCAATATACAGCAAGCACTACGGCGAGTGTATAGATAACATTCTTGGCGAGTTTCTCATCGAATGTCTCGGGCCAGAAAATAAATGCGAGAGAGACAGCGGCGAACATCAGCACGGCAGGGAACCATATCACGACCATCTGCCATTCAAGATACATCGCCACCCAGCCCCATTTAGGGCCGAAAGCCTCGGAACACCATCTGAAAAGGCCACCGGAGTGAGTGTAGGCGGAGGCCAATTCTGCGCAAACGAGGGCGTATGGAACGAGAAATACCAGAGCGGCGAACACGTAATAGAAAATCGAGCCGTAGCCGTATTCCGCCTGTGACGCCATTCCACGCATGCTGACGATGTTGGTGACTATCATGATCGCCATTGCACCCATGGTAAGCGTAGCTACCTTTTTCCCGACGGGAACCTTACCGGAGGCTGCCGGCAAGGGATTAGTTTTAGTGGTATCCATAATTATAAGAGGTTATGAAAAAGTCCGACGGAATTAACGAGAGACAACTCGTTGTTTCACGTCGGACTCTGTTGTTGATAAATCTCACACGGTCATTCGGGAAATGGCGTGTGCGCGTTCATTCTCTTATTAGCGACGGACGGCGGGATATGCCTGACCGACCTTGGTTCCGACCTTGTAGTGTACGCCGGGGAAGGCGGTAATCTCAACGTTGGAAGCACGCTCGTAAACTGTAACTATATCGGAGCCGCCAAACTGGAAGTAGCTGATTTCGTCACCCTTCTGGAGTGTCACTCCCTCTTCGGCGGTAAGTATGATCGAACTTACCTGGGCCATACCCATCGGAAGAACCGCCACAAGACCTATCGGACTGTCGATAACGACGAGGCCTCGGGTCTGCATGAATTCGTAGCCTGCATCATCGGGAGCGTCAAACACTCTCTTGGCCTTGATTACGGAACGACCGAACGGGTCGTTGGGAATAGGTTCGGGGACAACCTGCAGATAGGTGGTGCCCTGAATTACACGAGCTTCCAGCACACGACCGCCGACGGGGGCGTGCTGACGGTGATAATCGTATGTGTTCAGGAAGGAGTGGGTCCAGTGTCCGCCGATAAAGCGGTCGGCATACGGGCTGCCTTCGAGAAGCTCCGCGATCTTCCAGTCGAGACCCTTGATATCAACGTGAGAATCGCTGTTGATTTCCCATTGGCCGTCGAATGTACAATCGGCCGGAGAAACGATGATGGAATCATCGCCGGGGGCGGCTATAGGACGATAGCCGGGTTTCGTACGACGTGCGAACAGTTGGTTGTAGCTCTTCCAGCCGCCACGCGGACGAATGTATTCATTCATATTGTAAAGCGGTGAATCATAGAACGTTTTCTCTGATTCGGGTGTGAGCGACCCGGGTTCGTCCATCCAGTTGCCGAACTCCGTGACGAATTTGCGCATCCACGCCGAGAGAGGTGTCAGGGGCTGCATCTTATCGTGAGGCACGACTGCGTTCTGAAGTTCCTTGACCGGAGACTGGTCGAGGACAAAGTAGAAGATACAAACGTGCTTGTAGACTTCCTTACCGTAGCGGTCTTCCACTGGTACCCAGCTCAACTGAGCGTTACACCAATCGATATAGTCATCGAGAGTTTTGACATTCTCGAAACCATAGATGTTGTAGCTGACGGCTTTCTTGACAGCTTCTTCAAACTTGTCACGCCAACCATTGGCATTTATCATGTCAACCAACTCCTGTACCACAGGATGCAATGTCTTTTCCATAATAAAAGATTAAAGTAGAGTTGAATAAAAAAAGGACTAAACGCATGAGGAGATAGATGCCCTTTTTATGGGCAGGGGTCGTAGACATAGAGTTTCTAAACTTATTCAATTATCTGTCTTCGGTGATAATTATCGTGACTTAGAAATGAACTACAGATAAAAATAGAGCTTTCTAAAAAAGCCGACCCATGGTATTCGGCACAGTTTCAGTTGGTTTTATTAATCTGAGTACGATATGATAA
>JAAVDV010000051.1 GCA_014801595.1 Bacteroides sp.
TACGCCCAGACCGCAGAACACACCGCCGAGGATGGCGCTCATGCTGATGTCGGCTATGATGGGGTGGCCGAGGCTCATGAAGAAATTCTCGAACACTCCGATGAACAGCGAGATGATGGTAGCGCCGAATATCGTGCGCATCACGAAGGTCTTTCCGACGAGCTTGAAGGCGAAGCCGAGCAACATAAGGTTGCAGGCATACTGCGTGACGGCTACGGAGATGAGGCCGTGGGTGCCGAAATAGACGAGTGTGCCGACACCCGACAATCCGCCGATCACTATCTCATGCGGCAGGATAAAAGCCGTGAACCCGATGCCGTAAAGCATCAGGCCGAAGATAATCATGATGTAGTCTTTGGCATTGCCCATTATGGCTGCCTTGAGATTTTTTGCCATTGATTTTTATGTAGGTTAGCATTTTTGTGTGCATTTCCTCGTCAAGACCGACATTGTGGCATTTGACGCTGATATGCGACTTTTAATTCATTGCAAAATTAATTAAAAATCTTTAAAAACAATATCCTTGGCAATTGATTTATGACAAAAAGTTTGTCAGATGATGTTCATTACGCGTCCCGGGTTAAGGTAGACGCGTCCCGGACCGGTGACGGTCAGCATGCTGATGCCCTCGCCGCCGAGGTAGTTGCGCAGCGACCATTTGGCCGAAATCCTGTTTTCCGGAATCCCCTCGAGAGCCAGGAAATGGTTCTCGTCGATGCGGATTGTCTGTCCCGGCTGCAGGTCGACAATCACCGGGTCGCCGTCGGTTTCAAGGAAGATGGTGGCGTGGCCCGAGATGCGTTGCAGAAGGGCGCCCATCCCCCCTAACAGGCCGGCTATTGAGAGTTGGGTCGAGACGTTGACCTTCTTGCTTGAGGCTACGTAGGCTCCCCGGCGGCAGATAAGTTCGCGTCCTTCGAGTTTCATATGGAGCAGTCCTGTGCGGCTCCCTAACACGAGGCGGCAGATACGGTTGGTCGTGTTATAGAATCTGAGGAGTATGAGGGATTCCCCGGCAAGCTTCGCGCCGAGGATACGTCCGAGGGTATTGCCGACGAGTTCCGACGACATTTCGATTCCCTCCTCAAGATAGATCATCGAGCCCCTTTCCCCGTAGAATTCCTCGCCGGGGGAGAGGTCGATTTCCAGATGCTTAACATAGCTTCCTATCAGTTTGCAATTCATTTCATGTATGGCTTAAAGGTGAATACTTGATTGCAAAATTAATAAAGCTTTTGATAATTATCAAATCGAATTTCGGCAATCTTCTTTAAAAGTAGCTTCTTGTCAAATCCTCGGCGCGGATAGGGGAATATATTATTTTTCCTCCGGCTTGTGCAATCACCCCCTTTTTCAGCGTTATATCATAGGGGACTTGATACGGAAGTCTGCCGTAATATTTAAAATTCTCACTTACATATGGATTCCAATAAAACCGTGTTGATTTCAGGCGGAGCCGGCTATATCGGTTCGCATACCGCCGTCGAACTCATCAACGCCGGCTATGATGTAGTCATCATCGACAATCTCTCCAACTCTGATGCGGCCGCCGTCGAGGGTGTGGAGAAAATCACGGGTCGAAAGATTCCTTTCGAAATCGTGGACACCTGCGATCCCGTTGCCCTCAAGGGGGTGTTCGAGAAATATGAATTCGAGACCGTCATTCATTTTGCCGCCTACAAGGCTGTCGGCGAGTCGATGGATAAGCCGTTGATGTATTATCAGAATAATCTCGTCTCCTTCATGAATATCGTGGAGATGATGATGCAGTTCAATCGCCGGAATATTCTCTTCTCCTCGTCGGCTACCGTCTACGGGGAGGCAGAGACCCTGCCGGTGACCGAATCCACGCCGCGCCAGCCGGCCACGTCGCCTTATGGCAACACGAAGCAGATAGCGGAGGATATTTTGCGCGACTGTTGCCGTGCATGCGCCGGCCTCCACGGCATAGCGTTGCGCTACTTCAATCCCATCGGCGCGCATCCGTCGGCCCTGATAGGGGAGTTGCCGAGAGGTGTGCCCAACAATCTCGTGCCTTTCGTGACGCAGACGGCGGCGGGTATCCGTGAATGTCTGAGCGTCTTCGGCGATGACTATGATACGCCGGACGGCACTTGCCTGCGCGATTATATCGATGTGGTCGATCTCGCGAAGGCTCATGTGGCGGCTGTCAATCGTATGACAGATGACAAGATGAAGGAAAAATATGAGATTTTCAATGTCGGGACAGGAAATCCTGTGTCTGTGCTTGAACTCATCACGACGTTCGAGCGCGTTAATGATCTCAAGCTCCCGTATAAGATCACGCCGCGTCGCCCCGGCGATGTCCCTGCCGTATGGGCCGACACCACGTTGGCGAATGAGGAACTCGGCTGGAAGGCCGAGCGTTCGCTCGATGATACGCTCCGTTCCGCATGGAAATGGGAGAAGCATGTTCGTGGTCTCTGATTGCCGATGTCGTCTCCGGGACTCCGTGGACTGATATAATAAATCCGGCAACGGGATATTCCCTGAGATTGGGAATCCCGTTGCCGGAATATTTTGTATCAATCACCCTTCTTTTTACCGACGGGAGGTTCCAGCAGTCGGATGCGTATCACGTTGGTGCGCTCAAGACTGCGGGCGACAGCTGCCTCGAAATGATCCATGTTTTTGGGCAGGAACCTTTCGCATAGAAGTCTGAGGGCCTCGGTCTTCTCCTCGGGGTCGGTCACGGTTTCCGCTTTACCCAAGGCTATGGCCGAATGGTAATGCTCCGTGAAGTTCTCCTTTTCCTCTTCAAAGGCAGGATGGCATCGACTGACGGCCGACAGGCTTACCACCGATTGCTCGCGAAGACAATCGATTTTCTCCCCCTCGAAGGCGCAATGGAAATAGAACGTTTCCGCATCCCGGCGCACCATGTTGACCGGCACCGCATAGGGGAGACCGGATGGACGCACCATGCTTAGTGTCACATAAGGAGCCTTATCGAAGACCTCCAGCGCCCGGTCGGTATCCATACGGCGCTGCCCCTTTCGCATTTCTCTCATATCCTCAGCCGATGAGTTTCTTGATGTCCTCCTCCACGGTGGAGATGGTGCCGATATTGAATTTCTCCTGCAGCACTTTCAGGATATCGGGGGTGAAGAATGCCGGTAGGGTCGGACCGGTGTGTATATTCTGCACGCCGAGATAAAGGAGAGCGAGCAACACGATCACGGCCTTCTGCTCATACCACGCGATATTGAACACGAGCGGGAGTTCGTTGATGGAACTCAGGCCGAAAGCCTCCTGCAGGGCCATTGCGATACGCACGAGTGAATAGGAATCGTTGCACTGTCCGGCATCGAGCACTCTGGGCACACCCTCGATGTCGCCGAGCGGAAGCTTGTTGTAACGGTATTTGGCGCAACCTGCCGTCAGGATCACACAATCCTTCGGGAGAGCCTCTGCAAATTCCGTGTAGTAGGAGCGGGAGGGGAATCGGCCGTCGCAACCTGCCATGACAACAAACTTGCGTATCTTGCCCTCCTTCACGAGTTCCACGATCTTGGGTGCCAATTCAATCACCTGGTGATGAGCGAAACCTCCGATGATTTCACCCTTCTCGATTTCGGTCGGTGCGGGGCAACCCTTGGCCTTGGCGATAACTTCGGAGAAATCGTGATGACCCTCCGGGTCAGCCTCGATATGATGGGTGCCGGGCATATCCACTACGCCAAGCGTGTAGACGCGGTCGAGGTATGTGCAGTTCTTGCGCGGAGGCACTATGCAGTTTGATGTGAATACGAAGCAACCGTTGAAAGTCTCGAACTCATCCACCTGCTTCCACCAGGCATTGCCGTAGTTGCCGGCGAAGTGGGGATACTTCTTGAAGAACGGGTAGTATTGGCCGGGGAGCATCTCGGAGTGGGTATAGACATCCACTCCCGTGCCGGCTGTCTGTTCGAGGAGTTCCTCAAGGTCATGCAGGTCATGGCCGGAGATGAGGATACCGGGATTCTTACGCACACCGATATTCACTTTCGTGATTTCGGGATTACCATAGCGGGTAGTGTTGGCCTTGTCGAGCAGAGCCATAGCTTTTACGCCCCCTTCACCCATATAAAGCACGAGCTTCACCAGCTCATCTACCGAGATATCCTTACGGCTGACCTCCTTGAGCACATGTTCGATATATTTGTAGACCTCCTCATCCTCAAACTTCAGGTTGGCGGCATGACGGGTGTAGGCAGCGGCCCCCTTGGCGCCATAAATGGCCAATTGCTTGAGACCTCTCTTGTCGGCGTCCGGCTCCGCGAGCACACCCGTGACGGGTTCCAGTTTCTCGTAGTCGGCGGGCTCCGCCTCAAGCGTTACCTCCGGAGCGTCGGGAATCTCGATACCCAGTTCCTCGCACTTCGCTTTCAGCTCACGCTTCATTTGGAAGGCGCGGCGTATGAATCCGTCGAGTGAATCATTGTCGAAGTTAGCGTTGGTGATGGTGGTGAAGAGTGCGTCGATCACCTGATGTGAGGCATTCCTCTGAGCGGCACCGGCCTCACGCAGTTTCTCGTTGAGGATAGCCACACCCCTCGTGGCGTAGAGCAGAAGATCCATACGGGCTGAGGTCTCGGGCAGTTTACCGCACACACCGCGCAGAGTACATCCGGTACCCTTCGCCGTCTCCTGACACTGATAACAGAACATTTCCATAAATAGTAAATTTAAGTGGTGAGGCCATCATATGTGTCCGACAAGAAATCCTTCTCCACAGATGCCTTCCATAGTAAGATTAAAGATTAGATATATTAATAACCCTCCCCGGAGGATTTTGGTTTAATGTCCGGGCGTTCTGTTCTGGAGCGGGAAATTCAAGCGGCATCGAGCCGAGATAATCTCCTCTCGATGCATCATCGGGGGCTAATTGCGGAATCCAGCGTGCAATATCAGCCCTTTGAAGCCTCTTTTTCGGTGAATTTTATCAAGTTTTATCATATAATCTCAACTGATATTCGTAAATTTGCAGTATGACCCACATGACCGATAATACGATCCTTACCCCGATTGAGATTGTCCGCACCCTTGACAACTGCTATCCCGGTAGCCGCGCAGTACTCGACAGCATTACGGAGTCATTGAATCCCAAGTTGCGAGAGAACTTGAGACCTCAACGATATGGGAATGACACTCTCCGGCTGATTGAAATCAATACCGCGATGAGTTTTTATGATGATTTCCATTGCAAGACAAACTACATTATTGCCGACGAGTCGCTCAAACTCCGGAGATCAGATTATTATGAGGCGTTGCTTGCCATGTACTCCGAAGAGGAGATTGATCAGGAAGGGTTATTTTTACGACCGCGTTATCAAATCGGCCCATTGAGTAAGCGCACCGGATTGATATACGCTACCATCGTATTTGAAAAGTCATTCAGTTTCCTGCCGGAGAAAGAACAAAAACGGGTGATGAGTGAATATTTCTTGACAGTGGTTGACAGAATCGCCCAACGAAAAAAGAACCTCGATTATGACTTCAAGTTACTGATGTCAGACTTTAAGCGAACCTTGGATTGGTGGATAGAATCCTGATACAAATAAGAGAAGAGTAATCGGTTACTTGTCTGAGCGTTTTGTGCATGAATTATGCCGAACGCAGAGCGATTGCCTGAAAGGAATATCAAAGCAATATCCAATTTTTTAACATTCCTCGCAATGCTCCGCGCCGTGCAAATTCGACGAAAATAGAGGTTAGATTTTGATTATAATCAACCGTCAAAATTTGAACAGAAATATATATGGGATATTGTTTAGTGTTCAGATTTTGGCTTTTCCCTAATTATGAAAAGTCACTCGGAACAATTATATTGCCCCATAAACTTATATGTCCTATAAAAATATCTGATAAAAATTTCTGACAAAAATATACGGCTAATTCAAATAAATGCCGTAACTTTGTGCTATGAATGATGAATCAGCACATAAGAACGGATTTATAGTCCCTGTTAGGGGAAACCGTGCGTATAGAGATATACTCCGCGAGGCCAAGGATGGAGAAATCATCAAGGTTCGTAATGGGGTATACGCTACGTTGGAAACTCTTGCTGGAGGTATGATTGACATCGATGCAATTGTGCCGAATGGGATTCTCTGTTTGTATTCAGCATGGCACCACTATGGAATGACAACACAAATTCCAGATGCTTATTATGTGGCGATTGAAAGAAAACGGAAGGTGAGACTACCGGAAGCTGTCGATATAACACTTATTTACCAGAAACAAGATTTATTGGATATAGGACGTACTACGGCTATAATTGATGGTATTGAAGTAGCAATTTATAACAGAGAGCGATGTCTATGCGATGCGATAAAATATCGCAATAAAATTGGCATTGATGTTATGGCTGAAATTCTCAATTCATATTTGAGTTATCCGCAAAAGAATCTCAGCATTCTTCAGCAATATGCAAAAGAACTTCGTGTTTATAAAATATTGTCTAACTATCTTGATGTCAAAATATAATGGTTAAGAATCTCGCTCATTCGCTTAAAGTCAAGCTACTTAATCTGAGTGACCATGACAATCGCCGTTATCAACAGATGCTTGTAAGATATATGCAGGAGCGATTTCTGTATAGATTATCAGAAAGCAAATATTGCAGCAACTTCATATTGAAGGGTGGTGCGCTACTCTATGCTTATAATGAGTTTTTGCCGCGACCGACGTTGGATGTAGATTTCATGGGTACTTATATCAGCAATGATAAGGCAGCTATTATTACAGCGTTTAAGGAAATAGCCTCAACAGAAGTCGATGATGATGGAGTGAAATTTTTACCTGAAAGTGTTGACGCATCTGACATCGCAGTAGAGCGTAAATATCCGGGGGTAAGAATAACTGTTGTCGGTATGCTTGATACAGTAAGAAAGGAACTAACCTTTGACATAGGTTTCGGAGATGTGATAACTCCGAGCCCCGCCCACATGATCTATCCAACGATAATCGAAGAAATGGGTAACCCACGAATAATAGCCTATTCGCTGGAAACGGTTATTGCTGAAAAATTCCAGACTATGGTTGAGAAGAGCGTTTTCAATAGTCGGATGAAGGACTTTTTCGATCTCTATCGAATAATTGGCTCAAATAGTTTTGATGAAGATACATTACTGGATGCGATTAGAGCGACCTTTGAGAATCGACATACCGCTATTAATGCTGAAGAACCTGTTTTTTCTCAAGCATTTGCAGAAGACATAACACTTGAAAGTCGTTGGAAGGCATATTGTAAAAAGATTAAATTTGAGAACGCTCCAAAATTTCAAGAGATAATGGTAATGATAACCACCTTTATGAGACCTTATTGGAATAAACTGACACAATGAAGATACAGTATTGCTCGGATCTGCACATGGAGTTTCATTATAATATGCGCTTCATGAAATCGCTGCCACTGGAGGTGGTAGGCGATGTGCTTGTCATTGCCGGAGATGTCGGGTATCTCGTTGACACGACAATCCCGCATCTTAGATTCTGGAAATGGGCTTCTGAGAACTACCGCCAGGTATTGATGGTAGCGGGTAATCATGAATACTATAACAACGGAGATATAGCAGCGCAAGGCGAGAGTTGGCAAAAGATGTTCTTGCCAAATGTCGGTTACTATCACAACAAAGTTGTAAGGATTGATAATGTGGATTTCATACTCTCAACCTTATGGTCAAGAATACTACCTGTTGATGAATTCGCCATTCAGCATGGGATGAACGACTACGCCCAGATTCTTTACAACAAGCGTCGTCTCATTCCTCAGAACATCAATGATGAGTGTGAGAGAAACCTCGCGTTTATCAAAAAGGCAGTAAGCGAAAGCGATGCAGAAAAGATAGTTGTAGTCACTCACCATCTCCCTACATTTGCCGCTCTTGACGAGCGACACAAAGGCAGTGTACTA
>JAAVDV010000052.1 GCA_014801595.1 Bacteroides sp.
AATGCGAAGTAGTCATCTACCGTAACTTGAGTTGTCCCGTTACCATCCTTCATAAGCAATTTTGCCGAGGAAATAAGATCCGATGCGGAGAAATCACGTGCATAGACTACCTTTACAGGGCGGGTGAGTCCCTGCCAACGTACGGTAATGTTAGTTTCAAGAGTGCCGGGTTCCTTGGTCTCTTTCAATTTTAGCATAACCTCGTAAGCCTTGCCGTGAAAAGATTGGCCTGCATTGATATCAGGGTTGCTACCCGCTACCGGGGGATTGACTTTTACGACTTCCAGCCAGTCACATTCAATGTCTATATTAGCCGCTTCAAATTTATACTCTTCATCATTCGGAGTATAAAGCTTTACATAAAAAGACTTTGTCTGATCCCAATTATCAGCGGTTGTAGAATTACTACCATCAAATATCACGACATCCGAAACACCAAGTTCTCGAATACCGTCGGTAATCATGTTATAGCTTTGAGGATATACATCTATAATCTCAGTCTCAAGTTTGGACACCGGATTTTTGGCGGCCTCGGCAGGAGTGGCATAACCCTTATCCTTGACCTCTATGACGTAGACCTTATATTCATGGTTCGCCTCAACACTCATTGGCACTACTTTTTGAGTTGCACCTTCTCCTTCGATTTTTTCGAAGTTGACGCGGTAATAGTAGTCAGAACCATCATAAGGAGCTTGCACAATCACATATGCGCGATCAGAATCTTTGGATGTTGGGTTTACCAATTCTCCACCTGCTGATAGAGTTGAATTGTCAGCCGGAAGAATAAACTTGCCATTGCAGGGGACTCTGTCAAGACGTACGTCCTCCGCTGCTCCGAATACACCACTATTCAGGACATCGCCTTCCGTATATTTCCCATCAGTTTCAGTCGCCATCATTGCCGACACTTTAGCGACTGTGCGATACAGAGGGATACATGAGGCATCACCATTAATAACATCTGACAATTTCACATCTCCGGTCATTGTGATATAATCAGATGTCGTTGGATTGAATTCGAAAGATGTGGAGCTTTTTTCAGCATAATCATCATTTACAGCGAATTCTATCCCTGTATTTACGGCCTTATTATTGGCCACTGCAGCCAAAGTCAAGGTGTTGACTTTAGCACGCAGCTCCTTATCGAGAGTAAAGGTAATGACGGCTGAACCATTGTTAAACTCGGGCATTTCTGATCCAGCAAACGGCACCACCTGAGCGATAGACCCAGTATCATCAAGCACAAGAATCGTGAGATCCGTTACTGCATCCGGATCTGCCGCGCGTGTAGGAACAGTGGTCATGTCAGCAACACTCAAATTCAGTGTCACCTCTCCATCGGAGCCAATTGTCCCCGGAATTTGGAAATCGTCGTCGGCACATGCCCCGAGCAACAGAGCCATCGCCGTATATGTGAATATTTTTTTATTCATCGTTTCAGTTGTGTTTCAAAGGTCGCCAGATTATTGCTGCTTGCCATTTGTATAGAGGCCATTGCCGGTATAGGGAATATTGGCAGTCTGAGGCTGGCCGTCTCCTGCATTGAAAATGATATGGGTAGGATTCTTACCGACCAGACCTGTGTATTTATAATGGCCATGTGCATCCTTCTCTGTCAGCTTCTCACCGGGCCAACCCGGCCCACTTACATCATTTCCATAGTAATAGATGTAAACATCTGGCCAGTTCTCGGGATTGCTGTAATATACGGCATCATCATGTGTATCGGTGGGTGTCGGCGGTACAGGATCATTACCGCCACCGACATCAGCCTTATCCGAGTGGAAATTTTTGTCGCCACTGTCAGTGACATCAATCCATGCTTCCCGACTGGGGTAATCAAAAAGCGCAATACCTGCACCCGAGGGGTACTGCCACATATTATCGCCTTTATGTGCGGCCGTAAAGATAATCAGAGCTTTACCTGGAGTGGCTACGCCAGAAAGTTCAAAATAATACCAGCCATCACCCATAGTCGGATCTTTGGCCATGACAATGCCGGGCCATCCGGTAATAATTTCTCCGGCTGCACATTCTTCACACCTGTCGCGGGTGATGGTGTTCCGGTAATCGGCACAGAAGTCAAATTTGGAATAATGCTTGGGATTAGCATTGTTGGCCTCCCATTCATTGGCAGTATTGGTGAAGTATCTGAAACCATTATCCAAAGTCACAGGAAGAGTCGGGTCATTATCACCACCATTGCTCCAGCCCAAAAAGGATAGTGCGCCGGTAAAGGAATATTGAAGAGCAGCTACGGTAGCATTATCATTATTTTTAGCACCGACAGGCTTACCGGCGCGGCTCATGACCTGTGGATCCGTCGTATAAGGACTCATATCAGTCGGAAAAGACAATGCTTGGTAAACATAAATATGAGTATGCTCATAATCCGACTTTACGTGAATCTTATACTTGTCAACTTTGGCGATAACATATACCGTGATAGTTTCGGTAACTTCTTCATCGTTGACCCTTCCCGTCACTTTGATTGTCAAAGTATGATTATTATTCCAGTAGTCACGTCCATCGTTAAGACCGGTATAGCGCACTCGCAGATTGAATATACCGGTTGTGGATTCCGACATATTTACGCTGTAATGGTAGTCATCGATCTGAGTCACCGATGTCGGGGCATTTTCACCTGTTCCGGAGAAATCCATACCGTCACCATCTTGAAGTACGAGGGATTTTGCTGAATATTCCTCTTCAATCAAAGATTGCCATTCGGAGTCCTTGGTGATGGTGAAAGAGGAAATATTGGTTGTAATCGGGATAATGATGTCACCATAATACATCCCCGAACCGATACGTTCCGTGATATCGATACTAACCATCTTCTCGGCTACCTCAAGGAATTCAGTGAATTCAATATCCTCCACCTGAATTTTTTTTGTCAGCGTGCCTGATTTGAGTGTTATGACCTTCCAATCATCACCTGATTTTATCTGATCTACGTCCGCTTTACTAAGCAGGGGAGAAAGTGAGACATGTATAGTTTGTGCGGTTTTATCTTCTTCAAAGATATATATAGGCTCCACAGAGCCGTCAGCCTTCGTGAAGGAAGGATTATCGGAGAAATCGAGTTGACCGTTTGTCTCATACCAAATTTCTGTATCCGTTCCGGATTTTACCGATATCTTTGTCTTATCTATATGAAGGAAATACGCGCCATGCAGGGAGTAGGCCATAGTAACCGGATCCCAGGATTGAATTGTAACTGCAAATTTTCCCTTGGTATTGCCCACCGCATCATAGAATGTGGAGCGTTTAAGTCCATCATTTGAGAGTGTAGCGGTGGCAGTTGAATTGTCAGCCAGAGGTATATTTATGGCAGGTTTATTCGAAGCAGTCGTATCAAAGAGATACTCCCCGACATAAACTATCGATTGCCATGCCCAAGGTGTCTTGGCAGGGGCATCGTCCTTCTTATTAGAAAGATTATCAACGTTTACCGTCTCAAGAGTCGTAGTATTACCGTCAGCATCGGTAAAATCGGGAAAATCATAATATGCGCCTGTTAGACTTATGTCGGTGATATCTCCCGAGGAGTTGCCGAGCCCGCTCAGAAGTAGCGACTCGTTATAAACATTTGTTATCTTTGGATCTGCTCCGACTGTGCGTGACGGATCTAAATCGTTGAGCAAGGTGACGCGGACTTTTGCTACTGCGAATTTCAAGTCGGCCTTGATGGTTTGGGAGGATCTGCCTGCAACCGCAATTTTAGCCGGAGTTTCATAATTACCCTGCGAGTTCTTCACTTGTAGTGTTGAGCACGACATCGGCAGCCCATTCGAAGATGTGAGCGCGGATATGTCCTTAATCTTAAGGAGTTTAAGGTCGTCCTCCGTTATAGTAGAATATGAAGATTCAAGTTCATCGTAGTTAGCTACGACATACATGCGGTATTCACCTGTCGGAATGGATACTTTATAGCCGGTATATTCCGATAGCTCGCCACTACCGGGAGTTCCTCCGGTCAGCTTTTCTCTTACCGGATCGGCACCCTCGACATCAGAAAATGCGAAGAAATAAAGATCATTGATGTCGCTCTCCTTCTCATCGAAGTTCCAGATTTCGCCGGGAGCACGTGTTTGAGAAATTTGTGCGGCGCGTGTCGCAGCCTCATGGGAGACGAATGGTACATACACGACGACACCCTGGCCGTCAGTAATATCCTGCGGGTGTCCCGAGTCAAAGTCATCGCTACAGCCTGCGAAGGTCAATGCTAAGCCGGCTAATATGCTTGAGATATGTCGTTGATAACGTTTCATCTATCGTTGTCTATGATGAGTCGGTTGGATTGTTGATGAAGTAATATTGAGTGGAATACGAACAGGTGCCGTAAACTCAGAATTCAAAGTTAATGCGTTCATACTCCCACTTCGTAGCGCGGACGTAGATCTGCAGCTCGCCGTTGTCGGGCTTGGAGACGGAGAAGGTGTAGCAATGGTTGCGGAGAAGACCGCGCCAGGCTCCGTCGTCGGCGTTCTGAATCGCTTCGTAGCTCTTTTCAGAGAGTTTGCCGTTGTCGTAGGGGGAGATGTGGATGGTCTTGTCGGGCAAGCCGTCGGCGGTGAGAGTCACGAGTCCGCGTATCGCGTCATCGGCTGCCTTGCCGGTGAAGTCGTGCTCGTAGGCGTAGAATATGTATTTGGCCGGCTTGGCCGGCTCCCCGGTCGCTTCGTTGGCTTCGGTGGCTGCTATGTCCGGTGCCGTCTTTTGCTGAGTGTTCAGGGCGAGATCTTCTTCGACATTCGGGAATGCGGCGGGGATATCGTTGAAATCCTTTGACCACCATATCGAGCTGATGCCGGTATTCGTTCCCTCAAGAGCGTGCGGAAAAAGGCGGCCGCCGGCATTGTGGGTGCATGTGGCCGAGGTGATGATGCCGTCGAGGTCCTCGATTACAATCTTGGCCATGGCGCGTGTCATGCGGATGGCGGGGAGTTGGAGGGGTGCCACTCCGTAGATGTCGCGGTTATAGGTGGCCTCAAGCCATTCGGTCGTGATGCGTTCGCATCCGGCCATGGGAAGCAGCACACTTCCGTCGGTGAGGTTCTCAAGATCGCTCTCCAGAGTCCACACTTTATTTTTGAGAGTGTCGTCAAGCTTCAATCTCGGGTCGGAGAGGACGTTGCCGGGTATCGTCTGGAAATCTCCGCTTTTGGCCATTTCGGGTATGCTGAAAGCGGCGATGTAGAAATCGGAGGCATACTCGGTGTGGGTCTCCTTGTTGAGAGTGAAGGAGAAAGTCGGTCCCCATGTGGCGTGGTCGTAGAATGTGACCCCTGCGGGGTGTTCGCCGGCGGCATAGATCACCTCGATGAGTTTCGCGTCGGAAGCGGTGTAGGTCGCTATGTAGAGACTGTTCGGATTGATGGCCGATTCGGCGCGCAGAAGTGGATCGGTGGGTTGGGTGCCGTGGTCGAAGATATTCTCTCCATCTCCCGCGGTCGGGGCCACCGACATTATTACGGGCAGCTCCATCTGCTCGATGCCCGACAGACCGCCGGGTTCGTCGGCTAATGGTGAGGAGCCGCATGCGGTGAGAGTCGCTGCGGCTGCCAGAGAGGCGATGTATGTGAGATATTGCTTGCGCATGATATTATGTGGAGTTTCTGTTTTCTATTATGGAATCTGAGCCGATCTGGCAGCGGAGCTGCCGGCACCGACAAGCTTCGCGCGGGCACGGGCTTCTTTTGGGGAGCTCGGTGCGGCTATTGCCGGGCAGGTGCCGTGGGGAGCCTTACCATTCGATGCTCTGCAGCACGATAATCCAGTCGTTGACATAAATCTGCATCTTCACCCACTGCTCCTGCTCGTCGAGCACGAGATGCACGGTGAAGGAATCCTCGCGGTCGAGATATTCCTGCTCATCCATGTCGGGGGCGTCGAATTCCTTGGCGGCGAGAATGAGCTGCATGAGGTCGGTGCGGATCACCTCCTCGCCGGTCGACGTGCGGCGCACGATTATCTGTCCCTCGGAATCGGGAGTGAGTCGGGCGATGTGCATGTCGGCTATTGCGGCGGGGACGCTGACATCGGTCAGGCCGCCGTGTCCGTCGGGGATTGCGGTCTCGATGCCGTCGCGGTCGACGGGATGGTAGCGGAATTTCTCACCGCGCAGGACGCGGTTGTCAGGTCCCATGACGGCGTTGTCCTCCTCCACGAAGAAATCGAAGTCGGAGTGGGAGATGGCACCCCCGTCCTGGCGGCGGAGGATGAGACGCAGGTTATTGTTGTTCTTGGTGAGATAGATTGTCTGTTCCTCCACTCCATCCTCGGTGGTGAAGGTGAGGTTGGAGTCGGCGTGGAAAAGGTCGGTCAGACGCTGGTCGGAATATACGTTGCCCTGCTCGTCGGTCATTGTGTTGAGTCGGCAGGTGAGGTCGTCGGGGGATGAGATGGCGCGTGTGCCGTCGAGAGAGTAGGGGGCGTCATCGGTGAGACCGCCCCAGACGATGAAGCGGCTCGGTTTGCCGCGTGGCACCTCCACGGGCACGACCCAGTCGTTGGCGCGGAGCGTTTCGAGGTCGGCCGAAGCCGAACTGATGAGGTTGCCGTCGGCGTCGAAGGCGTAGATTTGGGCGGCCTCGACCTTGTCGACGCGGTTTTCGAACTGCATGTTGCGGTCGAAGGCGAGTCGGACTTTATATGTCGGGACACATTCCGGCAGATCATCGAAGATAAAGCTGTCGCAGGAAGAGAGTGAGACAGCGCCGATGACGGCGGCAGCTGCGGTTGCGATGCTTTTGGTATTTAAGAAGTCGAGTTTCATAAGAACTGTAGGGTAGTTATAGCGACTAAGGACCGTTTCAAGGGTCGGTAGCCATTTAGTCCATAGACCATAGGCCATAGGACCAGGGGTTTTAGTCCATAGACCAGAGACCATAGGACCAGAGAAAAGAGGAATGCGTCCGGAGACTCCGGAGAATCCGTAAGCTCCGGACGCATTATAGTTGTTTGATTTAGATGAAATCGATTACCAGTTGACAGTCTGAGTGGGGACGAGACGCCAATCCATAACTCTTACGTTAAGATGCAGGAAGAAGTTCTGGTCATCGGGATTGTTGGGAGTAATCGGGATGATGGGTTCATCAAGGTTCGGCAGACCGATACCCATGCCGGTGATTTTACCGATCTCAACATCATATACATGGTTACGGACGATACCATTCCAAACTTTGCCCTGTTTATTGTCCCAGCGCTGAATCGGAGCAGCATAATAACCCTTACCTGCCTGATACTTCATGCAACGAAGACCGGTATCTTTGCCGGCAGCTTTCTGAGAGTTGAGCATCATCCAGCCATTCCACTCGGCACCTTCGCCATCTTTTACAAGTCTATCAGTGGTAGTTTCAGCATCTCCGGTACCGGTATAAACGGCACCCATAGCCTTCATAACAGCCTTTTCAGAAGTGAATACAGAGAATTCATCACCCATTGCCATCAACCAGAAAGTTCCATTTTTATCAGCAAATGTAGTAGTGCCATCTGCGGTCTTTATGGCATATGTGCCGAGTACAATAACTGAAGTCTGGGTGGCAGTTGCAGATCCTGTGCACTCACGGACATAGTGGAAATTCTTCGAAGAATCCCACATATCGTCACCCTCGCAGTTCTCCGGAATCTCTGCAATTGTCATGTATTCAAGAGGATAATCCTCTGATGCACCAACTGCTGAACACCAATAGCTACGATTGATACCTGTGGGTTTTGCCCAAGAAAGATCAGCGGTATAGGTGGGAAGATTCTTTACAAGGTAGGAGTTACCCTGAGTGGCTGTCAAGAATACAGCCTCGGGTACAAATGTTACCTTACCCACTGTTTTAGTATCGCCACTATAATATGCGACATCAGCAATATTGTTGCTAAAAGACGCAGCTTTAGAAAGTTTCACTTTAGCAGCGAGACGCTCAACATTGATTATTACAGCGTTAGTTTCATTAGCATCTGCAGCCGCCTCTTCAGAAGTGAACAACTTATCTGTGGTGATAGGAGTGCGGTAGGTGGCAACGTCACTGCTATTGTAGTAAGCCGCGTTAGACATTGTGAAGTAGGTTTTGCCATCTTCATCAGTAGAGATACTGTTGGTCACGCGGCGGCGGGGATTGTCCTTACCTTCATCATTAGTCTGTGCATTGACAATCGCTACAACTGCTTTTGCAGGGCGATTGAGTTTTACTATTGCACATTTCTTACCCTCATGATCGATGATCTGGGTATCATAGCCTTCTCCGACACCTGCGGTCTGGTCGAACATATATGTGCCGGATTCATTATAGAAAAGGAAGTGGATATCCTTGATATCGCTTTCACCCTCACCGGGATCAAATCCGGCTTCCTGACCTGCACGGGTCACATCGCTGGCAAGAACGAAGCGAACGTAGCCGTAATCTCCGTCCTCATTGGGGTTCTGAGATCCCCCCTCCGGTTCGTTGGCGGCGCAGCTTCCGAGGAGGAAGAGACCTGCGGTCAACGCGAATGCATAAGTCTTTTTCATGTCTGAAAAAATTAGATTAGTTAATGTTGTTTATTTAGTTTTTGTTTTTTCTTCTTTGTTCCTTAGCTCAGGAGTCTATGGTTCTATGGTCTGTGGTCTCTGGACTAAAGACCTATGGTTCTATGGTCTGTGGTCTATGGACTAAAAACCATGGTTCTGTGGACTAAAGAGTGATGACCGCAGGGGCTGTCATGCGCTCCAGGGCTGCGCGCGCCGCCGACACGTCGATGCCTCCGGCGGCTGCCTTCGTGAACTCATTGGCGGCTGCCGCATACCGGCCCTCCTTCGCAGCAAGCACTCCGCGCGCATAAGCGGCCTCGGGAGTGTCGCCCGCCTTGCTCAGATATTGCGACGCCAGATTCAGGTCGCCCGAAAGAATGGCGCAATTGGCGGCGTTGAGATTGGCCGTCGTGTCATCGGGATACATGCGGGCGGCCGTCATCAGTACGTCGGCATATTCAGCCGACTTCGGGTCGAGCGTCTCGGCATAGATGAAGAATTCACGCAGCGAAAGTTTCGAGGGATTCTTGCGGAAAACCTGCGCGATTTCGGCGGGATCCGTATATTTGCGCACCTGATAAGCCACCGTATAATCCGAGTGACGCAGGCCGGGATAAATCTGCGCCAGCATGATGGCGTAATCCTTCGGGAACTGCTTCTTCAGCGCGGCATCCTTGGCATCGGGAGCCAGGTCGGAATCGATCACCTTGAGGATCGCGCTCTTCTCGGCCAGATCGGATTTCTCCACGGCTGCGCGCAGACCCGCCCAGTCCTCGGCCACCCACGCCGTCTTCATCAGACCCTTCGGGAATGTATAGAGCTTGCGCACATACTCCGAGAGAGCCTCCGTACGCCCCTTGGCCAGACGCTCATTGTTGGTGTAGGAACCCTCAGGCGAAGCGTAGCCGGTGATGGTCAGCGTCGTGATGTCGGTATCCTTGTCGGATTTGATGCTGTCGATTGTGGCGCGGATCTTCGCCAGTTCCACAGGGTTGGAGCGGTAGTCGGGACGTATATTGGTGGTGTTCACCACGAAATCCACATAAGCCTCACCCTTGGCCGAGCGCATTTTCACGCGCTCCTCCACCGGAGTGATATACGTCAGATCCACATCGAAGTTGCGTTCCCCCATGTCGAGGCGAGCGAGACCGCGGTCGGCGATAGTCTTCCGGCTTGAGCAGCACCCGAGGTTCTCCACCACCAGCTCGATATCGGCGTTCTCCATCCAGGGTTGCCATGCGGTAGAGGAGGAGTAGGGGAGGGTGGTAGTCTTTCCGGCGCAGTAATAGCGGTTGGAATCGGATTCGAGACGCTGCTGACGCTCGGCCTGTATCATGCGGTTGCGGCCGGCGAGCGTGACGCTTTCGAGGCGCACCGAGTCATTACCCGCCTTGATTACGGGGGTGATGCGCGTCTCGACGTTGCGGGCCGTCGGCATACCGGAGAAATCCATGTCGAATGCAAGGTTGAGACGCGAACCGTCGCGCCCTACCTGCAGGTCGCTGACGGTGACATCGGCCACTTGCGGCATACGCGCCGCCACAGCAGTAGAAGCCAGGAGTATGGATGCTGAGAATAGGTAAGAGGGAAGGAAGGAATTCATGATGATCAGAAGCTTAGAAGGCGGGATTCATTAAAAGATATAGACGAGGTTGAGGGCCGCCTTGGTAGGGCCGAAATAATTGTGGGGCTTGTCGGATGCGATTTTCGAGCCGCAGCTTTTGCAGGGGAAACGGTCGTAGCGGGTATAGGCCCAGCCGATACCGATTTCGGCCTCGATGTTCCAATGCTTGGCGAGCATCCAGGCATGGCCGTAGGTGACGCCTGCTCCGGCAAACCATCCCTGATAGCGGGAATCCTTCAGATGGGCGAAGTTTGTGCCGAGAAAATTGAAGTCGGGGAAGCCTATCGAACCTACATTATATTGACCGCCATGGAGTTCCAGACCGATGAAATTGCCGTTCAGGGCCTCGCAGAACCAATAGCGGACCTCCGGCTGGGCGAACCAGTGTTTCCACCGTTTGCCACCCGAGAACGACCAGTCATTAAGGTCGGCATTGAGATCGATTGACCATCGCGGGGCGACGGCCAGTTCGGCGCCGATATTGACGGAAGCGGTCGCGTCATACAGCAAGTTTGTCTTGATGGCGAAATCGCCTGCCTCGGCGTTGCAGATGCCGGCCAGGGGAATTAATCCTAAAAGCCAGTGACGGAGTTTCATATCAGTCAGAAAAAAATTAGCTCAGAGTATGGTAAAACTTAGCATGTGTCGGTATCCCTTTTCCACTGCTACACTCCCGGCAGGAGTGTAGCAGTGGCGGAAACCGGGAGCAAAATTATAAAAAATGTTGAATCTTGACAAACATTTTAACAAATAAATTTTTTAATGACAGATTGCCACAGCTGCCCTTGTAAATAATCATAGAGATAATTGATTGATATTCAAATAAATGCGCGAATTTATGTTATATAACATATTCTGAAAAATTCCTTATCATTCCGCTGATAATCCCGGCTGCAGGGGGCGGCGGAGCCGCCGGGCACCAACGAGCTTCGCGCCGGTGAAGGCTGCCTGAAAGGGGCAAGGAAGGCCTCGGAAAGGA
>JAAVDV010000053.1 GCA_014801595.1 Bacteroides sp.
AAGATGGTGAGATATATATCAACGGCGAGAAAAATCCCTACTATACATTCAAATACGACTATTATTGGATGGAGGGTGACAACCGCGACCGTTCGCTCGATTCCCGTTACTGGGGTTTCGTGCCCGAAGACCATATCGTGGGCAGCCCGATGGTGGTGCTGATCTCTGTGGATGAAGAGCGCGCTCTTCTCGATAACGGCAAGATCCGATGGAACCGCATCCTGAGCAATCCCAACCCCGACAAATCCAAAGCGGCCGAGAAGGGATGGAGCGAGTGATGCCCGAGGGCGCGGTGGCCCCATATCTGGGATCACTGGAGATCTACCGGCGGTGGATGCGCCTGCGACTTGAAGGTCTCGACGACAACGGGGCATGGGGGAGGATTATCTCCGCCATGCCCCGGGGGGAGAGACGCAGGGCGTTGGCGCGCACGACGGTGGCCGGAGCCAACGGCCAGGGCCCCCTGACATTGTCGGTGCCCGTGCAGGGTGGCGGATCGACGCTGAAGCGCGGATATCCCGGGGAGTGGCGGCTGTCGATGCACGGTCGCTGGCAGGCCGTGCATCTCGGAGCCTTGGCCACGGCCTGGTCGGCCACCCCGTTTTTCCCTCACGTCATGCCCCTCATCCATGATGTCCTCGACTCCACATATGAGGGAATGCCTTTCCGGGAAATGACAGCTACGCTTCATCGAGTCATAGCCGGTGTGCTCGATGTGGAGAGTCTGCTTCCCGAAATCAGAAGCCTTACCGGGGCCCGGGCGGATCTCATCCGCCGCCTCTCGGATGAAAAAATGAGCGGCCTCCACACTGATTTCACGATTCTCGACGTTATATTCAAAAAAGGGCCGGAGGGTATATTCCTTCTGCTCTGAAAAATTATTCACAAGTCGAAACAACTTCAAACAGAAAGAACACTCACACATCTCCACCGACATCTGACGCAATTATGAGCCTCTCTTTTCCTAAATCCTTATCGTGCCGACGTCTGCTGCTGTCGCTGACAGCGGTTATCTTCTGTGTGGCCCGGATTATGGCCCAACCGGAGACTCCTAAGCTTGAGGTGAGAGTCTACGAGGGTTATCAATACTTCGTCGATGAATACGGCGACACCTGCCGGATGACCTATATACGCCCGCTGGTGGTCTATCCCCCCATGAAGTTCAAGAACAAGAAGGAGGAGGAATTCTACTGGCGCACCGTACGCGACGTCCGTAAGACACTCCCCCTCGCAAAACTATCCTTCGCCACCCTCTGCGAGACCTACGAGTATATCCAGACCATCCCGGACCCCAAGAAGCGCGAGGAGCACCTCAAACGTCTTGAGAAAGATATCTTCGAGCAATACAAGCCGACGATGAAGACCATGACCAAGAATCAGGGGAAAATCCTCCTGAAGCTCATCAATCGCGAGACCGACCAAAGCTCGTTCAATATCGTCAAGGCCTTTCTCGGCAGTTTCCGCGCCGGTTTCTGGCAGACATTCGGGCGATTCTTCGGTATGAACCTCAAGGCCGGGTATCATCCCGACAAGAACAAGGAGGACGCCACAATCGAGCGTATCGCCACTCTCATCGAACAGGGCTCATTATGATAAAAAAACTCCTCACCCGGATTCTCATCCTCCCCATCATCTTTTACCGTGGGGCGATTTCTCCGCATACTCCACCCTCATGCCGGTTCACGCCGACATGTTCCGCATATGCCATGGAGGCCTTGCGGAAACACGGCCCCTTCAAGGGACTGTGGCTGGCGCTGAAAAGAATAAGCCGTTGCCATCCCTGGGGAGGCAGCGGCTATGACCCTGTGCCTTAACCTCTACTTATCCTGACCATGAAAAGACAATTCCTGCTCATCTCATCTTTGGCCGTCACCGCCTTGACGGCAGGGGCCGACACCCTTGACTTCACGTATGACACGTTCGGGTCGACACATCAGAAATTCGGCTACAGTCGTCCGGAGACGATCAGCGTCGCGGTTTTTCTCCCTTCCGAGCTCGCCGGTAAAAGTGTGGCCGGCCTTAGTGTGCCGGTCTACGCGCAGCCCGATAAAATCACCGCTGTATCCGGATGGACCTCATCCTCACTCTCGCAGGAGACGGTTGACAAACTCGCATTCAACACCCCCGACGGAGTGGAGGCGGAGGGTGTCATCGATGCCGGCGGGATGCTCAGAGTGGTATTCGACAATCCGCCGGAGATACCGCAATCAGGCCTCTATGTGGGCTATACATTTACCGCCACCACGAAACTCTCAGGTTCATCTGTCGCCATGGTGGAGGGTAACAGGCAGGGAGAATCCTATTTTCTCTCATCCGGGGGAAGGAATACATGGACAGACCTCTATGACCTCAAGCGACTCGCCAGCGCGATGACGGTGACTCTCGACGGTGATTTCGACGCCGACGCGGCCTCGCTGATTCCGGATGCCGGGCAGGCCCTCGGTCTCGACAATCATTCCACAGAGATAATGATCGTCAACACCGGCACGAATCCTCTCCGCGAGATGGAATATTCATATACCGGTGGAAACGGTATATGCGGCACAGGTGCCGTCACATTCAATCCCCCTCTGGAGCCTGTCTATGGCCGGGGAATGAGAGTGGAGCTGCCGATGGACGCCTTCTCGGAGGCGGGGGAGTATGAGGTCTCAGTCGCCGTCACTTCCGTCAACGGCGAGACTTCCCCGGAGCCGGGAAGTTTTGCATTCCCTCTGACGGTGCAGTCTTTCGTGCCTGTATTCCGTCCGATAGTGGAGGAATACACATATCTGGGATGCGGCTGGTGTCCGCGTGGTTATGTGATGCTCGAACAGATGAAGGCCCGTCACGGCGACCGGTTCGTCGGAGTGTCCTACCATAGTTCCGAGAATGAAGTCGGGGCCATGGAATGCATCCCCGACGAGGAGACCCCCTTATATCCCGTCCCGGGGTATCCCGCGGCCTCTCTGAACAGGGGTAGAAAAATAGATCCGGGAAGCGTCTCGGCCGATTGGGAAAAGATAGCCTCCGGGCCTGCGGAGTGTGATGTCGAGATCGATTTCGCGTGGAGCGACGATACCGAAACAAGTCTCGTGGCCAAGGCTACGGCCAGATTTGTCAGAGATATGGAACGGCATAACTATGCCCTGGCGTTTATTCTTGTCGGCGACGGGCTTCACAGTCCGCGATGGATACAGCATAACTCCTACGGTTCGTTTGAGGCGACGGGTGAATACCTCATGCCGTTCTGGGACACTTTCGTGGGCAAAGGTGGAATGCTGGTGGATCTCGAGTTCAACGATATCGCCCTCGCGATGTCCGACTACAGGGGGGTGGAAGGCTCTCTGCCTGAATCGCTTGAAGCAGGGGAGGAGTATCCCTTCACATATACCTTCGACGCGGATATGATCCGCAATCTGAGAGGTGATGAAATCGTGACGGATTACAATCGTCTGCGTTGCATCGCGCTTATCGTCGACAGGGAGACCGGCACCGTGGCCAACTGCAAGTCTTCACTTTATCCTAATGGAGGCGATCCGTTTCCGGTGCGCGACGATCTTTCCTGGGAACCCGTGGTGGAGGAGGATAATGAAGTCTCCGGCACATCCGTCATTCCGGAGAGTGACGGGGCGGCTGTAGCGGAGATTCTCTACTACAGTCTGACGGGGAATCTGATTGATTCACCGTCCAAAGGGGCGCCGGTCATCAAGAAGGTAGTATATGAGAATGGGGTGGTAAGATACTTTAAAGTGTTATTCAACATTTGATATTACGTCAGTTGGTTTGCGCCCCTCCATGAAGGCTGCGGCAGTTCTTAATTGCCGAGTTCGAGCTGGTTCCTGACAAGATTGTAGTAGTTGCCGCGCCGGGCGATCAACTCCTCGTGGGTGCCGGTCTCGGCGATATGTCCCTCTTCGACGACGATTATCCTGTCGGCATCGCGGACGGTCGAGAGACGGTGGGCCACGACTACCACCGTGCGTCCGCGATAGAATTCCGCCAGGTTTTCCACGATGGCCCGCTCGTTGGCGGCGTCGAGAGCGTTGGTGGCTTCATCGAGCATTATGAAAGCCGGATCACGATAGACGGCCCGTGCTATGAGGATACGTTGCTTCTGTCCCTGGCTCAGGCCATGGCCGTCTGGACCGATGAGAGTGTCGTATCCGAGGGGTAGGCCGGCCACATATTCGTGGATATTGGCCATGCGGGCGGCATAGATAAGGCGGTCGGCATCGACTTCGCCGTCGGTTGCGGCAATGTTGCGCGCGATCGTATCGGAGAAGATTACGCCGTCCTGCATGACGACTCCGCATTGCCGCCGCCACCATTCGGGATCAAATTCGGTCAGGGGAGAGTCGCCGAGATATATCGCCCCCTCCGCAACGGGATAATAGCCGAGCAAGAGTTTTATGAGAGTGGTTTTTCCGCTGCCGGATGTGCCGACGATGGCCGTGACCTTCCCGTAGGGAATCTCAAGGTCGATATGGCCGATGGTATCGCGGAGGGCGTGGGGATCATATTTGAAGCTGACCGCGCGCATGGAGAGGCCGGCCCCTGCGGGGAGATCCCGGCGGTCGCCGGCATTGTCGCTTTCGTCGCGTCCGTTGTGGATCTCGTTGATGCGCTCCAGAGATATTCGGACATCCTGCACTGAATAGATGAAGGCCATCAGCTGCTCGACGGGGGAATTCAGCTGGCCGATGATATATTGCACGGCCAGCATCTCGCCGAGGCTCATGCGGCCGTCGATGACGGCTGTGGCGGCGAGAACGGTGATCAGAATGTTCTTGACTTCGTTGATGAAGATTGACCCGGCCTCCTGAGTCTGCTGCAGGCGCAGGGATTTCCACTGCACCCCGAAGAGTTCCGTCTGGGTGTCTTCCCATTCCTTGCGGCGGCGTTCGCGGCAGTTCTGGAGTTTGATCTCCTGCATGGTGGTGATGAACTGGTAGGTGCGGTTCTGGTTCTTTGCCTGGGCTTCGAAGAGGGTGTAGTCAAGCACCTTTCTCTTGCGCAGGAAAGCTGCGATCCATATGCCGTAGATGATGCTTCCAGCCAGAAACACGATGAAGATTATGCGGTTATAGACCAGGAGGACTCCACCGAATATGAGGAAGCTCAGGATGGTGAAGATCATGCCCAGCAGCTGTTGGGTGAGGAAGGTCTGCACTCTGCCATGGTCGCCGATGCGTTGCAGGAGGTCGCCCATCAGTCGGGTATCGAAGAATGACATCGGCAGGCGCAGCAACTTTATGAAGAAGTCGCTGACGAGGGAGATGTTGACGTGCATCGAGACATGGAGCAGCAGGCGGCGGCGTATGAAATCGGTGGCGGTGCGCCCGAGGACAATCATGAGTTCGCCGAGGAGCACGAGCCAAATGAAGTTTATGTCATTGTCGCGGATACCGACATCGACTATGCTCTGGGTCAGGAAGGGCATGACGAGCTGCAGCGCGCATCCGATGAGCAGCGTGAGGAATATCCTGAGGAAATGTGAGCGATAGCGACGCATGTATTTCCAGAGGAATGCGGCGGATGCGGGGCGCGCGTCATATTCGTGGCGTATCTTTCCGAATTCCTCGGTAGGCTCGAAGAACATGGCGATTCCCTTTTGCCGGTCGCCGTCAGTCGTCGAGACCCAATGCCTCGACATCTCTTCACGGTCGCAGGTATATTTCCCTTTTCCGGGGTCGGCGATATGGAAGCGCCTGCCATCCCGGCTGACCCGGTAAAGCACCACGAAATGGTTTTGGTTCCAATGGAGTATACAGGGGAGGGGAGCGTCGGCTAATCTGTCGATGGTGACTCTTGCCGCGGCGGAATCAAGCGCGACGTCGCGTGCCGCGTCGGCAATAGCCTTGAGCGACACCCCCTCGCGTGTGGGGAAGCAACGTTGTTCGAGCCACCGTGTGGAGCATCGGAGTCCATAATGCCGGCATATCATGGCCAGGGATGCCACGCCGCAGTGCATCGAGTCAAGTTGGCGTATCAGTCGGAATCCTCTTCTCATAATGCAGGTTGATAATAAACAAATTTTCGGCTCCTGTGGAGACATATATAATTTGCAAAGTTACGATAAAACAATCATATTCACATTAGCCAAAAGGATAAAAAAGTTGTAAGTAGCTGTTTGCTCATCCTGTCAACAGTTGTTGATATCCACGGATTGGCCATTTGGATAATTGAGATTAAGTCGCTAATTTTGTACCCATGAAACGACTCTTGACCCGCCTCACCATATTCCCCATACTAAGCATCATCGTGTCGATGCTACTCCTCGCGGCCTGCCATGACCCTCATGTCTCGGAAATACTGACCCGGGCTGACCGCCTCATGGAGTCGGCCCCGGACTCGGCCTACAGTCTGCTCCGAAGCATCGACCCTCGCAAGCTATCTAATGGAGAGACGAAGGCTTATTATGCACTTCTCATCACACAGGCTAATATCAAACTCGACAAGCCCGTGACTTCAGATTCCTTAATATCAATGGCTACTGAATATTATCTCAGTCATAAACCGGAGTCAGCCGAAGCAATGCGCGCTCTCTTTTATCATTCGCAAGTACCCTGTCATAACCGTAATCCCTTATCATTTCTCATACCTTCCTATAACATATCCAATCAGCTCGGAGATCCCTATTGGGTAGCTAAGAATGCAGAACAAATCAGTAGTCAATATGAGCTTCAGCAGAATGATTCCCTATCCCTGTTTTACTCCCGCATAGCGGCACACTACTATCAGCAGGCAAACCGTCCGTTGAATCATCTATATTCATTGGCGGATATGATGGTAGCTCTAACTAATCTGAATAAATTCAACGAATCGATATCGTTGGGAGACAGTCTCCTTAAAATTCAGGAAATCAGGTCAGAACATCCTCTGTTGCTTATATATATATTGCAGAATAAACTGACGGCCTGTAATTTAAGTCATCGCTATATGGAAGCAGACACCGTCATACATGAATTGGATAACCTTCCCTCATCTTCGGGTAAAGAGGGACGCCGCCTGTTATACAGCGCACAGGTAAAGCTTGCGTTAGGCAACATCAAGAGCGCGGAGACATATATTGAGCGCAGTATGCCACACATTGCTTCCATATATGATAAAGAACTATTATTCTACACTCTTGAACGGTATTACATTAGAATCGGACTAACAAGAAACGCACTGGATATGGTAGACAGTCTATCCAATTTACAGGCCAACCGCATATACACTATCCTGTGTAGATCCACGGACATCGCCGAAACATCATATTACCAGGAACAAACCGCTATCAAGGAAGCCAAAGCCATAGTATGGAGAAATACGGTATACTGGATTAGCTGCCTCGCAATTATAATACTGGCGACAGCCTTATGCTTCTACATCCTGAGGAAACGCCAATTCAAAGAAAGACTTCAATTACAGGAACAACAGTTGAAAGAAACTTTAGGCCAGATCGCGAAATTAGGACAACAATTGGAGGAAACAATCCTCTCTGCAGAGATGAGGGTATCAGTGATGCAACCTCTTATGTCAAGTCTATCACGAATTCTAAATAAAGTATGCAGTGAATATAATATAGACTCTGCGTCTACAAAAGTCTTGAAAGCCCTCCATTGTAACGTGCAATCCATTCTTGGTGAACTCGGATCAAAGCAACTCTATTCTGGAATAAGAGCGATGCTGGAAACATCAAATGATAACGTCATCACTCGTCTTGAGGAACAATGCCCCACTGTCTCTGACAGGGATGTACGGATGATTCTACTTCTTAAAGCCGGATTCAAACCTCAATCCATTGCTCTCATCATGGGTATGGAGCCCCATGCAGTTTACAAAGCCCGGACCAGATTACGTGAAAAGATAGCTGAGTCATCCGCGCTTGACAAAAAAGAATTTGAATCTTTATTGAACTAAAGATATATCAATCTTCGATAATAGTGATGTCTAATTTTTCACTTCCGCACTCATAATTAGTTCATTGATTAACTGATTAATAAGACCCATCTTGTCTAAAAAATTCCATATTCAATAAGGACAAGATCAATAATTAGTATATTGATATTCAGCGTTTTAAATTAATAAATAAATATACAATAAAATTAAATATATTTGGAGACTCGTAGACTTATATATAACTTTGTAGCAAACCAAATATCATTTTTATGAGATTCCAACCTCAACCCTATCTAACGACCATAGCCGTAGGTCTGCTCTCCTTATGGGTAGGTTCAGCCTTGGCTGATACCCCTACAGTTCCATTCAAAGATCCTATCATCATTAATCTTCCACCAAAAGACCTAAGGAATCTTGAAGGACGTCCGAAGGCTCCTTCGCGACAGTCCGTGACGTGTATATATGATGACGGCAACCTCTACTTCGAGTTTGCCATCCCCGAAGGGGAGTGTCAGCTGATGCTGTCTGATTCCTCGACGGGAGAGATGGTAGTCGAATACTTCGATTCTGCAGTTTCTGAACCTGTCTATGTAGGCTATCACCGGACAGCCTCGCTGACGGTCAATACCGAGAACGGCAATACCTATGCCGGAGAGTGGTAATCAAGAGTAATATGACTTCTCACTCATTCCCGCATTATGATTTATCAAGTCTGACGTATAGGGAGCTTGAGTTGATACGACTCGCATCTTTAGGCTATAGCAATCTGCGGATGGCCGAAGAGATGAGGTTAGGTTTCGGTACAATAAAGTATATCAAGGCCCGGCTTTTTGTAAAATATGATGTGCCGAATATCACTCCCTTATGTGTGAATGCAGCTCTTCAAGGCCTCCTTACTTGCTGATACACACGCCGGTATCTTCAGTCCGTCTCTCTTTCGGTATACTGTCCCGTATAACGCGGATTTCCGATTGAAAAATTATTAGCCAAATGGCTAATGATAATTACGAATTTAATTCATAACTTTGCAACATTGACTTTGATAGAATTCTTTATGGAATAATTATCCAAAAGGGAATTATATCAAGTGAATATATCCCGATCCGAAGTGTCCGATGGCACCGGAGACTGATAAGATATTGTAAACAACTATTCTAACAAGACTGACAATGAGCCGGAACAGATCTATACTTCTTCTCACTCCTCTCTCACTCTTGATGAGCCTTCTATCCTGGGAAAGCGCAAATGCGCGGGATAGGGAAGTGCTGGTGCTGAACAGCCGCGATTCCGTGCCGGTGGCGGGCGCGACGGTCAAGGGGTACGATGCGCAGCGGGATTCCATCGCCGTAGGCACGACTGATTCGCGGGGAATATTGGCAATGAGGGATAAGATCCGCTACGCGTTCGTAAGCAAGGAGGAGTATGCGGATCAATTGGCAACCCTTACCGACGCGGGAACCGATACCGTATGGTTGCAACCGGCTACCGTGATTGACGAACTGGTGGTGCAGGCCTCAAACACGCAGAACCGTGTCAGCTATGTGAGTCATATCATCCCTCGGGAGGATATGACCAAATACACCAACTTTTACTTAGCCTTAAACGAAATTCCTAACCTAATCGTCGACCGGGGGCTTGGACTCTTTTACGCAGGTTCAAACAAAGTCGCGCTGATGCTCAACGGAGTCCCTACGGATGCCACCGAGCTCCGGGCCATCTCAAAGGATGACGTGCTGAAGGTAAATGTCTACAAAATCGCCCCCGTGCGATTCCTTTCACAGGGTTATCAGTCGGCTATAGATGTCATAACCAAGGCCACTCTCGTCGGAGGTAACCTTGCAATAGATATCAACCAGCCGTTCAATCCTCTCTACGGCGACAATAACCTGACCCTTTTCTATAATAACCGCCGCTCACGTTTCAAGGTGATGTATGGCAATTCCAACCGCCATCTTACAAAAGACCGACGGGATGAGCATCTGAGTTATGAGTTTGACGGCGTGGAATATTACAAGGACAAGACAGGCCTCCCTTCACGCACGAACGTAAACTCCAACACCCTCACCCTCGGCTATCAGAACAACAAGCCGGCATCCTATCTTTTCAGTGTCAGCGTGACGGGGGGGATCGATCGTGAGGGGCAGAACATCCGGCAATTGGTCAGTTCGCAATCCATAAGGGAGGAATATGAAGCGCAAAATGATTTCTCCATATCATCCAACTCCTTGAATATAAACACATATTTTGAAAAATCATTGGGAGAGTATGAGAAAGAGGGGAAACTGATTACCGATGTCACCTACAAGACCGTGGGGTCAGGTTATGACTCGCGCTACCGGGAATTCGCCGACCCTGCCGGGAGCCACATCCCGACGGTCGACGAACAGTCGGTCTACGACATCCGCTATAATACGGTCATGGCCGAAATAATGTATCAGATGCCGTTCCGCTCATGGGGGCAGCTGAGTTTCTCCACCTATAACAACTGGCAACACAGCCGCTATATCGAGGAGGCTTTCCACACTACGCAGATAGAGGACAACTACGGCGTCTACGCGCGTTATCTCGGCCGGGCGGGTCAATTCTCATATTACGCCACCATCGGAGGCAACGGCAATTATCTAAACACAGCCGCAAATCCTCACGGGCACTGGCGATGGACACCGACACCATCTGTCACGGCATTTTATATGCCGAAGAATAATCTGTGGTTCGGGTTGGGCTACAGTTATTCCAACACGGCACCGACTATCGCACAGCTGAGCCAGACCGACCA